>NZ_JBXAFB010000001.1:49536-649218 GCF_058792595.1 Cytobacillus sp. MT66
GGCACAACTTTAGACAGGTGCAGAGAACTTCTAGCCGGAGCAGTCCGAAGGCGGTACAACTTTAGACAGGTGCAGAGAACTTCTAGCCGGAGCAGTCCGAAGACGGCACAACTTTAGACAGGTGCAGAGAACTTCTAGCCGGAGCAGTCCGAAGACGGCACAACTTTAGACAGGTGCAGAGAATTTCCAGCCGGAGCAGTCCGAAGTCGGTATAACTTTAGACATCCACAGAGAACTACCGGCCAGTGCAGTCCAAACAAGAGGTGAATTCACCCTTCCAAAACCAAGTTCCAGCTATAACTGTCCAAAACATAACAAGCATTCAAGCTAGTCAAACGAATTTCCTGCAACTTATGGCCCGATCAAGCGCTCAACATTCCACCTTTTACCATTACTTACTTTCTTCGTAGTCCATTTTTATTAATTCCAATATTTTTTAATATACATGCCAAGAATGGGAATATTAATCGTGATATTAAAAAAATAATTCCTTGATATAATTCGGAAATCTTAGAGAAAGGACTTTTTGATGTGGAGCCAATTAAACCAATAAAACCAACAAAAATCCAATCAAGCAAGTCAGATCATACAAAGGAAAAGCTAACTTCTGTTGAATTGGGTAAGCTTTGGGTTACATACACTGGTAACACTATGGCAAAGTGTGTGCTGAGCTATTATTTGACACATGTAGATGACGAAGAAATTAAACAGATTTTACAAAATGCCCTCCAACTAACAGAAGAAATTATTAAGAGCACAAAAGGATTTATGGAGCAGGAAGGGTTCCCTTTGCCTATTGGCTTTACTCATGATGATGTAAACTTGGGGGCTCCAAGACTATTTGCTGATGAGTTTTATCTTCATTATTTACGATATACTAGCAAAGCAGGAATGAGCATCTATTCCATTGCCATACCAATATTAGTGAGAGCGGATATTCGCGAATTTTTTATCAAAACATTGAATTCCACAATTAAATTGATTGAACAGGTAAATGAAGTGATGATTGAAAAAGGTTTATTAGACAAGCCGCCTATCATACCGATTCCAGAAAAAGTCGAATTTGTAGAACAAAAAAGCTATTTTAAAGGTTTTTTCGGGGATGTCCGGCCGCTTCATGCTCTAGAAATTGCCCACTTATATGATAATATAGATAACAACATAACAAGTAAAACCTTGTTAATGGCATTTAGCCAGGTGGCAAAATCAGAAGCAGTGAAAAATTTCATGCTGAAAGGGAAAGATATAACAGGCAAACATATTGAGGCTTGTTCCAAGCAGCTAAATGAAAATAATTTGCCGTCACCATCATTACTGGGGGACCTAATCACGACCTCTACGTATGCGCCTTTTTCGGATAAATTACTAATGTGGCATAAAATTGATATGTTTTCGATGAAAATCAGGTCCTATGCCAATGCCATTTCATTAAATGGCAGGAGGGATATTGGCACCATGTATGCTCGTTTCCTGATGGATATTGCTGTATACGTACAGGAAGGAGCAAATATTATGGTTGATAATGGCTGGCTGGAAGAGCCGCCACATGCAATTGATCGTGCATCCAAAGATTAATCAGACTTTAAAACATGCGCTTCTCACCGAGATGGCAGGGCGCATGTTTTTTATTTTATATAAAATTCTCGTCATACCTTTTTGCTCCGTCAATTTCATCTCCGGGTTATAATATGAGCTCATTTAGCGGATGATAGCTATTGAAATGGTGCCACCTTTCCGGTTTTTTTATAAAAAAAGTTTCTAAAAAAGAGTAGTGTTCCGATTAAATTTTGCTATAATATAACTATTTTAAAAAACCTGGAGGTCCTTCCATGAAACTTTCTGAAAAGGAATTGGAAATTGTAGAGATTTTGGAAAAAGATAGCCGGATTCAAACTGAAGACCTGGCTAAAATGGTGAACTTAAGCACAGAAGAAACAGAAGTGGCGATCAAAAAACTCGAAGAACAAAAGATTATTGTTAAATATATATCTGTGATTGATTGGTCTAAGGTTGAAGATCACACTGGTGTAACAGCAATGATTGATGTGAAAGTTACTCCGCAAAGAGGAGTGGGATTTAATGAAATTGCTGAAAGAATCTATCGGTTTAAGGAAGTAGATTCGGTGTATTTAATGTCTGGTACGTATGATTTATCTGTCGTAATTGAGGGGAAATCCATGAATGAAATTGCAAATTTTGTTTCCCAGAAGCTATCAACACTTGATACCGTTATTTCTACTACAACTCATTTTATCTTGAAAAAATATAAGCATGACGGAACAATTTTTGAACAATCTGACGAAGACAAACGAATTGTGGTGTCACCTTAATGAAAACAAAAACAAGCTATTTATCAAAAAAAGCACAAGAATTAAAACCATCTGGGATTCGCCGGTTCTTTGATTTAGCCGCGGGCATGGAAGGGGTTATTTCTCTTGGTGTTGGTGAACCGGATTTTGTTACCCCATGGTCTGTAAGGGAAGCGGCTATCACATCCATTGAACAAGGGTATACATCCTACTCGGCAAATGCTGGTTTATTGGAGCTGCGCGAAGAAATTGCTGCATACATGAATAGACAATTTCACGTTGCTTATTCGCCTAAATCAGAAATCATTGTCACTGTTGGTGCCAGCCAAGCGATCGACATTGCCATGCGGGCAATCCTTGATCCGGGTGATGAAGTGATTGTGATTGAACCATGCTTTGTATCTTATGCTCCGATGGTGGATTTGGCAGGAGGGGTTCCTGTTACTGTTCAGACATTAAAGGAAAATGATTTTAAAATCCTTCCGTCACAGCTTGAGGAAGTGATTACACCTCGAACAAAGGCTATCATGCTTTGTTCACCAAATAACCCAACCGGATCTATGCTTAATAAAAAGGAATTAGAGGATTTGGCAGCAGTTGCAGAAAAATACGACTTACTTGTCATTGCTGATGAAATTTATGCAGAGCTTGTTTATGATGAAAAATATACCAGTTTAGCGGCTATAAAAGGAATGAGAGAAAGAACCATACTCATTTCTGGTTTTTCCAAGGGCTTTGCGATGACAGGCTGGAGGCTTGGTTTTGTCTGTGCACCTGAAGAATTGACGCAGGCGATGCTAAAAATTCATCAATATGCGATTATGTGTGCACCAACAATGGCTCAATTTGCAGCTATTGATGCCCTGCAAAATGGGCGCTCCGATGTGGAAGACATGGTTAAAAGCTATCGCAGACGCCGCAATTTTATCGTCCAGTCTTTTAATGAAATTGGACTTTCCTGTCATACACCGGGCGGAGCTTTTTATGCTTTTCCTTCTATTGAATCAACAGGGCTAACATCTGATCAGTTTGCTGAACGATTACTAAAAGAAGAAAGTGTTGCTGTAGTCCCTGGAAATGTTTTTGGTGAAAGCGGCGAGGGGCATATCCGCTGCTCATATGCCACATCTTTAGAGCAAATTCAAGAAGCCATCAAAAGAATCAAACGATTTATTGATAAATTAAACTAAGAAAAACGGGAAGGCAACTCTTTAGTGCCTTCCCGTTTCTATTTTCAATGCCTGAATTTTTCCTTTTGCTGAAAACTGATTGGAGATATAGGATCCAACTGACAAATTAATAATCATATTTATTATGGGGGCTATGGCCGCAAGCTCACTAATAAATTGAAAGGCTAAGATGGCGGCAAGTGCTGTATTGCATAGCCCGACTTGAAACAAAATAGCTCTTGCATCTTCTTTTGCTACTGAACATTTTTTAGCAATCACGTAGGCAGCGAACATTGGCAGGACGACCTGTATAAATGTGGCAAGGATAATCAGAGGTATGAAACTGATATGCTGAGAAATCGCCTCTGTGCCATTGCCGACAATGGTATGTATGATAAGCAGCAAGGAAAGGGAGGAGCCAAACCTTGTCATATCTTTAGAATGGGCTGCCATTTTCGGGAAAAATTGTTTAACCGCAAGTCCTGTACTCATCGGGATAACAACAATCAATAGAAATGATTTTAGCAGGTCTAAAAAAGAAATCGTTATACTGCTTCCTGACAGTCCAAGCATTGATAGGGGAGTAACAATTGGGCTGATGCCAACATCAATTAGTGATGAGGCAATGACTAGGGAAGTATTTCCTCCCGCCAGAAACGTATATAGGGTTGCTGCCGTTGCACTTGGTACCGTTCCTGATAAAATAATCCCCGCCGCAATCTCATGATTCGATTGAAAAAATACAAAAGCCAAGCCAATGGATACAAATACTGTAATCGTCCACTTTAACAAAGCAGCCAGGACGAGTTCTTTCCTTTTGGAGCGGATTCCTTTAATTTCATCAATATTCATCGAAAGCCCGGTGAAAAAAATAACTACTCCTAAAAGTAAACTCGGTACCCATGAAGCTGTTTTCCAATAAATCGGTGAAACATATGTCCCAGCACCAACTAAAATAATTAGCAAGGGAAGGTTCTTCGATAGAAAATTACTTATTTTTATCATTAATCAACAATTCCTTTTAGTTTTTACATACTTACGAGCTGGGGAGCGGAATGAGAACCTGAATAGGATTATTTTAAAGGATCTGCATTCTTTAATGATAAACCAAATTTGCTTAACTTTTTGCTTATCGTTGATTGACTTACGTGTAGGGCTTTAGACATTTCCACTGTTGACTTATATTTTTCCAAGGAATACTCAAGAATTTTTCTCTCAATTGCTTGAAGAGTTTCATAGTAATGTACGTCATCGGTAATATCAAAATGAAAGCCCGAGTCTGAGGCAGTATCTTTGTTAAATAAAATGTCCAGGACATCGTCTTTTTCAATGACTTCCCCATGGGACATGATTAAAACCCGTTCAATAATATTCTGCAGCTCTCTTACATTGCCTTCCCACTTGTACTTCATTAGGTCTCTTAACGCTTCTGCGCTAATTGATTTATTTGTTTTGTACTCCTGGTTGAATAGTTCTATAAAGTGTTTTGTGATGGCAGGAATATCTTCTTTTCTATCCCTTAATGGAGGAACTTCGATAGGAAAAACATTTAAGCGATAATATAGATCTTCTCTAAATTGCTTATCATCTATTAGCTTTTTGATGTTTTTGTTTGTTGATGCGATCACCCTTACATCGATTTTAATAGGTTTAACACTTCCAACACGTCTAATTTCTCTTTCTTGAAGAACACGAAGAAGTTTTACCTGCAAGGGCATGGACATTTCGGTTACTTCGTCCAGTAAGATGGTACCATTGTTCGCAGCAAAAAACAGCCCGTCCTTCCCATTCTTATTTCCCCCGGTAAATGTGCCTTTTTCATAACCAAAAAGTTCTGATTCTAACAGGCTTTCCGGAATGGCCCCGCAGTTTATTTTTACAAACGGCTGATCATTTCGATAGCTGAAATGATGAATCATTGAAGCGATAATTTCTTTACCGACACCAGACTCTCCCAAGATTAATACATTCGAATGATAACTTGCCACTTTTTTTATTTGATGAACAACCTGCTGCATTTTTTTACTTTCATAAACCAGCTTAGATTGAATTGGCGAGGATTTAAGCTCTTTCAGTTGTTGAATCTCTCGCTGATACCCTGCAGATATTTCCTTCATTTCATTTAATTCTTTTTGTAATTGATCAATTTCTGTAATATCCCTTGAGGCATTAACAATTCTTCTAACCTTTCCGCTTTTGTCAAATACAGGGGTCCCAACAACTAATAAAGTTCTGTTTTTATCGGTCTTTTGTATTGTTGAGATTTTTCTTTTTTGCTCCAAAACCATTCGTGTAACCGAAGGGGTAAAAACACCTTGCTCCTCAAGTTTAAAAACGTTGCTTCCGATAAATTCTTCTTTTTTTACTCCCCAAAATCTTTCACAGGAATCACTTACTCGCAACGCTGTTCCATTTTCATCTGCAACAAAGATGACATCATAGGAGGATTCGAAAATAATTCGCAGATCTGTTGCAAGGCTTTGTAATTCTTCATAATCATTGATTTCAGGGATTTCAAAGAATAAAAAGACTCCTAACAGTTTCCCAGATGATAGGACTGGATTTCCCCGAATACGTACCTTAATTCCATGAATACCCGTATCGATTACTTTGGAAATCGACTTTTCATCTAAAAAAATATCATCCACCAATTTTTTTATCGCAGGATCTTCTAAACTTATATCATTTAATGAATCTGTTAAAAACATATACTGAATATTTTTATCACAATCGTATAAAACATATGGAACCTGAAAAGCATTTAAGAAATCTTGCTGAATCATGTCCTGAAAAGAAGACAGGGATTTGGCCAATAATAACACCTCATATTATTTATTCCAAATGTAATATGTATTATGAATATTATGATAACCGTATAAAGCCTATTATTCAAGGGATATCATACATGGCAGATTACGTTTGGAATAACTTTAATAAAAATAAGATTTTTAAATCATAGGATTCAGCTGGTAATAAGCTATATTGACAGTTTTTTATAGTTGGCACATTAATTGCATTATGAAAAATGTAATAACTAATCAGAATGGAGAGAGAGGAAGCATGAAATCTACTGTAAAAGCGGCGCTTGTGCAGCATTCACCTTTTTCAATGTGGGATAAGGAAAAGAACGCCAGCTTTATTTCAGAAAAAATTTCTGAATTAGCAAGGAGGGGAAATGAGTTAATCGTCTTTCCTGAAATGAGTCTGACAAACTTTTATGAGCATATTCCAAATGGAAAAAAGACCTATTGGGATAATGGTGCCATCACATTTGATGATCCATATTTACAAAGAATAATAGAAACAGTGAAAGAACATCAGGTACATATCATTATTGGAATTGCCGAACGCTCAGATATTATTGGAAACATATATAATTCAGCCTTATTGATTGGACCAGAGGGAATTGTTGGGATTGCAAGAAAAGTTCATTTTCCTGGATTAGAAAAGCTATATTTTACACCAGGCAGCGACATTCCTGTCTTTGATACTCCCCTAGGGAGAATCGGGATATGTATTTGCTATGATTGCATGTTCCCTGAACATGTTAGAATGCTAGCCTCCAAAGGTGCTGAAATCATCGCATTTCCTTCCTCTATCTGGAAGGGCGGCAATAAAGGCGGAATAGGTGCACTGGGATCCAAGGAACAATTCTGGAGAGAACTCCCCGCCGTAAGAGCAGTGGAAAATCAATGTTTTATCATTGCATGCAATGGAGGAGGAACACATGATCTTGGACCAGAGCTGGGAACATGGGAAAGAATGGGGTTAAGTAAAATTGTTTCTCCCTCCGGAAAAATTTTAGCTCAGGCAGAAGGAAATCAGGAGGAGGTTCTTGAAGCTCTTTTAGAGAGAGAGGTTCTGGAAGATTCGAGGAGTGTTTATGCCTTTCTTTCGGATCGCAGGCCGAATATGTATAAAGAAATTGCAGATCCTTTGTCTTAATGTCTATTAAGTATTCACAATATTAAAAATTATCCATCTACTTATTTTTAATATTTAGAAATATATAAAAGGAGGACTATTATGTTTCGATTAGGTGTTGATGTGGGAGGTACATTTACAGATTTAATATTAACGAATGAATCAAAAGGGGAGTCTTGGGTACATAAGGTTCCTTCGACACCATCTGATCCTTCAGAAGGGGTTATTACTGGTTTATTGGAAATTTGCGAAATGGCAAAAATTACTCCAAAAGATATTGAACAATTTTTCCACGGCACGACTGTATCTACCAATATAGTTCTCGAGCATAACGGTGCCAATGTTGGGATGATTACTACAGAGGGATTTAGGGATATTTTGCACATTGCCCGACATAAGCGGCCATATAATTTTTCATTGTATCAAGACCTGCCTTGGCAAAGCCATCCCCTTGTAAAAAGAAGAAACCGATTAGTTGTTCCTGAAAGGATTTCGGCTGAAGGAGAAATACTTAAGCCATTAGATGAAGAAAAGGTAAGAGAGCAAGTTAGAACATTAAAGGAACAGCAGGTTGAAGCCATTGCTGTATGCTTCTTATTTTCTTTCAAAAACCCAGTTCATGAAAATCGCGTGAAAGAAATTATTCAGGAAGAATATCCGGAAGCCTATTTATCTATTAGTAATGAAATCCTGCCTCAATATCGGGAATATGAGCGTTTCAGCACAGTAGCATTAAACGCATTTATTGGGCCAAAAACCAGTTCATATATTAAGAGGTTAGAAAAAAATCTTAAAGAAGAAGGTCTGGAAACAAGTCTCCATCTTATGCAATCAAACGGCGGGATTGCAACTTCAGAAGTAGCAGCTGAGAAACCAATTGGGCTTCTTTTATCAGGGCCTGTCGGCGGGTTGATTGGCGGTATTTCAGCCGCAAGAAACGCTGGATTTGAAAATGTTATTACACTGGATATTGGCGGCACATCAGCAGATATTGGTGTTGCTCCACAAGGGAAAATGAGAATGCGACATTTGCTCGATACACGCATAGGGCAATACAATGCCATGGTTCCTATGGTCGATATTGATACGATTGGTGCTGGCGGCGGGTCGATTGCCTATGTTGATGAAGGAGGAATTTTCCGTGTTGGCCCTAAGAGTGCTGGAGCTGATCCTGGTCCGGCATGCTATGGAAAAGGCGGAGATTTGCCAACATCAACAGATGCAAATGTCTTGCTTGGCAGAATCAATGCTGATGGAGAGCTTGCGGGGAACCTAAAAATTAATCCAGAGTTATCCAGAAAAGCTTATGAAACACATATTGGTTCCAAGTTAAACATGACTCCTTTAGAAGCTGCAGCTGGAGCTTTAAAAATCATGACACACAATATGGTCAATGCGATTGAAATGAACAGTGTCAGAAAAGGATATGATCCGCGTGAATTTACCCTTGTTGCAGCTGGCGGTGCAGGTCCATTATTTGCGTGTGACATTGCTGAAGAATTAAATATTCCGCATGTGGTGGTACCGCCATACCCAGGAATTACGGCTGCCATGGGATTATTATCAACAGATATTGCGTATGAAAAGGTATTTACCGTTTGGGCAAGTCTTTCTTATCCAGACATTCAGCATATCTCATCAGCGATCAGCCAGTTAGAAAAAGAGTCTATGGATTCATTGCTTGCGGATGGATTATCTAAAGAACAAATTAAGCTAAAACGTGTGTTTGATTGCCGGTATGCCGGCCAAGGGTACGAGCTGCGCGTCGATGCACCAGAAGGTGAAATTACGCAGGAATGGATTGATGAGGTCATTCAGCGCTTCCACAAAGTACATGAACAGGAATATGCAAGCCAGTTCCCTGACCAGGAAGTTCAAGTTATTAATGTCCGTGTGATTGGCATTGGATTAGTGACTGCCGATAAAAAGACAGAAGCCAAGATTAATCAAAAGACCGATTTTGACCTGTCAAAATGCGCGAAGCATTCCGTTTATTTCTGGATTAATGATCAATTAAGCCAATTTGAAACACCTTTTATTAACCGTGAGGACATTCCAACTTACACAGAATTAGTTGGCCCTGCGATTATCCAGCAAAAGGATTCGACAACAGTGATCCCTCCATATCGCAAAGCGACTTTTGATCATTACGGAAATATCGTCATCAATATGAAAGAAATATTTGCTGAAAAAGCAGAAAGATACATTGCATCAACAAAAGAGTAAGGGAGGAGAAAATACTATGACAGAGAAGAAAACCTATGAAAATATTGATCCTGTTACGCTAGGTGTTATAGCCGGTTCCTTTAATTCAATTGCAAAGGAAATGGCTCTTGTCCTATACCGAATGGCTTACTCAAGTATCATCCGCGAATCTGAGGATCTTGGGGCTGGGTTATTTGATGTAAATGGAAATGAACTTTGCGAAAGTGATTCCACACCGATGCATATCGGTTCACTGCCTGGCTACATTGCCGGTGTGAAGCATTTCTTAGGCGACGACATTCATGATGGCGATATCATTTTGCACAATAACCCATATTATGGGGCATCACATACACCTGACTTGGCTATTATTATTCCAATCTTCCATGAGGGTGAATTAGTAGCCTATGCTGCGAACACTGGGCATGTTCTGGATGTAGGCGGAATGTCTCCTGGATTAATGGTAGACGTTGTGGATGTTTACGCTGAGGGCAAACATTACAATGCTGTTAAGCTTTATAGCAAAGGCATTAAGAATGATGAGATTTGGCGGCATGTCCTCGAAAATGTCCGTACGCCTAAAGAAAACAAAGGCGATATCGAAGCATTGATTGCTTCTGCAAAATTAGGCAGAAAACGATATCTTGAATTAATCGAACGATACGGGCTAGAAACTGTAAGAGCAGCGGAACAGCGCTGGATGGACTACTCAGAAGAAATGCTGAGAAAAGAAATTGAAAAAATTCCTGATGGAGTCTATAAGGCACCAACAGGCTGGCTTGATGATGATGGCCGAAATTATGGCAAGCGTCTTCGAATTGAAACGAGTGTCAAAATTGAGGGAAGCGATTTAACCGTTGATTTGACTGGAAGCTCGCCGCAGGTGGAAACTGCTTATAATGTGCCATATTCCGGTTCCACACTTCCAGCTACCTATACAATCGTTCGCGCCATCTTGCTTGATGAAGCGAATTCAGAAGTATTTATCCCGCAAAACAGCGGAATTTTTAAGCCGATTAAAGTTATTGCTCCGTATGGAAGTATTTGGAATCCAAAGCCGCCAGCTGCAAACACAGCACGTATTAATCAGGTTCAGAGATTAGCAGACCAAATTAACCTGGCTTTATCAGAAGTGCTCCCAGAAAAGACAACCGCCGGAAACTCTGCGCATGTTCATTTCAACTCTTACGCTGGGGTTAAATCGGATTCTGGTGAGTACTGGGTATATGTTGAAGTCAATGAAGGCTCATATGGCGGACGTAATGGGAAAGATGGTCTTGATAGCGTCGATAATCTTATTGCCAATACAAGAAATAATCCAATTGAAGAATTGGAAATGCGTCTTCCTATGAGATGCAATCGGTATGAATTGCGTGAAGAAGGTGCAGTTGCGGGTAAATGGCGCGGCGGAATTGGTATTGTAAGAACATGGGAGTTTTTAGAAGGTGGTCTTTTCACAGGTGAAGGTGACCGCCATACTGATCCGCCTAAAGGAGTAAATGGTGGACTTGATGGACTAACCGGCTCATTAACATTAAATCCTGGTACGGAAAATGAGAAGAGCCTGCCGGCAAAGCTGACGAATTTTAAATTCAATAAGGGGGATCAATTAGAAATTAAAACCCCTTGTGCGGCAGGATATGGCGATCCGTTAGACCGGGATGTCAATAAAGTCTTAGAAGATGTCCTAGATGGTTATATTGCAATTGAACAGGCTAGAAAGGATTATGGTGTTGTTATTACGGAAGACCTGAAGGTTGATGTAGAGGAAACAGCAAGAGTTAGAAAAAGTATGGAAAAAGTGAATCAATAAGCAAAAAAAAACGCCAGGCAATACAGAAATTTGATTCTGTGCCTGGCGTTTTTTTTATTTGGAAAGCGAATGTCCATCAACCATGGTAATCTTTTTTCCGAAAGTAATTTTTCTTGGAAGAAGGTAAGATGCAACAGCGGCAATTAAAGCCAGCAGAGCTGCAGAACCAAAAGCGATGGTGTGAGTACCGAAGGTCTCATAGCCCCATCCGCCTAAAAAGGAACCAATAGCCCCGCCAATCTGGTGGCCAAAATAGGCCCATCCGTTCAGAAAGCCGAGCAAGCGGATTCCGTATAGATCACCTAGAATTGCCGATGTTAAAGAAACGGAACCCGCCCAGACTAATCCTCCCGCCGCAGCTACAAAAAAGAGCTGTGCAGGTGTTGCCACGAAAGTTAGGCCAAGTATCCCGAGCCCTCTAACCAAATAGATCCAAAATAGGATGTTTTTTCGTGGAAAGCGATCGGCAAGGGTCCCTAAAAAAAGCGTACTAAAAATGGCAACAATCCCAATTAGCCCAAAACCAAACGATGCTGTCATCGGTCCAAATCCATGGTCCATTAACATCGGGACTGAGTGGGAACCCATCAGATTCATTCCATAGCCGCAAGCAAACATACCAAAAGCCAGCTGCCAGAACCCCTTTGTCTTTACAGCTTCTTTCCATGTTAGTCCGTCTGGGATTTCGGACTGAATATTTCTGTTTCGCGGATTTTTTCCATCAGCACCTTCTGGAACGTCTTCACGCATGACAAAAATGGCTGAAGGAAGGACAATGCAGATGAATACGACAGCAAAAATAATGAGTGTCATTTTCCAGCCGACCCATTCCAGCAGCATCGACTCAACTGGCACCATAACAGCAATACCAGCCATACCCCCGGTCGAAAGATAAAAAAGAGCTCTGCCGCGTGCTTCCACAAACCATTTGCTTATAATTGGCGTCAGGGTAATGCTGCTTAAAAATGCAAGACCAAGGGATAGAAAAACACCAAAAGAAAGCAGAAAGGAAATAAATCCTGTTGAAAAAATCGCCCAGACCATTGACCCGCAAACAACAGCCAAACCATTCAGAAGAACAAATCTAGTCGTGTGCGTCTTTAAAAAATGGCCGGCAATCGGCATGCCTAAACCATAAAGAATCATGCCAACTGCAATAATAATGGAAAATTCTGTCCTTGTCAGAGATAAGTCCTCCATAATCGGTTTGACGAAAGGACCAATTCCCATCCGCAAACCCATCGAAAGCAGAACAATCACAGATGCTGAAGCAACGATATACCAGCCGTAATAAATCGAACTGTTTCTTTTTGACATAGCTAGTCCTCCAAACCCCATCCAATCTTTTTGCTTATCTTATTACAAAATTCTGATAATTAAACTGTACCACGTTAAAGTCAATCTGTATATATATGTCAAAGACATTTTCCTTGAGTAAAAAGGATTTAATCTATGAAAACGTTTGCTTGTGATAGAATTATTTTTTCGGATATTGACGTGGGAAAAAAGATAGTACTATAATTATTTTATAAGCCAATAAAAATGATTTATATGAATGAAGGGGCCTTAGCTCAGCTGGGAGAGCGCCTGCTTTGCACGCAGGAGGTCAGCGGTTCGATCCCGCTAGGCTCCATTCCACTTGGAGGAATACCCAAGTCCGGCTGAAGGGATCGGTCTCGAAAACCGACAGGCGAGTCAAACCGCGCGGGGGTTCAAATCCCTCTTCCTCCGCCAGAATTGAATATGCGGGTGTAGTTTAGTGGTAAAATAACAGCTTCCCAAGCTGTGGTCGTGGGTTCGATTCCCATCACCCGCTCTAAATCGAGAAGAACTAATCCTTAATAAAAGGGTTAGTTTTTTTATTGCCATAAATTTAGGGACACGAAAATTATTTTTAATAATATTATGACAAAATAAACAAAAGGGTTTATAATGGTGTTTATTCTTTTGCAGAGAAAATAGAAAAATAGGAATTTATATCACTATGAAGGACAAATTTCGTTAAAAAACCAAGTCAAATGTCTATCATCGGGGTAATGAAGGACAAATCCCATTAAAAACCAAGTCAAATGTCTTTCATCAGGGTTATGAAGAACAAACCCCGTTAAAAAACCAGATCAGATGTCTTTCATCAATGTTATGAAGGACAAATCTCGTTCAAAATTCAGCAAAATGATCTAATTCAAATACATCCCAGATCACCAGAACATAATTAAACACAAAATCTTCTTTTACACAAAAACATCGAGGTGAAACCCAATTGCTTGTGACTGTTAACAGGTACCTAGAACGGCTCATGCCGGTAATTACACCAACGAGTGTAGTTATTGGCGTTTTGCTTGCTGGTACAATGGATAATTATGCTTTTTTAATACCGTGGATTTTTGCATTTATGACTTTTTCAGGAAGCTTGAACTCCAATTTTTCTTCCTTAAAAAATACGCTGCAGCACCCATTTCCAATGTTCTTAATCTTTTTCGTCCTGCACATCCTTATGCCTCTTTGGGCATGGGGGATCGGCAACATGACTTTTAACGGGGACTCCCTTACTATAATTGGTATTATCCTAGCTATGTCAATTCCAACAGGGATCTCCAGCTTTATTTGGGTATCTATTTACCGGGGGAATATTCCATTAACCCTCTCCATAATACTGATAGATGCCTTTCTCGCACCATTTATTGTACCGTTAACGCTATCGATCTTAGTGGGTGCAAGTGTGGAAATGGACTCCCTTACTATTATGAAGGGGCTAATCGGCATGATTGTCGTCCCAACCCTCATTGGCATGATATTGAATCATACAACAAAGGGGAAGGTTGCTAAGGTATTAAGCCCAAAGCTTGCGCCCTTTACAAAGCTTGGTATGGCAACAATCGTAATGATCAACGGAGCAGTCGTTGCGCCTTATTTGAAAAATATTGATAAAAAATTAGTGATGATCACCATTATTGTTTTTTGCATTGCCTTCACAGGCTATTTATTTGCTTTTATCATCGGAAAAATGTGCCGTGTAGATAAGGAAACAGTCATTACTATTACTTTTACAGGCGGAATGAGAAATATCAGTACCGGTGCGGTTTTAGCCGTTTCGTATTTTCCGCCGCCAGTCGCAGTCCCAGTTGTTATTGGCATGCTCTTTCAGCAAGTGCTCGCTTCGCTGTACGGAGCGGTGCTAGACCGATATTATCATAGACAGGTATACAACAGCAGGGAACAGGCAATGTAATTAAGCAAGATTTTTGAAACATCTGTTGACAAAAGAGTTTTTTAGTTGTATTGTATATTTAATAATTTAATATTTAAAAATTTTTCTTATCCAGAGAGGTGGAGGGACTGGCCCTTTGAAGCCTCGGCAGCGGACTTAATTTAAGTACTGTGCCAATTCCAGTAGCTTTTAAGCTAAGAGATAAGAGGAGCCGGAAATCAATGATATGTTGTGTATCCAACCCCTCTTCTTATTTTTAGAAGAGGGGTTTTTGCTTTTTATTTATATAATGGGAGGAAATTAAGATGACAAAAACATTAGTTAAAGCACCATTTAGAGCAGATCATGTAGGAAGTTTATTGCGGCCTGAAAGAATACATAAGGCCAGAAAGGCTTTCCAGGAAGGCAGCTTAACAGCACAAGAACTGCATGATATTGAAACAGAAGAAATTAAAAAAGCCGTTGATAAGCAAATTGAAGTTGGATTGAAGGCAGTTACCGACGGAGAATTTCGCCGCCGATTTTGGCATACAGACTTCTTAGAGCATTTAAATGGAGTAGAGGGCTATGTTCCAGATCAAGGGTACGTATTTGTAGGAGAAGAAACAGAAAGATACAATATCCGTGTGACTGGAAAAGTCTCATTTAACCCAAATCATCCGCATGTAAAGGACTTTATCCTGTTCAAAGAGATTGTTGGGGATCGAGCAATTGCCAAACAAACCATCCCAAGTCCTAACCAGCTGTTTAATGCCGGAATTCGCAACCTTGAAATTTATCCAGATATTGAAGAATATGCAAATGATGTTATTCAGGCATATCGCGATGCCATCAAGGCGTTTTATGATGCAGGCTGCCGTTACTTGCAGCTCGATGATGTGTACATCGCCGGCCTTAATGCACCAGAAATTCCATTCAATGATAGCGGTTATTCACGAGAGGAATTAATTGATTTAGCTTTGCGTGTGGCAAATGGTGTATTAGAAGATAAACCAGAAGACCTGGTTGTCACCACACACCTCTGCCGTGGAAACTACCGCTCGAAATGGGCATTTGAAGGCAGCTATGCAAAAATCGCCCCAACATTATTTGCAAAAGAAAAAGTAAACGGATTTTTCCTGGAATATGATGATGACCGTTCTGGAGATTTCAAACCATTAGAATATATCCAAAATGGAGGACCTCAGGTAGTACTAGGTGTATTTACATCAAAACACGGGAAATTAGAAGATAAAGAAAATATAAAAGCCCGTGTAGAAGAGGCAACAAAATATGTACCATTAGAGCAATTATGCATCAGTCCGCAGTGCGGTTTTGCTTCTACACATCATGGAAATATTTTAACGGAAGAAGAACAATGGGCTAAGCTGAAATATATTGTTGATATTTCTAAAGAGATTTGGGGATAAGACGCAAAGCGAACAGTTATCTAAACTGTTCGCTTTTTATAATTTTATGAAAAGTCGGTCTTTTAATCTTTTTCCAATCGTAGTATGATATCCTTATTCTTTTAGTTGGGAGATGTTTACAGGTGTACTACGGATGGATCGTAGTTGGGCTGACATTTGTGGCTGTACTCATAGCTGCAGGGATACGCTCAATTACAGGCGTTTTAATGATTCCGCTTGAACAAGAGTTTGAATGGAGCAGATCGGCTATTTCATTGGCATTTGCTATAAATCTCACGCTCTATGGAATTTCCGGGCCTTTTATTGCTGCGGGATTCCAGCGCATCGGTATTCGGAAAATGATGTCCTTTGCCATGTTAATCTTGGTTGCGGGAATGGGAGCCAGCTTGTTTATGACAAAAGTCTGGCATCTTCAGTTCATTTGGGGAATTATCATTGGAACTGGATGCGGGGTCTTTTTAACCGTACTTTCAGCAACCGTGGCTAATAACTGGTTTGAAAAGAGAAAAGGTATCGTCCTGGGATTTCTCATGGCTGCAACAGCTGCGGGGCAAATGATTTTCCTGCCGCTGCTTTCAAATGTAACCGAGCAATATTCATGGCGCGCAGGTATTTACATCTTTATGGTTCTAGGCCTACTAATGGTTCCAGCTATTATTATTTGGATGAGGAATAAGCCTGCTGATAAGGGACTTCTTCCATATGGGGTTACAGAAATTGTTCCAGAGGAAAATAAGGGATCTAAGAAAAACCCGATTGCAGATGCATTTAGCGTACTAGGCATTGCGGTTCGAAAGGGACCATTCTGGCTCTTATCTTTAAGCTTTTTTATTTGCGGACTATCGACTGCGGGATTAATGGCTACCCATTTCATCCCAGCCTGCGGGGCTTATGGCATACCTGAAGTAACAGCCGCCAGCTTGTTTGCTTTTATGGGCATTTTTAATATCGTTGGCACAATGGCGTCCGGCTGGCTTTCCGACCGTTTTGATAATCGGTGGCTATTATTCTGGTATTATGGCCTTCGCGGGTTGTCTTTGATGTTCCTTCCTTATGCGCTGAGCACAGTGTCATATCCAATGCTGATTGCTTTTGCCGTCTTCTATGGACTAGATTGGATCGCCACTGTACCGCCAACGGTGAAGCTTACAACTGAGTATTTTGGTAGAGATAAAGGGCCGATTGTCTACGGCTGGGTGTTCGCGTTCCATCAATTAGGTTCAGGTGCCGCTGCTTTTATGGGCGGATATCTGTACGAAATCCTTAATGGCTATACCATCACTTTTATGTCTGCAGGTATTCTTTGCATTGTTGCTACCATTTTTGTCCTAAGTGTAAAAAAACAGCAGCAGCCAGTGCAGCCAGCTGTCAGCGCATAACTTTTCAACCTCCGTTTTTTAACGGGGGTTTTTTAGATTAAATTTGGCCGTTGATTTCCTCTCCAGGCGCTTCGCTTTCCGGGGGGCGTTTTGCGATCCTCCTCACAGCTTGCGCTCCTGCGGGTCTCGCTTCAACGCTGATCCCCCAGGAGTCTACGCGCCTGCAGCGAAGATCAACTAAGCCGCTAAAATCAATATTAAGCTTTAACACAGCCTAGATTAAAGAAAAATCCTTGCTGTAAAAATACCCGAAACGATTTTTCCCAAAATCTACACGATAAGTGTAAATCCCCGCCAGACTTGCTCTTTTTTCACAAATGATTCCTGTCTTATTCTCAAATTCTCTTAAATAATAAAAGTCCTCAGGATTTGTATTTTTAATAGATTCATTATTCATTTTCTTTATTATGACCGATTGCCCGATAGTTATATTTTCGAGAGAGGTACCCTGATTCGTATCTAATAAATTGTCCATTCCATTCATCTCTTTTCCTCTTAACCATACAAAAGGGGGGGTGATTTGTCAACAAAGTTGACGATTGTTTGATAGTATCATATAATTATTGTAAACAAGGTTAACAATTTAAAGATTGGGGATATGGAAATGGAAATGTTTCATATCGGAGATATCATTGTATATTCTGTACATGGCTTAAGTCGAATTGATGATATTTGTGAAAAGACATATTTTGACGAAACGAAATTGTACTATGTGCTGCATCCGCTTGATAACACGACACTAACAATCAGCACCCCGGTAGACAACGAAAAGGTTTTAATGCTAAAGATGATGAATCGTGAACAGTCAAAGGAAATTTTACAATCATTTAAACAGCCTGGCACAGACTGGATTGAAGAACCTCGGCAAAGAGTTCGCAAATACAAGGAAACCGTACATACTGGTGATCGGAAAGAGATTGCCAAAATTGTAAATACGATGCTGAGGAAAAGTGTGGAGCTGAAGCAGAAAGAAAAGAAGCTGTATGACCAGGATCAGAAAATCTTGGACTCTATTAAAAAAATATTGTTTAAAGAACTGGCTATGTCGTTGGATACTGACGCTCAGGAGATTGCCGAGCAAGTTAATCGAATGATTGTAAGGTATCATTGAGGAGTTAATTAGACAACTAAGGAAAGTTTGAGGTTTTAAATGTCTGAAGTTCCGAAGTCTTCTGACAGAATTGCAAGATTTTGAGCAGGAACTGTGTGAAGTAAGGTGAGGTTCGGACAGGGTCAGTAGATTTTAAACCACAGATGTCTGAAGTAAGGCGAGGATTGGACAAAATTCATAGAATTCGAGCTAGAGCTGTCTAAAGTAGGCTAACCTTCGGACAGCTTTATTAGATTTGAAACTGAATCAGTCCAAACCAAGGTAATCTTCGGACAAGATTTCCAAATTTCGAGCCCCAGCTGTCTAAAGCAAGCTAACCTTCAGACAGCTTTATTAGAATTGAAACTGAATCAGTCCAAAACAAGTCAATCCTCGGACAAGATCCACAGAATTCGTGCCAAAGCTGTCTGAAGTAGGCTAACCTTCGGACAGCTTTATTAAATTCGGTAACTGAGTGGTCTAAACAAATGACTATTTCACCGTTAAACCCCAATCAGATTTTAATATATCCTTAAGAAGCGCAATTTGTTCTTCACCAATTTTCTCTCCGATTTGCTTTTCGAGAGTGGCTTTCAGTGTCTCGTTTTTTTCATAACATTCTTCACCAAGAGAGGAAAGCCGAATGCACTTTTCTTTATTATTGTTCTCCACGTTCATCACTTCGACTAAGCCTTTGGTTTCAAGCTTTTTAATAAATTTATGTACAGCCTGCCGAGATATATCTACATTTTTTGAAACATAGGCAATCGTTGGCTGCTTTTTATATATTCTTGCCATGATAAACCATTCTGAATTCGAAATATAAATGTCACTGCTGTTATTCCATAACTTTTCTGTTATCCCGCGAAGCAAATGATGACGTTCACTTAATAAATCGATTAGATCTAAGTGCTCAAATTCAGGCTTCATTTCCTTCACTCCAATCAGTATGTCGGCACTACTATACAAAAATATTACTTATATGTCAACTAAGTTGACGGATTACAAGATATTAAAAAATAGTCAACTTAGTTGACATTTTTCGTTTCACCGAATAAAATGACTAAGTCAACCAAGTTGACAATACTGATAAATGAGAAAGGAGTATCTACGAAACATAAAGATAGTCAATTTAAATAGAGGGAGTTAATTATGGATACACAATTTAAAGTGAGAAATCCTAAATCAATGGCATTTATCTTAATGTTAGGTGCTTTCATAGGATTATTTGGTGAAACAGCATTGAACATGGCATTAACAAATGTAATGGATGAATTTTCAGTAAAACCGGCCCTTGCACAGTGGCTGACAACAGGATATTTATTAGTCTTGGCCATATTAGTGCCGATTTCGGCTCTTTTAATGAAATGGTTTACTACAAGACAGTTAGTTATTGGCGGACTCCTTGTTTCGATGATAGGAGCGATTTTAGCCGCTTTGTCTATTGACTTTACGATGTTACTAATTGGCCGTATCGTGCAAGCCATCGGAACGGGGATCCTCATACCGGTCATGACGAGTGTACTTTTAATTATTTTTCCTGTTCATAAACGTGGAGTTGTTATGGGAGTGATGGGGCTTGTTATTACATTAGGTCCGGCTTTAGGACCAACACTATCTGGGGTTATTATAAGTACGTTGGGCTGGCCTTATATCTTCTGGATCAGCGCTGTATTATATATGTTTTTAACAATTTTTGCTGCAGCTAAAATAATGAATGTTTCAGAAATTACTAAGCCTAGAATTGATATTTTGTCAGTTACTCTATCAACAATCGGTTTTGGCGGATTAATTTATGCTTTGGCAACGATGGCAGAAGCATCTGTTTCGTCTCCTAAAGTATGGGTCCCTTTATTTGCAGGGATTATCGCACTTGTGTTATTTGGTACTCGTCAAATGAGTATGGCACAGCCAATGGTTAATTTACGTGTTTTTAAGTATCCGATGTTCACATTAGGAACAGCCATGATGTTCCTTGGGATTTTAATCATTTTATCAACTGGAATTTTATTGCCGATGTATTTAAAGGGAGCTTTGTTACTTAGTGCAGCGGTGGCGGGTTTATTGCTGCTTCCGGGTAATGCTATCAATGTTATAATGTCACCAATTGTTGGGACTCTATTTGATAAGTTTGGACCGCGTATGTTCGTCATCATTGGTTCAGCCATTATCTTGATTGCGAATGTCATGTTTATGAACATAGTTTCGGCAGCTACACCTGCTTGGCAAATCATAGTGGCATTTATGATTCTATTTTTTGGTTTAACAATGGTCATGATGCCATCCCAAACTAATGCGCTTAATCAATTGCCGCGTGCCTTATATGCAGACGGATCAGCTGCGATGAATACATTGAATCAAGTGGCTGGTGCAGCAGGTACAGCCACTGCGATTACTTTATTTACAGCAGGTCAAAGCGGATATGCTGTTAATTTTCCTGATGCTTCCAAACAAGAAGTGTTAGCTGCTGGAATAAAATATACCTTCTATTTCCTTTCTGGAATTTCCGCAGTTACATTAATCTGTTCTTTATTCGTCAAAAAATCAAGTGCTGTAAAGAAAAAAACTAAAGCAATGTTGAAATCTGCTAAGTCTGTTAGCCGATAGCACAAAGTTTTAACTATGTATTTTCCAGAAAAAAACCTGTCTCCATAAAGAGACAGGTTAGCTTTTCTTTACTTTTTCCTTATTTAAAATAACAAGATACAAAATCATCGCAAAAAGAACTGAGACTCCGGCGACAATATAGATGAAGCTGTATCCAAATAAGAAAGCAATTTGCCCAAATGCCATTGCACCAATGCCAACGCCTAAGTCAAAGAACGAGAAGAATGTCGCATTGGCCATTCCCCGGCGATTTGGGGGAGATTCTTTAACAGACCATGCCTGCAGAGCCGGCTGAACAGTACCAAATCCTAAACCGTAAAAAACCGCTGCAATATAAAGGATGAGGCTATTTGGCAGCCAGGCAAGCAAGAACATGGTAATTAAAATTAACAAAGTTCCTGGCAGGAAGACCGCTTTATGTCCCTTTAAGTCGTACAGCTTGCCGGCAAAAGTTCGAGTTATCATTAATGCAATAGCATATAGGAGAAAATACCACTGTATGCCTTCGATGCCTTTTTCCAATGAATAAATCGGCAGGAACGCAGCGATGCCGCCAAAAGTAACTGTTATGAAAAACAAGAGCAGGGAAGGGGGCAATGCACTCTTTTCGTAAAAATCCCATTTTTTTAGCGGTACGGCTTGGGGCTGCACCTCTTTATAACGAATTCTCGAAGCCAATAATAAAGCCATAAGTCCTAAGATTGCACATATAGTAAATAATTGAGAAAAAGATATGATTCCTGTCAGCGCCAATCCCAAAGAAGGTCCAAATGCCAAAGCAAGGTTACCGGATAACCCATAATAGCCCATCCCTTCACCGCGCCGTTTTGCCGGGATGAGATCAGTAGCAATCGTACCAGAGGCGGTAGTTGAAAATCCCCAGCCAAGTCCCTGGATAATTCTCATGGCAAAAAGGAAGATGAGTCCAGCTGCAAAACCAAAGGATCCAACAGAAAGGACAAATATTCCCAGCCCTGTTAAAAAGACAAACCTTCTGCCTTTAGATTCTAACGCATGCCCTGCATAGGGGCGGATGGCAAGCGCAGAAAAGGTGAAAATCCCCACAACCAAGCCAATCAGCTGATCGTTTCCTCCTAATTCCTCAACAAACAGCGGGATTGTCGGCAAGGTCATTTGAAATCCCAGAAAAACAAAAAAATTGGCCGTGCAAATTAATATAAAATCACGGGTCCAAATTTTTTCCGAGCTCACCTTAGGAGCTTCTTTAACTAATTGGTCACTCATTTTATTCCTCCTATACGGCAACTCCATAAGTATTCCGTTCATTTCAAATAATAAAATTCCAAAATTATTTAGAGTCACTAAGTAATCAAGATTATACATGAAATTGGAATGAATTTCTATGGTTTAGATGGTGTGTTTAGTTTAAACATTGAGGGCAGAAAATAATTTTGTTGAAATCAATCGAATTTTTGAAATTTATGTTGAATTAATAAAATTTTGTCCTTATACTAAAACCTAACTAATAATCATTAGGTGATAATATGACGACAAAAACAAAGATCAAAGATGCAGCATTAAAAATTTTTTCAACAAGCAGCTATGAAGAAACAACTTTATCGAAAATTGCCAATGAAGTAGGTATTAAAACACCCTCCATCTATGCCTTTTACAAAAATAAGGAAGACTTGTTTTTGACTGTTTTGCACATGGTGTTTACTGATCATTATGAGCATATTAAGCAGCTGGTTGATTCGCTGGCAAATGAATCAGCAGAGCGAAAGCTATTTATGATTTTGCAGGAAATGTATAACTACCATCTAAATGAAGAAGAAAAAACCAATTTTTATCGCAGATTTATGCAATTCCCGCCGCATGGTCTTGAGGAAATAGTGCAGGATGAATTTTTAAAATCGGATGAGTACCTATCCAATGTATTAAACGACATATTCCTTACAGCTATTAAAAACGGGGAAGTTCGAGAAATGGAAATCGAAACTTTGACTGCCAGCTTTCTGTGTCTGATGGATGGCTTGTTTACACAGTTATTTTATTATCCAAGGGATAAGGAGCAGCTGGATTGGCGTTTGCGAATCAATTGGGAAATTTATTGGAGTGGGGTTGCAAACAAATTTACGGGGGTTAAATCATGAGATTCTTAGGCATCGAAGAAATTGAGAATATCGCCATCGGCGCGGCAGTTTTAGGCACCGGAGGCGGCGGGGATCCATACATAGGAAAAATGATGGCTATTGAAGCAGTAAAAAAATACGGCAAGGTACAAATGATTTCCGTGGATGAATTGAGTGAAGATGACCTGGTCATCCCAGTTTCATCCATTGGAGCTCCTACTGTGGGGGTCGAAAAGATACCTTCTGAAGAGGTTCTCACTGCAGCATTAGAAATGCTCGAAAAGGTCCTGGGCAAAAAAGCATCAGCCATTATGCCAATTGAAGTAGGCGGAAGCAACTCGCTGATTCCAGTGGCAGCAGCTGCAAAAAAAGGAATCCCTGTGCTTGATGCAGATGCGATGGGGAGGGCATTCCCTGAAGCGCAGATGGTAACCTTCCATTTGGACGGGCATTCTCCTGGTGCAGTGACAATGGCAGATGAAAAAGGAAATAATTTGCTTATGTACCCGATAAACGGTGAGTGGTCAGAACGTCTTGCCCGCGCTGTTACGATTCAAATGGGCGGTCAGGCGAAAATGTGTGATTACGCGCTTGAAGGAAAGTATGTAAAGGAAAGCGCGATTCCTAGCACGCTGACACTTGCCGAAGATATTGGAAAGATTATCCGCACATCCAAAGCAAAAGGCTTAAACCCAGTGAGCGAAATGCTGACTAAGCTGGAAGGCTTCGAATTATTCCAAGGAAAAGCTGTTGATATCAGACGCCGAATTCAGGATGGTTTTACTAAAGGTGAGGCTGTTATGGAAGGAATAAATGATTACAAGGATAAGAAACTAAAGCTTTTTTTCCAAAATGAACATTTACTTGCTGTAGATGAGGCAACTAATAACCCATTGGCCATCACACCAGATTTAATTGCGGTATTAGATTTGGAGACAGGCAATCCAATCACAACAGAAGGTCTAAAATACGGCGCAAGAGCTGTGGTCGTTTCATTCCCATGCCACAAAAAATGGCGTACAGCCAAGGGAATTGAAACTGCAGGTCCGCAGTATTTCGGCTACCAATACGAATACGAGCCGGTTGAAGAGTTAGTCAGCAAGAGAAAGGACGGTCAGAAATGAAATATCGCATCGGTATAGATGTCGGAGGTACTCACACGGATTCTGTTCTTCTCGACGGAAATCTGCAGTGTGTCTGCCAAGTCAAAGTAGCAACCTCTAAAGATATTAGTTCAGGAATTTATCAATCTGTCAAAGAGCTCCTTGAAAAGAGCCAGGTGGACCCGCAAAAAATCGCTCATGCGATGTTAGGCACCACCCATTGTACAAACGCGATTGTTGAACGCAAAAAGCTGATGGAAGTTGCTGTCATCAGACTTGGGGCGCCTGCAACAACAGCGATTCCTCCGCTTGCGGGATGGCCTGATGATTTAGTCGGAATGATTGGGAGGAACACATATATTATCTCTGGCGGCTATGAATATGATGGCCGAAAAATTGCTGCTGTAGATGAAATAGAAGTTCGTGAGGTTTGTCAAAAAATAAAGGGAAAAGTCCATTCAGTTGCGATTGTCGGTGTCTTTTCACCTGTTAATCAGGAGCAGGAGAAACAAGTGGCTGAGATTGTCAGAGAAGAGCTTGGAGAAGATATCTTTCTCTCCTTGTCCAATGAAATAGGCAGTGTTGGCCTGCTGGAAAGGGAAAATGCCACCATTCTCAATGCAGCATTAAAAGAAACTGTTAAGGAAGTAGCCAATGGCTTTCAGCAGACGCTAGAAAGAGAAGGCATTCAGGCAAAGATTTATTTTGGGCAAAATGATGGAACATTAATGACAAGTGAATATGCACTTGATTACCCAATCCTGACGATTGCCAGTGGACCGACCAATTCGATCAGAGGTGCTGCTCATTTGACAGGATTAGAAAATGCGCTCGTCGTTGATATTGGCGGAACAACCACTGATATAGGCGTTCTCGTTAATGGTTTCCCAAGACAATCCTCTCTTGCTGTAGAGATCGGCGGCATCCGAACAAATTTCAGAATGCCAGATTTATTGTCAATCGGCCTAGGGGGAGGAACCGTTGTTCATCAAAAAAAGGGCAAGTTGTCCATTGGCCCTGACAGTGTCGGCTACAGACTAAAAGAAAAAGGTATGATCTTTGGCGGGGACACCTTAACGACAACTGACGTTGCAGTTAAACTAGGAAAATATCATTTTGAAAATGCCCTGACAGATAAAGTAGATGCCTCAATTGCCGAGCAAGCGAATCAATTAATGACAGAAATGCTTGAAGAGGCAATTGACCGAATGAAGACAAGCCGTGACGATGTACAGGTTATCCTTGTTGGCGGAGGGAGTATTCTTGTACCTTCGAAATTAAAAGGGGTTTCAAAGGTACATCTGCCGGAAAATTATGCAGCAGCCAACGCCATTGGTGCAGCATTAGGGGAAGTTAGCGGAGAAACCGATAAGATTTATGCATTAGACAGCAAAACATATGAAGAGGTCATTCAAGATGCAAAAGATCATGCGATTAATGCGGCGATTACTGCTGGAGCATCTCCTGAAACGGTAAAAATTGTCCATCTTGAGGATATCCCTTTAGCTTATCTGCCTGGTAACTCTATCCACGTTAAAGTAAAAGCAGCTGGCCTGTTAAAAGATTAACTGGATAATTATAAATGCGGGAATATTCAGAGTCCTTGTTGTACTAAGCAGGGGCTCTTTAAGAGTTAGAAGCCTCTTCACAAAAATCTCGGACCTCAAATGATTCAGAATAAAGGTTTATGAAAAATTAACTTACTTTTCAGCAAGTTCTGATCGGAAAGTATTGACACCGGTAAACAGGGTGTTAAAATATTCAATATATTTAAGATTATTAAGTATATTGAATATTTATCGAAAAGGGAGAAAATTTTCAAATGGAAGAGGTTTATGAAAAAATAAAAAGTCTGCGTGTAGAAAACAACTGGACGCTTAAGGAATTAAGCGAAAAAACAGAGCTATCTAGCGGATTTTTATCCATGATTGAGCGAGGATCTTCCTCTTTAACGATCACTTCGCTAAAAAAGATCGCGGATGCATTTGGTGTAGATATCTCCTTCTTTTTTGAGAAGCCTGTTTCCAACAAAAACTTTCATTTATCCATCTCAGACCAGAAGAAGTTTCAAATTGAAGACTCTCAAACTTCGTATATTCGTTTAAATGGAAATTTCCCTAATCGAGCGATTGAGCCATTAGTAGTCATTTTAAAGCCGCACCAGCAAAAGGATGAGGATTTTGTCCACCGTGGTGAAGAATTTTATTACATATTAAAAGGAGCTGTCCGGTTTATTGTAGATCGGGAAGAATACTTTGTATCTGAAAAAGAATCGATACATTTCCCCTCACATATTCCGCATGACTATGAAAATCCTTTATCAGAGGAATCAATCATGCTTTGTGTATTAACACCACCTATTTTTTAGCGAAAGGGAGAAAACGGGATGAGAGTTTCAACGGATGTTGGGGGTACGTTCACGGACCTCGTATACGTAACCGAGACGGGTGAAATTGGCTTTTCAAAAAGCAGTACAACCCCTCCGAATTTTGAAGAGGGCGTACTCAATGTATTAGAGAAGAGCAAGATAGACTTAGGAGAAATCAGCACCTTTATACATGGCACAACTGTGATCATTAATGCATTAACGGAGCGAAAAGGCGTCAAAACTGGATTGATTACCACCAAGGGTTTTCGTGACGTATTGGAAATTGCCCGCGGAAACAGACCTGATTTATTTAATGCCCGCTATCAAAAACCAAAGCCTATCGTCCCACGCCGTCTAAGAAGAGAGGCAGAAGAACGGCTTAATCATAAAGGAGAAATTATTACACCTTTAAATACTGATCTGCTTGCTGAAATTATCGATGACTTTAAAAAAGAGCAGGTGGAAGCGATAGCAATTGTGTTCCTTCACTCTTATAAAAATCCGGTTCATGAGATACAGGCAGCAAACAAAATTAAAGAGCTTTGGCCCGAGGCTGCACTTACCTTATCCCATGAGATGACCAAGGAATGGCGAGAGTACGAGCGTACAAATACTGCTGTCATGAATGCCTATGTTAAACCGATTGCTTCTAATTATATTAATCAATTAGAACAGCAATTAAATGACAAAAAGGTACATTCTCCAAAATACATTATGCAATCGAATGGCGGAACTTCTACATTCAGCATGGCTAAAGAAGGTCCAATACATATGGTTGAATCTGGGCCAGTGGCAGGTGTTTTCGGTTCAGCCATCTTGGGTGAATATATAGGTGAAGACAACCTCATTGCATTTGATGTAGGCGGGACAACAGCCAAATGCTCATTAATCGAAAACGGCCATGTGAAAATAACAACAGACTACCATATCGAAAAAACAGAGAAATGGGCGGGTTATCCATTAAAGGTACCAGTTGTTGATATCGTAGAAATCGGCAATGGCGGCGGTTCAATTGCCTGGATCGATTCTGTTGGCTCTTTAAGGGTTGGCCCTCACTCAGCTGGTGCTTCTCCTGGTCCAGTGGCGTACGGAAAAGGTGGACAAGAACCAACAATCACTGATGCCAATCTGCTGACTGGCCGTCTTAGTGCAGACAATTTCGATTATGAGGTTGATTTAGAAAAAGTAAAAGCAGTCATGAATGAAAAAATTGCTAAACCCTTTAACTTAAAGGTTGAAGATGCAGCCCTTGGCATCATCCGGTTAGCCAATTCTAATATGTTAAACGCTTTAAAGCTTATATCAGTAAGAAAAGGCTATGACCCTCGTGAATTTTCGATGGTCGCATTTGGCGGCGGCGGCCCGCTGCATGCTTCATATCTTGCAGCAGAGTTAGGGATCAAAAAAGTCATTGTCCCTGTAGCGTCTGCGGTATTCTCCGCCTGGGGCATGCTTATGACAGATTTGCGGTCTGACTTTATTCAAACCTATATTAAGAGATTAAAAGACACTGACGCAGCTGATATTAATGAGATGTGGGCAGCGATCGAAAAGCAAAATAGCGAACAGTATCTGAAGGAAGGCATTGAGCAGAAGGATATTCTTTTTACCAGATATGCTGATCTTCGCTATGTGGGGCAAGAGCATACAGTTAAGGTAGCTGTGCCTGGTGGGCATTGGGATGAGTCAGCAATCAATGAAATAATTAAATCCTTTCATGAATATCACGAGAAAGCTTATACGTTTAAACTTGAGGACGCAGAAGTTGAAATCGTCAATCTTCATTTAACAACAATTGGCAGCATTACCCGTCCTGAAATGAAGAAGCTCGATCGGACTGACACGAAACAGGCAGAACCAGTAAATAGCAGAAAGGTCTATTTTGAGAATCAAGGGTGGCTCATGACAGATGTGTACAACCGTGAGCACATGAAGCCAGACTTAAGAATAAAAGGTCCGGCGATTGTTGAGGATCATATGTCATCTATCCTCCTCTATCCTGCACAGGAGCTTGTTGTTGATCCATACGGGAATCTAGTCATTTATACAGGAGGGAAATCAATTGGCGCAGACAACGATTGATCCATTCACTTTAGAGATTATCAAAGATTCCTTGACTTCAATAGGAGAGGAAATGTTCTTTACCTTAGGCCGGACATCGATGAGCCCGATTATCTACGAGGTACTGGATTATGCCACAGGCATAACGGATGCAGAGGGAAATCTGTTAACCCAGGGCAACGGGGTTACCGGTTTTATCGGTATGATCAGCTCAATGGCCAAAGAAACCTTAAAGAAATACAGGGACAACTTAAAACCTGGAGACCTGATCATTATTAATGATTCCTACAAAGGGGGCGGGACTCATCTATCTGATGTTGGGCTAGTGCTGCCAATTTTTTACGAAGGAAAGCTTGTTGCTTTTTCCGGCAATAAAGCGCACTGGACAGAAGTCGGCGGCAAGGATCCTGGTTCCTTCTCAAATGATGCTACCGAGATTTATCAGGAGGGACTGCAATTTCCGTGTGTAAAATTGTTTGATGAAGGAAAATTAAACCAGGCACTTGTGGAGATGATTCAGGCCAATGTCCGTTATCCTGAGTTATCGATGAGCGATATGTGGGCGCAGATTGCCTCCTTAAGAATTGGCGAAAAACGGTATCTTGAATTAATCCAAAAATATGGACTTGATGCTGTTTTACATACTGGCGAATTTTTATTAAATCAAGGCGAAAAAGCTGCGAAAAATTTGATCAGGCAGCTGCCTAATGGCGAATATTTTGCTGAGGATTATATTGATTCGGATGGCCTAGGCAACGGTCCTTTCAAGGTTCAGGTAAAAGTAACCATCGAAGACGAGCGATTCATCTGTGACTTTCGCGGAAGTCATCCACAGGTTCCCGGTCCTGTGAACTGTTCATATACAACCTTGGTTTCCGATGTTCGAACTGTCTTTCTCTCGGTCATTAATGATGATCAGCAAATTAATGATGGTGTTTTCCGCCCATTGGAAGTCATCACAGATCCTGGATCTATCTTTTCCTGTGAACGCCCTGCGCCAATGTCAAGCTATTGGGAAAGCAGTGCGATCGGAGGAGATCTCGTTTGGAAAGCACTTGCTGAAGTTCTTCCAGAAAAATTAGGTGCCGGTCACTTCCTTTCTGTATGTTCAGTTACACTATCAGGTAATCATCCAGATACAAACGATCCATTTTTGATTGTCGAACCTTCTGTTGGAGGATGGGGAGCCAGCAGCAAAGAAGATGGGGCACGAGCTCAATTCTGCATTGGCGATGGGGAAACGTACAATGTGCCAGTGGAAATTGCTGAATCCAGGTACGGAGTGATGGTGGACGAGTATTCACTAAATACAGAAGAAGCAGGGACGGGTGAATACATCGGCGGTTCTGGTGCTATTCGTTCCTATAAAGCTTTGTCGGACGGGCAGTTCGTATCAGTTACCTATGGGAGAAATAAGTTTTCGCCATGGGGATTAAACGGCGGACAAGACGGATCGCCAAACCGGTTTTATGTTGAAAAGGGCGATGGCACCGTCGATGGGCCATTTGGCGTCTATGCCAGATATCCGCTTAATAAGGGGGATGTGGTGAAGCTTGTCACCGGAATCGGCGGAGGGTACGGCAATCCGCTTGACCGAGATATCAGCCAGGTCCTTGAAGATGTAAAAAACCAGTTCTTTACAGTTGAGCAGGCGAAGAATATTTTTGGAGTCATTATTGATGATGCTGCTTATGAGATTAAAGGATTGACGAAGGAACGTCAGGAACGCATGAAATAGGGAGAATGAGGGGAATTACAAGTTTTTGAGAGCTATAAAAGGGGGATTTTACCTGAAAACCTTATCACAGCAGGAAGCAGAGGACATGTTATACGGAGCCTGTATATATGGGACAGGCGGAGGCGGAAATCTTGAAGAGGGACTTCAGATTATAAATAAACTTTATACGAGCGGCAAACGAATACAGCTTGTACCTTTAGATGAAGCACAAGACGAGTGGCTAATTGCTTCTCCATACTATGTAGGTTCTGCTGCCCCGCCAAAGAAGGAATTAATGGATAAACTAAACAAACTGCCAGCAAGCAATGAAAATGTCTCCGTTCTTGCTGCTAGGGCACTTGAGCAATCATTCGGGAGAAAATTAGATGCTGTCATTGCTACAGAGCTCGGAGCAAATATCGCTTGGGCAATGGAAACAGCGGCCGAACTTGGCATCCCGCTTATTGATGCGGATCCTGCCGGCAGAGCAGTTCCCGATATCGCCCATACAACCTTTAATATTTTCGACATCTCGATTGCACCATTTGCTTTAGCCAATAGGTATGGGGATGTCCTCATTGTTCAGTCTGTTGCCAACCATGACAGGGCTGAAGCGATTGCCCGTTCATTTGCTATTTCATCAGGCAATTTGGCTGGAATGTGTGACCATCCCGTCACTGGCCGACAGTTAAAACAATCTGTTGTTCCTCGCACGCTTTCGAAGTCTGAAGCGGCAGGAAAAGCAATGCGGACAGCATATGAAAAAGGGGAATCCCCAGCTGAATTAGTCTGCAAGGCTGGAAATGGAAAACTGATGATCAAAGGAAGAATCACCTCGGCTGAATGGAAAGATGTCATTGGATTTATTGAAGGAGATGTTCATATCGAATCATTTGATGGTGAGGATCGGATCTCCTTATGGTTTAGAAACGAACATATGTCTGTGAAAAGGAATAATGAATTGATCGCGATTATTCCTGAATTAATTTCTGTACTTGATCTAAAAACAGGCAAACCTATCCTTAATCCGGCCTGTGAAGCAGGTATGGAGGTCGCTGTATTAACATTTCCGGCGCCAAAGGTCTGGGAATCGGAAAAAGGCTTGGCTATTTTTGGCCCCGAATATATCGGGCTGAAAACAGACACGTATCAAAATCTTAAAAAGCCAAGGAATTTAATTATATAGATAGCCTGGCGTAAAAAAATAGGGGGTTGGAACAGTGAAAGGGAATAAAAAGATTTGGAGCTTGCTAGTGTCGCTCAGCCTGCTGGTCTTTCTTGCGGCATGCAGCGGAAATAGCAGCAGTTCAACCGAAGGTAACGAAAATTCTAATGGAAAATCAGAAGAAGGGCAGCCAAAAGGCGGTGTAGCTATATATGGCTATCATGATGATATCATGACTTTCTGGGATCCAAGCGACAGTTACTCAAACGAAATTGTTGCGATGAACAATATGTACGAAACATTGCTAAGATATGATTCGAAAACAGAAACATTCAAAAACATTTTAGCAGAAAGCTATGAAGTTTCAGATGATGGCTTAACATGGACTTTTAAACTAAGAGAAGGCGTGAAGTTCCATACTGGTAATGAAATGACTGCCGAAAGCGCGAAGGCTTCTTTTGAACGTACGATTGAAAGAGGAAAAGGGGCTGCGTTTATTTGGGATCCTGTTAAAGAAATTAATGTAAAAGATACGTATACGCTTGAATTTGTTTTATCATACCCGGCTGCCCTTGATACGATTGTGTCCAGCGGATATGCCGCCTTCGTTTTTGATGTAAAAGCTGCAGAAGAAAATGGCGGCGAAGATTGGTTTAATGAAGGAAACTCAGCAGGTACAGGGCCTTATATGCCAGAAAAATGGGAAAGAGGAAGTCAGCTGATTCTTACAGCTTTTAATGAATATTGGGCAGGCTGGAAGGCAGAAAATTATCAAAAGGTTGCCTTTAAGACGATTCCAGAAGCAAATACCCGTCTGCAGATGGCACAGGCTGGAGAGCTGCAGTACATCTCTCAAATGCCTAACGAATTAATCAAATCTTTAAAAGACAGTGAAAATCTTACCATTGCAGAAACAGAAAGCTTCCAGCAATTAGTGATGCAATTTAACACAGAAAAAGAACCGTTAAATAATCCAAAGGTTCGCCAAGCATTAGGATATGCCATTCCATATGAAAGCATCATTAAAGAAATATTAGGAGATTCGGCCACTCAATCGTTTGGAAACATTCCTAAAGGACTTTGGGGTCATAGCGGGGATCTTCCGCAATTCGAATACAATCTTGATAAAGCAAAGGCGCTTTTAAAAGAGGCTGGTGTTGATAGCAAAAAGCTGACACTTACTTATTTATCCGGTGACGAAGATGAACGTCAAATTGCTGAATTGATGAAAATTGAATTAGCGAAAATTGGCTTTGATTTAGAGATAAAAGGAATGCTTTGGGAAGCACAGTGGGATTTGGCTAAATCATCAAACCCAGCAGATCGTCAGGACATTTTATTCATGTACTGGTGGCCTGACTATGCAGATCCATATTCATTCATGAAAAACCTTTATGGATCTGAAGAAGAAGTAGTCTTTAACCTTGCCTACTTTAAGAATGAACAGTATGACAAGCTTGTTGACGAAGCACAGAAAATTGCTGGTGTTGACAGGAACAAGGCTATTGAACTTTATAAACAAGCACAGCAAATTTTATTTGATGAAGCACCAGGAATTTCTTTATATGATAAAAAATATGTTCGTGTTCTTGACAATAGCTTGGGCGGTTATGAGGACAATCCAGCATATCCAAATGTTGTATTTTCTCACGATACATTTAAAAAATAGGTGATAACACATGATCCGTTTTTTTCTTCGCAGACTGTTACTAGGAATATTTGTATTATTCGGTGTATCACTCATTACATTTTTTATCGCCAGAGTTATACCGTCAGAACCTGCGGCCCGCTGGATCGGGCCGCGGGCAACGGCTGAACAGATTGCTGCAGCCAAAATTGAATTAGGATTGGACCAGCCAATATATATTCAGTATCTTTCCTATATAAAAGGACTGTTTACAGGGGATTGGGGAGTATCGATTACTTCCCATCAGCCTGTTTTAAAAGAACTTCTAACCTTTCTGCCATCAAGCCTTGAAATCATTCTCGGCGGCATGCTGATTGCTGTCATCATCGGCATTCCATTGGGAGTGCTAACAGCCATTAAAAAGGAAACATGGGTTGATCATTTGGCAAGAGGAATTAGTATTGGAGGGGTATCCATCCCAACCTTCTGGCTTGCGATGATTCTCCAGTTAATCTTCTTTCAGACTCTTGGCTGGTTCCCATTGGGTGAAAGGGTTTCAACTGATGTTGCATTGCTGTATCCGATTGAAACCATTACCGGCTCCAATTTACTGGATTCACTTTTGCAGGGAAATTGGATGTTTTTTAAAGATGCCTTGATGCATTCTATTCTGCCCATGCTGACAATGGCTGCTTTTCCTTTAGGAGTTGTGACAAGAATGACCCGCTCCTCCATGCTGGAGGTTATCGGGGAAGAATATATGCGTGTAACGAAAGCTTATGGTTTTTCAAATCTTTCAAGAACTTTTAAATATGCGCTGAAAAATGCCATGGGGCCAACTTTGACATCTCTAGGACTGACATTTGCATATGCACTTACAACAACATTTTTAATAGAGTCGGTGTTTACTTGGCCTGGTTTAGGATTATATACCTCTAAAGCCATTCTATCATCTGATTATCCGGTTATTATGGGAATAACTATTTTTGTAACGGCTGCCTATCTCTTGGTCAATTTCCTTGTTGATATGTTTTTAGCTGTCCTGGATCCAAGAATAAAGGTAAATGCGGAATAGGGAGGAGACAAAATCATGAATGCCAATCCAAATGTTACTCCTCCTGCTTCGGAGAAGACATATATAAAAAAAAGGGCAAAAAAGAGTGCAGCCTTCAATGAATGGATGTATTTCTTTAAAACAAATAAACTCGCTTTTTTAGGCTTTGTTATTATTGCTTTTTTACTGATTATCGCTATTTTGGCACCCATCATAGTTCCGTACCCAGGTGATATTGCAACTGAAACGCATTTGGAGAAGAAATTTGTTCCGCCAAGCTCCGAGCATTTCTTTGGCACGGATGAATTAGGCCGGGATTTGTTCAGCAGAGTAATTTACGGGACAAGAATTTCCTTTCAGATTGGTTTAATTGCCATCGGGCTAGCGGTCGCAATCGGGATTCCTTTAGGCCTTATCGCCGGTTATTTTGGCAGATGGCTGGATGAAACAATCATGCGTATTTGTGATATTTTTCTAAGCTTTCCGCCATTATTATTATCCATTGCCATCGCTGCCTTATTAGGGCCCTCCATTACCAATATGATGATTGCTATATCTATTTCCTGGTGGCCCTGGTATACAAGATTAATAAGAGGACAGGTTGTATCCTTGAGGGAACGCGGATTTGTTGAAGCAGCCAAGGGGTTGGGTGTGCCATCATGGAAAATTATCATCCGTCATATTCTCCCAAATAGTTTGGCTCCGGTGATTGTTCAAATTTCTATGGATTTTGGATCGATCATTCTAACAGCGGCATCACTAAGTTTCCTAGGATTGGGTGCCCAGCCGCCATTGCCTGAATGGGGCCTTTTAGTTAATATCGGGAAAAACTTCTTCCTGACCCATTGGTGGTATGTGACCTTCCCTGGTTTATTTATTTTTATTACCGTTATGGCTTTTAACTTATTAGGTGATGGATTAAGAGATTATTTAGATCCAAAAACTCGAGATTGATAGGGGGTAAATCCAGTGGATGTTCTATTAGAAATGAAAGACGTCAAGGTTGAAATTGAAACACGCTCCGGAACATTTACCGCTTTGGATCTAGAGCATCTCGCGATAAATCGTGGTGAAACCATAGCATTGGTCGGGGAAACCGGTTCTGGAAAATCAATGACGGCTTCAGCGATTATGAAGCTTTTCCCAACGAAAAAAGCCAGCTTATCACAAGGATCCATTCTTTTTGATGGGATGGATCTCATCAAAATGTCCGAAAAAAAAATGGAGGAACTTCGCGGCAAATCAATGACAATGATTTTCCAGGATCCAATGACCTCGCTTAATCCGGTATTTGCCATCGGTGAACCAATGATTAAAATGATCCAAAAACATTTAGGGCTTAAGAAGCAAGAGGCGAGAGCAAAAGCTATCGAGGCTTTGTCCTTTGTCGGACTTCCAGATCCTATAGGCCTTTTAAAAAGATATCCTCATGAATTAAGCGGAGGCCAGCGCCAGCGTGTAATGATAGCGATGGCAATGGCTTGTCAGCCGAAATTATTGATTGCTGATGAACCTACAACAGCATTGGATGTAACCATTCAATCGCAAATTCTTTATTTATTAAATAAGATGAAGGAATCAAGCGGCACATCCATTTTATTTATTACCCATAATCTTAGTGTTGTCTCTCATATTGCAGATACCATCGTTATTATGTACGGCGGGCATGTTGTGGAAACAGGACCAACAAAGAAAGTCTTTAAAAACCCAAAACATCCTTATACAAAAATGCTGATGGATGCGATCCCCAGACTTCATGAGACAAGAGAAAAGCTTCCGGTCATCGAGGGGATCATTGATCGTTCACTGACAGGCTGTCCCTTTTTTAATCGCTGCCCAAATGCTCAGTCAGCATGCCATACACAGGGAATGCCGAAGCTGACCACATTTGAGGACCAGCATAAAGCGGCTTGTTATTATCCGATCGGGGAGGTGCCGCAGCATGTCTGAGCTAATTGAAATTTCAGGTCTAAAAAAATATTTTCCTGTCCGTACTGGGCTTTTCGGAAAAAAGCAATTCGTCCACGCGGTTGACGATGTGACACTTTCGATAGAAAAAGGGGAGTGCTTTGGTCTAGTAGGAGAATCTGGATGCGGAAAAAGCACCATTTCCCGTACCATCCTCCGTTCCTATAAACCAACTGACGGCCAGGTACGATTTGAAAATAAAAATCTATTTCAATTGAATAAAGCAGACGAAAAGCAAAGCCGGCGGGACATTCAGATGGTGTTCCAGGATCCATATTGGTCTGTTAATCCAAAGATGACTATTGGCGCGATCATTGAAGAGCCGATGAAGACTCATCTATCCTTAAGCAGAGAAGATAGGGAAGCGGAAGCGAAACGGCTTTTGCATGAAGTTGGTTTATCAGAGGATTTCTATTCCCGGTATCCGCATCAATTAAGCGGAGGGCAGCGTCAGAGGGTAGGAATTGCCAGAGCAATCGCCCTTAATCCAAAATTCATCATTTTGGATGAGCCCACATCTGCTTTGGATATGTCTGTTCAGGCGCAAATTTTAAACCTGTTAAAAGACCTGCAAAAAACAAAGGGATTTACTTATCTTTTTATTTCCCATGATTTAAGTGTCATTAAGCATATGTGTTCAAGAGTTGCGGTTATGTATCTTGGCGAGATTGTTGAAATTGGCGATGTCGAGCAAATATTCAGCCATCCAGCACACCCATATACACAGCTGCTATTTAAATCTATACCGACTATGGATGAGGACAGCCCGTTCAGCCTTTCCATGTTTGAAGGGGAAATGCCAAAAGCCGTTGATCCACCTGCAGGCTGCCGTTTCGCCTCCAGGTGCCCCCATGCAAGAAAAGAATGCCAGCAAAAACAAGAGCTATCGGCAATTCAGAGTGGCCAGTTTGTTCGCTGCCATTTGGCGAATGAACTAATGAAGGAAACAGTGAAATAAGGCAAAAAAAGTGTCTGGTACTAGATGTGCCCAGACACTTTTTATTTCGATTTAATTTTTTAATTGTCTTCCTCACTGATTTTATCCAGCATATTAATGGCATCCACAAGGTGGTTGTTAAAGATTTGCTTGGTAACGTTTAGAAGTTCCACAATCATCGGGTCTCTTAAGGAATAAATGACACGATTTCCGTCTTTTGTCCCAGTAACAATGTTTTTTGACCGTAAGACAGTCAGCTGCTGGGATACTGCTGAACCTTCGCTCCCGACGAGTGTTTGTATTTCATTGACACTTTTTTCTCCCTCCGCCAGAAGTTCTAATATCCGAATGCGAAGCGGATGGGCTAAAGCCTTAAAAAAGTCGGCTTTAAATTTTTGCATTTCAAGGTTCATTTTTTTAACCTCTCTTTGTATACTAAAGCTTTTATGAAGTAAGGGCCTTTTCGCCTGAAGCTCGGACTTTGCCTTGTTCAGATAGGGCGGCACATTCTCTGAAAGCGAAATGCTTGCAGCCTAGGCACTTATCTTTATTTAAATAGTTTAGAGCTAAACCGAGGGCCTCCCCAGTATGTTCGAAGAAATGTTCTTTCCCAATGACATCGTATAATCCTGTCTTTTGCAGAACCTTCATTGGCTGAGGCTTAATCCCTGAGATAATCACGGTTCCATGTTTGGAAAAATCTTTCACAATGCTCGCCAAGGAAGCTTCACCCGTTGTATCCATAAAAGGGACTTTGCTCATCCTTAGAAGCAGCACTCTTGGTTTATAATTAATCGTATTTAATATGGTTTGTGAAAACGTCTGGGCCGCACCAAAGAATAAGGGGCCCTCCACATTAAAAATACTAATTTGCGGGCAATCACGTGATTCTGATACCACATGGGTCTTCATTTTTTCATTTTTAGTATTTGGGTCAGGCAGTGCCTTAGCTGTAACAATCATTTCGCTCATATGTTTGGTAAAGAGCACAACCGCTAATAAAAGACCGACCTCAACAGCCACGGTTAAATTGATAAAAACCGTTAATAAAAAGGTAACAACAAGTACAAAGGAATCGGCTGTTTTAGTTTTCAGCACGTGAAGGAACACATGTCTTTCACTCATATTCCAGGCTACCACCATTAGAATAGGTGCCATGCTTGCCAATGGAATGCTTGATGCATATGGAGCAAATAAGACAAGGATAACCAATACCATCATACCATGAATAACCCCAGAAATCGGCGAAACTGCTCCGTTTTTTATATTCGTTGCGGTCCTAGCAATTGCACCAGTTGCAGGGATTCCGCCAAAGAGCGGGGCAGCCATGTTTGCCACCCCCTGGCCGATAAGCTCACGGTTGCTATGGTGTTTGCTTCCAGTCATCCCATCTGCGACAACGGCAGATAACAAAGATTCAATGGCACCAAGGATGGCTATAACAAAAGCAGGGCGGATCAGCTGTACCACTTTTTCAAAAGAAACCTCTGGAATAGCGAAGCTTGGCAATGTATTTGGAATTTCTCCATATGTAGAACCAATCGTCGCAACCTGAGAAGGATAGAAAATGGCCGCAATAATCGTTGATAATAACAAGCCAATTAGCGGTCCAGGAATTTTCGGGAAAAACTTTGGTGTTAAAATTATGGTAAACAAACAAATGGCTGCTGTTAAGACACTGTAAAAATTAATTGTGTAAAAATGACTGACAAGCTCCATTACATTTTTGTGAAATTCTTCATGGCTCTCAACATTTTTTAACCCAAGAAAATTGGCCACCTGACCTGTAAAAATAATAACGGCAATCCCAGTTGTAAAGCCGATTGTCACAGGTCTTGGGATAAATTTAATTAAAATTCCCAGCTTAAAGATCCCCATAAGGACAAGAATTATACCTGCCATAAAACCTGCTATTAGCAGATTTTCATAGCCATAGGTGATCACAACGCCAAATAGAATGGGAATAAAAGCCCCGGTCGGTCCGCCAATTTGGAATTTGGAACCGCCCAAAAGCGAAATAAGAATTCCAGCAATGATTGTCGTATAGATCCCATACTCCGGCTTCACTCCAGAAGCAATAGCAAAAGCCATTCCTAAAGGAATCGCAATGACTCCGACAACAAGGCCTGATAAAAGATCCTTTTGGAAGCTCTGCAGCGAATAATTCTTATAACGCCCAGTAAAGAACCACTTGTTTTGCACAAATACCCCTTCTTTTCATATAATCATATTTTAGTATATCTGATTATTTGAATATACTATGAAATGAATTTACACCCTTTTTCCCTTGATGTCAAAGGGGGTTTGTGATATAAATCATAAAATTTTAAAAGAATAGTTGTGGTATATAAAAATATTTAACAACCTAATTGATTAGAGCTGAAGAAACGGACAAGCAAGTAAAATTAGGGGTGGCAGCCTAAAAGTGGCTGCACACCCCATTAAAGGAAAATTCTCCTAAAGATGTTGCTCATTTGAGGACACCAAAAAATGCACTAATGACAGTGGCTGCTGCAAGTGCTATGAGGGCAATAGAGCCTGCTCTGCTCTTTTCCCTCCAAAGTGAAAGGGAGAAGCCGATGGTATAGATAAGAAGAATGATTAGGCAAATCCAGATGATCACTGTCATTTTTAATCTCTCACATCCTGATATTTTGGCAGTCTGCTTTGTCTGCCGAATTCGCCGAATTGAATCTTTACATTAATATTTACATCCATGTCTGGATAGGATTTCATCCAGTCAAAGTTTTCATATTCAGGAATAGTAGCGAATTTTTTCCTTGCGGCGAGTGACCAGCCGAACGGTTCCCCTTTATATTCATCCTGTGTTTTTTTTACCAGTTCCATCATTTTTCCTGTAAATCTTACCTTGATCTGCTGTTTTAATAAATTTCTTTTCTCTTTATCATTGGCATAGTTAACCATATTATGATCAGATAACACATCAACGATCATTGGCACTGTGACATCTATTTTTGCAGGGCGAGTGTTTGTATCAATTTTTATAACATTCTTTTTTAATTTTATTATCCTAAGTGCTATTTGATATTTCTCATTAATGGGATCTGGTATACTCAACACCATATCCTGAGCATTTTCTGTATTATTTAATAAATAGGTGAACCTTGTTTCTTCTCCAGTTAACTTTCCAATCATCTTTCCTTCTTTAAATAGCGCAGACCCTATGAACTGGGTTGTATTTGTCAGGCCAGTTGTTTCCATTTGTCCTGCAATGATATCATCACTTTTTTCTGCATCGTTATTCTTTTCCTCATGTACGGTTGTAGCATAAATCCCTAAATAAAGGTCAGCATCCGCCTCTGTAATCCGATAATATCTATGAAGATCCGAATATGGAATGATGCCAATTTCGATATTCCGTCTAATAATGATGTCATAATATTTATGGGCCCTTGTTTCCAGTTTCGGCTTATTATTCAAAATAAACTCACTGGCTGCTTCTTTTGTAACAATAAAAAATGAATCCCTGCGAATATCCTTTTCCTTTGTCAAATCATACATCCACCGAAGAAAATCTTTTGTCTTTGCCAACTCTTCAGAAACAATAATATTTCTTAACAGGTCATAGGAAACTTCTTTTGCAATAACGATGTTTGCTTTACTTTCTGCCGTAATGATACTGCCTGTTTCAAAGGTGATAATTTCGTTAGCGGGCTCGTTTGTACTGCTGCCTCCTTGTTGGCTGCCATACTCCGGGTTTATAATCAAATAGGACACCTTTAAATTGCCATCCTTCCCTTTATCTAAACCCATCGCAATGACATAAGCCCTTTTTTCAATTTCTCTTTTATCCCAGCAGCCGCTTAAAGGAAGGGTGAGAAGAAGTAAGCAAACTATTTTAATTAGAAGTATCTGTTTTTTCATTTCTAAATACTCCTTTAGCTTTAGCTATTACCCAAAGTAAAATGGGGAAAGAGATAAAAACAGGGGTAAGCAGATGTAATAGATTTTCTCTTAATTGGAAAATGGTGAAAGTTGGATTTTCCGGAATCATGCCAACGAATAAAACAAATGCGGCAAGAATCGGAATGGTATATTCAAATTCTTTGATTCGAAATATTGCTCCAAAAAGTATGGCTAACAAATAAAGATAAACAGAAAATCTAATAAAAGAGCTGATCACCCATAATGGAAAGAAAAACGTTTCCACATTGACCATAAACCCTAGCTCAATATAGCGGATTGCTTCGTGGAATGGAAAGTTTATTTCCTTCACACCCATGTAATCAAATAGCATGACATAGCCAATGAGGGCAAAGACATGCTCTGCAATAATGATGGTCATTGCAATAGCTGTTCCTTTTTTATAATCCCTTTTATTGCGAATATAGGAAAAGATAAGAGTTATGAACATAAGATCGCTATATAAAGAAGTTAAATAAGCACTTTCTTTTATTACCTTCCATTCTCCGGGTCCAAATATCGGGAAAATAAAAGATGGAATACCCTGAGCAAAAATAATAATTAAGACACCAACAAGAGATGCTTTGATCCAATAGAGAGTTGCCCAGGCAACCGATCCAATCTGTTCAAGACCTTTTTTTGCCCCGTAGGCACATACAACCATCATGGCCGCGTATATCACAATGGTTGGTGTTTTTTTAAAGTACATGGTTGAGATAATGTTCGTATAGATAGCCGTGTCAAACAAGATGGCACCTAACCCAAATAACCATAAAATGAAAAGAATGATGCAGCCGAACACTTTTCCAAATAAAAGATTAATGACATCAGATAAGTTTTTATTTTCGTAAGCGGATAATACTTTATATAGGAAGAAGAGCGGAATAACTGCAATCACACCTATAATTATGGGTGACATCCAAGCAGTATGGCCCATTAAATTAAAAACAATCGCCGGAGTATCATCGCCATATTTAGGACCGATGGTCAGCAATAATATGGCGATGAATTCCCTTATTCCAATCTTTCCTTTTGACTCTTCCATTTGCATTCTCCTAATACAAAGGTGTTAGGTGCTTAACTTTTTTTCATATCTTTAGGCTTTAAATAACCTGGACGGAAAATTTCATTCTTAAGAAATCTCCTAAAAACAGTATCTTTCGAAGAAACATATTTTGGTGTCATTGGTGAAAGATATGAGATACCAAACGATTTGATCGATACCAAATAAAACATTCCAGCTGTAAATAATGCGGCCATTCCCAAAAATCCAAAAAGTCCTGCTGAAATAATAAATAAAAATCTGCTTAAACGTATCGTATAGTTCAAGCTAATGTCTCCAACGGTAAAGGAGCATAACCCGCTTAACGCCACGGCAATGACAACTATCGGACTTACAATATTGGCCTGTACAGCAGCCTGACCTAATATCAAAGCTCCTACAATTCCAATCGTCGGCCCAATTGGCGAAGGTACTCTAAGGCCGCCCTCTCTTATTAATTCGAATGCTATCTCCATTAAAAACACCTCAATAAAAGCAGGAAAAGGGACCTTTTCCCTTGTGGAGGCGATGGCAAGCAGCAAATCAGGCGGAATCATTTCCGTATGATAATTGGTCAATCCAACATAAATGGCTGACGTAAATAAAGTGATAAACATGGCCACCAGTCTTAAAGCTCTTGTAAAATTTCCATATATATATCTCATATAATGATCTTCTGGTGTGTGGAAAAAAGACCAAAAGGTTGCAGGCAGAATTAGGGAGGCCGGTGAATTATTCATTAGGAGAACAATATACCCATCCTCGAGAAAGGTTGCTGCCCGGTCAGGCCTTTCTGTGTACAAAACAGTAGGAAAAAGCGAAAGTTCTCTTTCCTCAATATGCTGCTCTAAAAGGGCAAGATTTTGAACCGTGTCTACATTAAGATTATTAATTCTTTCCTTAATATTATTAAGAAGTTTTTCATTGGCCAGGTCCTTGATATACACCAGGTTTACTTCATTCCTTGATCTTTTAGCAACAACGAAAGATTCAACGACCAACCCTTCATTTTTTATCCTTTTCCTTATGAGGGAAATATTCGTCGATACCTTTTCAGTAAATGCTTCCTTAGGACCTTTTAGCACAACCTCATTATCAGGTTTGGTAATATCTTTGCTTTGAAAATTTTCGATATTGATACAGTAAGCAAATTGCTCTTCATCAACAAAAAGAATGGCATTCCCATCATTGATTTTTTCAATAGCTTCTTTATTCGTATTAGCAGTGGAAAGACCGCGGACTCCTAGGATTTCATCTATTTTTCTTCGGTTATCTGTATTTGTAAGCAATGGCTTCAATACATGTTCATCTAGCAAATTGGGGTCTGTAATGGTCCCGATGGAAAGTACAGCTGCCTTTTTTTCCAGGCCTGAAATTTTAAAAGTTCGAACGATAACATCTTTATTAACTGGAATAGAGTAAATCTTTGAAAAAATTTGGATTGTCCGTTCCAGGTCTGGGTTAATAGGCTGTTCTTTTATTTTTATTTCCTCTGTATTTGATTTTTCAGTGAAACGATAATCCTTATTTTTAAATAATATTTTTTTAAGCAGCGGTCCGATCAATAGTCAATCCCCTCCTTTTTACAGTTTTCCTAATTAAGGGGAAGTTATGTAAAGATAACTAAATTCAAGAAGATACAGTAAACATTGTCATAATTCGGTTAAAATTGTATAGGATGAAATGTGCACTTTTTCCAACAAATGAGAAAAGAGGCGATATTGTGGAATATTTTTTGGGGCTGGCAATCAGTATTGCTATCACCGTTTATATGGTCATTGACGCACCAAAGCATGGAAAAAGCCCTGTCCTTTGGGGAATTCTCGGGTTCGTTCTGGGACTTCTTGGATTGGGAATTTACTTAATAGTTACGGATAGAAAAGTACTGGGCTGGATTATCATTGGCTTATTTATATTGTTAGTGGTTGTCGTTATTTTGTTATTTGCCCTTATTTTTTCCGTATTTTTAAATTCAGGATTTTAATTAAACAAAAAATCCCGCTCGTGTGAGCGGGATTTCCTATATTAAAGAATATAAAGATATACGCATAGAAAATGGGCTGTACTGCCAAGCATGATAAAAATGTGAAAAATTTCATGAAACCCAAAATGCTTAAATTCTAAGAATTTTGGTTTAACTGCATAAATCACTCCGCCAATTGTATAGAAAATTCCCCCAAGCAGCAATAAAAGGATGCCTGGTGTGCTTAATGTCTCTGATAGCGGTGAAAAAGCGAAGACTATGACCCAGCCTAATGCCAAATAAAGTGCGGTAGAAAGCCATCTTGGACAAGAAAACCAGATCATTTTAAATAAAACCCCTAAGACTGCGACCGTTGCTACAATGGAAAAAATCACCCAGCCTGTGACCCCGTTTAAGCTGATCAAGCAGAAAGGAGCATACGAGCCGGCAATAAGGACAAAAATCATCGAATGGTCAATGCGTCTGAGAAAAGCAATGACTTTATCGCGGGCAATCACCATGTGATAAGTAGCTGAAGCGGAATAAAGCAAAATCATGCTGATGCCAAAAACAATCACTGATGCAATCACTAATCCTGAAGATGTGCTTGCAGAAGCTTTAATAACCATGGCGAGAAGCCCTGCAAAGGAAAGGATAGCACCGGCTAAATGGGTAAGCCCATTAATGGGTTCACGGATATAAGTTGTCACAGAAATCCCCCTAAACTTTATGTAGTTTTGATAACTACTTATAATAATATTACCATTACAACATCTAGTCAATATTTACATGCAAGAATTTTTTGAGTAAAATGAAATAAGCGAAGAAAATAGATGAGGTTAATAGAATGAAAAATATGATAGATTTGATTAATTCATTTGACTTGGACAGTCAAATAACATTAGAAGACATTCCGCAGATTGACCTGTACATGGACCAGGTCATCCAGCTTTTTGAAAATTCCTTCAATAGCTCTAAAAGAAACGAAGATGAAAAAGTTCTTACGAAAACGATGATTAATAATTATGCGAAGGGGAAATTGTTTTTTCCTGTCAAAAATAAAAAGTATTCAAAGGAACATCTCATACTTATCAGTTTGATTTATCAGCTAAAAGGCGGACTTTCAATCAGCGATATAAAGGAAACATTAGCAGGAGTTAATGAAAAGATTGTATCTGGAAGCATTCATTTGGATCAATTCTATGAAAGCTACTTGCATCTTGCAGAAAAAAACACTGCTTCATTTAAAAAAGATGTGATAGCGAAAGCCGAGGATACAGAAAAGGAAATCAAGAGTTTAGAAGTAAGTAAAAAAGACGAGCTGGAAAAAGTCCTCATGATCGCCTCTTTTATACACATGAGCAATTTATACAGACGGGCAGCAGAAAGGCTTGTTGATGAGATAGGGGAGAAGGGAGAAAAATAGAGAAAGGGCATAGCACCGAATGTGGTGCATGCCCTCTTGTCTATTTACCGCTCATGATATCAGCCACGATTTCAAATGAACGCAGCCGGTCATGGTGATCGAAAATTTGTCCGTTCAACATGATCTCATCGGCATTGGTTTCATGAATAAAAGTTTCAAGCTGTATTTTTACATTCTCCGCGCTGCCTATAATGGAACCGCCAAGCTGCTTTTGCAAAATTGACATTTCATACTCGCTCATGAGATTGTCAATATTATCAACAGGAGGCTGAAGCTTGCCGCGATTATTGCGAATCATTGCCAAGAACTGCTGTTTAATAGATGTGGCAAGATGCTGAGCTTTTTCTTCATCATCTGCAGCAATGACATTTATACCAACCATGGCATAGGGTTCATCTAGCACTTCTGATGGGCGAAAACTGCGGCGGTACAATTCAAGAGCAGGGAGTGTATTCTCCGGTGAAAAATGGCCAGCAAAGGAAAATGGCAGACCAAGGCTGCCTGCAAGCTGAGCACTGAATCCGCTGGAACCAAGCAGCCATATCGGAATATTTAAGCCTTCGCCAGGAACAGCACGGACGTGAACAGGACCACTGGCTCTAGACGGATCAAAATAGGTCCGCAATTCCTCTACCTGCTCTGGAAAGTCTGATCCGTCCAATCGGCTGCTCCTTCTTAAAGCCATTGCCGTAAATTGGTCAGTTCCTGGTGCCCTCCCTAAGCCGAGATCAATCCGGCCTGGGAAAAGGGATTCAAGTGTGCCAAACTGTTCCGCAATGACAAGGGGTGAATGGTTTGGCAGCATAACTCCGCCAGATCCGACGCGAATCTTGGAAGTGCCGGCAGCGACATGGCCAATGACAACAGCTGTTGCGGAACTGGCAATCCCTTGCATATTATGATGTTCTGCCAGCCAATATCGGGTGTAACCCCATTTATCCGCATGCTGAGCAAGATCCAATGTATTCTTTAGTGAATCAGCAGCGGTTCCTCCAACAATAATCGGCGAGAGATCAAGAATAGAATAGCGTACATTATGTAACGAATTTTCTGCGGACATAACATCAACTTCTTCCTATATATTATAGGGACCATTTTAGCAAGGATAGAGTAAAAGGCAAAATGATATGACTAGAGAAATAACCAAGACCTTATGCGTTAATCACTTTTTCAGCATCATGTTTAGACAGAAACAATAAGATATCGTGGTCATTAAGCGGCTTACTGAAATAAAAACCTTGAACCGTATCACAGGAGAATTGTTTGACCATTGATAATTGCTTATAGTTTTCAACACCTTCGGCAATAACCTTTAATTTCAGGTCATGAGCAAGTACTGCGATGGCCTTGGTCAGGGCTGCACTGCTTGGATTTTTATCAATATCAAAAATAAATGACCGATCAATCTTTAATGAATTTATTGGGAAGTCCTTCAAATAATTTAATGATGAATAGCCTGTTCCGAAATCATCGAGAGCTATACAGACTCCAAGATCCTGTAATTTGTGCAAAACCTCTATGGCCATTTTCACATCATGCATAACCATATTTTCCGTTATTTCAAGCTCTAAAAAGGAGGGGTCTAAATCAGTCTCCATCAAAATCCTTTTAACCTTCTCAACAAAACCGTTTTGTAAAAATTGTCCCGCCGAGAGATTGACAGCAACTCTTACAGGCGGATAACCGGCACACTGCCATTCTTTCATTTTTTTGCAGACACTTTTTAGGACCCAATCACTAATCGGCAGTATAAGGCCTGTTTCTTCGGCAATTGGGATAAATTCACCTGGAGCAATAATCCCTAAATCGGGGTGATTCCAGCGAATTAATGCTTCCATTGAGGTTATTTCGCTGGTTTTAATATGTACCTGCGGCTGAAAATATAAGATGAATTCATCTTCATCAAGAGCTTTACGCAAACTATTTTCTAATAGAAGCTTTTCAAACCCTCCAGCTGCCATATTTGCTTTTGCCCTTTCAAATTGATTTCTTCCCTTTTTCTTGGCACTGTACATCGCGGAATCTGCATTGGTTAATAGTAATTCTTCATCATCTCCATCAAAAGGATACAGGCTGATCCCAACACTTGTCGATACGTAAACCTCTGTCTCAAATAAATGAAAAACTTCATTAAAGCCTGAAATGATTTTCTTCGCAATAAGTTCTGCTTCTTTCTCATCGTGCAAATCCTTAAGGATGCAAACAAACTCATCTCCGCCCATGCGTGCAATCATACTATTTTCTCCTATAGCGAATTTGACTCTCCTGGCAGCTTCCTGTAATAAAACATCACCTGAGGAGTGTCCAAGGGTGTCATTAACAAATTTAAAACGGTCCAAATCCAGATAGAAAACGGCAAGGATAGAGCAGTTTTCCTTAGCACAGTCCAGGGCTTTTTTTAATTCTTGATTAAGAAGAAATCTGTTTGGCAGCTGTGTCAAAGGATCAAACCCCGTAACTTGGAAATCACTTAACACCCAAACATAAAATGGCCTGTCCTGATTAACATCAACAATCGTGCTTACCGAGAGGTTTTTAAGTTTTTCGCTGCCGTTTTTTAATTTCATATATACTTCTTTTTTTGCAGAGTCACAGAAAGGAAAGGCGCCTTCAACAAATATGCTAATATTCTTTCCCGCTGCATCAAGTTTGCTATACCCGCTAGCTGATGCATAAGCGGTATTGATATCTTTAATCTGTCCCATATGATCAGAGACGATGGCGGGAGTCTCTAATTGTATAAATAATTCTTTGTAAAAGTTAGGTGAAACGTCAGCCATAAAAATAAGCCTCCCTTTTTAAAACGTTTTTCTATTATTTTACCGTTATAATTAATGGGGAAAATTGATCTATATCAAGGTCGCGGAATATTTAACCAATTAATATATAAATTAGCTGATATTATTGGTTGGAGGAATGTTAGATGAGTTTATTTACCTTTGAAGATATGAAGAAAATTAACCGCAAAACTTTAGGTAATATGGTCCCGCTAGAATTATTTCGATCTGTCAGATTAATTGGCATGTATCAAGGGCTGCCAATGAAAGGCAAAAACACAACGATTACAGTTGGCAGAGAAATCGGAAAAAACCTTCCCGTTCAATCAATAGATGATGCCCTAAAATTATATGAAGAATTAAAAATAGGAATCCCTAAAGTAGTAGAGCGGTCCGAAAATGAAATGCGCATTGCCATTGAGGATTGCTTCTGTGAAGGTCTTCCTGTCATGGAAGGCAATATTGTGTGTGACCTAGAAGGTGCGATATTAGAAGGGGCGCTGCTTAACATCTATGATGAAGTCAGTATTCGTGAAATTAAATGTAATGTAAACGGGGACGAGCATTGCGAATACATCATAAAATTCAAATAAAAAGAAAAGGCAGGCCCTTTAGGATACTATCCTAAAGGGATCTGCCTTTTTGTTTAGAAAAACACTAAATATATCACTGCAGCTAAAACAATTCGGTAAATCGCAAATGGAATGAGTTTAATTTTATTGATCAGCTGTAAGAAGAACTTTATGGAAATAAGAGCAAAAACAAATGCGCTTATAAAACCGGCGATAAAAAATGGCAACGCATCAAAAGTGATATACTCCCAATTTTTCAGCAGGGAAAGAAAGCTTGCTCCTGCCATTATCGGCACAGCCATAATAAAAGTAAAATCAGCAGCAGCTCTGTGGCTTAAACCCAGCAGGACACCGCCGGAAATTGTTGAACCGGAGCGGGAAAAGCCAGGCCACAAGGACAAGCATTGTATTAGACCAATTGTAAACGCCTGCTTGTATGTAATTTGGTCCACAGTATTAATCTTTGGTTTCTTTCCGCCGAAAATATCAGCAAAAATCATCAAAATTGCTCCAGCTACAAGCCCTACTAATACCGTTTCGGTGGAAAATAGGTTTTCATCAATATAATCCTCGAATAAAACACCCAAGATCCCTGCAGGAATTAATCCTACAATTACTTGTGTCAGCTTTAAGCGTTTTTCCCCAGCCGCATGTTTGCTCTTGGTGTTAAGCCCTAGCATATCAAGAAACCTATCCCAGAATACAATGACAACCGCCAGGATTGAACCTAATTGAATAACAACTTTAAACGTATTGGCTGGATATTTACCTAAAAACTCCTGAGACTTCAGCCACATATCATCCACAATAATCATATGCCCAGTAGAGGAAACGGGGGCAAATTCAGTTAATCCTTCAACAAGCCCGAGAATAATTGCTTTTAAAATAGTAATCACATCTAACACCATTGATTAAAAATCTCCTTTGTAACATAAAAAGTTTCATTCCATAATAATAGACGCGTTAAGGTATGATATCCCCTACACTTAATATTCGTTTTTAGCAAAAAACAATCGCCGTTAAAGTATATCACAGTCACAGCGATTGTTGCGAAACAAATCTATTATATGACAGTTGGAAGAGAAAGGGCAGTGTCTAAAACAGCATTTTCTGCGATAGAAGAATACATGAACTTTCCTTCACAAACTATTCACAGATTTAGATTTCTATGTGAGATATATCACCTATTTTGAGGGGCTAAATGAATATTATTAAAGTAAGCAATAGCTTAAAAGCCTTAATAATAAAGGAGGAAATTGAGATGAATAAAGGGGTAAAATATTTATTAACATCAGCCATCGGTCTTAGTTTATTAACTGCTTGCGGCGGTCAGACAGTTACTGAGAAAGTACAAATAACAGATCAAAAAGCGCTTGCTGCCGAAAAAGGCGAAACCGAAGTCATCGCTCCGCATAAAGGTCTAAACCAAAAACCTATCCCTCTAAAAGTTGAGAGAGTAGGGCCAACAGAGGTAAACGTTGAAATGACTTCACAAATTACTGACATTGAAATTGACAAAGGCAAAATGTACAAAGCATGGACATTTAATGGTGAAGCACCAGGACCGTTAGTTGTCGTAAATGAAGGGGACACCATTAATTTTACATTAAAAAATATGGACCCAGCCATTCCGCACAGCATGGATTTTCATGCCGTACATGCATCACCATCTAAAGATTTCGCCAATGTCATGCCTGACGAAACTGGAACTTTCAGCTACCCAGCTAAAAACCCTGGAGTATTTATGTATCACTGCGGAACAGCACCGGTATTATCACATATTGCTAATGGAATGCACGGTACTATAATTGTAAAGCCTAAGAATGGCTATCCTACAGATAAAGAGATTGATAGAGAATTTGTAATCGTTCAAAACGAATGGTATAAGTATAACGATTTAAATGATTTTACTAACGGCGTCCCAAGTCATGTTGTCTTTTCAACTAAGGCTTTGAAAGAAGGAGACCAAAATACAAACGGCGATACCTTCTCACTTAAGGAAAAACCGTTATTAGCAAAGGTTGGCGACAAGATTCGAATTTATGTCAATAACGTAGGTCCTAACGAAGTCAGCTCATTCCACGTAGTTGGAACTGTATTTGATGATGTATATATGGACGGCAATCCATATAATCATTTCAAAGGTTTACAGACTGTTATGCTTCCAGCAAGCGGCGGAGCAATTGTTGAATTCACAGTTGATCGGGTAGGAAGCTATTCTATCGTTACTCACCAATTCAATCATGTACAAAAAGGAGCCGCCGCAGTCATAAAGGTTACAGAAACAGGTGAAGACGACGGCAAGGCTGTCATGAGCCATTAATAACCAAACAAAATAAATAAATAAAACTCAACTCATCACAATTATACAAAAAAAAGATAAATATGTGAACCTTAAATTAATAAAAACATGGGCAGTTTTCCCAATTTGCGTAAGTGTTTTGTATCTAGGCCTGGGGAGCACTGCCCTATAGCTATTGCAATTAAAATATATAGCTTGCATAAGTGAGGGTGAGGTGTAACCCTAATGATAAAAAAGACAGCATTCTTTATTCTATTTTTTTTGATTGTTTTCACTGGAAAAGCCTCTGGCGAGGAGATCTATGTACAAAATAGTACAGAACTTCATAAGGCACTGCAGCAAACCGGCAGTGGACACCAACAAGTGATTAAATTGGCCCCTGGTGAGTATCAGGGAAATTTTATCGTTAAAAACTCTGTCCATATCATTGGTGAGGAAGGGGCTCAAATCACAGGACCGGATCAGGGAAGCGTACTTACTATCGAAGCAGATGATGTCATCGTTGAAGGACTGCAAATCGAAGGCGGAGGATCGCAAAATGCTGGGATCTATATTAAAGGGAACCGTTCCTACGTCCATCATAATGTCTTTAAAAATGTCTTTCACGGTATATATGCCCATGAAAGCTATGGTCATCGATTTGAAACCAATGTGATTTCAAGTTTTTCAGACATAAAAAAGCATAAAGGCTATGGAATATATCTTGCGAAAGCACCTAACACAGTCATTACAAATAATTTTGTACATGATACACAGGATGGTGTGTATGTTTCCTATTCAGATAACTGTCAGGTCAATGGCAACCAAATGATACGGGCTCGATACGGTGTTCACACAATGGACTCAAGAAATGTGATGATTTCCAATAATCAAGTCCGGGAAAGCATCAATGGCCTAATGATCATGCAAAGCTATGAAATTTCAATGATTAATAACTTCTTTTACTTAAATACAAAAATAGACGGCGCTGGAATGTTTGTGTTCGATACATTTGATTCGACAATTTCATCAAATATAGTTATGAATAACTCTAAAGGACTGCTGCTTGAGAATGCGAAAAGAAACCAGATTGAATTTAATATGTTTTTTGGAAACAATATCGGTTTGGAGATAAGACAAGGTTCAGAGAATAACATCATTTATCTGAATAATTTCTACAAAAACACCAATCAAATTATTTCTGCTAAGGATAATCAGAATCAATTTAGCAGAGACCAATATGGAAATTTCTTTGATGATCATCGTTCATTAAATATAAACCAAGATGATACCGTCGACTACGCTTATAAGAGCGGGGACGTTTTTTATAATATGTCTTCTAATGAACCTTATTTGCAAATCTTCTATAAAAGTCCTGCTGTTGAACTATGGAATATGATTGAAAGATATACACCCATTCCATCGGACACATTTATCATCGATGAATTTCCTCTGGCACAGCCGGCACCTTTTCAATGGGGGAATAGCACTAATAACAGCCCTGAGATGAAAAGCAAGGACTTTAGCTCTATACAAATTTTGTTTTTCCTGCTTGTTTTCGGAGCAAGTATATTAATCATTTGGAGCGCTAGGAGTGAAAAGCATGAAGCTTAAGTGGATGTTTCCAATTGCAGCCGTCCTTCTCATATTTACTGGCTGTTCATCAAAAGCGGCTTCACCCGCAGAAATAAAGGTTAATCAGGATGAATGTGATACATGCCATATGGGCATACAAGATCTGGAATCAGCCGCACAAATCATTCTTAATGATGGAAAGCCATTATTATTTGATGATATCGGCTGCCTGTTTGTCTATCTTCAAGAAGAGCAGCCTGAGTATGAAGCAGCATTTGTTCATGATTTTCAAACAAAGGAATGGATCTCACTGGATAAAAGCACATTTGTTCAAGATGAAGGAATTGAAAGCCCAATGAGCTACGGTATTGCTGCGTTTGAATCTGAAGAAAAAGCAAGTGACTTTCAAAAGAATGACGGCGGCACAATCTATACAAAAGAAGAGCTAAAGAATTTAGATATTAAAGCCTTTAAAAAGGGTGACATGACACACAGTCATTAACGGTTCACCTAGAATGGGGGAATCATGATGAAACACTATCTTTTATTCTCAATGACCAAGCACGAGCTAAGACTGCTGCTTAGAAGCAAATGGCTGATGAATTTTATGGTTCTATTTATCTTTCTATCTGTCTTGCTTTACTTCTATGGATTGCATTCCGTTCAATCGGATCCAGCAGAAGTAACTTATGGTCTGGAATCCGTCGGTAATAATATTGATACAAATGGGGTGAACCCAGAGTGGTTTGGTCTTAAAGAAATTGAGCAGCAGTCCCAAACGGCTGCAGATATTCAGCAGACAGCCTATAATCGTTCTATTGCCATGCTGATTAATCTGTCATTATGGCTGGTACCAATCATTTGCCTTGTATTAGGCTCAAATTCCATCATTGCTGATAAGGAAAGTGGGCGATTTGGACTATTCAAAACCTATCAGATTCCGTATTGGCGGTACATGACAAGCAAATTTGCAGCATTAGTTTTGTCTATGCTTGTTGTTTTAGGTGTATCTTATGGGCTCTTTGGCCTCATCTTTTCTCTTATTGGCCAATCATTTGAAGCAACGATTTTTCAAATTTTCCTTGTGGTTAATCTTCTGCTCATCATTATGTTTTCAGCCGCCTCCTTATTTGTCGGTGCAATTAGTAAAACGAGGATGCAAGGCCTGTCATTAGCTTTATTTTTTTGGAGTATGGCCGTGTTTGTCTACGAATTTATCATTTTTTCAATCATTGATTGGATACCGTATGCTTTTAAGTTAAATAGCTTGTTTTCGCTTATACTCCTGAATCCTGTAGAATCGATTCGAGTTTGGTCGATTTCCAAGCTGAATGCGGAGTATGTATTCGGACCAGAGTATTTAATTATTGATCAATGGGGAAACAGCGGGGTTTTGACCGCATCATTAATTCTATCTATCTTCCTCTTAGTTTTTATGACGATTGCAGCGTCGACAAAATTGTTAAAACGGGGTGTTTAAAATGATTTTGGAGCTAAAGAACATTTCTAAAAACTACAAGCGTAAAATTGCTTTAGCACCTGTGGACCTGTCAATAGACGAAGGTGAATGTGTTGTATTATGTGGCGGTAATGGTGCAGGCAAAAGCACGATGATTAAAATGATTACAGGGATTAATAAGCCGTCAACAGGGAAAATCATCTTTCATTCTAAACAAAAAAAATCTTTTGCCTACATGCCCGATCAAATGAATTTCCCTCCTGAGCTGACACCGCTTGAAATTCTCGGATACTACGGGAATTTTCTGCAGGCTGATAAAAATAAAATTAACGAAGTATTAAAAGAGGTCGGTCTTTGGGAGGAAAGAAACACAAGGACGGGCGGATTTTCAAAAGGGATGTCCCAGCGATTAAATTTAGCTCAGTGTCTGCTTGCTGATACCGATATTTATATTCTTGATGAACCAACAAACGGTCTCGACCCGTATTGGGTTATCCAATTTAAAGAAATAATTCAAAGGCTTAAAAAGTTAAAAAAAACGATCATTGTCAGCAGCCATATTATGAGAGATGCTATAGAAATTGCTGATAAAGTAATCATTTTGTTTAATGGGAAGGTCAAATCCTTTGGGACACTGGAGGAAATATACAAAAGGCATGGATGTTCCACACTGGAAGAAGTGTTTTTGACCATTCACCAGCAAGAACAGCATCAGGCCGTATAAAAGCGGAAGCAATCATGCCTCCGCTTTTTTTAGTAAATGGAATACAGCCCAATATTTTTCACCCAAAGCTCAGAATTTTTTCCATTTATATCTGCAATCCACAAATCTCCATTCATCGCATTCATATTTTTTCTTACCCATGTTAGCTTATTGGCAGATGAAGCGTAGTTAGGCTGAAAATCTCCCTGGCCTTTTTTCGGATTGGTGATTTTCGGCTGCTCATTTTCTTTCATTTTGATCATATACAGGGCAGGGTTTGGACGTTTGTTCGGATCATTGTTCCATTCTGCTTCTACAACCCGTGAAACAATCAGTGTATTGTCATTTACCCATGTAAAGCCCATCTCGGCAAAATTTGGCGGGGTAAGCGTATTTGACTTAAACGCAGGAAGCTCCTGTACTTTAAGTTTCTTGTTCTTAAAGCCAAACACAATTCTCCCGCCGCCAGCAATATAGCCAAGCAAGTTCTCACTAGGAGCCCAGGAAGGCTGGTCGATGCCAAGAATTGTCTCATCAAGAACCTCAAAATTTTCCCCATCTGCAGTAATAACACAGACCATATCACTATCCATTGACCAGGAAGCAGTCGGATTCACGATAAAAGATACCCATTTTCCATCTGGTGAAAAGGCAAAACTTGAAGCATTGATGGATAGAATGCTGACCTTGCCATTTGAAAGCTCCTTTGGAATTTTAAACAGTTCCTGCACGTTCTCAGACATCGTGATTTCCTTGAAGTTCTGTCCGATGGGAATTTTATAGAGCTCAGGGTTTGTCCACCCATCTGGTTTAATTGCGGCGGCAGATGAGGCAAAGACTGCTCTGCCGTCAGGGTACCATTCAAAATTATCAACACCTAGGGCAACATTCTTAAAATCATCTAAATTGGAAACATTCAATACACCGCCGCTTAGAAACGCAACGATATTTTCTTTTGGAGACCACTTGGCGTTAACACCATCATGGAAAATTTTCCGATGTTCTTTCGTTTCCATGTTATAAACCCATATTTCCGAATGTGTTTCTTTATTGGAGTTGATTTCAGACACCATTTCCTTTTGATAAAGAATCCATTTTCCATCATGAGACCACTGAGGCGGGTAAAGAATATTGGCTGCCTGTTTTGTGATTCGTTCCTCCTTAGCACCCGTTTTTATCCAGACAAAACCATCGCGGGTGAAGGCGATTTTCAGGGCATTCTCGTTGTTTTTTTGGCCGTGAACGGTACTCGGTAAACTAATAACAAAACATAATAAAAGGAACAATAACCTTTTCACTTTGATCGCCTCTTTCTAAGGTGCATAATAATGACAGTCTTATTATGATTCAAGGGAAGGTAAAAAATGAGCTAAGCAGTCTAATTTACATTTTTCCTTTATTTGCTTTATACTAGAAAAATATTGTAACCTTCCCAGTCAGTCAGTTTTTCAACGGGGAATTGGGGAATTATACATAAGAACGATAATTTACGGAGGCGTCACAATTTGGTCATTGCAATTGCTTTTTTTATGTTTATGTCTTTTTTCCTTTCAGGCAGTGAAACGGCTCTTACAGCAGTCAATAAAATGAAAGTGAAAACGAGAGCTGAGAACAATGATATAAAATCAAAAAAGCTGCTCAAACTGGTTTCCAATCCTGATGAACTTATTTCTGCGATATTAATTGGAAATAACATTGCGAATATTATGCTCCCTACATTAGTCACAGTGATTGCTATTCAATACGATTTTAATGTTGGTTTAGCAACAGGTGTCTTGACGGTTGTTCTAATCATTTTTTGTGAAGTACTGCCAAAATCGATTGCGGCTTCCTTATCAGAAAAAATTGCTTATCTTGTTTTACCAATCATCCGAATCCTTGTCATTATCTTAAAGCCCCTAACGTTTTTATTATCCAAATTTACGAGAGCCGTAATCAACTTATTTTCAAAGAATGATGAAGAGACACCATCTGTTTCAAAGGAAGAATTGATGACGATGGTCGACATCGCCTCTGTTGAAGGAACGTTCAAAAATGAGGAATCTGTAAGAATTAAAGGGGTTATTGATTTCTACAGTCTCGATGTCCGTGACGCACTGAAAACACCAAGAATGGATATTATTGGGATTCCATGCAAGAGCACATTTGAGCAAACACGGGAAATTGTGTTAGATAACCGATATACAAGATATCCGGTGTATAAAGGAAATATGGACAACATTGTCGGTGTATTTCATGCAAAACAATTGATTGCCTGGTCATTAAACCACGAAAAGCCAATGGAGGAATATACAGATAATGATCCGCTCTTTGTGTTTGAATTTCATCTGATTGAAAAAATTTATAAACTAATGATGCGCGACCGGAAGCATTTAGCGATTGTCCTTGATGAATATGGCGGAACAAAAGGAATTATTACCCTTGAAGATATCATTGAGGCAATGCTGGGCCAGGAAATTGAGGATGAAACCGATGAGGATAATGAAGTCCTTATTGATGAGCTGACAGACTCGCACATTATTTGCAACGGAAAGCTTGCCCTCCATCGGATTAACGAAGTCTTCAAAACAAAGATCCCTGAAGATGAAGACGTCCTATCTGGATTCCTCTTAAAGGAAATAGGCTATTTCCCAAACCAAGGGGATACGTTTGAATACCATCATCTTCATTTTCAAATTTTAGAGGTGGAAGATAATCGAATAAAAACGGTTAAAATCGTGAAAAAAGTCCATTAAAAAAACGTCTATTATAGACGTTTTTTTTATAATGGATATATAAAGAGGAGGGGGTCACAAATGCAAAAGAATTGGTCAATGGATTTAGAGCACAACGAATACGAGGACAATGTGGAACTGATTATTGAAGACAGCATTAAAGCAGTCGAGGAAACCGCCGCAGGCTGCTATGTGAATTTAGTCACTTCAGGGAAATTCGGCAACCCGTATAATTATCTTGTGCCGCTGTTATCGGAAGTATTTGGCGAAGCAATACAAATGAAATTTATTGACCAATGTGGCTGCGGGGGGTATGTATTACGCGTATGGAAACTGGAATCGAATACTTAACACACTTTCAAAATCAGCAAGTGGTGTTAAACTTTTATGAGAACGATGAATTGGTACAAAGAGACGGTATTCGCTTCGAATCCGTAGAAATTGCGGATCAGCAATTACTATTTAAAAGGGGAGAGACCGTCCTATATACACTTCCCTTGAACAAATGGAAAACCTTCAGACAGCGGACAGAATTTAAAAATTACTTTATCCTTGAAAATAAAGACGCCTGGATAGATATTTATTTTCCATAAAAACAGCCTATACGATTATGATAGGCTGTTTTTTATCTTATAAAATTCTCCGTGTAATACGGCTGTTTCTGGCTGTTAAAGGCAACGCCGACGCCTAGTGTATCGTATTCCTTCCGTAGAATATTTTCCCTGTGCCCCATGGAGTTCATTAGCCCTTCATGAGCAAAAATACTGCTAAATTGCCCGTAGGCTAAATTTTCTCCAGCAACAGTGAAGAAAATATCATCCTCTTTCATCCTGTCAAACGGAGACTCCCCGTTTAAATTTGTATGGGAGAAGTAGTTATTTTCGGCCATATCTAAGCTATGTTTCCTTGCTGTTTCTTTTATCTTATCATCCCAAGAAAGAACAGAGAAGCCGTGCTTAACACGGGCAGCATTCGTCAAATCGAACAGCTGAAGTTCGAAACCTTCTTTTAATTGCGGAGTTCCTTCAGCATAAAATCCTTTTTTGCTTTGTTCCAGATCCTTTTTGATGACTTGAATAGCAGTAACCGTATTATCCATATGTTTATCGTAAAAAATAGTCACATAGCTGTCATCAATCATAAAAACATCATAGTCACGGTCCTGTTCGAATCGGAAATAAACTAGGCCTTTTCTAATTTCATTTAAAGGCTTTCCAAGCTGCTCCAGAACTGTCTCTTTTGGTGTTCCTAATTTGATTCCTTTAGAGGAAGAAATTAAATCCTGGTTTGTATATAAACCGACAGCTTTATCTTTCTCGTTATAAGCAACCATCACAAAGTTCTGATACTGATCATGATAAGCATCCCATTTAACCCCGTATTCATTATAGGTTGAACGTTTAGCTTGTCCCAGCTGCTGCTCAATAGCCGATCTAGTTTCTTCAAGGGTTATATTATGAACGGCAAATGTATGACTGTTTGGCACAGCCAAATCGGGTTTTTTTACGTGACTCAAATCTGGCTCGTTCTGCTTTTTCGCCAATAGATCTGGAGCATCTTCCACTTTTTCTGTGATTTCGGTTAACGCGGAATACAAGGATTGCAGTGCTTCATTTACCTGCGGACTTTCTTTTAACATTTGAAGCTCTGATCTTACATTATCAACAATTGGATAATAGTCCGTCTTTTGCAGCTGTTTATCAATGAAAGGCCATGAAAAGTATAAAATTAATAATATAAACAGTGTGCGGAACAGTTTTCCCAAGATTTCACCATCCATTTCTCACACAAGTAAAATAGCCCATCTCTTTCAATTATATTAGGACCAAGAGCATTCGTAAAATTAAATGCAACTGGAAAATGACGGCAAGGAATAATGATCTTTCTATCCATTATAGACATATTTCTCTTATTTTAGAGGTTACGTTCATTTTGTCAAAAAAACCGGGCAAGCTATAAATATTTACAACTAATCTGGGTGTTCTTAGCTTTTTTGAAGGGGGAATTATGTTGAATTTTACTCCAGAAGAGAGAATTGAACTGCATGGGTTTAATAATCTGACTAAAACATTGAGCTTTAATATGTATGATATATGCTATACGAAAACGAGAGAAGAACGGGAAGCCTATATTGAGTATATTGATGAAGAATATAGTGCAGAAAGGCTGACGAAAATTTTAAAAAACGTGGCAGATCTTATTGGGGCACATGTTTTAAACATTGCACAGCAGGATTATGTCCCGCAAGGAGCAAGCGTTACCATGCTTGTGTCAGAAGGGCCTGTTGTTGAGGTACCAACTGAATCTTTTCACGAGTCACCAGGGCCGCTGCCTGATTCTGTTGTCATGCAGCTGGATAAAAGCCACGTAACTGTGCATACGTATCCGGAATATCATCCGACCGAAGGAATAAGTACTTTTAGGGCAGATATTGATGTCTCAACGTGCGGGGAAATTTCACCATTGAAGGCGCTTCATTACTTAATTCATTCCTTTGATACCGACATTATGACAATTGATTATCGCGTACGCGGTTTCACAAGGGAGAAAACTGGACATAAGCTATTTATCGATCATAATATCAGTTCGATTCAAAATTACATTCCTGAAGATATTAAGGAAGAATTTGATATGATTGATGTAAATATCTATCAGGCCAATATTTTTCATACAAAATGCCGGATCAGGGATTTTGACTTAAATAATTATTTATTTGGATATACAAAGGATAAGCTTCCCCAAGAAGAAATAGATGAAATTACAGAAAAATTGCAGACTGAAATGGATGAAATTTTTTATGGTACAAATATAAAATAAAACTATTTGCAGTCCTGCCCTTCCTAAGTCATATGAACCAGGAGGGGACAGGGACTGCTTGTTTTAATTTATACGATTTTCAGCCTAATTACTGATTATGCCTTACTTTCCCAAAACTTCCACCATGGTTTTGCCTTTTCTTCCTCAGCTGCGGCAGCACTTCGGAAATTGACGATTAAATCCTGGAATGTTTTTTCCCGCTGATGAACATCCTGCCAGTATTGCTCGCGTTCTTGATTTATAGTTTCCAGATAAATTTCTCTATCGGTATTAAGTGTCTCAATGAGAGAGCTAATTTCTGTGTGTGTAACCTCTGCAGAGCTAGAAATATAATGAATCATCGTTTTGAACTCTTCGGAAGCTGCTTCCGAAGAATCTGCTACGTGTTTTGTTAGATTGCGAATTTGTTCGGAGGTTCCTTTTGAAGTTTTCACAATCCTTCGTGAAAGGTTTCCGAGCGTTTCGGAAGTCTCTTCCGAAGTCTTATGTATGGATTTAGAAAGTTCTTGAATCTCCTCTTTAGTTTTTTCATTCGATTTATAAATAGAATCAGATAAACTTTTTACAGTATGAAGGGACCCTTTTGAGATTTCTTTTTTCACTTCCTCAAGAACTTCCTTCTTTATTGATGTTCTTATTTCAGCTCTTACATCATCAATTAAACGTGTGCGGAACTCCTCCATAACTGCGTATAGTTCTAATTCTTTCATCTCGCTTTTTTCCTGTGCTGGTTCGATTTCGTCAATCATTGCCGGAACGGTTTCGATTGCTTCGGAACCGCCTTTTGAATCTAAATGTTTTTGGAATAACTCTTTAATCATTTCTTTACTTAAGCTCTTTGCGCGCATTTGCTTTACAATGTTTAGCATGTTGATTTCTTCATCTGTATAAAAACGGGCGCCCTGTTTTGTACGCGGGATTATAAGGAGGCCGTCAAGATCTTTTTCCCACTGTCTTAAGGTGCCTGGCGGTACACCGATCATTTTTGATACTTCTTTCACTGTATAAGCTTTAACAAATTCACTTGTCATTTTTTCCATCCCTTTCTATCTCTTAGGTTATGAATCGTTCGGAAGCACGCTCCGAAGCTTTTTTTGGCATGTAAACTTATTCATCATCCACTACCACTTTTTCCTGCTGCCTGACAAAAGCTGTCAAAACAAGAGCATAAATTTGAAAAAACAACAATTTCGACAACAAAAAAACCGCCCTATTCAAGGCGGTTTTATTCAGTGGCTTTTTGTTTTATTCTTAGTTTTTTATTCATTTGTGTTTTAAAAAGCCATTTTAGGACGGGAGGAACAATGAAAAGAATAAAGAAAATCCGAAAGAGCTGATAGGCGGTCACAATGGATAGATCAGCTCTTATTTCATGCGCCATCAGCGCCATTTGTTCCATTCCGCCTGGCGCGAGAGCAAGAAAGCTTGTAGGGATGGAGAAATGATAATACGTCATCAAACCAACGCTCAAACCTAATGCACATAGAATAAGTGAAAAGCTGCTGATCAAGGCCAAAGTTATCATTTTTGTCTTGTTTTCGAGTTTTTCTGGTTTCATCATTAGGCCAATATATCCGCCAATAAATAATTGTGATAGATCTAATAGGCCATGCGGCAGCAGGGGTCCGTTGACGCCTGAAATATTCAGGCTCGCCGTGACAATGATTGGGCCAAGTAAAAAAGGAGTCGGCATATGGATCCTTTTTCCAAGAAAAGCAAAGCCAATAGAAAGAATAAAAAACAAAAGAACTTTAGATGACAAATCACTCCATAAAGGGGACGACGCCTCCACTACTGCACTCTTTTCACCTCCGAAAAAAGGACCAAACACAAGAACAGGCACAATAAAAATGATCATCATCAGCCTGGCCACTTGCAAAAAGGTCACAATCGTTAAATCAATGCCCTTTTCTTCCTCGGCCATCACAATCATTTGTGAAAGTCCGCCTGGAATACTGCCTAATAGGACAGAGGGATAATCCACTTTAGTAAACTTAGAAATGATCCATGCAGCACCAGATGAAAAAAGAATAATTAAAACGGTCGTAAACAGCATGGATGGCAGCTTATTGCCTACCTCAATCAGAGTTTCCTTTGTAAAAGAAAGCCCCATTTCATAACCAACAATAATAAGCCCAGCCTCTCTTATATATCGTGGCCAATAGAATTCTATTTTAAATAACCGGGAACCGATTAAGACAAAAGTCATCGATCCAAGCAGCCAGGGAATTGGCAAATGCAGCAGCTGAAAAACAATCCCGCCGAGAATGGCAGCCAGGAATGAAGCTATTAACCGCATCACTTTATCTTTTATCATGATTCAAACCTTCTTTATAAAGAATCGTAAAAGTCATTTTGCCATTAATAATAACATATTTTAATTTAAGTGGCTGAAAAAAATTTCCAAAATTTTCTTCGTCATAAAACGTTCATCTCTTATAAGTTTATCAGCCCCTGTTTTGGATATGATGGTTACTAATGCTTATCTAAGCCATAATTTACCTTATGTGAAAGGGAGAGATCTAATTTGTCGGGACCTAGCCTTAAAAAGCAAGACGCACATTCCTCTATCCATGAGGCTGCCTTAAATGAAGCAAAGGAATTAGCTTCTTTATTTCATCGCTGTCTTGGAGAAAATGATAAAGAAAAAGCGCTGCAAATAGCGGAAATCATTATAGAGCATTGGGAATCACGGACATTGGCACATGCCCAGTCAGAAGAAGAGGGTTTATATAAAGAAATGAAGGAGGAGCATCCAGAACTGAATGATCTTGTTGCACAGCTGACCCGTGATCACGATATTATGCGCCGGATTGTCGAGCAAATGAAGAAAATGCTGGAAAACCAGGAAGCAGATAAACGATTCTTGAAGCTGCTGGACGGCCTGATCATTGTTGATTTAATCCATAATGAGGATGAAATGAATAAATTGCTTGGTCATAACGAATAATAATCCGAGGAAATTTAAGGAAGTCTTTTGGGAGGGAAATAAATTGGGAGAATATCAGCTGCAAAAAGAAGAATCATTGAGGATTGTTTCACCAGTTCTTTATCGCAGAATGATTGATATTTTTAAAAAATATAATATTCATCCGTATGACGCTCATGGTTTTATCAAGAAAAGCCACTCAGGCTTTGAGCTATCTATCAAGCTTGCAGACAGCTTCTCTGAAGTTGGCAGAACAATTATTAGTGATAAGCAAGCCTTCGAGCCGGATGAAGAAGTTAGCGAATTCTTTAAAGAAACAGCAGAGAGCTGTAAAAATCGCTTGATTCAAGAGTATTTCAAAATGATTAAGCTTTAAGGGAGGGTGATAAAATGTTTTCCTTTGAGTCAGACTCCATGCTTGTGGAGGACAGGGAGGATTTAATCGCGCTTTTAAGAATGCGATTTGGTCAGATCCCAGGAGAAATGATTGAAAAAATCTATGAAATGAATGATATGAACACGCTGCAGAGACTCATTCTTGCCGCCGCCAATGCTGCAAGCTTCGAGATTTTTGTCAGGGAGCTTGAAGAAGGTGTCGGCCCAGTAAGAATCGCAGGTGAAGATTTTAATCCGCTGAGCAGCATAGAAAGGAGGGACTGGATAAATGGAGCAAAAGCAGAATAAATTACTAGCTGGATTAAAACATTTACAGCGAGGATCAAGAATTAACGATGGCTGGACAGAACATAGCCCAAGACCGAGAAATTCGGAGGACGTTTATCGAAGACGATGGCAGCATGACAAAATTGTCCGTTCCACACATGGAGTAAACTGTACCGGCTCATGCAGCTGGAAAATTTATGTCAAAGATGGAATTATCGTCTATGAAACACAGCAAACCGATTATCCATCAACAGGGGAGGACTTCCCTGACTATGAACCAAGAGGATGTCCGCGGGGTGCCAGCTTTTCCTGGTATACATACAGTCCAACAAGAGTTAAACACCCCTATGTCCGTGGTGATCTCTACGAATTATGGCTCAACGAACTAAAGTCTGCCGATAATCCTGTTCAAGCATGGGAAAATATTGTCAATGATCCTGAAAAAAGAGCTAAGTATGTGAAAGCGCGCGGAAAAGGCGGATTTGTCCGCGGAAATTGGAAGGAACTATGCCAATTAATCGCTGCTGCCACTATTTACACAATCAAAAAATACGGACCTGATCGGGTCTGCGGTTTCTCGCCGATACCGGCAATGTCGATGATCAGCTACGCAGGAGGAACAAGATTCCTATCCTTAATCGGCGGAACCATCCTTTCCTTCTATGACTGGTATGCAGACCTTCCGCCAGCCTCTCCGCAGGTTTGGGGAGATCAGACAGATGTACCGGAAAGCGGAGATTGGTATAACTCAAAGTATTTCATCATTTGGGGCACAAATATTCCACAGACGCGGACGCCTGATGCTCACTTTATGGTCGAATCACGCTATAACGGAACGAAGGTTGTTGGGGTAAGCCCGGATTATGCGGAATATGAAAAATTCGCTGACATATGGCTGCCAGCAAAGCCTGGTACTGATGGCGCACTGGCCATGGCCATGACACATGTGATTTTAAAAGAATTCTATGCTGATAAAGAAACACCATATTTTGTTGACTATGCTAAGCAGTATACAGATCTGCCATTCCTTGTTATGTTAGACGGCCAAAAAGGCAGCTATCGTTCCGACCGCTTCTTGAGAGCTTCAGACATTGCCCAAGGCAGTGAGCTTGGCGAGTGGAAGACAGTGGTCTGGGATGAAAATTCAAAAAGCACGGCTATTCCAATTGGAAGTCAAGGCTTTAGATGGGATAAAGGAAAACAGAATTGGAATCTGGATCTAAAGAGCGAGGATGGAAAGGCCATTAATCCAAAGCTAAGCTTCATTAATGATTCTGATGAGGTTGTTTTGGTAGACTTCCCATATTTCGCCGAAAAGAAAGGCGGCAAGGTATCTTTAGGCGTTCCGGTTAAGAAAATTAAGGACCAGCAAGGAAACGAGATCCTCGTAACTACAGTGTATGATTTAATGATGGCCCATACAGGCGTCAACAGAGGATTAAAAGGGGATTATCCAACAGATTATAACGATGACAGCAAGCCTTATACACCAGCATGGCAGGAAAGTATTACTGGTGTGAAAAAGGAACATGTTATCCAGGTTGCCAGAGAATTTGCCGACAATGCGGCAAGGACACAGGGGAAATCTATGATTGCCATGGGCGGAGGAACCAACCACTGGTTCCATAGTGACCAAATCTATCGCTGCATCCTTAACCTTGTTTTATTAACAGGATCTCAAGGTGTAAACGGCGGTGGCTGGGCCCATTATGTCGGCCAGGAAAAAGTACGCCCAATTGAAGGGTTTTCGCAAATTGCTTTTGCTAATGATTGGACCAAATCACCTAGATTCATGAATGGTACTTCATTCTTTTATTTTGCAACGGAACAATTCCGCTATGAATATAAAGCAGAAGGCGAAACAAATGACTGGAGTCCAAACAGCAAATATCAAAATATGCATCCAGCGGACTTTAATGCGATGTCAGCACGTCTTGGCTGGCTGCCAAGTTTTCCGCAGTGGACGCAGAATTCCATTGATGTGATGAAGGATGCCCGTGAGCGGTTAGGGGATAACGACCAGGCCGTTATCGAAGATATTGCCAAGCAAATTGAAAAGGGAAACATTCAATATGCAATGGAACATCCCAATGATCCGCAGAACTTTCCGCGTGTCTTCTTTAACTGGCGTTCCAATTTACTCGGAGATAGCGGAAAAGGCCATGAATACTTTGTTAAGCATTTGATTGGCGGAGATGATTCTGTTCTTACAGATACGGAAAATTCCTGGGAGCCAGCAGATGTACAACTGGACAAAAAGCCGCCTGAAGGAAAAACGGATCTATTTATCGCGATGGATTTCCGCATGACAAGCTCTGGGCTATTTTCCGATATTATTCTGCCTGCAGCAACCTGGTATGAAAAATTCGATATAAGCACCACAGACCTTCATCCATTTGTCCACCCATTTAATGCGGCTATTTCACCGCCATGGGAAACAAGAAGTGACTGGGATGCCTTTAGAGAAATCGCCCGGGTATTTTCTGAGCTGGCAGAAGATCATCTTCCTGCTCAGGAGGATGTAGTCATGTCACCGCTGGCACACGATACGATCAATGAAATCGCCCAGCCATTCGGAAAGGTAAAGGATTGGCGCAATGGGGAAATCCAAGCGATACCTGGTAAAACGATGTCTAATCTGACAATCGTTAAACGTGATTATCCGAACGTATACGATATGTGGACGACAGTAGGAGAAAATATCCGCAAAGGTTACGGAACAAAAGGTGTAAAAGTTGACGGAGAAAAGGCCTACAAAGAGCTGTTAAAGAGATTAGGCGTATCCAAGCGTGAGGGTGTAGGAAAAGGCCACCCTGATCTTTTCTCAGACAAACAGGCCATCAACGCGATTCTGCTCATGTCCGGAGCAACAAATGGGAAACGGGCGGTTGAAGGCTGGAAATCGATGGAGGAAAAGACGGGAAAGAGTCTTATGCATATTGCGGAAAACCGCGAAGAAGAAGATTTTACCCTCGATGCACTGACAATCCAGCCTCGCCAAACAATCTCAACTCCTGTCTGGAGCGGTCTTGAAAAGGATAATCGACGGTATTCTCCATTCACTGTGAATAAAGAATACAATATTCCTTGGCATACGCTCACTGGCCGGCAAAGCTTTTATCTCGATCATGAAGTGATTTTGGATTATGGGGAAGGACTGCCGCTTTATCTCCCGCCAGTCAATGCCATGCCATTTTTAAAAGGGGAGAAGGAAGTCGATAATCCAGGGAAATCCATTACCCTGCGATATATGACCCCGCACCAAAAATGGGGCATTCATACAATGTTTACAGATACAAACCAAATGTCCCAGCTGTTTAGGGGATGGCAGGTTGTATGGCTGAATGAAAAGGATGCAGCTTCTGCAGGGATCAAAGACAATGATTTTATTGAGGTATATAACCGGAATGGAGTTGTGACAGCAAGAGCTGTTTTAACGTATCGGATTCCGCGCGGTGTTGCGTTTATGTATCATGCCCAAGACAGGCATATGGGGGTACCGGGCAATACTATCAACAAAAAACGCGGAGGAACACACAACAGTGTGACAAGGATTAATCCAAAACCGACACATATGATCGGCGGATACTCACAGCTTAGCTACGGATTTAATTATTACGGCCCAACAGGAAGCAACAGGGATACAATGGCCATTATCCGTCCGCTGAAGGAGGTTGATTGGCTTGAGAATTAAAGCCCAAGTGGCGATGGTCATGCATTTGGATAAATGTATTGGCTGTCATACATGTTCGGTTACATGTAAGAACACATGGACTAACAGACCAGGGATGGAATATGTCTGGTATAACAATGTTGAAACAAGGCCTGGTCCCGGATACCCCAAGGAATGGGAAAATCGGGACCGCTATAAAGGCGGATGGACATTAAGAAACGGAAGGCTGCACCTGCGCGCAGGCGGACCGATTTCTAAGCTTGCCAACATCTTTTACAATCCGAATATGGCTACGATCGATGATTTTTATGAGCCATGGACATATGACTTTGAACATCTTTCCAAGCGGCCGAAGGGAGAGAGTCTCCCAGTTGCGCGGCCAAGATCAATGATCACTGGTGAATATATTGATAAGCCGACTTGGGGCTCGAACTGGGATGATGATCTTGCCGGTGGAAGTGAAGTCGTGCCGATGGACCCTAACGTCCAGAAACTTCAAGAGCATATTGCCATGGAGTATGAAAAAACCTTTATGATGTATTTGCCGCGAATTTGCGAGCATTGCTTAAATCCATCATGCGTGGCATCCTGCCCATCTGGGGCTCTTTATAAAAGAGAGGAAGACGGCATTGTTCTGGTAGACCAAGATGCTTGCCGGGGATGGCGTTTCTGTATGAATGGATGCCCGTATCATAAGGTGTACTACAATTGGAACACCCACAAAGCCGAGAAATGTAATTTCTGCTACCCAAGAACAGAAGCAGGGCTGCCGACGGTCTGTTCGGAAACATGTGTCGGAAGGATTCGCTATATCGGGGTTGTTCTATATGATGCTGACAGAGTCAAAGAAGCAGCTTCTGTGGAAGATCCTAAAGATTTATACGAATCACAGCTTTCTGTATTTTTAAATCCGAATGATCCTGAAATCATTGAAAAAGCACGGGAACAGGGCATCAACGACAGCTGGATCAAAAGTGCACAGGAATCACCAATCTACAAAATGGCGATGAAGTGGAAAATAGCCCTGCCGCTCCATCCGGAATACCGAACGCTGCCAATGGTTTGGTATGTTCCGCCGCTTAGCCCGATTATGAACCATATTACCAACGAGAATAGCTTAAGTGCGGATGGCTATATTCCTGCAGTAGATGACATGAGAATCCCTATGGAATATCTCGCATCCCTTCTGTCAGCCGATGATACTAGTGTCATCCGCAGGGTTCTTTTGAAGATGGCAGCGATGCGCGTGCATATGCGGGCAAAAACGGTTGGCGGTGTTGATGAGGTGAAGAAAAGTCAGCTGCTTAAGGAAGCGAACACCACAGTTGAAGAGCTGGAGGACATGGCACGTCTATTAGGAGTTGCCAAGTACAATGAGCGATTTGTTATTCCAACAGGCCGCAGGGAAATGGACGATAATCTGCATTATCGGCAAGGCTCCTGCAGCATTGAAGAAATCGCGCCTCCAGAAGGTATGGTGACCTATCCTTATGAAAGAAGTGAGAACGGATGATAAAGGACGATCAAGCAATTCTATTCATTGTCTCCCGCTTCTTGGATTACCCGGACCAGGCTTTTATTGACGAAGCACAAAATCTTGATGCGTTCGTGAAAAAGTATATTTCATCTGAGGAGCTGCAGAAGGAAGCAAGCATACGGCTAAAACCGTTAGTCTCCATGTCACTAACGGAGCTCCAGGAGCATTATGTGTCCCTCTTTGACTACAAAGAAAAAACGGGTCTGTACCTTACTTCGCAAGAGCTTGGCGACAGCCGTAAACGCGGAGGGGCACTGATACAGCTTCAAAAACTAATTGAATATTTAGGGTTTGAACATATTGGAAAAGAACTGGCGGATTATATGCCAATGCTACTTGAGCTTGCCGCAGTTGCGGAGGACTGCAAAGAATTAGACGGGTTGAAGAAAAGACTAGCATATGCAGGGCAGAGAATTTTTTCCAATCTCGCGGAAACTAGCCCCTATTATCATATTTTTGATCTGTTAATGTCTTTTGCACTCGAAGCTCCGACTGCAGACGAAATTTCTCAAGTGGAAAGCGGACGAGAAGAAGCTGATTTGGATGATATGCCGTACCCAATGCTTTATTTGTAGTTTGGGCTTGATTAATAGACTATGGAGGAGTTCTGTCGTCCGAACTGGCGTGAAGTTCGGACGCACTGAGCAGTTTTTGCGGGGGGTGTGTCCGAACCAGGGTGAAGTTTGGACTTGGTAAGCAGGTTTATCGGTGGTTGTGTCCGAACCAGGGTGAAGTTCGGACTCGCTGAGCAAGTTTTTAGGGAGTTCAGTCCGAACCCCAGTGAAGTTCGGACTAGGTGAGCAAGTTTTGCGGGGGTTGTGTCCGAACCAGGGTGAAGTTCGGACTCGCTAAACAGGTTTTAAGGAAGTTTTGTCCGAACCCGGGTCAAGTTCGGACTCAATGAACAGGTTTTAAGAGGTTTCTGTCCAAACCAAGGTCTATTTCGAACCTGATTATTATGTTTAAAAGGAGGATGGATATGGAAGGACTTTTTTGGTGGGGTGTTTTTCCTTATATCGTTGGTACCATTTTGGTCGTCGCCTCTTTTTACCGTTTTATTTTTCGCGGAAAAACGTGGCATGCCCCGTCAACTGAAATTTTCGAGAAAAAGTGGCTTCGGGCTGGTTCCATACTTTTTCATTGGGGCATCGTTTTTGCTTTTATCGGTCATGTCATGGGTGTTCTTATCCCAAGAGAATTTTATTTAGCGATTGGCGTCTCCGATCATTTATACCATTTCGGTGCGATTGCCGGCGGTGGGGTTGCCGGTCTGATGGTTGTCGTTGGCCTGATCATCCTTATTATCCGCAAAGCTACAAACCCAAGAGTAAAAGTCCATGCTTCATTTGCCGACTGGTTTACCGTGATTTGGCTGTTTGTTGTAGCAGGGCTTGGTACATATATGACACTTGTCTATAATACAACGGTGGTCGAATACGAATATCGAGTGACAATCGGTCCGTGGTTTAGAAGTCTGTTTACCTTCCAGCCAGATTACCAGCTGATGCTGGGGGTACCGCTTTTATTCCAAATCCATGTCATTGCCTCATTTATATTATTTGCGGCAATCCCGTTTACCCAGCTTATCCATATGTTTAGTTTTCCAGCCCGCTATCCAGCTCGTGCGCCGCAGCAATATCGGGCAAGGGACGGATATAAAACCAAATAAACAAATAAAAAAATCACTTTCGATAAAAACCGAAAGTGATTTTTCTTGCCTTAAGGCTTTGTAATATCGCTGAACATACCAACATACCTATATTTATTTCCGCTCTCATCGCGAAGGATACTAATCGTCAGCCACTCCTTATAAATCTCGCCGCTTTTTCTTTTATTCCAAATCTCTCCCTGCCAATAACCTTTTTTGTCAATTTCAGCCCACATTTTCTTATAAAAAGAAGCATCATGCTTGCCTGATTGCAAAATACTTGGCGATTTGCCGACTGCCTCTTCAGGTGTAAATTCAGTAACCCTAGTAAATGCTGGATTCACACTGACAATCTTGCCGTCTAAATCTGTTACCATAATGCCTTCACTCGTGTTCTCCATGATTTCACGTGCTAGCGTTAGCCGCTCTTGGTAATACAGCCAGACAACAAGAATGGTACTTGCCAGGGCAAACTCTGACAAGGCCATAAAACCAATAGCATAGTGCCCGGTCCAGCTGAATAGGATGGTTAAAATGATTGGCGGGAAAAACCCCCCTAAACCTCCCATAGCGGAGACAATCCCGTTAACAATTCCTGCCTGCTGGGAAAAATAAAAGGGAACCAGTTTAAAGATGGTACCATTTCCGATTCCAGCACAGATTGCAACCGCCAAACAGCCAACTGTGTAGATTGGCAGAGAAGGGGTGAACGATAAAAGAAATCCAGCGAAAGTCAGTCCAGAAAAAACCACAACTAATATTAAAAAGGAATTAAACTTATCCCCCAGCCATCCCCCAACGGGCCGCAAGAACGTGGCCAAGGCAATGAATCCAGCCGTTCGCATGCCGGCATCGATTTTTTCCAGCCCAAAGTGATTGACCAAAAAGTTAGGCAAATAAATGGTAAAGGCAACAAACGACCCAAATGTAATAAAATAAAATAGGCTTAAAAGCCAAAGTATAGGATTTTTATAAACACTTTTAACCTGTTCAGAAAAGACCGCATGCACCTTTTTCTCCTTGCGATCACCAAGCAGGAAGTTAATAATAGCAACAAGTGCCATTAAGATAATGTAAAATTGAATGGTTGCCCGCCATCCTGCAGAATCCGCAATCACTGGTGCTAAAAAAGATGTAATCGCCGTTCCAATATTACCGGCCCCGTAAATCCCGTTGACAAATCCATGCTTTTCTTTAGGATAATATTTTGGCAGGGAGGTAACCCCGATTGAAAATACCGCTCCGCCAATCCCTAGAAGCAAACCGCCCAGAATGAGGGTTAAAAATGAATTAGCAATACTGATGATAAATACCGGCAAAATAAGCAGGGCAAAGCTTATGGCAAAAATTACTCTTGCCCCGTATCGGTTAGTCCAAAATCCAATTGGGACGCGGAGAATCGACCCAAGAATCACGGGGACTGCTGTTACCAATGAACTTTGGCCATCGGTGAGCGGAATATCCACTCTTATATAAGCCATCAACGATGAAAGGATGACCCATACCATAAAACCGGCAACCAAGCTTCCAGTCTGTAATGATAATTGAAAACCTTTATTTTGCATAATCTTCTCCTTTCAGCGCAAATCCTTTATATTAACTTATTATTTGCCAGTTTCAATAAAAAAATTTTCATTAAAAAGCTTAGTTCGCTTTTATACGAAATAAGACCTGCCTTAAAAGGCTTCTCTGCCAGGTTCATGAAGAAACCCTTTATGTCACACACCATGAAGTTATATAGATATTTTATTAGCTCATACCCAAAATAATCATTGTTCACAGAATTCTTTTGTCAGCGTGCACATATTTCCAAGATCAAATTCAGTGCGTGTGCAGCTTTTCCATGTTACTCTATATTCTAGAGAAATGATTAAAGGGGAAAGCAGCATATGAAATTTGTGTCATGGAATGTGAACGGAATTAGAGCCTGTGTAAAGAAGGGCTTTTTAGATTATTTTCATGAAGTGGATGCAGATATTTTTTGTATTCAGGAATCCAAGCTTCAGGAAGGGCAAATCCAGCTTGACCTTGAGGGATACCATCAATACTGGAATTATGCCTTGAAAAAGGGCTACTCAGGTACAGCTATTTTTACCAAAGCAGAGCCGATATCTGTTAGATATGGGGTAGGGGATAAGGATTCAGAAGACGAGGGCAGAATTATTACCCTTGAGTTCGAAAGCTTCTTTCTGGTGAATGTATATACTCCAAATGCCCAAAGAGACTTGGCGAGACTTTCTTTTCGTTTGGAGTGGGAGGACGAGCTGCGCGATTATTTGCTGGAGCTTGACAAGAAAAAGCCGGTCATCTATTGCGGTGATTTAAATGTTGCCCACCAAGAAATTGATTTAAAAAATGCCAAACCAAATATAGGGAACTCCGGATTCACTTATGAGGAGCGGGATAAAATGACTACTCTCCTTGATTGCGGGTTCGTGGACAGTTTCCGGTATGTGTACCCAGATGCGGAAGGGGCGTATACATGGTGGAGTTATATGATGAAAGTAAGGGAAAGAAATATTGGATGGCGCATTGACTATTTTATTGTTTCCGACCGTATAAAAAATCAGATTAAAGCCGCACAAATTCATTCCGAAGTGATGGGAAGTGACCATTGCCCGATTATGCTGGAGATGGATTTTGCACAATAAAAAAGTATTGGATATTCTCCAATACTTTTTTATTGAAGTTTTAGCGACTCAAGGTCGATAATCTCAATACCTTTTTGCCCTGTTTGTTTAATTAATCCATGTTCCTGGAATTCGGTCAGTTTTCTGCTTACACTTTCCGGTGTAGTTCCAAGATGGGAGGCTAAATCTTTTTTACTCATTGGGAGTGACACCTGCAGTTTGTTTTGTTCTTCTGCCAGTTCAACGAGATAGGAAGCAATTCGCTTGCTGACATCCTCTAGTGTCAGACTGCTGACCAGTTTTTCTGTATGGTCAAGCCGTTTGCTAAGTTCATCAAGCAACTTTAATGAAATGGATGGCCATTTTAGTAAAAATGCTTGAAGATCTTTTTGTCTCATAAAACATATTTCTGTTTTTTCCATTGTTTCTGCATAGTGATCAAAGGCTGTCTTAGAAAATAGCGAAAGCTCTCCCATAAAATCCCCGGGCCCCATAATCCTAATTAGCTGTTCTTTGCCAGATTCTGAAAGCCTGTAAATTTTCACTCGGCCTTTATGAACAATATACATATAGTCTGAGGGATCTCCGGGTTCGTAGATGACCTGTCCTCGAGAAAACTTCTCCATTTTTGTTGTCTTTACGATTTCTTCCATTTCTTCTTGCTTTAAATGATTAAAAGTTGGTACAACGGAAATGCATAAATGTTTCCCGTGATGGTCTGTGTGCCCGCAGCTGCTCAATTTTAAACACCCTTTTCGATCATAATAGCAGGATCTGCTTCTTGCTTCTTTTTCCTCTCACTATTATATCCTACTAAACGGATCGCGTTAAGAATAACAATTAACACACTTAATTCGTGAATGAGCATGCCTGATGCTAAAAATACTTTTTTCAGCAGGACCCCGCCAAGCAAAAGGATTACGGTGCTCACGGCAAAATAGGTGTTTTGTTTCATATTTCTGACGGTTGCCTTAGAGAGCTTTAGAGCGTGAACTAATTTGTCAAGCTTCCCAGACATGAGGACTGCATCAGCTGTTTCCATGGCTGCATCTGTTCCTGCACCGCCAATAGCCAGCCCGATATCGGCTGCTGCTATTGAAGGGGCGTCATTAATTCCATCACCAACCATGGCTACGCGGTAACCTTCTTCCTGAAGCTGTTTTACCTTAGTAACTTTATCTTCTGGGAGCATTTCAGCAAGGACGTGATCGATGCCCAATTTATTTGCGACAAGATTTGCCGTGTGTCGGTTGTCTCCGGTAAGCATATAGATTTTTTTAATGCCATTGGCTTTTAATTTTCTAATGGCTTCTGCGGCTTCTGGCCGAATTTGATCGGCAATGGAAATCAGACCGGCAATCTCTTTATTAATGGCTACAAAAATCACGGTATTTCCTTTTTTCTCTGAACCTAAGGCCTGAATCTCAATTCCTCTGGGTATATAGATTTCTTTATCGAGCATAAGTTTTCGATTCCCAATCGCAAACACGTTTTTTTGTATTTTCCCAGTAATCCCCAACCCCTTAATAACCTCAGCCTCATCCGGTTTTTCATTAAGTGAAAGATTGCGGCTTTTTGCTTCCCGAACGATTGTTTGACCGAGATGGTGTTCTGAAATGGTTTCTGCCTGTGCGGCAAATTGCAATAAGTCATTTTCATTGATTGTCATGGCTGCGATCTCTGTTATTTCAGGCTGGCCTTTCGTTAAAGTTCCTGTTTTATCGAATACAACTGCATTGACCCGAGCAAACTTTTCAATCATTTCCCCGCCTTTTATGAGGATGCCGTTCTTAGCCCCATTGCCTATACCAGCAACAATAGATACTGGAGCAGAGATAACCAAGGCACCTGGACAGGCAATGACTAGGAATGTCAATGTAAGATCAATATCTTTTGTGATTATATATACAAGGATTGATAGGATGACAATGGCAGGGGTATAGAGATTCGCAAACTTTTCCAGGAACTTTTGCGTTTTAGCCTTAGCTTCCTGAGCTTCCTCAACAAGTTCAATGATTTTTGAGTAGGTTGTATCATCGCCAACCTTTTCTGCAATAACCTCAATATAACCGCTATCTAGTATTGTGCCTGCAAATACGTGATCTCCGATGTTTTTCCTCGCAGGATACGGTTCCCCTGTGATAGCTGCTTCATTTAGAAAGCCTGTACCGGTATCGATAAACCCATCAGCCGGCACTTTATCACCTGAACGAATAAGAACCCGATCACCTGCTGTTAATTCCTCAACAGGTAATTGAACAGATTCACCTTTCCTAATAACATTCGCTTCTGCTGGAACAAGATCCATCAGTGCCTTAATAGAAAACCTGGTCTTAGCCAGTGTTTTTGCTTCAAGAAAGGCACCGAATAGAAATAAAAACGTGACTGCAGCAGATTCCGTATATTCTCCAATGATTAAGGCGCCGATAACTGCAATCGTTACAAGCAATTCAATGCTGAACACTTTCATTCTCAATGCCTGAAAAGCCTTCCTCGCAATCGGAAACCCCGCTGCTCCAGTCGCAGCCAGCAAGAACACATCCATCATTAAACCTAACCCTAACCATTTAGCTGCAAAAGCCGCAGCCAGCATCACAGCCGACACACCAACAACAACCGACCTCATCCTCTGAGTCATACCACTCACCCTTTCGCACTTTAAATCAGCGGGGGTCAGGCCCCCGACATGGTAACGCGTTAAACCAGTGGGGGTCAGGCCCCCAGTGCTTTAACGCATAACAGGATAACCAAGCTTTTCTATCGTGGATTGAATGTCAACAGGTTTGATGATGGTTTCATCATATTTGGCTTTGACTTTGCTTGAGTTAAAGAGTACTTTGGCTTCGGCTACACCTTCTTGTTTGTATAGTGCGCCTTCAATTTTTTTTATACATGATGGACATGTAAGCGGTTCGAGCTGGAAAGTAACTGTTTTCATGTGCTTTTCCTCCTAATGTTGAGCTTTGTTTACATCTTCATTATAAGAGGTACCCTATGGGGCTTCCTTGACTAAGGTCAAGTTTGAGGCCCTTTCCTTGAAAGGCTAATTAATTAATGAAATAATAAATGAAAAAACTGGAAGGGAGTAATTATTTAATGAAGGTATTTGTTGTAGGAGCTAATGGACAAATTGGCAAGCACCTAACCCGTATATTAAATGACAGCAAGGAATTTACCGTCAGAGCTATGGTTAGAAATGAAGAACAGGCTAAAAACTATGAAGCAATAGGAATTGAAACAGCATTAGCTAATTTAGAAGATACTGTTGATTCCATAGCCAATGCAGCAAAAGGCTGTGATGCGATTGTTTTCACAGCTGGTTCAGGGGGACATACAGGGGCAGATAAAACCTTGCTAATTGATCTGGATGGTGCGGTAAAAACGGTGGAAGCTGCTGAAAAAGCCGGCATTAAGCGATTTGTCATGGTCAGTGCGCTTCAGGCAAATAACAGGGAAAATTGGAATGAGAAAATTAAGCCATATTATGTTGCCAAGCATTACGCTGATAAGGAGCTTATGCGAAGTAATCTGGACTACACAATCATTCGTCCAGGCGGGTTACTAAATAAACCGGGGACAGGAAAAATATCTATTGGGGATCAGCTTACAAGAATAACTATTCCCCGCGAAGATGTTGCCCAAACGATTGCTGCTGTTCTTAAAGAAAAGGGCACGTATAAGCGCTCTTTTGATTTAGTGTCAGGAGAAGCACTCATTTCAGAAGCAATCAAGAACATTTAGCAGAAAAAGGAAGTAAAATCATCTTGATAAACGGTCAAGATAAAATATAATAATAAGTAATGAAAATAGTAAGGTTCTCTAGGGTTCCGCAGAAACATCTGTTCTGGTCTGGTCCGAGAGAGAACCCACAGTGCAAACTGTGACACGGAGGGATAAAAGCCCGGGAGATAACTGTTCAAAACAGCTATCTGCCGGGCTTTTTTATTTTTTCCTTAGGAGGGAACATGAATGAATTGGCTAAAAGTATTTATAGCGGCATTTTTCGAGGTTTTCTGGGTCATTGGCCTAAAACATGCATATGATTTTTGGACATGGGCGGGAACAGTTATTTGTATAATTGTCAGTTTTTATTTATTAATCATGGCAGGGAAGAAGCTGCCTGTTGGTACGGTTTATGCAGTATTTACAGGATTGGGCACAGCAGGAACCGTCCTGTCAGATATCCTTTTCTTTGGCGATCCACTAGAACCGGCAAAGATCATTCTAATCTTAATCTTATTAACGGGTGTAATCGGGCTTAAGCTAGTAACAAAAGAGGAGCCGTCTGAAGTGAAGGAGGGAGCCGCCTAATGAGCTGGTTTTATCTTGTTCTGGCAGGAATGTTTGAAATGACCGGGGTTACAGCTATCAACACACTTCATAAAAACAAGAACTGGCAATCCTTAGCCTTTCTTATGATCAGTTTCGGAGGCAGTTTTTTATTTCTCGCATTAGCGATGGCGCATTTGCCGATGGGAACCGCCTATGCGATTTGGACTGGAATCGGTGCCTCTGGGGGAGCTATTCTTGGGATGATTCTTTATGGTGAACCAAAAGACTGGAAGCGGATTTTGTTTATTTGTTTGGTTCTTGGGGCAGCGATTGGGTTAAAGCTTACATCGTAAAATGAGGATCATTGATATATATCACTGAATGAATGCATTAATTACCCTATAATATCCTAATCAGATAATGGGAGTGGTTAATATGGAATTAATTGCCTCAGGGGATATACCGGAATTTTTACAGGAAACAGAAATCATTAATTTTCGTAACAACAAGATCCTTGCCAAAATTGAAGAGTTCAATTATATGGGTAAAACAAAATTAGAACGCGCCAAATTAGCATTTAATTTTGTACGAGATGAGATTCAGCACTCTTTTGATGTTGATAGTAAATTTGTTTCAATTACTGCTTCAGAAACATTAGAGCATAAGGAAGGAATATGCTTTGCCAAGGCACATTTGCTTGCAGCCTTTTTAAGGGGAATGAATATTCCGGCAGGGTTTTGTTACCAGCGGGTCACAAGAAAAGGAACTCCTGAATCCGGTTATGCCCTTCACGGTTTTAATGCTGTCTGGCTTAACGAGATGGATTCATGGTTTAGGGTTGACCCCCGTGGAAACAAGCCAGGTGTTTACTCGGAATTCAGCGTTAGTCCAGAAAAACTTGCCTATCCAATTAGAGAAGAACTGAAAGAAATTGATTACCCGTATATTTTCAGCAGCCCATTGGATTCTATTATAGATTCAATGAAAAATTCGCTTGACTGCAATGAATTATTTTACAAAAGGCCCGAAAGCATATAATTGCTTTCAGGTCTTTTTTACATCTCTAAACTTGAAAATTTTTCAATAATTCTTCCATAATAAATCCATACTAACTTTGGGGTGAAGTCAATGTATCATTTGCTGTCACATAATGATTTAGATGGTGTCGGATGCGGCATCCTTGCTAAGCTTGCTTTTGGCAAAAATGTAAAGGTTCGTTATAACTCTATTTCCGGCCTTGACCGCGAGGTAGAATGGTTTTACGAGAACGGGGACAGGGACACATCTCTAATTATTACTGATCTCTCCGTCAACGAGGAAAATGAAAAGCGGCTGGAAAAGTTTTTTCAGGCAGGCGGAAAAGTTCAGATGCTTGATCATCATAAAACATCCCTCCATTTCAATGATTATGAGTGGGCGCATATTGTAGTCGAGGATGAGGATGGGAAATTGACTTGTGCGACATCATTATTATATGAATACCTGGTAAACCGAAGCCATTTAAATCCAGCACCCGCTATTGCTGAATTTGTGGAGCTTGTCAGACAGTATGACACATGGGAATGGGAAAAGAATAATAATCAGCAGGCCCAGAGATTAAATGCATTATTCTTTCTTGTATCTATTGATGAGTTTGAAGAAAAAATGATTGAAAGACTTCATACAAGTGACCATTTTTCCTTCGATGATTTTGAAAAAAGAATTTTAGATATGGAAGAAGAAAAAATTGAACGGTATATTCGCCGCAAGCGCCGCGAACTTATTCAGGCCCAGATTGGATCACATCTGGCAGGAATCGTTCATGCTGAATCTTATCATTCTGAACTTGGGAATGAATTAGGGAAGGAATATCCGCATCTTGATTATATCGCTATCTTAAATATGGGCGGAAAACGAGTCGGATTCAGAACGATTCATGATCATATCGATGTGTCTGAAGTAGCGGGAAAATTTGGCGGCGGCGGCCACGCAAAAGCTTCAGGCTGTTCTTTAACCGACAGCGCCTATAAAAAATTTGTTGCTGGGACATTTCATCTTGAACCATTAAGAGAAGATGCCAGAAACACTCGGTACAACGTAAAGGAATCATCATTCGGCACACTTTATAAAGACCGTGAAGAAAACCTTTATCTTCTTAAACGGGTATCTGATTCTGAGTGGAAAATTGACCGAAACAAGAAACAAATGGATCAAACCTTTGAAACTTATGAAGAGGGTGTGTATTTCTTAAAAAGAAATCATGCAGCTTGGCTTGTAAGAGATGATACATTTGTTGACTATTTACTAAATGAAATAAAAAGGATGAAAAAAACCGAACAATCGTAAAATTATTAAAGAAATTTTTGGGAAAAGACCGATTACTTTATCGTTTATTTTACGGAAATATAAGCACAATAAGAAGGATTTAAAGAGACAGAGGAGGTATTTAAGTGTCCAAGGATAAGCAAACGCCATCAAGGCAGGTCGATCAAAAGAAATTGCTGAACGATAAAGTACAAGCGCAACGGGCCAATAATTTTGATGACGGCCATGTTCGAAGAGTTACTTTAAATGGAGCCGATGGCCAATAATAAAAGGAATACTAACAATGGAAGGGGATATAACAGATCTCCTTCCTTTTATTTTGCCATATAAATAAAAGACATCAGGGAATTCTACCTTTTATAGGGGGATGACGGATGATTCGCACATATGCAGTTACAAATGAATGGAGACTTATCGAAGATTTGCCAAAAGAGCAGTTGTTTAATCCGGAAATTCGGTGGTTTTGGATGGACTTTGATTCACCAACCGATGAGGAATCACAAGTTCTAAATCAAACTTTTGACTTCCATCCGCTGGCTATTGAAGACTGTATGCATAGATTGCAGCGTCCAAAGCTCGATTACTACGATGGCTATGATTTTTTCGTACTCCATACCCTTAATCAATCCACTCTTTTGCCAGAAGAAATTGATGTATTTGTCGGAAAAAACTTCATTGTAACCTACCATTTATCCACGTCACCTGAAATTATAATGATTCGGCAAAAAATGACAAGCGACAAAAAAATCCTTGAAAAAGGGGCCTTAAATCTTTTCTATATTTTAATGGATAAAATTGTTGATGAGTATTTTCCGTCACTATACAAAATAGAAGATGAAATTAATGAGTTAGAGATGAAAGAGGACAGTGTGATAGAGGATTTATTCGAAATAAGAGGTCAACTCCTCAAGCTGCGCCGGACGATTTTTCCGATGAGAGAACTGCTGTACAGAGTTTTAAATTCCGAACGTGTAATTATTCCAAAAGAGGAAAGATTGTATTTCATGGATATTTATGATCATTTATTAAGGCTTTCAGAAATGATTGAATCTAATAGAGAAATGACAAATGATATCCGTGACAGCTATATATCACTTAATTCAGATAGAATGAATAATATCATGAAAACCCTCACTGTTATGTCTTCAATTTTCATTCCATTAACCTTTATTGCCAGCATTTACGGGATGAACTTTGAATATATGCCGGAGCTAACATGGCATTGGGGCTATTTTGGTGTACTTGGCGTGATGTTTTCCGTCGGGACGATTCTTCTGATTGTTTTATGGAAAATGGGCTGGTTTGATTAAGGCAAAATTCAATGCCACCATAGAGATTTCGCATGAAAATAGCCTTGCCAAAACCAGAATTTAGTCGTATATTTGTTTAGGGAAACTGGAAGGATAAAAATCAATAGATAAAAGTAGAACTTTTATGAACATCTTTGTGAAATTTCTAACAAATTGGGATTATCTTTCAGTTAATAATATGAATAAATATTTGTACAAAGGGGTTTAGGAAATGACAGCGACAGTTACTGAAACAAAGCCTGAACAGCAATTAGAGTCTGTTAACCAAGACAAGCTTGATATTCTTGATCAGCTATTAAAGCCAGAGGTTCAAGATGCTTTAACAGCTTTAGTGGAGCAATTACCTAAATTAACTGAACTGCTCAATATTCTTAACAAGTCATATGACTTTGCTCAATCCGTGGCAACTGACGACGTATTAAAGAATGACACTGTTGGCGCAATTAAAGAAATTGCAGGACCAGTAAAAGATTCTGTAAAATCAATCGCATCTGCTGCTATTGAAGCAAAAGATCGTGCGGATGAAAAGAATGAAGTAATTGGTCTTTTCGGTCTAATCAAAATGATAAAAGATCCGCAGGCACAAAAACTTTTCCGTTTTGTTAATGCCTATCTTGAAATTTCAAATGAACGCAAACAACAAAAATAATTCTTTTATACAACAAAGTTAGGGACGGAGGATTTAAACATGTCAAAACATATCGTTATTGTAGGCGCAGGTTACGGCGGTGTTCTTACTGCGTTAACTGCACGTCAATATTTAAACGCAAAAGACGCATACATTACTGTAGTAAACCAATACCCAACACATCAAATTATCACTGAATTGCACCGCCTTGCAGGGGGAACAATCTCTGAGAAAGCTGTCGCTCTTCCATTGGATAAACTATTCAAAGGCAAAGACATTAATTTAGTGATTTCAAAAGTTGAATCATTTAATGTTGATAACAAAGAAGTAAAGCTTGATAATGGACAAACCTTATCATATGACGCACTTGTTGTTGGTTTAGGAAGTGTTACTGGATACTTTGGCATCCCAGGACTTCAAGAAAACAGCATGGTGTTAAAATCTGTTGAAGATGCAAATAAAATCTTCAATCATATTGTTGAAAGAATCGAAGCATATTCTAAAACTAAAAATGAAGCCGATGCTACGATCGTTATTGGCGGCGGCGGTTTAACAGGTGTTGAGCTTGTTGGCGAAATCATCGATAACATGCCTAAAATCGCTAAAAGTTATGGCGTTGACTTCAATGACCTTAAAATTAAGCTTATTGAAGCAGGTCCGAAAATTCTTCCGGTGCTTCCGGACAATTTAATTGAGCGTGCTACTGAAAGCTTAGCAAAACGCGGTGTTGAGTTCTTAACAGGACTTCCTGTTACAAAGGTTGACGGAAATGTCATCGAGCTTAAAGATGGACAAAAAATTACTGCCAACACATTTGTTTGGACTGGCGGCGTTGCTGGCCATCCTTTAGTCGGCGAATCAGGTCTAGCATGTGACCGCGGACGCGCAACTGTCAATGAATACCTTCAATCTACTTCACATCCTGAAGTATTTATCGTTGGCGACAGTGCTGTTGCATTCCCTAAAGAGGGCGGTCGTCCATACCCTCCAACTGCACAAAATGCTTGGCAGATGGGTGAACTTACTGGCTACAATTTATTTGCTTTCTTTAATGAAAAAACTATGGAAGAATTTAATCCTGTTAACTCAGGTACACTAGCAAGCCTTGGCCGCAATGACTCTGTTGCTTCCATCGGTGCAAACGGAACACAGCTTAAAGGCCTTCCAGCTACATTAATGAAAGAAGCAAGTAATGTTCGTTATCTTTCACACATCAAAGGCTTATTTGCTTTAACTTATTAATAATGAAAAATTATATCTCCCTTGACTTACACGAGTCAAGGGATTTTTATTTGCCTCAAACTTTAAAATAGTCCCACTATTACTAGTCATGCTATAATTAGTTTAAAATTTCAAAATAATATGGCAGGAGAATAAAAATGGAACATACAGAGAAATTATGGGATGAACTTGCAAAAAGTGTAATTGGAAGAAAAACAGAATTGAAGCTTTTGCTGACTGCTCTGCTTACTGAGGGACATGTTCTTCTAGAGGATCTCCCCGGCACTGGAAAAACAACTATGGTAAAAGCATTTGCAAAAGGATTAGATTGCCTGTTTGCGCGGATTCAATGCACACCTGACTTGCTGCCATCAGATATATTGGGTGCTTCTATCTTTAACCCAAAGGACAACGATTTTCATTTACGAAAAGGGCCTGTATTCACGAACGTATTATTAGTAGATGAAATCAACCGGGCACTTCCTAGAACACAATCAAGTCTATTAGAGTGTATGGAGGAAAAACAGGTGTCAATTGAAGGGGAGACGCATAAGCTTCCCACTCCGTTTATAGTTTTAGCTACACAAAATCCGATTGAAATGGAAGGAACATTCAAATTGCCTGAAGCGCAGCTTGATCGGTTTTTAATCAAACTTTCACTTGGATATCCTTCCATAACAGAAGAAGAACAAATGCTTGAATTAGTCGGTGATGATATTCCATTTTCAAAAATCAATGCAGTATTCAACCCAGGGCAAATTAAAGATATGCAGAATCAATGCAGGGAGATTGCTATTCATCCGTCTATTATAAAATATATTACTGCCTTGGCTCATAAAACCCGAAATCATCCTTATATCTCTGTTGGAGTAAGCCCTCGCGGTAGTAAGGCACTCTACAAAGCAGTTAAAACTTGGGCATACCTAAATGGAAGGACGTATGTTCTTCCAGACGATGTAAAGGAAATGGCCCCGCATGTATGGAACCATCGCCTGCTCCTTAAAACAGAAGCAAGAATTAATAACAGAGGAGCAGAAACAATTTTACAAGAAATTCTTGATAATACAAATCTCCCAGAAGAAGCGGTCGTCCATCTATGAGTGATATAAAGAAGGTGGATGAAAATAATAGTGGAGAAAAACAAGAAGCTCCGTCAATAAAAACAAGTATTTTTTTCGGAAAATATGCAATTTGGATATGGACAGGCTTTTTGCTCGCTGGTGTTTGGTTTTCCTTTACTCCACTGATCGCTGTCAGCATATTTTTGCTATTATTAAGCGTCCTTACATTCTTTTGGAAAGAACGATCACTTAAGAATTTGACTCCCGAACTTCGAGTCAATAAAAGCAGGATCTTTGCTAGTGAGCAATTCCATGCTGAGGCCTCGCTAAAAAACAATAAATGGCTGCCGCTGATATGGGTTGAATGGGAGTTTCCCAATAAAAATGAGGTTATATGGGGCGAAGCAAAACAAGAAAAATATATTATCCGATTCCTTTGGCTATTATGGTTCCAAAAAATTTCCTGGAGTGTAAAAGGGGAGGCTGCTAAACGAGGGGTGTACCATATAGGAAACATCACACTTAGATCTGGCGATGGATTCCGTTTTTCGGAAAAGGAAATATCATATTCACTTCACCAGCAGCTTTATATCTATCCGAAATTATATCCAGTAACTGTTCCCGAATTTAATCCTTCTATCAGATGGCAAGTAAAAGGCAGACAGGGCGGATTTTTAGAGGATCCTTTGATAATTAATGGGATAAGAGAGTATCAGCCTGGAGACGAATGGCGAAAATTTAATTGGAAGGCAAGTGCCCGGACAGGGAAAATGCTGACCAACATTTATCAGCCTGTCGTTACAAAGCAAGTCTTAATCTTTATTGATGTAAAGGGATTTTATGTACAGCTGAATGAGGAAGGTGATAAGCTTCGGGAACTAATAAAGCTGGCAAGAAAAAAACAGGAGGAGTTTGAGTATTTGCTCTCCATTGCTGCATCTGTTGGCGAAGCGTATCATCAAAAAGGGATTCAGGTTGGTTGTTACGGCAATGCCATTAACTATCTTGGAAATAAGCAGCAATATATTTCCCCAGCCGCAGAGATTACACCTTTTTTAGACTCGCTGGCTGAACTCACTTATCGAGTCGGAACTGAACAAAAACAAGTGCTTGATCATATGCTATATGCCGGGATGATGGCAGATCCTTTCATGATATTTTGTGAAACCATTACTAAGGAACATTACCAATGGTATGAGCTGCATAAGCATGAGGTGCCCTTGCTTGGAATCTATTATCTTTCAGAAAGCGAATATTCCCAAAAATTAGCTGGAACCGCCAAAAACACCAATGCTTTATTGGCCTCGAGCTAAGACATTTAGAGGGGTAAAACATGGGACATATAAAAAACATCAATCAATCCATCATTTTATTATTCAGTGAGTCCATATGGATCTATTATTCTATCGTTTTATTTACCAGTATTGAATGGAATGAAATCGCTTTTTTTCGTATTCATTGGTGGATTGCCGCCGGAATTCTAGGTTTTTTGGTTCACGTATTCATGTTAGGAAGACAATCCATCTTCATGTATCTTGTCAATGTCATCATCTTTGGGCTGGTTGCAGTCATTAATTGGATACAAACGGTCCCAGAAGGACATTGGATTTTTGGCCTGGCTGTCACTTCAGCTCTGGCATTTATTTACATACGCAGCGCACTGTTTGTTATTAAGGGCTCAACAAGGCTGCAAATGATCAGCCATTTTGAATTCAATATTCTTCTCTATGTAGTTTTTTCCCTGTTTTTTACTTTTAATGACATCATCCATGACACTAGTCATCACTTTATCTTTATAAGCGCTATTGTGTTGAGCCTTTTAGGAATGATTCTTACACTAAAGCATCATGAACAAAATAGCCAAGAGGAAGTTGATATTCGCAAAGTTGGCCATTCAGGCTGGTTTACAGGTGCAATAACTGCTGGAATTGCCAGTATTGTCTTATTATGTTTTTTAATGATGCTGCCATCCATTCGTGGTTATCTATCAGAAATTATTCTTTCTGGCTGGGGCGGGCTGAAGTGGATTGGAGCAAAGCTATACCTGCTATTAATGTGGTTCATCGGGTTATTTCCTAAACCTGATGCAGAAGGCGAACTGCCCGAACCGCCAAATACTCAAATGACCATACAGGAAAATATGCAGCAGGAAATTATCTGGGATATTCCTTACATGTGGATAGCAGGTATTCTGACCGTCATTGGGCTTCTGTTAATCCTTTGGATTCTTTCAAAATTTATGAAAGGAAATAAGAAGCGATCATCCCTTGCGATTCAGCATGTCATTATTGAAAAAGAATCTTTTTGGGCAAATCTTTATAAGCGCCTTCTATTTTTTTATCAAAGCCTTAGAAAAAAATGGCGGATGCGCTCTGCACGTTTTTATAAGGAACCTATCTTTTGGTATTTTTATCAGGTGCAAAAATGGGGAAGCAAAAACAAGCTTAAACGGGAAAAAGCTGAAACATCCAGGGAATATATCGAACGAATGATTAGTTTTATACGTGAGAACAATGGAACTGGAGAGTTAGTACCTTTATTAAGAAACCTAAATCAGGATTATGAAAGTGCCTACTACGGGATGAAAAAGGATATTTCAGCCCATGAATATCGGGTTCTTCTTAACGGTTTAAAGGAAATCAAAATTACACAAACCAATAACCTGGAATAGAAACAGCCTGATTGACAAGAAAATACCAAATATGGTATTTAAAAATAGTGATAGCACACTACTGATGTGAGTGCTAAAGTGTGAAACAATGAGTAAGGAGAGATATGATATGGAAAAGAAACAATTCCAGGCAGAATCTAAAAGACTATTAGAAATGATGATCAACTCCATTTACTCTCAAAAAGAGGTTTTTTTAAGAGAGTTGATATCCAATGCAAGTGACGCTATTGACAAACTCTACTACAAAGCTTTAACAGATGAAAACATTAGTTTTGATAAGGAAAGTTATTTTATCAAGGTTATTCCTAATAAAGAAAATCGGACACTAACCATTATTGATACTGGCATTGGCATGACAAAGGAGGAGCTGGAAAACAACCTTGGAACCATCGCCAAGAGCGGCTCTTTAGCCTTTAAAAAAGAAAATGCAGCAAAAGATGGTCACGAAATTATCGGCCAATTTGGTGTAGGATTTTATGCAGCTTTTATGGCTGCTGACGCAGTCACTGTGCTTAGCAAGGCTTTAGGAAGTGATGAAGCGTATAAATGGGAATCTGAAGGTGCTGAAGGATACACAATTGAACAGGCGCAAAAAGATATAACCGGTACAGAAATTATCCTAAAAATAAAAGAAAACACCGAAGACGAGAATTATGATGAGTTTCTTGATCCTTACGGGGTTAAAGCCATCATCAAAAAGTACTCAGATTTTATTCGCTACCCAATTAAAATGGATATGAAAACAAGCAAGCCTAAAGAGGGCAGCGATAATGAATTTGAAGAAGTAATCGAAGAGAAAACCATCAACAGCATGGTTCCAATCTGGCGAAAGAACAAAAATGAACTAACAGATCAAGATTATGAGCAGTTTTATCAAGAAAAACACTATGGATTTGATAAGCCATTAAAGCACATTCACATTAGTGTTGATGGAACGATTCGCTACAATGCCATTCTCTATATTCCAGAAAAGATTCCATTCGATTATTACTCAAAGGAATTTGAAAAGGGACTGGAGTTATATTCAAACGGTGTATTAATCATGAACAAATGTGCAGACCTGCTCCCAGATCACTTCAGCTTTGTCAAAGGAATGGTAGATTCTGAAGATTTATCGCTGAATATCTCAAGGGAAATCCTTCAGCAGGACCGCCAGCTTAAGCTTATTGCTAAAAACATCAGCAAAAAAGTAAAAGCTGAACTGCAAAGCTTGTTAAAAAATGAAAGAGAAAAATACGAAGAATTCTATAGATCTTTTGGCCGCCAGCTTAAGTTTGGTGTTTACAGCGACTTTGGCGCCAACAAAGAGCTATTGCAGGATCTGTTAATGTTTTATTCGTCCAAAGAAAAGAAATTAGTTACCTTAGACGAATATATCTCAAGAATGCCTGAGGAGCAAAAGTACATTTATTATGCTACTGGTGATTCTATTGAGCGGATTGAAAAACTGCCGCAAACAGAACTGGTGGCAGACAAAGGCTATGAAATCCTTTACTTTACCGAGGACATTGATGAATTTGCTATCAGAATGCTCATGTCCTATAAAGAAAAAGAATTTAAATCAGTTTCAAGCGGTGACCTGGGATTTGAAGCAGATGAGAATAAAAAGGATGAAACAGAGGCGAGCGAGCATAAAGAGTTATTTGACTATATGAAAAATATTCTCTCTGATAAGGTGAAAGAGGTAAGGGCATCAAAACGTCTGAAGAGCCACCCTGTGTGCCTATCATCGGATGGCGAAATTACCATTGAGATGGAAAAGGTTCTCAACACAATGCCGGATAATCAGAATATTAAAGCGGACAAGGTTTTAGAGATTAATACAAGTCATGAGGTTTTCCAATCCTTAAAAGGGGCCTTTGAAAAGGACAAAGAAAAACTAAGCTTATATACAAATCTGCTTTACAACCAGGCTCTGCTGATTGAAGGACTGCCAATCAATGATCCAGTGGAATTCACCAATGATATTTGCAGGGTAATGGTATAAAAAGACAGGGAGCGCGCGGCTCCCTGTCTTTTTATTGTTTCATATTCTTTACATCTAATACATCCAGCATAAATACAAACACCGGAATACCAACAATAAGTCCCCAAACACCAAAGAAGTGCTCTGAAAAAATTAATACAATAAATGTGTAGAAAACAGGCAAATCAGTTTTTGATGACATAAGCTTGGGATTTAAGATATAGGCTTCAATTGAATGGATAATGGCAACTACGATTAAAATATAAACAACTGTCATAACTCCACCGATGGTATAAGCAATGGCACAAAGCGGTATCAGTGAAATAATGGCGCCTGCTACTGGGATTAATCCAAGGAAAAAGATTAGGATCGATAGACCCAACAGCTGCGGGAAATCCATAATCCATAATGCCAAGGTTGTTAATGCTGTGTTAACTAAAGCAATAATAAACTGTGCTTCTATGACTTTTCCAAACGTTAAAGCAAATTTCCTCGCAAAAAATTCTATTTCATTCGTAAAGACAGCGATTTTACTTTGCTTAAACTTTGCCGTAAATTCAATAAGCTTTGGTTTCTCCAAAAGGAAAAATAAGCTTAAGATAAGTGACATCATAATTTGAATGACGATATTACTCATTCCGCTAAAATATCTAAGCAAAAAGGAAAATCCTTGTTCTAAGTAATTAGAAATTTGATTGGTTTCAATCATGCTGAGCAAATAATTAATAATGACATGATCGTGCTGTTCAGTTAAGAATAGCTGAAGCTGATTAACCAGCTGCGATATTTCAACAATGATAATTGGCAAATATTTAATAATTCCGATCGACAGCAGACTAATAATGATGACGTAGACGATTAGCACAATCAAATTCCGGTGCAGCCTAATTTTGTTTGAAACAAGATTCACAAGCCTATCCAGCAAAAATGAAAAAATAAATGTCAGCAATATAACATTTATCATGCTTCTAAGCATGTATAAAATAAAAATTAAAATCGCAAAAATTGTAACTCTTTTAACCGCATGGTTAGTTAGAAATGAACGGACTGTATCCATTAAATTAATATTCCTCCAGTACCCCCAATTATCAGACAAACCGAATCTTAATCATCTAATTATATTTTATAATATTTTTATATTTAATCATAATGATTTCCATCAAAAAATAAGGGATTTACAAAACTTTTGCAAATGAAACATAAAACAGCCCCAAAATATGTTTATTATTTTCTTTCCTACAGAAAATAAAGGAACAATTTGTAATTGGGGTGATAGAATGAAAAAATTTGCCATCTTGTTCTTGATCGCATCTATCATGCTCGTTTCTATCAAACAAATGAGTGCAGAAGATGACATTGAACCTAATATTCATCTTCGTATTTTACAGACAACTGACTTACATGCAAATATGCTTGGCTATGATTATGAAAAAAAGAAAAAAGTCATTGACTATGGACTGGCCAGAACCGCTTCACTGATTAAAGAAGCACGAAAAGACGCGGCAAATTCACTTTTGTTTGACTCCGGAGATCTGCTGGTTGGAAATGCATTGGATGAATATACTCTAAAGGGAAAATTCGAATTTACTGATGACATTCATCCCGTATATAAAGCCATGAATACGCTAAATTACGATGCAGCTACCGTGGGTAATCATGAGTTTAATTATGGACTGGATTTTTTAAATAAAAGCTTGAAAGGTGCTAACTTCCCCTATGTTAATGCCAATATCTACATTGATAAGCCGTTTGCAGCAGATGAACTAAATTATTTCAAGCCGTTTACTATTTTAAAAAGGACCTTTACTGATTCATCAGGGCAAATGCATAACCTGAAGGTAGGGGTGATCGGTTTTATTACTCCGATTACTGCAGCATGGGATAAAAAATATTTTAAAGGGAACTTAAAAATTGAAAACATCAAAAAATCAGCTGAGCATTTTATACCAATCATGAAGGAAAAAGGGGCGGACATAATTGTTGCACTTGTCCATGCCGGTTTAGAGGCAGATGAGGGGCTGGAGGAAAAACAGGGGAACTCAGTTCTTGACCTTAGCAGGGTTGAAGGAATTGACGCTATTCTCTATGGGCATAGTCATTCATTATTTCCTTCACAAGGAGCAAAAGTTATAGAAGGAATTGATCAAACCGCAGGACAAATATATGGAATACCGGCTGTCCAGGCAGGCTATTGGGGGAACCATCTAGGAATGATTGATTTGATCCTGGAAAAGAAAAATGGAAAATGGACGGTAAGCCAGAGCCAAGCCGCTGTTAAACCATTAATTCGAACGGTTCATAACAAAAGAATACCGATTGTCGAAAGTGATCCAATTATTGAACAGGTCATGAGATCTGATCATCAAGCGACATTAAAATATATGAAGAAAAAATAATTCAGTTACATCCTGTACAAATAAATGTACAGGATATTTTTCTGGGATATTATAGGGTAAAAATTAAAAAAATGATATCCCTCAATACATTGGAATGTGATATGATTACGTTTGTATGTTTAATCGTATTCGATATATTTCGACGAAAACAGCTTCAATTTTTAATAGTAGAAGGAGATATTATGACAAACAGTACAATTATTCGTTTTGACCGGGTGACAAAACAATATGATGATGATCCTCCCGTCCTGAATAATGTAAGCTTCGAAATTGAGCGGGGGAAATTTTATACCCTTCTTGGCCCTTCAGGCTGCGGAAAAACAACCATATTACGCCTGATTGCTGGATTTATAGAGCCTACTGAAGGAACGATTTATATAGACGATAAGGTGGTCAATGATATTCCGGCCAATAAAAGGCAGGTAAATACGGTATTTCAGGATTATGCCCTATTTCCGCATCTAAACGTTTTTGAAAATGTTGCTTTTGGTTTGCGGATAAAAAAAATGAAAAACACCGAAATCAACCGTAAAGTCAAAGAAGCCCTGCGTTTTGTCAATCTGGAAGGCTATGAAAATCGTGAAATTAAAGAAATGTCTGGCGGTCAGCGTCAGCGCGTTGCGATTGCAAGAGCCATTGTCAACGAACCAGAGGTTATTCTTCTTGATGAACCATTATCTGCGCTCGACTTAAAGCTTCGCACTGAAATGCAGTACGAACTACGCGAGCTCCAGCAAAGGCTGGGAATTACATTCATCTTTGTTACACATGACCAGGAGGAAGCCTTGGCAATGTCTGATGAAATTTTCGTCCTGAATAATGGAAAAATCGAACAAAGCGGGACACCAACAGATATTTATGATGAACCCATTAACCGGTTTGTCGCCGATTTCATCGGTGAATCTAATATCGTGCCTGGAGTAATGTTGAAGGATTTTCTTGTCCAGTTTACCGGTAAGACCTTTGAATGTGTTGATGGCGGATTTCATCCTAAGGAAGAGGTTGAAATTGTTATTCGTCCGGAGGATTTAGAAATCACAAAGCCCGATCACGGCAAGCTGAAAGTTAAAGTTGATACACAGCTTTTCCGCGGTGTACACTATGAAATCAGCTGCTATGACCAAGATGGAAATGAATGGCTTGTTCATTCTACGAAAAAAGCAAAAGTTGGGGAAGAGATTGGCCTTTATTTTGACCCAGAAGCGATCCATGTGATGAGACACGGAGAGACGGAAGAAGAATTTGATAAGCGTCTAGAAGCTTATGTAGAGGGCAGTCATGAGAGCTAAATCACGCAACCTTTACTTGATTCCATATATGATATGGATTGCCTTATTTGTCGTAACACCAATTTTGCTCGTAGTCTACTATTCTTTTTTTGATATTGAAGGCCATTTTTCTTTTGAGAATTATAAAAAATTCTTTACACCCGTTTATTTAAAAATGACGCTCAGTTCATTTTGGTATGCCTTTTTAATTACCTTTTATGCATTAGTTATTGCTTATCCAACAGCCTATTTGCTGACAAAGACAAAATATAAGCAGCTTTGGCTTTTATTAATCATTCTTCCATCGTGGATTAACTTATTGCTGAAAGCCTACGCTTTTATCGGGATCTTTGGCACGTATGGGGCAGCAAACAGCTTTCTTGAAGTTATGGGAGTTGGCAGCAAGCAGATCCTATTTACGGATTTTAGTTTTATCTTTGTTTCCGTTTATATTTTTCTGCCATTTATGATATTGCCAATTTTCAATGCTCTCGATGAGCTAAATCCATCGCTGGTTGATGCTTCAAAAGATCTTGGAGCATCCTGGTGGACAACCTTTAGACGAGTAATTTTCCCATTAACAATTGATGGTGTAAAATCAGGCTGCCAGGTTGTCTTTATTCCAGCTCTATCATTGTTCATGCTGACAAGATTGATTGCAGGAAATCGTGTAATCACACTTGGGACGGCCATTGAACAGCATTTCCTTGTCACACAGGATTGGGGAATGGGGTCAACCATTGCTGTCTTTTTAATTATTGCGATGGTCTTGATTATGGTCCTTACAGGCAGAAGAAAAAGGGGGATGTTATGATGAAAAAATCAAAGCTATCTTCCATTTATTTGTTTATTATTTTTGCTGTTTTATATGCGCCGATTTTTTATTTAATTTTTTATTCGTTTAACAGCGGCGGAACGATGTATCATTTTGAGGGTTTTACCTTAGAGTGGTATAAGGAACTATTTGGTGATACAAGACTATTAATTATCGTGCTTAATACAATTATTGTTGCTCTGCTATCGGCGGCCATTTCAACAATTTTGGGCATCGCCGGAGCACTTGCTATTTATTATTCAAGAAAAAGGAGAGTCCAAAATACACTTCTCTCCCTAAATAACGTTCTAATTGTCAGCCCTGATGTCATTATCGGTGCATCATTTCTAATTCTATTCACGATGATTGGCATTAAGCTTGGCTTTGTTTCTGTGCTGCTTGCTCATATAGCTTTCAGTGTGCCAATTGTGGTCATTATGGTTCTGCCAAAGCTAGAGGAAATGAGCACGACAATGATCTATGCAGCGCTTGACCTAGGTGCCAGCCGCTGGGATGTATTAACCAAAGTTATTTTGCCTTATATTACACCAGGGATATTTGCAGGATTTTTTATGGCATTAACTTATTCCCTGGATGACTTTGCCGTTACGTTTTTCGTTACAGGAAATGGATTCAGCACGCTGTCAGTTGAAATTTATTCATTAGCCCGTCGCGGTGTTTCTTTAAATATTAATGCGCTTTCTGCCTTATTGTTCCTGTTCACCATGCTATTGGTTGTTGGCTATTATTTTATTATAAAGCGGAATAGCCGGCCGTCCAAAATGGGGGTAAGATCATGAAGCAGTTAGTACGTGCATTAATCATTGTGTTAATTATCTCATTTGGGTTAATGTTTATTGTTCATAAACTCAACGCGACACAGGGATTATCGGGAGGAAACACGCTGACAATCTTCAACTGGGGTGATTATATCGATGAGGAACTAATCGACCAGTTTGAAGAGGAGACAGGCATTAAGGTTATATATGAAACCTTTGACTCTAATGAAGCCATGCTGACAAAAATCGAGCAGGGAGGAACCTCATACGATATTGCCGTCCCTTCAGAATATGCAATAGATAAGATGAGGGAAGAGGACCTGCTAAATCCAATTGATCATGAGAAACTGCCTAACTTAAAATATATTGATCCGCGTTTTATGGATTTGCCATTTGATCCAGGAAATCAATATTCGATTCCATATTTTTGGGGAACCGTGGGCATTCTTTACAATAAGAAAATGCTCGGCGATATTGAGTTTACCAGCTGGAATGACTTATGGGATCCCGCCTATAAAAATGACATTCTATTAGTTGATGGTGCACGTGAAGTAATGGGCATGGCATTAAATAGCCTTGGCTATTCTTTAAACGACACGAACAAAGACCATCTTCATGAAGCTAAAGAAAAACTTGATAAGCTGACACCAAACATAAAAGCCATTGTCGGTGATGAAAATCGCATGCTTTTAGAAAATAATGAAGCTGCCATTGGACTTGTCTGGTCAGGGACAGCTCAGGAAATCATGTGGGAAAATGAGGATGTCGAATATGTTGTTCCTAAAGAAGGTTCAAATCTTTGGTTCGACAATATGGTCATTCCAAAAACTTCGAAAAATATCGAAGCCGCGCATCAGTTTATCAATTTCATGCTTGATCCTGAAGTCGCTGCACAAAACACTGATTATGTTGGCTATTCAACACCAAATAAGGGTGCACTTCAGTACATGGATGCAGAGGTCATTAATGACACACGTTTTTATCCTAATGAAGAAATGACAGCAAAGCTGGAGGTTTATGAAAACCTTGGAAAGAAAATGCTCAGCTTTTATAACGATCTTTACTTAGAATTTAAAATGCATAAAAAATAGACTGGGTAATATTTCCAGTCTATTTTTTATCTATCATGCCAGGGACCGCCCACATTCCGGTCTGGTTAGTCCCGCAACGAAGCGATTGAGAAGAGGTGGACGGCCGTGATAATAGTATATGATGAACATGAAAAAAGGATACAATCCGCTTTTGGGCTTTCCATTGTATTCCACGAAATATTATGATATTTTTCAATTTGAGTGAAGGGAGGATTTATTCATGCGAATAAAAGATGTGACCATTCGCCTGCTTAAAATGAAAATGAAATTTAATTTTACCACAAGCTATGGCTCCATGAAGGAAAAGGAGTTTCTCTTACTGGAGGCGAAAAGTGAAGACGGACTTTCCGGATGGGGAGAAGGTGATGCTTTCTCTGTCCCCTGGTATACAGAAGAAACAGTGAAAACAAGCATGCATATGCTTGAAGACTTTTTGATTCCTGCAATAATTAACAAAGATATCAATCATCCCGATGAAGTATCAGAAATCTTGAAGCCCTTTAAAAGAAATCACATGGCAAAGGCGGGGATTGAAGGGGCAGTTTGGGACCTTTTTTCCAAGGAAAAAGGAATACCGCTTTCCCAAGCAATTGGCGGAACGAAAACAAAAATTGATGTAGGCGTAAGCATTGGAATCCAGAAAACGGCAGATGAACTCCTGCAAGTTATTGAACAGCATTTAAATGAAGGATACAAACGTATAAAAATAAAAATAAAACCTGGACAGGATATTGAAATCATCCGCCACATTCGCAAACATTTTCCTCATGTCCCGCTTATGGCAGATGCCAACTCAGCCTACTCACTAAAGGATATTGACCGTTTGAAAGAGCTGGATGAATTTGATCTTATGATGATTGAGCAGCCTTTGGCAGCAGATGATATTATTGAACATGCCAAGCTCCAGCGGGAAATCAGCACGCCTATTTGCCTTGATGAAAGTATTCACTCTTATGGTGACGTTAAAATGGCCATTGAATTAGGCAGCTGTAAAATCATCAATATGAAGGTTGGACGTGTCGGCGGCATTACAGAGGTAAAAAGGATCCATGATCTTTGTGAAAAACATCAAATTCCGCTATGGTGCGGCGGGATGCTTGAGGGTGGAGTTGGACGAGCCCACAATATCGCGTTATCATCACTGCCTAATTTTATTTTGCCTGGAGATACTTCCGGTTCCTCCCGATACTGGAACAAGGATATTATTAAACCAGAGGTCATTGTCCGTAATGGCTCTATCGTGGTTCCAGACCGTCCTGGAATTGGGTATGAACCAGACCTTCAGACGATTAACCAATTCACGATTTTAGAAAAAACACTGAGATAGCAAAAGGAGAAGGTTTTGACCCTTCTCCTTTTGCTATCAGATAGATGCTGGGGAATGAGGATGAAAAAGCAAAGATTGTGAAAATTAATGACGAAATATTCTATCAATATTTCTTGGGAAAGCGCAAATTCAGACATTTTCTTCATGGTGCCGTCTAAATTTATCATAAATTGCCCTAAAATAATGAAATTGTCGAAAATATGTATTTTTCCGCTAATCATTGTTGTTTATTCGTGGAAAACTGATTTTAAAGGATGTTCCCTGCTGCGCAATACTGTTTATTTCATAGTCGCCTTTCATGCGTTTGATAATATCAAAACAGATCATTAGCCCAAGCCCTGTCCCTTTTGATTTTGTCGAATAATAGGGCTGGCCAAGCTGTTTTATTTGCTGGGGGGGAATTCCAATACCGTGATCATTTACTTCAATAACAGCCATAGAATTTTTCTTGTAGCCTTTTATTTCGATATTACCTCCATCAGGCATGGCCTCAATCCCATTTTTAATGAGATTGATCATCAGCTGCTTAAATTCATTCACATTTCCGGAAATAAATAACTCTTCTTGGATATCTGCAGATAAGTAAACTTTAGAAAAAACAGCATATGGCCTCATAAAGTCAACTATCGCATAGGTTATTTCTGTTAATGAAATTAATTCAGTTGATTGTGTTGAAGGCCGTGCTAGCGAAAGAAAGTCTGTAATAATATGATGGGTACGATCCAGTTCTTCTAAAGACAGGGAAATGAAGGTCCCTTGACTGGCAGTTAGATTCTTTTCATTTTTTATTAACTGGAGAAATCCCCTGATGGTTGTCATCGGGTTGCGGATTTCATGTGCAATCGATGCAGCCAGCTGGCTAATGGCATTTAGCTTATCTGCATTTTTTAACCTTTCTGCCATAATATAGTGCATATTATTCATTTCAATTAAATAAATCGTCATGGAAAGACTGGCCATTGATACAAGTGAGAACCATAGGAGGGACTCAATATCATTAAATTGTCCTGATTGAACTAAAGCTATCATCCTTGTCCCTAAAATCATGAAATAAAAAGCTCCGCCAACACAAAGTTTAAACAGCAAACCACTCTTCTGAAAAGGTTTGTTTATTAAGAAAAACAACCCAATCGCAATCGAATAATTGATAATCATAGGAAATAGCGAATGAATATCAATTATTGCATTGACTCCCAGCAGAACCGCAATCGACAATATCCCAGCGATTGGATTTAGATAAAAAAAGGCAATAAATGCGGGAATAAACTTAAGATCAAATTCCAATCCATCTGCGATCCGCACAGGATATAACATGGAAAGAAGCAGGGAACCTATAATGATCAGCAAAAAGACGATATTTCTCATACCTTCCCTTGACTGCCGATACAAGAGATTATTGGCAAGTGGAATAATCATCATGATAAAAAAGTGAAAAAGCAGTTCCGCGACAAAATCCTTCAATTATCATCATCCTTCGAGACTTTCTTCCTAATTTAATTAAACACAGGATGAGTAAAATCCTTGCTGATTCTAAAAAAATTATTTTTAATACTGGATTATGGATCAGACCTTACATTTTTAAAAAGTGCAAAAAAAAAAATAAAGACTCTGCCTCATAAAGGCAGGTTTTTTTTATTGCTATTTTATATATTTATAATTTTCAAAATTTATTGACAGTAATTTTTAGTGGTGTTATATTCGTTTTAGGGACAGCGTACCTAAAGTTTAAAAATTGGAGGGATAATATGACAACCAACACTCAAGTTCAAAATTCAAAAAATGAAAAGGCAAATGTAAGGCAACCAATCATTGATGTTGACGTACATGAAATGCTGCCAAATCTGAAGCATATTGCGAAATACTTGGATCAGCCTTGGAAGCGGTGGGTGACAGATACTTTGTGGGGGGGATTAAGACAACTTCCGTATGTCCAGCATTTGGATGGAGGTGTAGAGCGAGTTGATGCAAAACCAGGGGATGGGAGGCCAGCCGGTTCTGACTATGTATTAATGAAGCAGCAATTATTAGATGAATATAATGTTGAACATGCCATTTTAACAGGATTATTTTATCCATCCACTATGCGTGCTCAATTTGAATTTGGAACAGCCTTAGCATCTGCCTATAATGATTATCAAATTAAGGAATGGCTAGAAAAGGATTCAAGATTTAAAGGATCCGTCCATATTAATTGTCATGAGCCTGAAAAAGCTGCTTATGAAATTGACCGTGTAGGCCAGCATCCTCAAATGGTTCAGGTATTATTGCCAATTGGAGATTTTGCCTACGGTGACCCGCGTTTTCACCCTATTTTTGAAGCTGCTCAACGGAATGGTTTGCATATAGCCATGCACCAAAGCACTCGCACCACAACAGCACTTGATAATGGATACCCTAGATATTTCATTGAATGGCACTCTTTACTGCCACAGGCATTTATGTCTCAGGTGGTTAGCCTTGTTTGCAACGGAGTTTTTGAAAAGTTCCCTAATTTGAAATGTATCTTATTAGAAGGAGGATTTGTATGGATTCCGGCACTAATGTGGAGATTGGATCACAACTATAAATCCTTAAGAAGAGAGGTGCCATGGCTCAAGAGAATGCCAAGCCAGGTGATTCGCGAACATTTCCACGCTGCAACTCAGCCAATTGAACAGCCGGATCCTAAAGAGATGCTTCAAATGGTTGAAATGATTGGAAACGATAAGTTCCTATTATTTGCAACGGACTATCCACATTGGGATTTTGATGATCCAAATACATCGTTACCAACAACATTTTCTAAAGAGCTAAAAAGGAAAATACTATATGACAATGCCAAAGAGCTTTACGGCTTTAAATAATATCAAAAAAATAAAAGAGGTGATTATATGAAACATAGGTTATTTAATAGAGATGAATTAAAACCAGGTGAAAAAAAGGTAGTTGTCTTAAATAATAAATCTATTTTGGTTGTCTGCAAAAGTGAAGGTGAGATTTATGCAGTGAGAAACAAATGTCCTCACCAAGGAGCACCACTAGACAAAGGGAGTTTTAACGGGACAGTTGTTTGCAGCATAGCCGGAGAATATAAATACGGAAGAGAAAACGAAATAATAAGGTGCCCATGGCATGGATTCGAATTTGAAGCAAATACTGGCTGCGCTGTACATGATAAGAATGATAAGAAGATGAAAACTTACCCCGTTTATATTGAGGATGAAAATGTTATTATTGAAGTATAAAAATAATGTTTTCTTTTGAATTTATTGGGGTGTATTCATGGCAGATTATATTAAATTAGTTGAATCAACAATCAATGCATTACGATTATTAAGTGAAAACCACGAAGGGTTAGGCGTAAGAGAAATTAGCAGATTACTTGAAATGAATAAAAGTACAAGTCATAGATTACTATTGACATTGCAAAAAGAAGGATTAGTTGAATTTGATGAATTAACACAAAAATACAGGATGACTTTAGGGATTCTACAGCTTATCAATAAAATCCCGCAAAAAAGCAACTTAATTTCTGCATCCCTTCCCTATATGGAAGAATTAAGAGACCTGACAAAAGAAACTGTTGCTTTACACATCCGTGTTTTAAATTACAGATTGGTAGTTGCAAAAGTAGAAAGTAATCTAGAGCTCCGCTGGTCTCCTTTAATCGGTAAACCTTATCCGCTTTATCAAGGAGCAGCAAGTAAGGTAATCTCAGCTTTTCTTCCACAAAAAGCATTAACTGAGCTAATGGAGAACCTGCCAGATGAGATTAATCAAATGGAATATGTTCATAAAATTGAAGATGTAAGAAAACAAAACTATTCCATTAGCTACGGTGAAATTGAACCGGGCGGAATCGGAATTGCTGCTCCAATTTTTAACCATCTTAATGAATTTGTTGGAGCCATTAGCGTTTATGCCATTGAGTCGCGGACTACTCAAGACAAGGTAAATTTTATTATTCAGGAAGTTACCCGAACAGTGAAACAAATATCAAAGTCTCTTTATTAAGGAGGTATTTATTGTTTGAGCTAATTTTTCTTTTATTTGGATCCCTGCTTACAGGAATAATAAAAGGTAGTATAGGGATAGGCAGCGGAATTGTACCTGTCTCTATTCTTGCAATATTTTTGCCTCCTGATCAAACGGTTGTTTCACTGTATCCAGCAATGCTGGCAACTACACTGTTTTCATTGGTCCCCTATTGGAAAAAATGGGATGTTAGGTCATTGAAAATTATGGGGCCGCTTAGTATTGCTGGGACTCTACTCGGGGTTGCAATTTTAATTTATTCCACACCTGAAATTCTCAGAGTTCTAGTAGGGACCATCGCAATACTATTTGTATTGAATGAGTTCTATAAAGAGCGAAAGCAAGAAGAATCGAATAACGTTAAATATTTTAAGACATTGGCCTCAGCCTTCGGATTTATCGGAGGGATTATGAGCTCAATGATCCATTCGGGCGGAGTTATATTTAGTATGCTGCTTTTAAGAATGAAATTATCGAAAGAGACTTTTGTTGCGACTTTAATAGTACTAATGGCGGTAAACGATATTTGTAAAGGTGTTCTCTATGGAAGTGCAAATTTAATTAGCATAAGTATTTTATCACTCCTTTTAATTGGGCTATTTAGTCTGATTGGTGTAGGTTTAGGGGTCTATCTTTGCAGATTTATATCATTAAAATATTTTAAGTGGCTAATTAGAGGTGTCTTGCTTTTTAGCGGCCTTATGCTATTTGTTACAGGAATTAAAAATATGTTTTTTGTATAAACACCAGACTTGCATTTCTATATCTCACTATAAGTAGATCAATAAATAATCAAAGTAATCAATATCAATATAGAAAATATGTATACAGAGTTTACTGAATAGTATTGATATTCAGTAAATTCAGTGATTTAATTGTAGAAAACACTGTATTCACATTGGAAAACTGGTAAATATTAGGACTAGTGCCAGCTTATTCGCCCAAATTTAAAATTGGAGGGAAATGCATGAAATCAAAAATATCAATATTCATTGCTGTTTTAATGCTTCTTAGTATAGTTCTAATAGGATGCAGCAGCGATAAAACTGGAAGTGAATCTGGTAGTAATAGTGCTGAAAAGTCGTTTTTATCAATTGGTACTGGCGGAACCGGGGGAGCATGGTACGGTATTATGGCTGCAGCGGGTACTGTGTTAAATCAAAATTCAGAAATTGTAAATTTAGACGTACAAGCAACAGGCGGAAGTGTTGAAAATATGAAACTTCTAAAAAACAAAACCGCTCAATTAGGGGCTGCAACTCCAGATGTTGCCTATTATGCCTATGAAGGAGGACGAGAATTTGATGAAGCAAATCCGAACTTAAGGGCTATCATGGCTGGAAATAACATGTATGAGTACATTATGGTTCGGGCAGATTCAGATATCCATTCCTTTAACGATTTAAAAGATAAGATTATTTCGATTGGTGCACCGGGAAGCGGAACCGCTATAACAGGTGAAGCTCTGTTAAAGTCCCTAAATGTCACTCCTAAAGAAATTAAAAATCTTGCCCACGCAGAGGCATCAGCGGCACTGCAAGAAGGATCTATTGATGGGGTTATGGCATTATCAGGAATACCGTTCCCTGCTGCAACAGAGTTAACAACAATTACTGATGTTCGTTTTGTCCCATTAAGTGATGAGGAAATCAGCAAGGTTATTGAGGATAACCCTTATTGGTTTAAAGGAATTTTGCCTAAAGACACCTATAAAGGGCAAGAAGAAGATGTTCCTGGAATCGGGGTGGGTACGGTAGTTTTAACGGACAAAGATACTCCAGATGATGTCATTTATAACCTGCTAAAAACATTATTGAAAGATAATAAAGAGGATTGGGTGAAAGGACATAATTTAGCTGAAGAATTCTCAATAGATATGATGAAACAATCTATTGAGGCAGGGACGATTTTAATGCCAATTCACCCTGGAGCAAAAAAATTCTATGAAGAAGAAGGAATTGAAATTAAGGAGTAATATTTAAAAATCTGTGGCAAAGGAGTTGAGACAGTGGAACAAAACCTTCCTAGTTTTAAAGAGAGTACGGTCATGCAAAAAATAATTTATATTATTGCCATAGTATTTTCTTTAGTAAGTTTATACTTTGGATTTAGCCCTGAAGCAAGCGTTATACAGCAAGCTGTACACCTTATGTTTGCAAGTGCAATAATTTTCCTGCTTAGCAAACCGGTCATTAAGGCTGTAAAAGTTTTTGATATTCTTGTCATGATAAGTACAACATTAAGTGCCATTTATCTTATTTTAAACTTTGAGGCCATTGCTTGGAGAGCAGGGGATTTGAATACTCTAGACCTGACAATGGGCGCCATTACAATCTTCTCTGTCCTATATGCAACAAAAAAAATTATCGGGTGGTCATTGCCAATTATTGCGCTTGTTTTCATCCTATATGCGCTATTTGGAAGATATTTTCCTGGAATGTTCCAGCATGGAGGGTATGATATTAGCAGGATTATTGGTCATATTTACTTGACTGAGGATGGAATATATGGATCACCATTAAAGGCATCTGCCACACTAGTTATCTTTTTTCTAATATTTTCCTCTTTCTATGAAAGAGCCGGGGGAGGAAATCTGGTAATTCAGTTAGCCAATGCCATGTTTGGCTGGTTGAGGGGAGGACCTGCTAAGGTAGCTGTAGTAGCGAGTTCGCTATTCGGGAGTATATCAGGAAGTGCTGTTGCAAACGTGGTAGGTACTGGAGCACTAACTATACCCCTAATGAAGAAAACAGGCTATAAGGCACATTTTGCAGGTGCGGTTGAGGCAGTTTCATCAACTGGAGGACAAATAATGCCGCCTATCATGGGAGCAGCTGCGTTCATTATGGCAGAAATGCTAGGAATCCCTTACAGTGAAATTGTTCTTGCCGCCTTAATTCCAGCCATCCTATATTACCTCGCTTTATTTATCATGGTTCATTATGAGGCAAAAAAACTTGGTTTACAGAAAATAGATAAATCAACTTTACCTTCAACGAAACAAGTATTGCTTGATTCTGGTCATATGCTCGTACCATTGTTCGTTTTAGTCTATTTGTTAGTTTTCTTACACTATTCTCCTGCACGAGCTGCATTAATTACCCTAGGTGTTATTCTTATTTTTAGCATGCTCCGAAAAGGGACCCGTCTGGGTTTAAATGGATTTTTTGAATCATTGCGAAATGGATCTTTAGGAGTATTACAAGTTGCTTTAGCCTGTGCCTGTGCTGGTATTATTGTCGGTGTCTTTTCCCTTACAGGTTTAGGCTTAAAAATGTCTCATATTCTTATTAATCTTTCCGGCGGATCTATGGTCATTTTACTAATCCTAACGGCTATGACAAGTATTATTCTTGGAATGGGAATGCCAACCGTAGGAGCCTATCTTGTTTTAGCCATTTTAATTGCCCCAACATTAATCGATGCGGGCTTTAACCCAATAGCTGCTCATTTGTTTATTTTCTACTTTGGGAATATTTCGAATGTAACACCTCCAGTTGCTTTAGCAGCATACGCTGCTGCGGGTTTAGCGGGTTCAAATGCAACTAAGACAGGGTGGACCGCAACAAGATTGGCTGTTTCAGGGTTTATCATCCCGTTTATGTTTATTTTTAATGAAGAATTGCTATTGGAAGGTTCAACGGTAGAGATATTTTATATTGTCTTTACTTCTTTAATTGGGATTGCCTTCCTTTCAATTGCTTTACAAGGTTATTTTTCTACGAATATCGGATTAACAGAGAAAATATTGCTTATTGCTGCCTCAATTATGCTAATCAATCCAGAATTAATAACATCTATTTGTGGGATTACCTTGGGTATTATTATTTTGTTCTGGAATGTAACAAAAGGAAAAAAGGCTACAGCAACAGCAAATATTAACTTATAAAAAGGAGAATTGATAAATGACTCTTCCACTAGAGGGGGTTCGTATCTTAGATTTATCCCATGTCGTCGCCGGGCCGTTTAGTTCCATGCTATTAGCTGATAGCGGGGCAGAGGTGATAAAAATTGAAAAACCTAACGAAGGAGAATATGGAAGACGTATAGGTCCATTCATCTCAAATGAAGAAGGTGAGGAAACAGCAGCATGTTTTTTACGAATGAATAGAAATAAAAAATCAGTTACCATTGATTTGAAAAATCCTGAAGGAAAAAGCCTTTTTCTTGAGTTGGTTAAAAAAAGTGATGTCATTATAGAAAACTTTCGGCCTGGGACGATGGAGAAGCTTGGACTCGAATATGAAAAATTAAAATATGTAAATCCTCGAATTATTATGGCGTCTATAAGCGGTTTTGGGCAAAAGGAAGAAGGGAACAAATACTGGAAGCGTCCTTCATATAATATGATCGCACAAGCGTTGGGCGGACTTATGGATGTGACAGGATATAAGGATAGTCCTCCTCTTGGTATTTCATTGCCGTACGGGGATTTGCTCCCGGGCCTTTATACTGCTTTTGCAATAACTCAGGCAGTCATTCAGCGGACGAAGACAGAAAAAGGACAATATATTGATATATCAATGTACGATGTATTAACTCTGTTTAGCGAGCGAAACATTATTAACTACCAGATAACACAAACCCTGCCTGTAAGAGGAGAAGAACAACATATTAGTCCACACGATGCATATAAAGCTGAAGATGGATACTTTGTAATAGATTGTTATTCCAATAGAGAATGGAATATTATTTGTCGAATGATGGGTCACGAGGAGTGGGTTGATCATGAGGACTTTAATTCCGGCTCCAAACGCGCTGGGCTTTCAGAATCGCATATTCGTCCGATGATTGAACAATGGGCGGCTGACAAAACGAAAAATCAAGCAACAGAGATGCTGACGAAAGAAGGGATTGCTGCAGCTCCAGTACAAAATGCTGATGAATTAATTCAATGTGAGCATTTGAAACATAGGAATATGTTTGTTGAGGTAGAAGACCAAGTGGCGGGTAGAATTAAGTACCCAGGAAACCCCATTAAATTTTCAAATGTTCCAAAGCATGAATTTACTCCAGCACCGCTTCTTGGAGCTGATACGAGTATATTAAAAGACCTATTAAACCTGACGGAAACTGAATACAAAGAATTGAAGAAAAAAAATGTGATTTGAGAATAAAAAAAGGGTGAGAGAATGGAAACACGTATTACACAGCTCTTTGGAATAAGATATCCAATCATTCAGGGAGGAATGGCACATTTAGCTTTTTCAGGGTTGGCATCTGCTGTATCAAATGCTGGTGGTTTAGGGCAAATCACAGCAACTTCTATGGAATCGCCTGAACAATTAAAAATAGAAATTGAGAAAGTTAGAAAACTAACAAAATACCCCTTTGCAGTAAATTTTGCTGTGGGCATGGGGAGGAGACCTTATCAAGACCTTCTGGATCTAGCTATCTCAGAAGAAGTTCCAATTATAAGCATAACAGGTGGAAATCCTGAACCTTTAATTACTAAAGTTAAGAACAAAAATATAAAAACGATGGTTCTCACCTCAACTGTTAGGCAAGCCCAAAAGGCAGAAAGTCTTGGCGCTGATGCTATTATCGCCGTTGGATTCGAGGGCGGGGGGCATATTGGACTTGATGATACAAGCACAATGGTTCTTATCCCGAAAATTGTTGACTCTGTAAGGATACCGGTAATTGCAGCAGGCGGTCTTGGAGATTCTCGTGGTTTGATGGCCGCGCTTTCTTTAGGAGCAGAAGGAATTGAAATGGGAACAAGGTTTATAGCGACAAAAGAATGCGTGGCACATCCTAAGTATAAAGATGCTCTGGTAAAATTAACCGAAAAAGACACAGTAATCATCAAACGTTCACTAAAACAGCCAGGAAGAGCACTCCGCAATAGGATAACTGAAAAAATATTAGAATTGGAACAGGTCGGAGCAACTTATGATGACCTTAGAGCCTATATAAACGGCTCAGCCAATAAAAAAGCCATTTATGAAGGGAATTACGAGGATGCTTATTCATGGGCTGGTCAGGTGATTGGCTTAATAGATGATGTACCATCATGTCAGCAATTGATAGATAGAATCATTAACGGATCTTTTGAGATTAAAAATCGCTTGGATTCCATGGGTATATAATAATTAACTGAAAAAAGAACCAATTCCCCTTTCGGCAATCAATTAATTGAAAGGGGAGTTTTTTATTTTGCTATGTAACAAACAATGAAAATTTTTCCACTTAAATTTTTTTGTTAAATATTTTAGAAAATATTGAAAATTATAAATACATATGTTTTAATTATGTTATTCCGCGAAAAGTGGTAATGATGTCATGATATTGGTATGTATTTCCTAATAGGTGGTGATATGAATATTTCCGTAAGCAGCATCTATTTACGTCAACATAGAACTCCTCTTAATTAAAAAATAACTCCTACCAGAGCAGACTTCAAAAATACTCGTAAAATACAATAATACACAAATATTTTCATATCATTCGCTTTAAAGAAAAATTGAATTGGCTAAATTCCCATTAAAGGAGAACACAATGGAAAAATTTGATTTATTTATCGTTAATGGAAACATATTAACACTTGATGAAAAGAATTCAATTAGCGGATCTCTAGCAGTCTCAAACGGTAAAATAGCTGAAATCTGGTCCGAAAAACGGCCCCCCTCAGACATATTAGCTCTTAACACCGATGCAGAAATACTGGATCTAAAGGGAAATACATTAATTCCAGGCTTTGTTGATACACATAATCATATATTGACCTATTCTCTGAATCTAGCACGAGTTGACTGCGGGAGCCCGTTAAATAAAAGTATCGAAGAAATGCAGCAAAAGCTTTCAAATAAGGCAGCTGATACTCCGGAAGGAGAATGGATATTTGGATATGGGTACGATGATACCTTGTTACAGGATAAAAGACATCCTAATCGATACGACCTGGATAAAGTGACGGATAAACACCCAATTATGATTCATCATACAAGCGGACATCTATCTGTTGTAAATTCAAAAGCAATAGAACTAGCAAAAGTAACTGAAAATACTCCTGTTGGCACCGGCGGTTATTTTGGGCTGGATGAAAGTGGAAAACTTAATGGCGTCTTATATGAAAGACCAGCAATGGAATTTTTTTATGCAGTTCAGGAAAAAGACACAGAAGAAACACTTTTAAAAAGACTAGGAATGGCAGCTCAAAACTACATGGCTGAAGGGATTACAACTAATACCGATGCAGGCGTAGGGCTGCGTGTGGGTGATGTGGAATTTGATATTCATATTAAAGCAGCACAGCAGGGGTTAAATCCTATGAGAACTAAACTTATGATCCTTCATACCCTTCTTAGAGATGGAGGAAAGTTTGCCGGTTATACTGCTGATCGTTTGGATGCCTACATTAAGCAGCTGACAAACGGACTTGTTGAATTAGACAGTGCTAAGATGTTCCAGGATGGCTCCATCCAAGGGTTAACAGGAGCACTGCGTGAACCCTACTATTCTGATTCCTCTATAACCGGAGATCTATTTCATGAACAGAGTGCATTTAACGAAGAAATACTTGAACTTCATAAAAGAGGCTATCGTATTGCGATTCACGGAAATGGCGATAAGGCAATCGGGTCGATATTAGATGCATTCCAATATGCTTTGGAAAAAAGTCAAAAAGAGGATCATCGTCATCGAATCGAGCACGTCCAAACAGCCACAATTGAAGACCTGGACCGGATGCAAAAATTAGGTGTTGCCGGGTCCTTTTTTATCAACCATGTGTATTATTGGGGCGATCGTCATGAGTGCATTTTCCTTGGCCCTGAACGAGCGAGCAGAATCAGTCCACTTGCCGATGCAGTTGAGAGGAACCTGCTTATTACACTGCATTCTGACTGTCCAATTACGCCAATTTCACCATTATTTTCAGTTTGGGCGGCAGTTAATCGCATCACGAGAGAAGGTAAGGTGCTCGGTCCAGACCAGCGAATCGATGTCATAACTGCTTTAAAAGCGATGACTATATACGGTGCAAAGCTTGCCTTTATGGAAGATAAAATTGGAAGTATTGAGACAGGAAAGCTGGCTGATTTTGCCGTGTTAGATAGAGATCCAACAAAAATTAACCCTGAAGAAATTAAAGATATTGAAGTACTTCAGACAATTATCGGAGGAAAGTCTGTATATCAAAATTCAAGAGTTTACAATTGAAAAAAGACATTGCCAGGGGGGTTCTTATGTTTAGAAAATCTAAGGTTGTTTTGATTTTTATAACTATCATCATGATTATACTGGCTGGATGCAGCAGTGGTACAAATACTTCAACTGAAGGCACACAAAATTCAGAAGGGGATGCTTCTGGTTCAACCTCTATAGCCGAAAAGTTTAATATGGCCATGGGAGCACAGCCGCCGTCCCTTGATCCGCACATATCAACTGCGATTGCGACACGCGATATCGCTATGCAAGTTTTTGAAACACTAGTTACCATAGATAAGGATTATAAACCAGTGCCAATGCTTGCAGAATCCATCGATGTTAGTGAGGATGGAAAAACATATACTTTTAATTTACGCCAGGGTATTAAGTTCCATAATGGCAAGGAAATGACCTCTGAGGATGTGGTCGCATCAATGAATCGTTTTGTTGAAAAATCAGGTGCAACGAAGGTTCTGCTTGATGGGGCAGTATTTAAAGCAGATGGAGATTATAAGGTCATTCTAGATGTTCCTAACCCGTCCACACTCATCATGACGTCCCTAGCAGCTAGGTCACCTATGCCAGCTATAATGCCAAAGGAAGTAATTGAATCTGCTCCGGCTGAGGGAATTAATGAATATATTGGAACAGGCCCGCTGAAATTTGTTGAATGGAAACAGGACCAGTATATTAAGCTTACAAAGAACGATGACTACCAACCATTGGAAACAGAATCAAACGGTCAAGCAGGTAAAAAGGAAGTCTTTATTAAGGATTTTTATATCCACTTTGTTCCAGATACTTCCACACAAGTAGCTGGTTTGCAAACAGGGGAATATGATCTATTGCTTGAAGCACCGAATGATAACTATGAGCTTCTTGCCAACGATCCGTCTCTTGGCACATCTATTAATGATTATGGACCGTATAACCTGATATTTAATAAACACAAAGGTATTTTTACTAATGCTGATATGAGAAAGGCCATTAATGCTGGTATCAATTCGGAAGAGATTTTAAGGACCTCCTTTATGCATGAGGACATTTATGAATTAGATCCTAGCTATATGTCGCCTCAATCTGCTGATTGGTACAGTGACGCAGGGAAAGAGTACTACAATCAAAATGATCCAGAAAAAGCAAAAGAATGGTTAGAGAAGGCTGGCTATAATGGAGAGCCCATTAAAATAGTCACTACACGTGACTATGCGCACATCTACAATACAGGTGTTGTTCTTCAGCAGCAACTGGAAAAAATCGGAGTAAAGGTTAGTCTTGAAATATATGATTGGCCAACAGCATTAAATATTCGCAATAAGGAACCAGATAAGTGGGATATCTTTATAACTGGAACTCCTTTTGTCCTTACACCGCTGGAGCTATATGTCTACACGATTGAAGCATACATGGATCCAAACAATCAGAAGGTGACAGAATTATTAAACTCAATAAAGAATGCACAAACAGAAGATGAGGCTAAGCAAAAGTGGGAAGAATTACAGGCCTACACTTGGGAGTACCTGCCTGTTGCAAAAATGGGGAACTTCTTTAAAGTCAGTGCTTTCAAGGATTATGTAAAAGATTATAAGTATCAGGAAGGTCCGATTCTCTGGAATATTAAATTAACAAAATAAGAAATGACTATTATGTGGGTATCACATTGGAAGAACTTATTCAAATGTGACACCCACAAGTTCATTATTGCTTTTATCTTTTGGAGAGAGGAGCATTTATTTGAAAGAATTTATATTAAAAAGACTTTTAGCATTGATCCCAATTTTATTTATTGTATCGCTTGTTGTTTTCTTAATTATTCATATGACACCTGGTGATCCTGCCCATGTTATTTTAGGGGAAACAGCAACGGAGGAGCAAATTGAAAATCTACGACAACAACTTGGTTTAAATAAGCCTATTTATGAGCAATATTTTAGCTGGATTGGCGGAGTTATTACCGGAGATCTTGGTTACTCCTATTTTATGAAGATGTCAGTTTCAAGTGCGTTACTTGAACACTTGGGGCCTACCGTTTCATTATCCTTATTAGCTGAACTTATTGCTATTTTTATAGGAATTCCACTAGGCATTTTAGCTGCTAAACATAAAGGATCTGTTTTAGATCAATCATTTATGGGTTTTTCCCTAATGGGTATATCTATACCAAGCTTTCTGTTAGGCCTATTATTAATTTTATTCTTTGGTGTGCAACTAAAATTACTTCCAGTTGCCGGTTACGTACCATTGAATGAAAATATCGGGAGTCATCTTAAATATTTAATCTTGCCGGCTTTTTCTCTTGGGATTATGCAGGCTGCATTAATTGCAAGGATGACAAGGTCTTCCATGCTTGATGTCCTTAACACAAATTATGTGAAAACTGCGCTTTCCAAAGGAGTAAAACAAAGAAATATCGTTTTAAAGCATGCTTTAAGAAATGCATTTTTACCAATCTTAACCGTTATTGGCCAGACATTTGGCGTTTTAATTACTGGTGCAGCTGTTATTGAGACAGTTTTCAATATTCCTGGAATCGGACAACTAATTATCAATTCAATTGAACGAAGAGATTTCTCAACGATACAGGGCGCAATTTTATTTATGACACTGGCCTACGTAATGATCAATTTAATTATTGATTTACTGTATGGAGTTATTGATCCCCGTGTTCGATTATCTCATAAATAGAAGGGAGTAAATAAATGGAAACTGTCCGACAGAGTAACATAGAAATGACAGACGTGAAAAATGACTTAAAAAAGAAGCAAAGACAAATTATAATTCGCAGAATCTTTTCTAGCAAATTAACAGTTACCGGGTTTGCTATGATTATCTTTCTTGCTGTATTAGCCTATCTGGGCCCTTTATTTGTTCAGTACAACCCGCTGGAAATGGATACAGTCAATCGTATGAAAGGTCCAACGGCCGAACATCTATTGGGGACAGATAATTTTGGACGTGATTTACTTGCCAGAATAATATATGGCTCTCAGGTTTCCTTGAAAGTCGGAGGATTTGTTGCGGTTATCACGGCTATATGCGGAATGATCATCGGTTTATATTCCAGTTATTATAAAGGCTTGGACAATATTCTAATGAGAATTTGTGACGGGTTAATGTCATTTCCGGCAATCCTGCTTGCCATAGCAATAATGGCAGCACTAGGACCAAGCATAAATAACGTAATCATATCCCTTAGCATTGTGTATACACCGCAAGTGGCTCGGATTGTCCGCTCGGTTGCTATCGTTATTCGTGAACAAACTTATATAGAAGCCATTAAATCACAGGGTGCATCCGCGTTTCGAATTATTTGGAAACACATTGCCCCGAATACATTGTCGCCTTTAATCGTACAGGCAACCTTTATTTTTGCCAATGCAATTATCGTAGAAGCGGCATTAAGCTTTCTTGGTGCTGGTGTCCCTGCTCCTGAACCTAGCTGGGGGAATATTCTATACGATGGAAAGCTAGTCATTTTCAATGCTTGGTGGGTGACCGTATTTCCTGGCATCTGCATTATTCTGGCTACTCTTGGTTTAAATCTCGCAGGTGATGGTCTGAGAGATATACTTGATCCGAATTTCCAAAAAAGCAAATAATGAGCAGGGGGTGAGAGAATGGATAATACTCCAGTTTTACAGGTAAAGGAGCTTAGAACCCATTTTAAAACAGAAAGAGGAAAAGTAACTGCGGTTGATGGTGTTTCTTTTAGCCTAAATGAGGGGGAAATTCTTGGAATTGTTGGTGAATCTGGATGCGGAAAAAGTGTAACATCACAATCTATTCTTCGCTTATTTGATGAAAAATACCTTACTGCCTATGAAGGGGAAATCATTTTTAGGGGAAAGAATCTTTTAAAAGCCTCAAATGCTGAAATGGAAAAACTGCGCGGAAACAATATCTCAATGATTTTTCAGGATCCGCTAAGTTCTTTGAATCCAGTTTTCACTTTAGGGCAGCAAATTACCGAAGCCATTTTATTACATGAAAAAACAACCAAAAAGGAAGCCTATCAAAAAGCCATTGAAATGCTGAAACTTACAGGTATACCAGCGCCAGAAAAAAGAATTAATGAATACCCGCATGAATTATCAGGGGGAATGAGACAGCGGGTAATGATAGCCATGGCTCTTGCCTGTAAACCGAGAGTCTTAATTGCAGACGAACCAACAACCGCACTTGATGTAACCATTCAAGCACAGATTTTAGAACTCATGCTTGAACTAAAAAAAGAAACAGGAATGGCCATTATTTTTATCACCCATGACTTAGGGGTAGTAGCTGAAATTTGCTCTAGAGTTGCTGTCATGTACCTAGGACAAATTGTAGAAGAGGCAGACATTAACAATCTATTCGAGAGTCCAAACCATCCCTATACAATGGGGTTAATTAAATCGATTCCTCAGCTTGATGGCGATAGAAAGAAAGAACTTAATGTCATTCCAGGAACGGTTCCATCGTTAAATAATGTACCAAAAGGCTGCCGATTTGCAACAAGATGTGAATTTGCAGACAGCAAATGTCAGGAGGAAATGCCTGAATTAATTACCTGCGGTGAAAATCGAAAGGTCCGATGCTGGCATTATGAAACCATTAAAACGGGGGGTGAAAATTTTGTCTTTACAAACAATTGAAAAGAAACCCCTTCTTGAAATAAAAAGTCTAAAAAAATATTATCCAATTAAAACAGCATTAGGCCGGACTACCGATTATGTTCAGGCCGTTAATGACGTCTCCTTTCAATTATATGAAGGGGAAACATATGGGCTAGTCGGCGAATCTGGCTGCGGAAAAAGTACAATCGGGAGAACATTAATCCGGCTACAGCAGCCAACTGAAGGAGAGGCTATTTTTAACAACATCGATATTTTTAAGCTCTCAGAAAAGGATTTTGTTAAAGTTAGAAAAGAATTTCAAATGGTTTTTCAAGACCCTTTTTCATCACTTAATCCAAGACAGCGAATCGGTCAAGCGTTAGAAGAGCCATTAGTTATTCATAAGATAGGTCCTAAACAGAAAAGGACTGAGCTTGTTATGGATATACTGCAAAAGGTTGGGCTTTCCACAGACCATTACTATCGCTACCCTCATGAATTTTCCGGTGGCCAGCGGCAGAGAATAGGCATTGCCAGGGCATTAATTTTAAAACCAAAGGTGATTATTTGTGATGAACCTGTTTCAGCACTGGACGTCTCCATTCAGTCACAAATCATTAATTTAATGCAGAAACTGCAAAAGGAATATAAATTAACGTATCTATTTATCGCACACGACATTAGTGTTGTACGCCATATTTCAGACAGAATAGGCGTTATGTATTTAGGCAAGCTAGTGGAAGAAGGATCCACAGATCAGATCTTTTCAGATCCGTTACACCCATACACGCAGGCATTGCTATCTGCTGTCCCATTACCAAATCCTAAGCTGAAAAAAGAAAGAATTATCCTAAAAGGGGATATTCCTTCACCGATTCATCCTCCTTCGGGATGCTTTTTTCACACAAGGTGTCCAATGGCAACAGACCTTTGCAAAAAAGAGGTGCCACAGAGAAAACAGATGAAAAATGATCACTTTGTCTCATGTCATTTATATACTTAGCAAAAATGAAAAACCCCATCTGCAAATTTTGCAGATGGGGCATAATCTATCCCTAAGTTATCCAGCTTTGGATAGATCAACAATATCCTGAACCTCTGTACCTTCCAGGGTTTCTTTTTTATATAGGACATCGACAAGTGTTTCAAATTGCTCTGAATGATCCTTAATAATGGATTCAGCTCTTTCTAAAGCTTTTTGGAAAAGCTCCTGCATTTTTCTTTCTTTGTCCACTTTATTAAAGGTTAAAGTAAAGCCGTCTTCAAGTAATCCAGTATCAACCATTTGTTCAATGATATGCTTAGCCTGCTGAACATCGCCGCTTACACCGATACTGTGCTCGCCAAGATAGAGACGTTCTGCAACACCGCCGGCAAGAACCATAGCGGTCTGATCGAGCATATCGGTTGTAGTTGATAAATGCATTTCTTTAGGAATCGGCGCCACGTATCCAAGTGCCTGACCACGAGGAACAATTGTCGCCTTCCTGACAGATCCTGGCTTTGTTACGGCAGCTACAAGAGCATGACCGGATTCGTGAATGGCCACACGTCTTTTTGTATTAACATCCTGTAGTGCACGTGTTGCACTCCCAAGAATGGTACGATCAAGTGCATAATCAAGATCTTCCTTTGTAATCATCGATTGGCCCTTATTCACTGCTCGTCTGCTGGCAGTTTCAAAAAGCGAATGAAGGTCTGCACCGGAAAAACCAGAAGTACTTTCTGCAAGCTCTTCAAGTGAGTTCCTGACATCATCTGCAAGGATGCGGTTTTTCGTATGAATCTCAATAATTTCTTTTCTGCCTTTTGTATCTGGAAGCGGAACATTGAAAGTGAAATCAATTCTTCCAGGACGTACGAAGGCATCATCAAGCATGTCTTTTCTATTGGTTGCTGCAATGAAAAGTATCCCATCATTTGAATGTCCGCCATCAAGCTGAACAAGAAGCTCTGTCAGTGTTTTTTCACTTTCTTCGCCGCCATGCTGCTTTCTTTTTCCGGCAAGGGCATCCACCTCATCAATAAAAATGACGGCCGGCTTATGTTTTCTTGCATTTTGGAATAAGGTTCTGACACGGGAAGCGCCAACCCCAACAAACATTTCTGTAAAGGCAGAGCCGCTTGCAGAAAAGAAGGTTGCTCCTAGCTCTTTGGCAATAGCTTGTGCTAATAATGTTTTTCCTGTTCCTGGGGGACCATATAATAAAATCCCTTTTGGCGGATTTAAGCCCATTTTCACAGCACTTTGCGGATCTTTTAATACCGAAAGTGTCTGCATGATTTCATCTTTCATTTCTCCCTGAATTCCGCCGACGTCTGCAAGAGAAATGGACGGAAGGGGACTTGGCTTGGAGACACTTTGTTTCATAGTGTTGGCAGCTCCAACGCCGCCTTTGCCAGATTTAGCTAAATAAAAACCAATTGCAGCGATGAAAATAACAAGTGCACCAAGAATCCAAGGTGTATAAGGACTAGACGCTTCATAGCTGTATTGGACATTATAATTTTCCACTAATTTATCAACCATTTGACTATTTGGCGGAACATGTGATTCAAACTTACCATCACTAGTCTCAATCAAAAGCTTGCCATCTTTATATTCATTAAGTTTAATTGTTTCATTATTATATTGAGAAATAGTTTTTTCTACCGAGGAAAAAGGGATCTGAACGGTCTTTTTGCCTGTCTGAACGGTCCAAATGACTGCTGCAGAAATAATCAAAAATACGGTAATTACAGATACGATCATAGAAGTTTTGTTAAATCGTAATTTCAAGCTTTTCCCTCCTTTATGACACATATTCATTATAAAAAATATGCTATTATAATAATAGGCCCATTTTCATGTAAAATAATGAAATAAATGGCAGTCAGGCTATAAAATAAATATATAGGCAGGTGATCTCAATCATGGAACTAAATCCAAAAAGTCCGATTCCTCTTCATATTCAGCTTAAGGAGCGAATTCAATCCTTAATTAATGAAGGGCATTTTATAGAAAAGATTCCTAGTGAAAGAGAATTAATGGATGAGTATAAGGTAAGCAGGAGTACAGTAAGAGAAGCTGTTTCACATTTAGTTCGCGAAGGAGTACTAGAAAAAGTTCACGGAAAAGGAACTTTTATTTCCATGAGGCCTATCGAAGAATGGCTAGGCAATTTAAGCAGCACAACCGAGACAATACGCAAAATGGGGATGAAACCTGGAGCAAAATTAATCGAACATGGAAAAATAATTCCCTCGCAAGATATCATTGATACCACTGGATTTGAAGAGGCCTATTTTATTAAAAGAATCCGCTATGCCAATGATCAGCCATTAGCGATCGAACTGCAATATTATCCTGTAGAAATAGGGGAAAGGCTTGCACAATACGATATTAATCAAGGTACTTTATTCGATATTCTTGAACAAAATCTTCATATTCAGCTGTCTGAAGCAAAGCAGGTGATTACGGGCGGGCAGTTATCCAAAGAGGATGCTCAAGCTCTAGGAGTTCCGGAAACATTTAATGTGTTAAGTACAGAAAGATTATTAATGGATATTGATGATCAGTTAATTGAATATTATGTAGCTTATTTTAGAGCAGATATGTATTCCTTTCGAATTAACTTATCAAAAAAACACTCATAATGAAGGGGGGGATTGAGTGTTTTTTCTAAAAGATAAAACTTCTTTTAAAAATTTATCAAAATATATTGAAAATTTAAAATGTTTGTGTTTTAATTTAGTTGAGCATTTCATCCCTCAACTGGTACGGATGACGTGATGTAAGGATGATGCTGAGAAAAATAGGGAATGCTCATTCATGTATTCCCTGGTAAGCGAAAGGAAGGATCGTATGATTATCGGTGTTCCAAAAGAAATTAAGAACAACGAAAACCGTGTTTCCATGACACCTGGCAGTGTAGCCGCTTATGTCCAATCCGGACATACAGTACTTGTTGAAACCGGTGCCGGATTAGGGAGCGGCATCACAGATCAGATGTACAAAGAAGCCGGTGCCCAATTGGTTCCGCTGGCAAAGGATGCCTGGTCAGCAGACATGGTTGTCAAGGTAAAAGAGCCACAGCCTGAAGAATATCAATACTTCCGAAAAGATTTGATTTTATTTACTTATCTGCACTTGGCAGCAGAACCGGAACTGACAAAAGCATTAATTGACAGCGGTGTGACTGCTGTCGCCTACGAAACGATCCAGCTTGATAACGGAGCTCTTCCACTGTTAACACCAATGAGCGAAGTAGCCGGGAGGATGTCCGTTCAGCTAGGAGCGCAATTTTTAGAGAAAATCCATGGCGGTAAAGGTGTACTGCTGGGCGGTGTTCCAGGAGTAAAGCCAGGAAAAGTTGTAATTATCGGTGGGGGAGTTGTTGGGACAAACGCTGCTAAAATGGCCATTGGACTTGGAGCAGATGTGTCCATAATCGATATCAGCGCTGAACGTCTTCGTCAATTAGATGACCAGTTTGGCGGAAGAATTAAAACAGTGATGTCTAACCCCTATAATATTGCAAACGAAGTAAAAGAAGCGGATTTAGTTATCGGTGCCGTCCTTATACCAGGTGCAAAAGCTCCTCAGCTTGTTACAGAAGCAATGGTTAAAGAAATGGAACAAGGTTCAGTTATTGTTGATGTTGCCATTGATCAAGGCGGAGCAATAGAAACAAGCGATCACATTACTTCTCATGATTCTCCAACCTATACTAAACATGGTGTATTACATTATGCAGTGCCAAATATTCCAGGTGCTGTTTCTAAGACAGCGACTTTCGCTCTGGCAAATACCACCACACCATATGGATTGATTCTGGCAAACAAAGGCATTGAACAATCAATCGTATTACACCCTCCACTAGCAAAAGGCTTTAACACAATGAAAGGGAAAATAACCTATCGGGCCGTTGCAGAAGCACACAATTATCCATATACACCTATTGCAGAAATGATTCAAAAGACGCCTGCTACAACTAAATAAGGAGGAGAAAAAATGTCCAAACTTCAGATCAATGAAAATGAACAAATATTAAAAGATGATCAGGAGCATTTATGGCATGCAATGAGCCGCCATGTTGAAGGCGGAGTTCCAATGGTTGCCGAATCCGGGGAGGGAGCCTGGTTTTATGATATCAATGGCAAACGGTATTTAGATGGTGTATCAGGACTATGGTGTTTAAATCTAGGCCACGGACGCAAAGAAATTGTTGATGCTGCAGCAGAGCAAATGATGAAGCTATCTTATTTTCCTCTTACGTTAAGTCACACTCCGGCTATTAAACTATCAGCAAAAATCAGTGAATTGCTTGGCGATACTTATAAAACATTTTTCTCAAATAGCGGTTCGGAGGCTAATGAAACCGCCTTCAAAATAGCAAGGCAATACCATTTTCAAAATGGCAAGCCAGAGAAGCATAAATTCATCTCAAGATACCGTGCCTATCACGGAACCACAGCTGGGGCACTTAGTGCAACTGCCCAAGCCAACAGAAGATTTAAATACGGTCCAAGTATGCCGGGATTCCTTCATGTTCCGCCGCCATACAGCTACCGCTGCCCATTTGGCGAAGAAGTAACGGATTGCGATAAAGTAGCCGCGGATATGATTGACCAAGTCATAACATGGGAGGGCGCGGACACCGTTGCAGCTGTCATCATGGAACCATTTATCTCTGGGGGCGGAGTCATTATCCCTTCACCAGGCTATTTGCAAAGAGTAGCGGAAATCTGTAAAAAACATGATGTCCTGCTCATAATGGATGAAGTTGTTTCCGGTTTCGGACGTACGGGGAAAATGTTTGGGTTTATGCATTCAGAAGGTGTGCAGCCGGATATTATCACAATGGCCAAGGGGTTAACCAGCGGTTATTTGCCGTTAGGTGCAACAGCTGTCCATTCACGAATATATGAAAAGTTCAAAGAAAGCGGAGCAGATAATCACCTTCGTCATGTCTCCACATATGGCGGCCACCCTGCCAGCTGTGCCGTAGCCTTAAAAAATATTGAAATCATTGAAAACGAAAATATTGTTGCTAGAGTTGCCGAACTTGGAGAAAGCATCTTAGGTGGCTTAAGGGATTTAGACTCGCACAAAAATGTCGGTGAAATCCGCAGTGTTGGTTTCTTATACGGAATCGAAATGGTAGAAGATAAGCATTCGAAAACACCTATTTCTGAAGAGGTAATGGGGAAAATTATCGGGCAATGCAAGGAAAAGGGGCTGATCATTGGCAGAAACGGTGATACTGTTCCTGGATACGGCAATGTCCTCATAATTGCACCGCCGCTTGTCTCGACTGAAGAAGATCTAAAGTTTGTTGTAGAAACGGTTACCTCCGTGATTCAGGCATTATAAGCAAAATTAATAAAATAAAAAACTTATTAATCTATATAAATAGGAAAGGGACGTGTTAAACCATGGCAAAAGCTGAAAAGGAACTAACTGCGCTGAAAACAAAGAAAATGAGAATGACTCCAAGTGAGGCAATTGTAGAAACACTTGTCGCAGAAGGGGTTACACATATTTCAGGAATTTTAGGATCAGCATTTATGGATATGCTCGATCTATTGCCAACGGCAGGGATCCGATTCATTGGTGTCAGACATGAACAAAGTGCAGCCCATATGGAAGATGCCTATGCAAGAGTGGGCGGTATTGCTGGCGTAGTCATCGGACAGAACGGACCTGGGATTACTAATATGGTCACATCCGTTGCTGCAGCAAATCAAGCGCATACACCAATGGTCGTCATTTCCCCATCTGCGGGAACGCCAACTGTTGGTTGGGATGGCTTTCAAGAGGCTGATCAGGTCTCAATCTTTAAAGCGATTACAAAGGAAACAGTAAGGGTCACACATCCAAGCCGTGTAGCCGATTGTCTAAGAACAGCCTTTCGTATTGCTTATGCTGAGCGTGGACCAGTTCTTTTTGACATTCCTAGAGACTATTTCTATGGAGAATTAGAAGATTATATCCTTGAGCCGCATCAATACCGTGTTGATAATCGCGGATGTGGATCACTCGAATTAATCGATAAAGCGGTTGATTTGATTGCATCCGCAAAAAATCCTGTAATCATCTCAGGAAGAGGGGTTGTTGATTCTGATGGAATTGATACGGTGAAGGAAATTGCCGATTATTTAACCATTCCTGCAGCGGTTTCTTACATGCATAACGATGCGTTCCCGGCAAATCATCCGCTAGCAGTTGGTCCAATCGGCTATATGGGATCAAAAGCTGCCATGAATACTCTAAAAGATGCAGATGTTGTTCTTGCTATTGGTACGCGCTTATCCGTGTTCGGCACGCTGCCATGCTATGATATTGACTACTTCCCAAAGAATGCGAAAATCATTCAGGTGGATATTAATCCGCGAAATATTGCCAGAACCCATCCTGTTGAAGTTGGAATTATCGGTGATGCAAAAGCAGCGTCAGATGAAATTCTAAAACGTCTAAAAGAAAAAGTGCCGAATGCCATGCCAAAACAGGAAAAACTGCGCAAGGTTGCAGAAGAAAAGGCAAACTGGGAGAAGGAGCTAATTGATTTGGCCATGGTAGAAGGAACCCCAATTAATCCTCGCCGCGCACTTTTAGAGCTTACGAGAGTATTGCCGGAAAATACCATTGTTACTACTGATATCGGGAACGTCTCTTCTACTGCAAATGCCTATTTAAAATTTAATCAGGGCCGCAAACATATCGCTGCGTTAACTTTCGGAAATACAGGATTTGCCTACCCTTCTGCATTAGGAGCAAAACTTGCAAGTCCAGATAGCCCGGTAGTAGCCATTGTTGGCGACGGTGCATGGGGGATGAGCTTACATGAAGTAAGTACTGCGGTTGAAGAGAATATCCCTGTTGTTGCATGTGTATTTAATAATAATGCATGGTGTGCGGAAAAGAAAAACCAAGTAGATTTTTATAATAATCGTTTTGTCGGCGCAGATATTCAGAACCCGGATTTTGCTGAAGTTGCAAGATCAATGGGAGCAGTCGGAATAAATGTTGATAAAGCAGAGGATGTTGGTCCTGCTATTAAGCAAGCAATTGAATCAAACAAACCTACCGTTATTAATATTCAAGTTGATGGAACCCAGCTGGCACCTCCATTTAGAAAAGATGCACTGAAGATGCCTACTAGATTATTGCCAAAGTATAGCCATCTAGATCACAAAAACTGGTAATAGACACTACCTAGAAGGAGCTTCGTCAATGAACAAAGCTCCTTCTTTTTATATAACCGCCCTAAGGTTCGTAAAGCGCCTGAAGTGGAAATCAACGGGCTAAGTCTAGACAATAAATTAATATACTAGGAGGGGAAAGATGCAAAAGAGGGCTGAACTGCAGAAAACTTTCAAACCGCATTGGGTATGGGCAATCGCTCTGGGGTCTGCCATTGGCTGGGGCTGTTTCATATTGCCAACAGAATGGCTTGGAAAAGCAGGTCCACTTGGAACAATCATAGGCTTATCAATTGGTGCAGTATTAATGATGGTGATCGCTGTAAGCTATGGGGTATTAATTGAAAAATATCCTGTTTCAGGCGGAGAATTCGCTTATGCTTACCTGGGATTTGGAAGAGATCATGCATTCATTTGCGGGTGGTTTTTGACCCTTGCCTATATTTGTATTGTTGCTTTAAATGCCTCAGCACTTTCATTACTGGGAAAGTTTCTTCTCCCGTCTTTTACAGATGTTGTTCCTTTATATGAAATTGGCGGGTGGCAGGTTTATCTGGGGGAAGTACTGATTGCATCGTTCGCTTTAGTTATTTTTGCTTATTTAAACATTAAAGGGGCCTCATTATCCGGTAATTTGCAATTTATTTTTTGCTTAGTTCTTGTCGGAGGTGTTTTACTTTTAACATTAAGCATGCTCCTGAATCCTGCATCCAGTTTAGATAATCTGCAGCCTTTATTTAGACCAGATATCCCAGCCTTATCGGGAATTATTGCCATTATAGCCATTGCTCCTTGGGCTTATATAGGATTTGACAATATTCCTCAAGCAGCCGAAGAATTTAATTTCCCTCCAAAAAAGGCGTTTCGGTTAATTATCTACTCTCTAATTGTGGCTTGTCTGCTTTATTGCTTCATGATTATTGCAACAGCAGTAGCAATGCCTTGGCAGCAGCTGGTAGCTGGAAATCCTGCTTGGGGAACTGGTGATGTAGTTTCAGATACGCTTGGATTGATCGGGGTGCTGTTGCTGGCATTATCCTTATTAATGGGGGTTTTTACAGGTCTAAATGGGTTTTATGTCTCATCAAGCCGCTTGCTTTTTGCAATGGGTCGGGCAAAAGTCCTTCCAGATGCATTTACTAACCTTCATCCTAAGTATGGTACGCCGCACGTCGGTGTCATTTTTACTTGCTTATTCTGTTTAGTAGCGCCATGGTTTGGCCGGCCCGTTTTATTATGGATTGTTGACATGTCTGCCACGGGTGTAACAATAGCCTATTTCTATACATCCCTTACAGCATATAAGGAATTTAAATGGAGCGCTAATAGCAGGGGAGAAGCCAAGACTGTATCACCCATAAAGAAGCTCATTGCCTTAATTGGGGCACTAAGCGGTTTAGCTTTTCTTGGTTTGCTGCTGATCCCAGGTTCTCCATCTGCCTTAGGTATGCCATCACTAATTGCTCTGGCTGTATGGGTTATCTTAGGAACGGTCTTCTATATGTATAAAAGAAGGGAATACCATAAGATCTCTAAGGATTCACTAGATTACTATATTTTAGGAGATGCCTATACGAAAAATACATCTGGTGAGAATAATGGACCGCCATCAATCAATGTGGATGCCTAATCATGAATTGGCTCAATTTTACTTTACCTTGTAAGACAATTCATATATACTTTGGTTATTAATCATATAAGCGTAACCACAAGGGGAGCTAAGTGCTGAGAGTGAACAGATTTCTGTTCTGACCCTTCGAACCTGTTAGTTAATTCTAGCGAAGGAATGTGGATTTGAGTAGTGGATTATTCCTAAGTCTATCTATTCTCCCCTTGAGGTGACGATTCAAATGAAAGGGGAGATTTTTTATGAAGAAATTAAGTTTAATTGCATTAATTGAGGCTTCATTTTTTGCGGCGTTTGCGATTGTACTAGATCTTTTGCCTTCCATTAAACCAACGCCAAACATCTCGATTTCCATTGCCATGATTCCAATTTTTATTCTTGCCTTTCGCTGGGGATTTAGGGTAAGTTTTCTTTCAGGCCTATTATGGGGAATTCTTCAGATAGCCATGGGAGATGCTTGGATTGCAACACCTGTGCAAGCATTTATTGAGTATTTCATTGCTTTTGCATGTATTGGATTTGCGGGTCTATTATTTAATCAGATCCAAAAAGAAATTCGATTCGGGTCCAAAAAGAAGGCATTGGGGTGGATTACTGCAGCAGTATTTGCAGGAAGCTTTGCACGGTATTTCTGGCACTTCATTGCCGGCGTTATTTTCTTTGGCGAATATGCGCCAGAAGGGATGTCACCATTTGTATTTTCCCTAGCAGTAAATGGGGTTACGATGCTCGGAGCAGCTATTCTTTGCTCAATCGTTGCTGTTCTGCTTATTTCAACAGCTCCACGATTAATCATTAGAAACGATCCCACATTACTTATTGAACAGAAAAAAGTATCGTAAGCAATTTTTAAAATAGGCGTTTCCCTTTAAAAGGGAAGCGCTTTTTTTGTAAATTTATCATTAAATATTGACAATTCTGTGAACAAAGTTAGAATATTCTTAAAAGGAGTTGAGAAGAATGAGACAAATCAGTGAGTTATTATTAATAAAAAAGATCACAGTTGTTTGTATAATGTTAAGCATAATGGGAATTTTAACGAGTCTGTTCGTAAGTGGACTGATAGGAGACTATACTTTTGCCATCGCATTTGGATTATTAATTTCATCCATTATTGTTTTCGGTATCATTCTTTTCATTAATGTTATGGAGGAAATGACAGACGGAAGCCAAGGCTATAGATAAAAAAAGAAATCGGCTTATTAGCCGATTTCTTTCATTAATATTAGTGCATGTGTCCTGAACTCATGACCCAAATAGATCCAACAACAATAACCACTGCCATGAACACACCGTACGCAATATTAACGACATTGGTCTTGCCGTCTTCACCTTCACGCAGGTGCATAAACATGAATAACTGGATGCCAGCTTGAAAAACGGCTAGGGTACCGATGATCCACATGATAACTTTGAATGATAAATCTGTTTTTAAGGCAATTCCAGCTGCAGAGAAGGTTAGAATGAGAGAAAAGATAAAACCAACCACATGGCTGACTGGAAAGCCCTTCATTTGTTTTTCCATTTATCCCACCAACCCTTTTAAATAAACAAATGTGAAAATAAAGATCCAAACTACATCAAGGAAATGCCAGTACAGTCCGATAATAAAAGTTTTTCTTGCCGTTACTGGTGTCAAGCCTCTTTTTAAAAGCTGAATAATTACCATCGTTGCCCAGCCGATACCTAAGGTAACGTGGGCACCATGGGTGCCAAGTAAAACAAATAGGCTGGAAAGGAAAGCACTGGTTTGCATTGTCGCCCCTTCATGGACATAGTGAATGAACTCATTAATTTCCATGAATAAAAAGCCGCCCCCGAGAAGCAATGTCACTACAAACCAGGCTATAAGGCCTTTTAGATTGTGCCGGCGCATTTCAAATATCGCCAGACCCATTGTAAAGCTGCTAGTTAGCAAGAGGACCGTTTGAATCATGACATCCTTGATCACAATAATATCCTGGTGGGTAGGTCCGCCAGCATAACGCTGGTAAAGGACCCCATATACTCCAAAGAGTGTTGCGAACAATATGATCTCCGCACCAAGGAAAATCCAGAAGCCGAGAATATTCATCCGGTCTTGCTCTCTTTGATATTCAAGCGGCAAAGCTGTGTTTACATTAGCTGACATGATCGTGCACCTCACCCTCAACATTTCGCCATGATTTTTCTATGCTCTTAATTTCATTAACTTTTACATGATAACCATCATCATAATCAAATGAACGGATAATTAATCCGGAAATAATGCCGATACCGGCAATTGCAGCGGCAATATGCCACTCAAACACAAGGAAGAATCCCGCAATACCGAATACGGCGCCCATGAAAATCGGAAGTCCTGAATTGCTTGGCATATGAATTTCTTCTATTTCACTTTCCTTCAAAGTTAGACCTTGATGCTCTTTTTTCATATGCCAGAAAGCATCAAGCCTGTTTACCTCTGGAAGTTTAGCAAAGTTATAGTATTGAACTGGTGAAGCTGTAGACCATTCAAGTGTTCTTGCATCCCATGGATCACTGGAAATATTGCGGTCAGCATGGCGAATACTCCAATAAATGTTATAACAAAACGCAGCGAACCCTAAGGCTAGAATCGCAGCACCAATCGCTGATAAACCAAATAATGGAGCAAAGCCAGACTCAGCTGAGTAGGTGTAAGCTCGGCGAACAGCCCCATCTAGGCCAAGGAAGAACATTGGGAAAAATGTAAGGTTAAAACCAATCACAAATAACCAGAAATGCCATTTTCCGATCTTTTCGTTTAGCATAAATCCAAACATTTTTGGCCACCAGTAATATATGCCGGCAAATACCGCAAATACAACTCCAGGAATGATTGTGTAATGGAAGTGGGCGACAAGGAATAGCGTATTATGGTACTGGAAATCCGCTGCCCCCATTCCAAGCATGACACCAGTTACACCGCCGATGAGGAAGCATGGGATAAAAGCAAGCGCCCATAGCATTGGCGTTGTCATCTTAATGCGGCCTTTTCTCATGGTGAAAAGCCAGTTAAATATTTTTATTCCTGTTGGTACCGCAATTAACATGGTTGAAATTGAGAAAATCGAGTTAACTGTAGGTCCTGAACCCATTGTGAAAAAGTGGTGGACCCATACCAGCATACTTAGAATTGCAATAGATACAATTGAAACAATCATAGATTTATAGCCATAAAGAGATTTCCGCGAAAAAGTCGAGATGACTTCAGAATATATACCAAAGGCTGGGAGAATCAAGATATATACCTCTGGATGTCCCCATAGCCAGAAAAGGTTGGCCCATAACATATCCAATCCGCCGCCGGATAGAGTGAAGAAGTGTGTACCGTATAGGCGGTCAGTTGTCATAAGGGCAAGTGCGACTGTAAAGATAGGGAAGGCTGCCACAATGATTATGGAAGTTATGAAACCAGTCCATGTAAACATTGGCATTTTCATTAAGGTCATACCTTTTGTTCTCATTTTCAAAATCGTCACGATAAAGTTAATTCCCGAAATCAGGGTACCGATTCCGGCAATCTGCAGCGCAACCGCATAATAGTTATTCGCAATACTTGGACTGAACTCTTTTCCAGCAAGCGGGAAGTAGGAAGTCCAGCCAGCATCCGGAGATCCTCCGACAACAAATGAAATATTAAACAGCATAGCACCACTAAAGAATAGCCAAAAGCTTAGTGCGTTTAACTGCGGGAAGGCCACATCTCTTGCGCCAATTTGCAGTGGAATGACAACGTTCATGATTCCAATCAGCATTGGCATGGCCATAAAGATAATCATAATAACCCCGTGGGTTGTAAAAACTTCATTATAATGCTGGGCATTTAAAAATTCCATTTCCGGTCTGGCGGTTTGGGCCTTCATGAGTAAGCCGTCGACACCGCCGCGGAAAAACATGAGTACACCAGCAATAATATACATAACACCAATTTTTTTGTGGTCAACTGTTGTAAGCCATTCTGTCCAAAGCCATTTCCATTTTTTTAAATAGGTGATCCCGGCAATAACTCCAACCATCGTTAGTACAATAGCAATCTGTGAACCTAGTATAAGCGGGTCGCCAGTAATTAAGATTTCATCCCATTTAATGTTCATCATGTTCACCCCCATGATTTGTGTGTGCATTTGCTTCTAGCTGATTCGTATTTTCTTCTGATTTATTTTTATAATTATCATTTTCTTCAAAGATCTTTCCTTGGTAACCATGACCCCTGTAGCTTTCAGGATTTGTATATGTTTTTGAATTAGGATCAGCATGGTTCACCCATTCAAGATGAGTATTAGAGAAGGTTTTTCGTCCTAAAACAGTTGGCTGAAGCAAATCCTCGTACTCTTCTTCAGTTAATTTAGGGGCACGGCTCTGTGCTTCCTCAACCCACTCATCAAACTCTTCTTGTGTTTGCGCTAAAACCTCAAATTCCATATCTGCATAGCCGCGGCCATTAAAGTTTGTGTTTTTTCCTTGATAGGAGCCTGGGTTGTCAGCAACCAGATACATGTCAGTCTCCATTTTACCCATTGTATATTTTTGACCGCCTAAAGCAGGGACCCAAAATGATTGCATCGTTCCTGCAGATGTTAATTTAAACAAAACTGGGCGGTCTTCAGGGATATTGACATAATTAACAGTTTCAATTCCTTCTTCAGGATAACTGAATATCCATTTCCAGTCCGCTGATGTTACATGGACAATGAGGGGTTCCTTATTCTCATACCCTTTTGGAACCTTATCCAAATCATATAAAGTGGTGACAGTTGGAATTGTTAGTGCAATAACGATTAAAAAGGGAATTGCCGTCCAGGTGATCTCAAGCCAAATGCTTCCATGTTCCTCTGGGGGTTCATAATTCATATTTTCCTTTTTTTCACGATACTTCCACACAATTGTGATAAATAGGACCATAACGACGACAACTACAATAAGCATCCAAACTAGAGACCAGTTAATCAGATCTGTAATGCTTCTGGCAGCCGGACCCTGCGGCTGAAAAACTACCAAATCACAGCCGCTCAATACGCTTGCAGTAAAAAGGGCCATTAGAGGCAGCAATAACTTTTTTAACTTCATAAGATTCCAGCTCCTTATAGAGTAATACCATTAATTCTTTAAAAGAAAATCTTGTTAAATGTATTTCCACTGTGATGATGATGATAACATGGGGGACGAGGTTTTGTTGTGACGAAAAATCGAAGTAAAAAAATGTAAATCAGAATTTTTTCGGGGGGACAGGCACACCCCTTGATACACGTGGTTTTTCGGCGATAATTAAAATTTGAACACTTTTTGAACAATTATTTTCAAAAAGTAAATAAAAAAAAGACATCTTAAAAAGATGTCTTTTCGCTATTTTTATCTTTTGCTGACTTTTCTTCTAAATATAAAGATAGAAAGTCCTATGAAAACGAGCCAAATAAAGATACCTGAAGGAGATACAGCCTGATCCTTGTCCAATTCTTCATGCTGGCTGACTTCTTCAATTTTTTTCTTCAGCTCTTCATTTTTCAGTACTTCCTCAGCAAGGGGAGGTTCTGCCGGGACACTTGCTGCATCATCTTCGGTATCCATTTGTTCATCCAAGCCTTCCGTGCTGCCAGGTGTTTCTATATCAGCATACATGCCTTTTGATAGCTTCTTTGCATCGGCCATCGCCTCGATGATTTGATCTTCGTATAAATAATCATCATAATCATAGAAGTCCTCGACCAAACCCGCTCTTGTCACTTCTTCTTGAAGAAGTTTATCGTCTACCCATACCCAGGCCAAGAGGCGATTATATTTATCAAAAAGAGTGCTGCCATCTGTCTCAATCGTTAGTGATCCAGATTTTAAATAAGAGCACGTAAAGACGCTTGCTTCCATGCCGAATGGTTCTGTTTCATTCGTACTTTCTGGCGTATCAATATATAAGAAGCGAATCTTATATGTTTGTCCATTAATTTTAAAATAGGCAGTATCCCCATCCACACACCGAACTAGTTCAGCTGGGTATTTTTCACCAAGGACCAGGGATTCATCGGGAGTAGTAGAGGCTTTCTCACTGGCTGCAGGTGATAGGGCTGGAAAAGCGCTAAATATCAAACAGCCAATCAAAAGGATATAGACCCGTTTTATTTTATACAATTTTATGTACCTCCTGTAACCTTATACGGTAATCTATATTACCATATAACTGCTATTTCTCGCCACTTTTTACAATTTTCTAACAAATATATGCGCTAGAAATCAAAAAATGAAACAGGAGCTGCACCTCCATGCTTCATTTTTTGATGATGGGCTCTAGCTGGTGAATGAGCTCTTTCAGGAGCTCTTGAACGGTTATTTGGTGTTCATTTTGTCCTTTATTTAAAGCCTGCTGTAAAACCTTAGCAAATTCATAGGATTTTACTTGCCGGTTCATCCATTAACACCTTCTATTATATTAATGTCATCAGACTCAAGGATAAAAATCATTACAGTATATTAACCGTCAACTTTAATTGTGACTTAAAGCCTGGGGGCATTTGCTGAATCTTTTATAAAGAAATATTTTTTTAGTTTACTACCCCCAAAAACAGGGAACTAAACATCGAATGATCTTGTAAATATTTGAATGTATTTTTCAAAAAGGAGATCTGATGTATGCGTTTAATTCCTACCGATATTGACAAACTCTTGGAAGCGACAGAAGAAATGGCGGATGATAATTTAGGGTATATGATCAGACAAATTGAAATTGACAAATTACTTGAGCTCACACAGGATTGGTAAAAATACAATATCACAAAAAATCCACTCGCATGAGTGGATTTTTTGTTTAAACACATATACTGGAAATAACTGATAACAATTGTAACAATTGGAACCCCCTTTGCGTCAAAGTCATTAAAGGGGTGATGTTTTATCAAGAAAAAATGGTTTTTGTTTGGCGGGGTCCTGTTCATTATCATGACCTTGATCACAATGATAACTTTCAAACCGTCTTATTCCGCAGTGACAGATTCTGGAATAACTGAAGCAGGGGATATCGCAAGCATTGAATCTAAGGAAGCTTTAAATGCTTACTTTCTTAAAAGATTAAAAGAAGAAGAAAAGAGGATGAAACAATCTATCTGGAAGGAATCCGCTGCAGCAAGTGAAGAATCTTCAAAGGCTGATACCGGCAGTTCACAAGATTTTTCAAATACGAATGTTCAGGTTGAGGGGATCGATGAGGGGGATACCGTAAAAACAGACGGTACACATATCTTCCAAGTGAAGGATGGCAAGCTGCAATTGATACGTGCTGTCCCGGCCAGCGAAATGACACTAGATGCACTCATTACGTATGATCCATCATTCTCGCCGACTCAGCTTTTTTTGCATAAAAATTCTTTAATTGTCATGGGCCATAGCTATGAAAAAATGACCAATACAACCCACGGCAAAGGAAAAGACATAGGGATTGCGCCTATCCATGAAACAACCAAGGCGATTATATATGATGTCAAAGATAAGAAGAATCCAAAAAAACTAAGGGAAATTGATATAGAAGGTACATTGGTCTCTTCTAGGCTTATGGACGGCAAAGTATATCTCATTGCCAATAAATATCCCGATATTTGGCTTCTTAAGGAGAATGCTGAAATAGACCTTCGACCGCGTTATTATGATTCCCAGCAGGGAGCGCAGGCTCAGGCAGCTGATTACAAGGATATTCAGTATTTTCCGCAGTCGCAAGAAACTAATTTTACAAACATTGCTGTTATTGATCTAGAGAATCCGAATACAAAAATGCAGGTTACAGCATTTGTAGGCAGCGGCGATCAATTATATATGTCTAAGGAAAATCTTTATCTTGCCGTCAATAAATTTGTTCCTTGGATGATCGAAACATCCAGGTCCAGTAAGCCGCAAACAACGGTCTATAAATTTTCAATCAACGGTATGAAAGTTGATTTTCACAGTTCAAGTGACATTAAGGGAACAATATTAAACCAATTCTCAATGGACGAGTACAAGGGATACTTTCGCATCGCTACAACAGATGGCTTTGTTTGGGATGAAGATCGGCCGTCAGCAAATAATCTATATATTCTGGATGAAAACCTCGATGAAGTTGGCAAGCTTGAGAATTTAGCGAGAGGGGAGCGGATCTATTCTGCCCGCTTTATGAATGACAGGATCTATATTGTCACATTTAGAGAAACAGACCCGCTGTTTGTTATAGACGGTTCAGATCCGAAAAATCCTAAAGTACTCGGTGAATTAAAAATCCCGGGCTTTAGTAATTATCTTCACCCATATGATGAAAACCACTTAATTGGTTTTGGCCATGATACGAAGGTATCAGGGAAAGGTATAAGGGATCGGCCAATTATTCTAACTGATGGTGTAAAGATTTCACTTTTTGACGTAACTGACATGGCCAATCCAAAGGAAAAATTCACAGAAATCATAGGAGGCAGGGGAACGTACTCCCCATTAAACTATGATCATAAAGCTTTATTATTTAATAAGAAACAAAACGTGATCGCATTCCCAATTGCGGTTTATGAAAATAAGAAAAATAGTCCATATGAGTCTGAATTCAACTTCCAAGGAGCTTATGTGTACAAACTTGATTTAACTAAAGGGTTCAGCCTTAAAACAAAAATTACACATCAAAAAGAAAAAATACCCTATGAAGAATGGGAAAATAATATTGATAGACTAATTTATATCGGTGATGCTATGTACGCTTTATCACCTGATAAAATCAGCGCCTATGATCTGAATTCGTTTCAGGAGATAGGTGAATGGACAATAAAGTAGAAATGAAAGGGGGCTTTTGCTTTCGCAAAATATGCGAGAGAAGCCCCCTGTTGATTTCTATTGATCCTCGGAATTAACCATGATCCCAGCAACCTGTGTCAGCCTGGAATAAAAAGCTTCACCCGCAGGGCTTTTATCTAATCCAATTTCTTCAAAAGCTTCCTTCATGCAGCGAAGCCAGGCTTTAGCACGCGTAGGGGTAATTTCAAAGGGCATATGGCGATAGCGCATAGCTGGCGCCCCAAACTCTTCGCTGTATAGGGCGGGTCCCCCAGTAAATTGCGATAGAAACATTCGCTGCTTTCTTTTAATTTCTTCCATGTCGCCAACAAATAATGGAGCTAAATCATCATCAGCGTATACACGGGGATAAAAGGCATTAACTAGTTCTTCCAATGTTTCAGCTCCGCCAATCTCTCCAAAAAGTGTGTTAATTTTATAATCCATTTAAATCACCGTCCTATTTAATCCTCTATTTATATTAATTATAATAATATCACATACGGCTTTTTGTGATTCATATCACAGTTCAATAAATATTATTTTTTTCAAAATAATAGAAAGCATTGCCTCGTTTGACGGCAATGCTTTACATCAATCAAATGGATTATAATCATTTTCCTCAGGTTCCTTTGTTGTGCCAATTGAACTTTCAGCATCAAGATCTGTATTTGTCACAATGGAATCTGTTGTAAAAGCTATAATAGGATCGTATTTCAAATGATGCATTTCTGGAACACCAGTATCCATCACCGCACCTCCTCGTTTATAGAATGCAGGAATTACTGCAAATTTATTCGAGCGGAGAATTTTGAATAAGGCTATATGTAAATTCAAATGATAAGGAAAAAACATTCTTAGGAGGCAGACCTTAGTATGAACAAAGAAAAGGGATTTAATTGCCAAGAGGATAAAGATGTTTTTCATCACTTATTGGAAGAACAGATAGCCTATATTTCAGTTATGGAAGAAGAGGAAAGAATGCGGGAAGAGTTTGAAAATAATGCAGGGGAAAATAGCAATGAATTTTAAAATTAAAATAGGCTTATCCGTCCTAAATGTTCTTTTTCTTTTATGTCTATATTCGCCGCAAACCCTGTATGCCAAGCCTGATGCACCACCATATGCTAAATGGGGCAGACTTGCTATGGAAACAGCCATGGAAAAATATCCAAACGCTGATATTGTTGATTACTTGCATATTGGCAGAGAGGATAAAGGAAATATTGCAACAGAGAGATTTAAGCTATGGGCTAAAGAAGCGGGGCAGGAATTTGGAATCTATATTGATATTGATTTTGATCCAAAAAACGACAAAGTCATTAAAATCAGCACAAGGCAATCAGCTACATAAAACAGATAAAAGCTCTTGTTATAAATCAAGAGCTTTTATCTGTTTTCTTTCCTTGTTTAAGATACTGGCAAAGGCAGTATTCAAGTCTTCGATTAAGTCGTAAGAATCCTCAATTCCAACAGAAAATCGCAGTAACCGGTTGCATACTCCAGTCTGCATCCTGACAGCTTCTGGGATGTCTGCGTGCGTTTGTGTGGCTGGATACGTAATAAAGCTTTCAACTCCGCCTAGACTTTCAGCAAAACTAATCAGGGATAGGTTTTGCAAAAAAGGGTTAACCCAACTTTCATCCTTGATGCGAAATGAGATCATACCTCCGCGTCCCGGATAAAGAACATCTGTGACTGCTTCATGATTCAATAAATAGCTGGCAATTTCTTTTGCATTTTTTTCATGTCTTTCCATTCTTAATGAGAGGGTCTTCATTCCCCGTATGAGCAGCCAGGAATCGAACGGACTTAATACCGCCCCTGCCGAATTGTGATACAAAGCAAGCAGTTCGCATAATATTTTTCCCTTTGCAGCGATGAGCCCTGCCAATACATCATTATGACCGCCAAGGTATTTTGTTGCACTATGAATGACAATATCTGCACCGAGTTTTAACGGTTTCTGCAGTATTGGGGTAAAAAAAGTATTGTCAACGATAAGCAAAAGCTGATGCTCTTTTGCAAAAACAGCAACTTCAGCGATATTTGTCTGTTCCATTAAAGGATTAGTAGGGGTTTCCAGAAAAATCGCTTTAGTACTATCTGTTATTTCCTTTTCTAGCTCAAAAGGTGAGAACGAGCTTAGATATTTACATGTTATTCCCCATTTTTTAAAGGCCTTTTCAAAAAGTCTATATGTACCGCCATATAAATCCTTTGAAACAAGAATCTCATCACCGGATTTAAAGATTGAGAGGACAGTAAAGATGGCTGCCATTCCAGAACTGCAGGCATATCCTTGGTCACCTTCCTCCAGATCTGCAATGGCTTTTTCGAGGATTGCCCGTGTAGGGTTTCCAGTTCGACTGTAATCGTAGCCAGTTGACTCGCCAATCCCTTCATGACGATAGGCAGTCGAAAAATATACTGGCGGATTAACTGTTCCAGTTAGTGTTTCACTGCGGTTGCCGATTTGAGCGAGTATGGTATCATGCTTATACATATTTATCGCACTCCTTTTTCTCGGCTTAATTTCACCTCAAAATGAAATGAAAAAAAGCCTTCTTTAAGAAGAAGACTTATCGGTTAAGAATCGCCATTCTTCTTATCTTCCAAGCTTCTTTAGAAACTTGCAGGAATTAGCACCTTTTCAATCGTTTTATGATTGAAGGTTGCTGAGGCGTCTTAGGGCCTGAACCCTCGACCTCTCTGGATAAGAACTTTAAAAGTTTTTAATTTTCTTAAAGAATACAATAGGACGAAATGAAATGCAATCCTTTTTATCTGCAATTTTTTATCTTTTAGCATGATTTGAATATAATAAGGAAGAAAAAAAGAGTAACTTAAAAAATCACCGGTTTAATCCATAAAATTACTTTTTCAGTATATATATTTTCTCTTGTATCGGAAGTGCATAATTTTCACTGCATAAATATTAAAAACCTTTTGAATAACCTACTTTAAAGTGGTAAAATGTCTTAGGACACATTTATCCTCTGAAAAATATTATTATTCTTTTATTTATCTAGTAAGGGGATAAGGGCTAGAGCTTTTCTCAAATAATATAAGTTGTTATGGAGGTTATTTTCCATGAAAAAGCCGCTGAGTGGTGGAAGGCCTTTAAATCAAGACTTCTTTGGCCCAAACCTTGGCTATGTAATTGAGCAATATGAGCTTTTTTTGCAAGATCCGGAATCAATCGACCCAGAACTAAAGGCCTACTTTGAAACATATGGAGCACCTGTGGTAGAAACAGAGTCTTCAATGGGGACAGATGCAGACACTGCATCACCTGCACAATTAGAAAAAACATTAGCAGCATTAAGGCTGGCAGATAACATCCGTACATATGGCCACAGGGCTGCAGATATCTATCCCTTAAAGGATCATGAACCGGAAAAGAATCTTTTTGAGCTTTCGCAATATGGTCTAACAGAAGCAGACTTGCGAGCGCTTCCAGCAGGCATCATCTGCAAGGATGCACCAATTGTCCTTCTTAATGGATTTGATGCGATTGAATACTTAAAAAGTATATATATGGATACAATTGCATTTGAATTTCATCATGTATATGACGAAAACGAAAAAGACTGGCTACGCCGCAAAGTTGAATCTAGTGGTTTAAAAGTAAAATTAAGCACTAATGAAAAAACAAAAGTCCTTAAGAGATTAACGGAAGTTGAAGAGTTTGAAAAATTCCTTCATCGTACTTATGTTGGACAAAAGAGGTTTTCCATTGAGGGCTTAGATTCCATGATACCTTTGCTTGATCAAATTATTTCTGAATCTGTTTCAAAAGGTACAGATACCATTAATATTGGGATGGCTCATCGCGGACGCCTCAATGTTTTGGCACATGTCCTTGGTAAACCGTATGAAATGATATTTGCAGAGTTCCAGCATGCTCCTAATAAAGACCTAGTTCCTTCTGAAGGATCAATCGGAATTAGTTTTGGCTGGACAGGGGATGTAAAATATCATTTAGGACTAGACAAGAAAATAAAAGACGAAAATACGACTGTTGCGCGATTAACTCTAGCCAATAACCCAAGTCACCTTGAATTTGTGGATGCAGTTGTTGAAGGTTATACCCGTGCTGCACAGGATGACCGCAGTGAAAAAGGGTATCCAAAAACTGATTTCCGTACTGCTCTTTCCATTGTCATTCATGGTGATGCTGCTTTTCCTGGCCAAGGCGTTGTGGCAGAGTCATTGAACCTTGGTCAGCTAAAGGGCTATAATACAGGCGGATCCATTCATATTATTGCTAACAATACGATCGGATTTACAACCGAATCTCGTGATTCCCGTTCTACAAGATATGCCAGTGATTTGGCAAAAGGATTTGAAATACCAATCCTTCACGTGAATGCGGATGACCCAGAAGCTTGTATTGCTGCTGCCAAGTTTGCATCGGAATACCGTGAAAAGTTTAAAAAAGACTTTTTAATAGATCTCATTGGTTTCCGAAGATTCGGACACAATGAGATGGATGAGCCGATGACAACCAACCCGTTAATGTACAATATCGTTAATAACAAACCTTCTGTTAAGGAAGTGTACGCTCAAAAACTTGCAGATCAATCTTTTATAACGAAAGAGACGATTCGTGAAATTGAGGAAAGTGTGACAAGCCGACTTAAGGAAGCTCATGGAAAGGTGCCTAATGAAAAAGCAGACACCCCATCTATGAATCCTCCAGAAATTATTGAAAAAGGACTTCCGAAAATAAATACGGCTGTACCTGAGGCAGATCTAAAAGAAATAAACGAAGAACTGTTAGCTTTCCCAGAAGGATTTAAGGTGTTCAGCAAGCTTGAAAAAATCCTTAAGAGAAGATTAGAGGCGCTGGACGGAACAGCTAAAATCGATTGGGGACACGCTGAAACTTTAGCATTTGCATCCATTCTGAAGGATGGCACACCAATTCGTTTAACAGGACAGGACTCCGAGCGCGGTACGTTTGCACATAGAAATATTGTGCTGCATGACCATGTAACAGGAGAATCCTACTCACCTTTGCATAATCTATCATCAGCAAAGGCGTCCTTTGCTGTGCATAATAGTCCATTATCTGAAACATCTGTTCTTGGATTTGAATATGGCTATAATGTGTTTGCTCCAGAAACACTAGTTCTTTGGGAAGCACAATTCGGAGATTTTGCTAACTCTGCCCAAGTCATTTTCGACCAATTTATCGCAGCTGGCCGGGCAAAGTGGGGACAAAAATCCGGACTTGTTATGCTTTTGCCGCATGGTTATGAAGGTCAAGGTCCTGAGCACTCGAGTGCCCGTTTGGAAAGATTCTTAACTTTGGCAGCTGAAAATAACTGGACTGTAGCGAATCTGTCTTCTTCTGCACAATATTTCCATATTTTGCGCAGACAGGCAGCAATACTAAATAAAGAAGAGGTTCGCCCTCTTGTTATTATGTCGCCGAAGAGTCTGCTTCGCCACTCACTTGTAACATCATCTATCACTGATCTAAGCGATGGCGAATTCAAGTCTATTTTAGAGCAGCCAGGTCTTGGACAAGAAACTGATAAGGTAACTCGATTAGTTCTTGCCACTGGAAAAATGGCTATTGATTTAGCAGAAAACCTAAAGAAAATCGAAAATCAGGATTGGTTCCATATCGTACGCGTAGAGGAGATTTATCCATTCCCAATGCAAATGATCAAAGATGTGGCAAGCCGTTATCCAAACTTAAAAGAAATTGTCTGGGTTCAAGAGGAACCTAAAAACATGGGTGCTTGGAACTTTGTTGAACCAAGACTGCATGAAGTTGCATTAGACGATGTTGAAGTATCATATGTTGGAAGACGCCGTCGTTCAAGCCCTTCAGAGGGTGATCCAGACTTCCATAAAAAAGAACAGGCACGTATTATTAATGAAGCATTAACGCAATCGCAAGAAGGAGGAAATTAAGGTGGCAGAAATCAAAGTACCTGAACTAGCAGAATCAATTACAGAAGGAACAATCGCACAATGGCTTAAAAAGCCGGGAGATGCTGTAAATAAAGGCGACTATGTTGTTGAATTAGAAACTGATAAAGTAAATGTTGAGATTATCTCTGAATTCAGCGGGATCTTAACTGAAGTTAAAGCTGAAGAGGGAGATAACGTAAACGTTGGCGACACGATCGCAGTTGTTGATGAGGCAGGTCAGGCAGGAGCAAGTGCGCCACAAGCTGCTCCGGCACAAGAAGAAAAAGCACCTGCACAAGCAGAACAAGCTGCACCAGCTAAGGCTGAACAGGCAGCTGCTCCAGCTTCTGCTAACGAAGGTCAGCGCACAATTGCATCTCCTGCTGCAAGAAAAATGGCAAGAGAAAAAGGAATTGATTTAAATCAAGTGCCAACAGCTGACCCGCTTGGCAGAGTTCGTGCACAGGATGTTTCATCTTTCAACCCGCAGGCTGCAGCTTCTGTACCTGCACCACAAAAACCAGCAGCTGCACCAGCTCCTGCTGCACAGGTTGGAGGCAAAGAGGTAGAGCGCGTTCGCATGACACGCCGCCGTCAAACAATTGCCAACAGGCTTCTTGAAGTTAAACAGTCAACTGCTATGCTGACTACATTTAATGAAGTCGACATGACTAATGTTATGAATCTTCGTAAGCGCCGCAAGGATAAGTTCTTTGCTGAAAACGACGTAAAATTAGGATTCATGTCATTCTTTACAAAAGCTGTTGTTGCGTCATTAAAGAAATGCCCGCTGCTTAATGCTGAAATTCAAGGCGACGAACTTCTACTTAAAAAGTTCTATGATATCGGTGTTGCTGTTTCAACTGAAGAAGGTCTAGTTGTTCCAGTTGTTCGTGATGCAGACAGCAAAAACTTTGCCGAAATTGAAAAAGATATCAGTGATTTAGCTGTTAAAGCAAGAAATAACAAGCTAGCTTTATCCGACCTTCAAGGCGGAACATTTACTATTACAAACGGTGGAGTATTCGGTTCTCTATTATCAACACCAATCCTTAATGGACCTCAAGTAGGTATCCTTGGCATGCATACGATTCAAACTCGTCCAGTTGCCATTGATGCTGAAAGAATGGAAAATCGTCCAATGATGTATCTTGCTCTTTCCTATGATCACCGTATCGTCGATGGTAAAGAAGCTGTTACCTTCTTAAAACATGTTAAAGAACTTATTGAAGATCCAGAATCACTTCTTTTTGAAGCTTAATAATACCATCATGATGATGAAAAAATCAGAGTGGCATATAGCCACTCTGATTTTTTTATGGAACAAAAATACTCTTACATTTACTTTTTCACAGGCTTTAAACCTCGTTTGATGATTTCCTTTTTCAATATCCAAATCCATTCTTTCTCAGAACCTGACTTTAATGCATCACGATACGAGACAACCAATTGTTCATTACTCATAATCTTCATTTTGCATTACCTCCCAGTTAAATGGATTGAATATTCTTTCTATTCATTTCATTCTAATTGTTATTTTCCATTTTGAAAAGACCTTTAATGGAAAAAATTCAAAAAAGGGACTTTAATCATGATAAGTGTAAAATATTTGAAGCATCGTGCCCTCTATCTGTAAAATAATATAAAACGCATGAAAGGAATGTTGAAAATGAATTTACTGCTAGATCATATTGTCCATTTTATCAGTCAAGATCCTCAAGCTGCTGTTGAACAATGGGAAAAACACGGAATAAAAGCTGTCATGGGCGGAAGCCATGAATTATGGGGAACATATAACAGTTTGTTATACACAGCTTCATCGTATATAGAGTATCTTGCGATTGAAAACCAAGAAATTGCCCAGCAATCAAATAACCCCCTTATCCAGCACCTAGTAAAAGATTTAGCTAGGGGAGAGGGAGCAGGACAAATATGTTTTCGAACAGATAATATTGAAGATCTTAAGGATACATTGGAGAAGAAAGGCTACAGTACTTTCCCAATATTTCCTGGAAGCCGAAGAAGAAAAGATGGCACGGTTATCGAATGGAAAATGCTGTTTCTAAAGGAGGAAGCATCCGTTCCATATCCATTTTTCATCGAATGGGGACAGAAGGATGATGAACGGTTTAAAGAACTTAAAAGCCTTGGCATGATGGATAAGAAACTAGCAAACCATACAATCCAATCCATTTCTTATGCTGTAAAAAATTGCGATCAAACCGCAAAGCTGTGGTCTGAATTACTTGATTTTCCGATTCATGATACATATATGGAACCCTCAGGCGCGTCAAAAAAGACTGTGCTAAAAGCAGGAGCAGCAAACATAGTTTTTTGTGAATCCAGCAAGTCAGGAATTGTCAAGGAAACAATTGCATCTAGAGGGGAGCGCCCTTTCCTTATTGAATTTAACCCGCCTATCAGTAAAAATGAAATTACACTTTATCAGACTCTGTACAAATAAAATCATCGGGCCGCATATACGGTCCGATGATTTTTTTACATAAATAACAGCAAACTTATAGCCATAACAGCCATTCCGGCAATAAGCCCATATATAGAAAGATGGCCGCTGTCATACTTTTTTGCGGCTGGCAGCAATTCGTCCAGTGAGATAAATACCATAATCCCAGCAACAGCAGAAAAAATCAATCCAAAGATAATATCATTTAGGAACGGCATTAATATCAAGAATGCAACAAGTGCTCCAATGGGTTCAGCTAATCCCGACAAAAATGAAAGTTTAAAAGCCTTTTTCTTGCTCTTGGTGGCGAAGTAGATCGGAACAGCAACGGCGATGCCTTCAGGAATATTATGAATGGCTATCGCAATTGTAATGGCAATTCCTAGGGCAGGATCATGCAAGGCAGAAGTAAAGGTTGCAATTCCTTCTGGAAAGTTATGAATTCCAATGGCAAGTGCAGTAAAGGTTCCCATTTTTAGCAAAGCTTGATCTTCAGAAGGTTTTCCTTGCTGCTTATTCATATCCTCTACTTTCCTTGGCTCATGGGGGTTTCCTTGTTCAGGGACAAATTTGTCAATCAGCGCAATTAGGACCATCCCGCCAAAAAAACCAGCTACTGTCAGCCAATTGCCTGGTACATCACCTACTGCCGCTGTCAATGCAACTTTCGCTTTAACAAAAATCTCTACCATAGAAACATATATCATTACCCCTGCTGAAAATCCTAGTGTAACTGAAAGAAATTTTGTGTTAGTCGTTGAGGTAAAAAAGGCAATTAAGCTGCCAATTCCCGTGGCAAGTCCGGCAATTAAGGTAAGACCAAATGCCAATAATAAATTTTCATGCACACCATTTCACCTCTCTGCAATAAGCAGCTTTATAAGAATATATTCGTAAAGTTAAAAAAGTTTCCTTTGTGAAACATTTTAAAAACACATCAACATTACGTCAATTTAATTTATTCAATCCAGCCAAAATTGACATAAATTTTTTTATATTTTTTCGGTATCTGATTTTGTTTTCCTGCATATGCTAATTATTTTCTTGAACTATTCATGCACTTCAAAAGAAAATCCATGTTTTAACCAAGTCATATCGGTGGTAAAGAATAATGCATCCACCAAGAAAGAAGGTTATATCATGGAATATCTTTCGAATGGGGATTATTTTGAACTGATATATAAAGACCAATTATATGAGCACCTTGAGTTTATAAGAATGGATACCATTTGTGGAAAAAATTATGTGACATTAATGAATGCGATTACAAGAAAGTTATATACCTTTGAAGAAAACAACATACAGCATCTTAAGAAAAGTCTTCAGCTTCAGCCCAATAAATTAAAGCAAAAGAACCATCTTGCGCCATTAGCTCCATATTCTATATACTAGTAAGTGACAAAGTAGAAGGAGTGGCAAATATGATCCATCAAAGCTGGCAGGAAAGAGAAACACTCAAAAAGGTAAAATGCGTGCATACTAATGCTGCAAAATACATTGTTAATCGAGTATTAACTGAAGGTAAGACCTATGAGGTAAAAAATGAAACTGAGGAGTTTTACTTTGTAATAGATAACTCTGGAAAAGTTGGGGGATTTTACAAGGATTACTTTCAAGAGGCATAATAAGAGGAAGGAGGATCTGTAAAGTAGATCCTCCTTTTGTATATTTCTTATCTTGTAGCGTTATCTGGGAAGATACGGCGGACCGTTTGTGAAAATTCATCAAAGAATCCATTCACTGGATGGCCACCACGAATATCATTCGTATAACCGTTCATTCTGTCATAAAAATCCGGGTTTACTGATACATACACATTGTCTATATCCTGATCAACTGATTTTACCTGATCGGCAATTTTTCTTTCAAGGTTTCTGTCAAAATTAGAATTGTTTCTTAATCTTGCTGCGACATATGCATTATTATCCGTAACGATGACATTGGCATGATCTATTTCCTTCATGGAAGCAATTTTATCTGCTGCACGGTCAGCAACACGCATCTTCGGTGTTTCATTATTGATATTTCGCACCTGTGTACCGTTGCCCATCCGTGCTGTATTGCCAATTCTTGTCGGACGATCCATTCTGTTGCCATAATAATCATAAGTAGTATTATTAAATGTGTCATTTTGATATCCAGGATTATTCACCCTAGTTGGTGCAGTAACATCATTATTACCAAGACCTACATTATTTCTGCCATTGTCATTTGCCCCGCATCCCGCCATCAGAAGCATTGACAGACCAGCAGTCAACATCATTTTAGTTTTCAAAAAAAAACCTCCTTTATTAGATGTCACTAATAGAATTCCATCTGTAAAAGAGGTTTATCCAACTATTATCTTCCTTTTACTTATCTTCGTTTTTGGCTTTCATTCCTGCAGGTGATTGATATAGCCTTCTTCCGACATATGTCTGTATTGTTAAGAAAATCCCGCCAACCGTCCAATATAAAGGCAATGCTGCTGGTGCATTCAATGATACAAACACAATCATAATAGGGGATAAAAGTCCCATAAACTTCATTTGTGATTGCTGCTGTATTGGCATATTGGACATAGATACCTTAAACTGTACATAATATACGATACCGGCAAGTGCAGTGATCCAAATATCGGACTGACCAAGGCTAAACCATAGGAATGAATGCGCAGCAATGTCTTCAGAACCCCTGATTGCATAATAAAATCCCATAAGGATGGGCATTTGAATAAGGATAGGCAGACATCCCATATTTAATGGATTGATACCATTTTCTTTATAAAGGGCAAACATTTCCTGCTGAAGCTTTTGCTGGTCCTTTGGATCTTTTGCGGCTTTCAGGTCCTTTTGAATCCGATCCATGTCAGGCTTAACGGTATCCATTTTTTCCTTCATGATTGCCTGGTTTTTATACTGTTTAAGCATTAACGGCATGAGAATCAGCCTAATTCCAAGCGTTAAGACAATAATGGCAATCCCATAATTATCGTTAAAGATCACGGCAATTCCGTGAATTAATTTAATGAAGGGTTCAACTAAAATTTGATGAAACATTGAGTCATTATTTTGACCGGTACTTGAGCATGCAGAAAGCAGCATAGCAGAACTGGCTATCATAGCAAAGATTAAAAGTTTTTTCTGGAATTTCACGGTAACTCCTCCTAATTTTTCATTATTTATCTATCTATAGGATTTGGGGTTCCGTGTCCGGGTCTTCACCAGGGTTTTCTTTCTTTTTAATACATTTAACTAGCCAATTTAAATGTGAAAAAGGAACTTTGTTCTGTTTCATTTGCTGCATTGGATTATTCGCAGCAGCATTCCATTCATGACAATCTCTTATTGTATCATTAAAATGGTATTCTATATTCCACAGCCAAGCAAACCTAATGATCACACTGGCTAAGAAGCTGGCATAAATGGTATATTCTGCTGGAATATTAGAAAATTCCATTATAAAATCAAACATTGCTTCACCTCAGTCTTTTGGGCGATGTGTCAATTATAAAGGAATTCTTCTCAAGCCGCAATTAGGAAGGTTACCCAATTTTGTTGATGAGATGGGTCGAAAAGAATAGAATAGAGTAGGATGGAAAATAGTCCTATTATTTTTTGAACGGTGGGGTATTTTGTCTTTATTAAAAAAGAAGAAAATTTTTTCCAGTATTAAAGTCTTAATGCCAATACTTTTATTATTATTAATTGGATACGAGGCAAGGGGATTATTTAAGGAATTTGATTGGGATATCATTAATATGTATTTAGATCGGCTGCCAGCGTTTAAAATTGTGCTTATTTTCATACTTGGCCTTATCTCTCTTATTCCCATGTTTTATTATGACTTGATCCTGACAAAAATTTTTAGCATACATATAAAGAGAAGAAACCTCATTATTTACTCTTTTTCTGCCAATGCATTTTCAAACCTGGTTGGATTTGGAGGTGTAGCGGGGACAACACTTAGATCTCTTTATTTCAGGAAGTATGTGCAAGATGATGTACCATATATTCTTATGATTGCGAAGTTGTCCTTATTTTATTTAACCGGATTATCATTTTTATCATGGCTGGTTGTTTTTTCAGATTTACACGTTTATTCCGAAATAAGGTTCCTTAAATTGGCGGTTTGGGCCGTCGCGGCATACACCCCATTATTAATTCTTATTTACATTTTCCAAAGAAAATTTTGGGAGATGGAGCAGGTGAAAAAGGCCTTTGTTTCGGAGCTAATGACGATTTCCATCTTTGAATGGCTTTTTGTTGTTATTTGTATTTGGGGAATTGCCCGATTTTTAAGCGTACCTATCAGTTTTTCTGTTCTATTCCCTATTGTTGTTATCTCTGCCTGTGTCGGCATTATCAGCCTTATACCAGGAGGAATCGGTTCTTTTGACCTTGTTTTTTTAATCGGTATGGGTACACATGGGATTCCTACCGAACTTAGCTTGTTAATTATTATGTTTTACCGGCTCAGCTACTACATTTTTCCAGCTTTATTAGCTGCTCCGTTTGTTATCTATCAATTTACACATAGGAGATAATTGCAGGCATATTTAGGGTAAATAAAGCGGATAAAGGGTAAAATTTATAAAAAGTTATTTTGATGTTTATTATTAGGAGGATTACGGATGAGTACACTGCTGCCAGATGACAGCTTAACATTACATACAGACTTATATCAAATCAATATGGCCGAAACCTATTGGGAGGATAACATACATAATAAAAAAGCTGTATTTGAATTATATTTCCGCAAGGTACCTTTTGGAAATGGCTATGGCATTTTTGCCGGTCTTGAAAAAGTTATTGAGTTTATCAGCCAATTTAAATTTACAGATAGTGATTTAGACTACTTGCAAAATGAACTGCATTACAAAAAAGACTTTCTGGACTATTTGCGAAGTCTTCGTTTTACTGGCTCCATTTATTCAGTAGAAGAAGGGGAGCTGGTATTTGGCAACGAGCCCCTTATGAGAATTGAAGCGCCGCTGGCACAGGCCCAATTAATTGAAACAGCGCTATTAAACATTGTGAATTATCAAACATTGATTGCGACCAAGGCTGCGCGCATTAAGGAAGTCGTTGGGGATGAACCTGCTATGGAATTTGGTTCCCGCAGAGCACATGAAATGGATGCAGCCCTTTGGGGAGCAAGAGCAGCCTACATAGGCGGATTTGATTCAACCTCCAACGTGAGAGCTGGAAAAAAATTTGGTATACCTGTTTCAGGCACACACGCTCACGCATTAGTTCAAGCCTACGGAGACGAATACACTGCTTTTCATAAATATGCAAGGCGACATAAGGACTGTGTGTTCCTCGTAGACACTTATGATACTTTGAAATCTGGTGTGCCTAATGCGATTAAAGTTGCCAAGGAACTTGGGGACAAAATTAATTTCATCGGCATACGGTTAGATAGCGGAGACCTTGCATATCTTTCCAAGGAAGCAAGAAGAATGCTGGATGATGCCGGCTTTAAAGATGCCAAAATTATCGCCTCAAATGACCTGGATGAGTATACAATTTTGAACCTAAAGGGACAGGGCGCAAAAATTGATGCATGGGGAATTGGTACAAAGTTAATCACTGCCTATGACCAGGCTGCTCTTGGTGCCGTTTATAAACTGGTATCATTTGAAAATGAAGAGGGTGAGATGGTCGACAATATTAAGATTAGCGGAAATCCGGAGAAAGTTACCACTCCAGGTTTGAAGAGAGTCTACCGCATTATCAATAATGAAACACAGAAATCTGAAGGGGACTACGTTACCTTAAAGGATGAAAATCCAGAGGAAGAAGAGCGTTTAAAGATGTTTCACCCTATCCATACATATATCACTAAGTATGTATCAGACTTTAAAGCAAAAGAGCTTCATAAACCAATATTTCAAGACGGCAAGCTTGTTTATCAGCTTCCAGATCTTAAAGATATTCAGCACTTTGCTAATGAAAATCTAACGCTTCTATGGGAAGAATATAGACGTTCCTTAAATCCGGAAGAATATCCGGTCGATTTAAGCCAGAAATGCTGGGATAATAAAATGCACCATATCCAGATGGTGAAAGAAAACATTAAACAATCATTTAATAAGTAAGTTTCCAGAGATATAGGGTCCGTACTAGTAGAACATTACCCTAAAATTAGACTTTCAAGGGGGGACAGCTAAAATGACTTTGCAGGCCGAAATAATGAAAGCATTAAATGTAAACCCGGATATTGACCCGAAAGAAGAAATTAACCGGCGCATAGAATTTTTGAAGGATTATCTAAAAAAGACAAAGGCGAAGGGGTATGTTCTGGGAATTAGCGGAGGTCAGGATTCAACACTTGCAGGAAGACTTGTCCAGCTTGCAGTGGAAGACCTGCGCAAAGAAGGAATAGAGGCAAAATTTGTTGCTGTAAGGCTTCCTTACGGGGTTCAGGCTGATGAAGAGGATGCGCAAATGGCATTGTCCTTTATTAAAGCTGATGAAGAATTTGTATTTAATATTAAAGGTGCTGTTGATGAGATACAAAAGGAATATAATTCCCGTGTCAGCAGCCAGCCTTTAAGTGATTATCAAAAAGGGAATGTGAAAGCAAGAATGAGAATGATTGCCCAGTATGCATTTGGCGGACAGTTGGGACTGCTTGTGGTTGGGACAGACCATGCCGCTGAGGCTGTTACTGGATTTTACACTAAATATGGTGATGGAGGGGTGGATGTTGCTCCTCTGACTGGGTTGACAAAACGGCAGGGAAAGGCACTATTAAGAGAATTGGGTGCGGATGAAAAATTATATTTAAAAGTTCCAACTGCTGACTTGCTCGATCAAAAACCGGGCCAAGCAGACGAGACAGAGCTTGGGATCTCATATGACGAATTGGATGACTATTTGGAAGGGAAACAGGTCAGCAAAGACACCGCTGAAAAAATCGAAAAACGCTATCAGCAAACCGAACACAAACGCCAGATGCCTGCTTCGATGTTTGATAGGTGGTGGAATTAAGAAAAACCAGGCTAAAAATTTACACTTCGATAATCTTTAGCCTGCAGATGATCACTTTTAAAGAGCCTAAGCGCCTGGTATAGGCGCTTTTTTGTTTTTATTTAGCTACTACAATATAAGCAATCATCGGGCCATTTTGGTCTTTTTCAGTGTGTGTGTGACAAATTAACCGATACACACCATCTTTTTTAAACTGAAGCGGGACAATGGTATCCTCACCCTTTGTCACAACGCCTTTAACCTCGGTTCCCTCAATCGTAAATGGATGTTCTGACCCATTCACACCGGAGATTACAAGGTTTACCTTTTCGCCTTGTTTCACAAAAATAGTGCCTGGATCCCAGCGGTAGGATTCAATTTCTTTCCCGTTAGGAAGCTTAGTTTTGAACTCCCCGGTTACCATATGAATCTCCCTGATTTCTTCATTTGCTTCCTGGCTAAAGACAGGATCTGAATCTCCCTTTGAAAGCAGCCACACAGATGCAGAAACAATGGCAAGGGCAGCAATAAGGAACATGATGACAGAACGCTTTTTCAATACAAAAAATTGCATTGTTCTCTCCTCCTAATAATGATTGTCCACTACTAATGATATGCATAGAGGGGGAGAGAACTTGTCTACTTTTTTCTGTTTGCAAGATTTTTTAAATAAAATACTTTGTTAATGTATGATGGTGATTTATTAACCTAGTTGATTGGAGCGGAATGCGCGAAGACTTCTGGGGGCTCAGCGTCGAAGCGAGACCCCGCAGGAGCGTGCACCGAGGAGGCTCGCAAAACGCCCCCGGAAAGCGAAGCGCCTGCAGCGGAAATCACCGACTAAGTTTTGAATACTCAATGAAAAAAAGACTATGGAATAAATTCCTATAGTCTTTATGCTATGAAAACAAAACAATATTGCATGAAGTATTACTGAAGACGCTGCTCAATCTCTTGGCAAACCTGATCAGCAGATAATCCGCTCGCCTCAATGATTGGCGCTTTTGTTGATGTATCCTGCATTCCCATTACATTATTATCCATCCCTGTTACTACAAAAGCTGCGCAATTTTGGGCATCGGACGCAGTTTGCATTTCCACAACATCATACCCTTTTTGTCTAAGTGCTTCCGATACATTTGTCAGTGATTGTTCAACTGCCACTCTTTTCTTCATTAATCACACCTCCTCCGTTGATAGAATGGCTTTTTCAGCAGGAATTTATACCATAATTTTGAAAGGTCCACTATAATAACGTTTCGTATAAAAAAGGAGTTGAAAAGAAAAAGTAAAAGTGGAGGTGGTAAAATTGTCAAAACGTAAAAAAGATCCATCTAAAGCAGGATTAAGTTCACCAGAGGTCAAAGGACAAGGTACAACAAATGTAGAGATTGATGGGACAAGTGTTTCATCAGCAAGACACAAAAAGAAGAAACAGGATTACTAAAAAAGGAAGGGCCTCTCCGCACGGGGGAGGGGACCCTTCCTTTTTACTGGTACATTTCTGCTACTTTCTTTTGAATATCGGCATCCTCCAAATACTCGTCATAGGTCATTTGTTTATCTATCATGCCATTTGGAGTCAATTCAATAATTCGGTTTGCAATTGTTTGAATAAATTGATGGTCATGGGAAGCAAAAATAAGCGAACCCTTATAATTAATCATGCCATTATTTAATGCCGTAATGGATTCTAGATCTAAGTGGTTTGTTGGTTCATCTAACAGAAGAACATTGGCACCGCTAAGCATCATTTTAGAAAGCATACAGCGTACTTTCTCACCGCCAGATAGAACACTTGGCTTTTTAAGCACTTCTTCTCCGGAAAAGAGCATTCTTCCTAGGAATCCCCTTAAGAAGCTTTCACTTTGGTCATTTGGTGAGAATTGACGAAGCCAGTCAACTAAATTCAGATCACTGCCTTCAAAATACTGGGAGTTATCCTTAGGGAAATAGGCCTGTGACGTCGTAATTCCCCACTTGTAGGACCCGCTATCCGGTTCCATTTCACCCATTAAAATTTTGAATAATGTCGTTTTAGCCAATTCATTCGTTCCAACAAGGGCAATTTTATCATCCTTATTCATAATAAAGCTAATATTATCAAGTACCTTTACGCCATCAATCGTTTTTGTTAGGCCTTCAACACGGAGAAGATCATTTCCGATTTCCCGCTCAGGCGTAAATCCTACATATGGGTATTTTCTGGATGACGGCCTAATATCATCAAGAGAAATTTTATCGAGCAGCTTTTTACGGGAGGTTGCCTGTTTGGATTTAGATGCATTTGCACTAAAACGGGCAATAAAGCTCTGCAGCTCTTTGATTTTTTCTTCTTTCTTTTTATTGGCATCCTGAGCCATTCTTAAGGCAAGCTGACTGGATTCATACCAAAAATCGTAGTTTCCCACATAGATTTGAATTTTGCCAAAATCAAGATCCGCAATATGCGTACACACTTTATTTAAGAAGTGACGGTCATGGGAAACGACAATAACAGTATTTTCAAAGTTAATAAGAAACTCTTCCAGCCATTGAATCGCTTTTATATCCAAATGGTTTGTCGGCTCATCGAGCAATAGAACATCTGGTTTGCCAAATAGAGCCTGAGCAAGCAATACTTTGACTTTTTCAGAACCGGAAATATCAGCCATTTTCTTTGTATGAAGTTCTTCATCAACTCCTAAACCCTTCAAAAGAATCGCTGCTTCAGATTCTGCTTCCCAGCCGTTAAGCTCGGCGAATTCTCCTTCTAGCTCAGCGGCCTTCATGCCATCTTCATCCGTAAAGTCGGCCTTCATATATATCGCGTCTTTTTCCTGCATAACCTCATATAGGCGGGCATGTCCCATAATGACAACCTTTAAAACCTCAAAATCTTCGTATTCAAAATGGTTTTGTTTCAGAACAGCTAGACGCTCTCCAGGTCCAAGTGTAACATTTCCAGTCTGGGACTCAATTTCACCAGATAATATTTTCAGGAAAGTTGATTTCCCTGCCCCATTAGCACCGATAAGACCATAACAATTTCCAGGTGTAAACTTAATATTGACATCTTCAAACAGCTTGCGGTCACCGTATCGAAGACTTACATTACTAACAGTTATCATATTTGCCATTTCCTCCAAAATACATAATCTCAAAAATTATACCATTTATACACATAAAACACTAACCATAAGAAAATAAGGGGAAATATTTTCAAAAATAAACAGGAGGTTTCCTAAAAATATAGAATTACTTAATAAACTCGTGATAAATATTTGCAGCCAATACATATTAATTAATTTTATTCAATAGATGTTCATATTTTATTCATATTTATCATGTACAATGAAATCATACAGGCAGGATAAAGGAGTTTTTATTGTGGCCAAAAAACAACTCGTTGATTTAGTAAATCGGTTGAAAAAAGCGGGTATTAATGTAAGTTTTACAAAACCAAGATCAAAAATGCTGCTTGCACTACCACAAAACAAAAGACTATCATCTACCACGAATTAATAAAGATTAGTGTTGAAGTTTAAAAAGAAAAACGTTGACAGGTTCGTCAACGTTTTTCTTTTTAGATTTCAGACATAATTTTTTTGAACACATCATCTTTATCAAAATTATCTCCCATAGGGAACTTTTTAATGAATTTATTATTTTCATCAAGGAGATAAACAAGGGAGGTATGGATATAGAAACCATCGCCCGGATCACGAAATTGAAATTGAAACGTTTCCCCAAGCTCGCGGATTTCTACTAAATCCTCTTTTATATTTTTTTGATCACCTGTTAGGAAAATCCAGTTTCCATCATCCTCGACTTCAAATGTTTTCATGTATTTTCTGAGTGCTTCTGGTGTATCACGATAAGGATCAATTGTAACTGAAATAAATTGAACCTTGTCACCAAAAACATTCGCTTTTTCCAAATCATGTTTTAATAATCTCATTTTTTGTGTCGTGGTGGGACAAATATCAGGACAATTAATATACATGAATTCAACTAGCTTTAGCTTTTTCGGTGCTTTAGAGAAATCATAGACTTCATCATTCATTGTTACAAGTGTCGTATTTTCAGGAATCTTTGAGGTCATATCTCTAATGATAAAAAATGATATCCCGGCAGAAACGCCTAGAAATAAGATAATTCCGCAAATAATGTAGATTTTTTTCATCATTTCCCCTCCTGATATAAGGATAAATAAAATGAGCAAAAAATCCTATGGATAATATGTGAACAAAAAAAGCCTAAAAGAACTAGTGGAAGTTCTTCAGGCTTAATCTCACATTATTACTTCATTGAAATCCAGACACTCTTAACCTCTGTATAGTTATTAAGAGCGTATGATCCCATTTCACGTCCAATTCCAGATTGTTTATAACCGCCGAAAGGTGAAGCTGCATCAAATGCATTGTAGCAGTTTACCCAGACAGTTCCAGCACGGAGCTTATTCGCAATATAATGAGCATTTGCCACATCCCGTGTCCAAACACCTGCGGCTAGGCCATATTCACTATTATTTGCACGGGCAATAAGATCATCAAGATCCTCATATGGCAGTGCAGAGATTACTGGACCAAAGATTTCTTCTTTGGCAATCGTCATTTCATCATTTACGTGGGCAAAGATAGTTGGTGAAACGAAATAGCCTTGCTCTTGCGGCTTCACGCCGCCAACGACTAGTTCAGCACCTTCATTTAATCCTTTTTCAATATAACCTAAAACCCGATTTTGCTGTTCAATCGAAACAAGCGGACCAATTTCTGTGTCAGCATGTATGCCAGCTCCCTGTTTAATGTTCTTAGCATGGCTAGCCATATCAGCAATGACATTATCAAATTGCTTCTTTTGAATAAATACCCGTGATCCCGCACAGCAAACTTGCCCTTGGTTAAACATAACACCATTTAGAGCTCCAGGTATGGCTTTCGTTAGATCAGCGTCTGGCAAAATAATGTTTGGCGATTTTCCGCCTAATTCTAATGTTACACGCTTCAATGACTTCGAAGCTCTTTCCATAATTAACTTTCCAACCTCTGTCGAACCGGTAAAAGCAATTTTGTCAACAAGAGGATGATCGACAAGCGGCTGTCCAGCACTTTCGCCAAATCCGGGAACGATATTTACAACCCCTTCTGGGAAACCAGCCTCCTGAATTAATTCCGCCAAATAAAGCGCCGATAACGGAGTCTGTTCTGCTGGCTTAAGTACCACTGTACAGCCTGTAGCCAGTGCTGCACCTAGTTTCCACATTGCCATAAGAAGAGGGAAGTTCCATGGGATGATCTGTCCAACAACACCTACCGCTTCATGGCGTGTATAGTTAAAGAATGGCCCGTTGACAGGAATGGTCTGTCCAACGATTTTTGTAGACCAGCCGGCATAATACCGCATATGCTCTACTGCCAAAGGGATATCTGCATTTTTCGTTTCGCGGATAGGCTTGCCATTATCAAGGGTTTCGAGCTGTGCTAGTTCTTCGGCATTTTCCTCCATGAGGTCTGCCAGCTTATACATTAACCTGCTTCTTTGTGCAGCACTCATTTTGGACCATGGACCTTCATCAAATGCTTTTCTGGCAGCTCTTACTGCTAAATCAATATCTTCTGGACCAGCCTCATATACATTAGCCAGTACTTCTCCGGTAGCTGGGTTATAGGTTTCAAAAGTTTTCTGGGACTTACTTTCAACAAATTCTCCGTTAATAAACAAAGACTTTTTTCCGCTTAGAAACTTTTCAACTCTTTCATTTAAGGTAACAGTTAATTGGCTCATAAAATTCCTCCTTAGAATAGTAATCTATGTATTTCATGATGCCATTTGGAAGCAAGTTCCAATGGGAGCGCTTCCAATATAATCCTAACAATTTAAAAGATTAATAATCAAGGAATAACTATAAAAAATTTCTGATAATTTTCGACATTGCATGGAATAACCCAAACTGAACAAAAATAAGGAAGGCTTATTTTATTGGCAGTGTTAATGCTTGATGTTGATTTGAACCGCATAGTTGATCTTCGCAGCTGGCGCGTAGACTCCTGGGGGATCAGCGTTGAAGTGAGACCCCGCAGGAGCGTGTGCTCCGAGGAGGTTCACAAAATGCCCTTAGGTGCGCGAAGCGCCTGGAGAGGAAATCAACAGCCAAATTTAACAGAGCCATTTATTAAAGGAGGTTTCCAGTATGGCAAAAAACAATAATGAAGACAGCAAAAAACTGGCTGGCCGATATTACGAAGCAAATGACTATGAAAGGGAAGATACGCTGTCCACAGGGCTAGCAGAAACCCATGAACAAGTCAGTGACACTTACACAGAGGGCCAAGTAAACGCAGTCATTGAAGACGTCAACGGAAAGGACATACCGCTTCCACAAGACGAACACAATATATAAAGGAAAAGAGGCTATCACATGGCACCTAAACAAGGACAAAATGATATGGATCAATACAAAATGCCAAAAGCATTAAAACAGGATAAAAACTATTCCTATCGTGTCGGGTACACAGCAACAACTGGAAACCAAACACCTGGAGAACCTGATTTAGGAAAGACAACAGAACAGAAAAATTAAGAAGTTGCTGCCCTGGCAACTTCTTTTTAACGTTTTTTCGTATTCATAAATCTTTTGGCCAGCAGTTCCTTGACTTGATTATAAGATAGGCCCGATTGTCTATTTAATCGTTTGACTTCTTCAATATCTGTACCAACAATGGTGTGTTTTTTATTATCATGATGTTCATTCACTTATAAACCTCTCCTTTTAATAAGAAGGATAAATTTTCCTAAATTGTTCATACTAATGAAAAAGGGGGCGTTTACCATTTTCTTTAACAGAAAAAATCAAGATAAACCGGAAGTCGTCATGCTCGATACAGAAGTCTTTGCTTGCAGCCAGGATGAATGCAATGGCTGGATGCGAAAAGAATTTGCCTCAGATGATCTTAGGTGTCCTCTTTGTGGCAATGAAACCGTAGCAGAGGTGCGTGAACTTCCGCAAATTGAATAGAACATGACTTAAAAGACTGTTATCGAACAGTCTTTTACTTTTTTGCTAAAATAAGCAATATCTTTATAAATTCTCGTTCTGCTGGCCTATTTCGTTCTCGGCAATGATAATATTAGCTGTCTCAATGGCTCGGTGTTCATCGAGTGAATCACCAGGATAGTTATTTTTTTCAGGGTATTTTTCCGCTTTATTTGCATTTTTTATTTCTTGCAGCTCTTTATCCAATTAGTATCCCTCCTTTGAAACCGCTATGTTCATAAGTTTTCTTTTTACGTTCCTTCTTATTCTCTGAAATAAAAAAACACACAAAAAAGCGATGGATTTCCGAAATCCATCGCTTTCTTGCGTGTCTTCTTATTCAGACTTCTTAGATAGACAGCGGTCACATTCCATTAAATAAGATTCTGCTTGTTCTTCCATTGTGTCACCACATTCTGGGCATTCCTTTTTAGGCAATGTTTTGAAAAATTCTACTGGACTCATCATCATCTTTCATCTCTCCTTTTTTATAATACAGTAATTATTGTTCCTCTTTGTTATATAACAGTATACACGCTTTTTCCAAAAATGTGTACCCCTTTTTTCTTAATTTTTTAAATTTTTTATTTTTATTCCTTCGGCAAATTTAAACAATAAATTTAATAAAATCCACTTTCGCACCCACCCGAGTTTGGATTACAATCATATTGGCTTACTTTATTGAAATAAAAAATATCTGTGTTATAACAGCAAGTTAGGGAGCTGTGATCAGCTAATGTTTGCTATGTTGGACTTATTTAACCCCATGCTCGTGTTTGTTGCCATCATTCTTACCTTCATTGGTTCATATACTGGACTGGATTTGTTCACACTTGTTCGGTCTTCGGAGAATGAAAGAAATAGGGGATTCTTATTTCTCGGAGGAACCTTCTCACTTGGTGTCGGTCTCTGGATCATGAACTTTATTGGGATGGTTTCTTTCAACTTGATCGGTTCAGCCATTTATCATATTCCTTTTATCGTATTATCTTTAGGATTTGGAATTGCTTTTACTGGACTTTCCTTTTACTGGGTGATTCACCAGAAGCTAAAACTAAATCAATTATGGCTAAGTGCGCTCTTTTTGACAGTTGCGGTCATGTCAATCAATATTACAGGCATGTACGCCTTGGAAATGAACATTCATTTTGATCCATGGCTATTCTTTATCACCGCGTTTATCATTTATTGCTCGTTTGCTTTCTCGTTATGGATGCTTTTTTATTTAAAGAATCTATCAGGTTTTTATGAAATCTGGCTAAAGCCCGTCAGTTCACTTATCATGACAGGCGGCATCATTGAAGGCTATTTTTTGTTCTTGCGGGCATCGGCCTCATTGCCAAAAGGGGAAATCGGATTTGGTGATTCTGCATCGGAAACCTTTTTAATCTACCTTGTTATTTTTGTTTCTATTTTAATATTGAGCGGATTAATTGGCTCTCGTTCGATCATTGGCCGAAGGCTTGTTGTCAGTGATATTACTTTAAGGGATATCCAATCGGCTCTTGATGAATCATCGATTGTTACGATTGCTGATCAAGATGGCATGATTACTTATGTAAATGATAAATTTGTAGAGATTTCAAAATACAAGAAAGAAGATATTATCGGGAAGAGTCACCATCTGTTAAATTCGAGTTACCATCCTCCTGAATTCTTTGGGCATTTATGGAAAACAATTACCTCTGGACATATTTGGCGAGGGGAAATTAGAAACCGTGCGAAAGATGGCAGTCATTATTGGGTGGAAACAACGATTGTGCCTTTTTTAAATCAAACAGGGAAACCCTATCAATATGTATCCATCCGTAACGATATCACGGCTCTAAAAACAACCGAAGCACATTTAAAGGAAAAAATAAAAGACGTCAGTGATATCACTTTCGCTCTCAACCAATCATCGATTGTTGCTTTGACAGATGAAAAAGGGGTTATTACAAATGTTAATGATAAGTTCTGCGAGATTTCAAAGTATAGTAAAGAAGAAATCATTGGACAGACACATGCCTTATTAAATTCGGGCTTCCATCCGAGGGAATTTTTTAAAGAGCTTTGGAAAACGATTGGCCAAGGAAAGGTTTGGAAGGGTGAAATCCGAAATCGCGCAAAGGATGGCAGTTATTATTGGGTGGATACAACGATTGTGCCTTTTTTAGATGACCAGAAAAAGCCCTATCAATATCTTGCTATCCGCAATGATATTACGGAAAGGAAGAAAACAGAGGAAATTCTGCACCGGCAGGATAAATTAGCAGCTGTTGGCAAATTAGCTGCGGGTGTTGCCCATGAAATTCGAAATCCGCTTACATCCATGCGTGGATATACCGAATTCTTGCAAATGGATGAAACAAATACAGAACGTCTAGAATACTTTGATATTATTTTAGATGAAATTGACCGTGTCAATAATATAGTTGAGGATTTCATGATGCTCGCTAAACCTCAATCTGCATCGGCAGAGAGAAGAGATGTTATCGCTATTTTAAAAAATGTTTTTTCTTTATTTGAACTAGAAGCTCAAAAGAGAAACATCATGCTTGGGTTTGAATTTGATCAAGAACCGATTTGGATTGACTGTGACGAAAACAAGCTAAAACAAGTATTTATTAATTTTACAAAAAATGGAATGGAAGCAATGCCAGAAGGCGGGGAACTGACGGTATTTGCAAAGCTTCGCCAGCAAGATGTTTACATCACCGTACAGGATACTGGTGTAGGGATTCCACCTGATAAAATCAAAAGGATTGGTGAACCTTTCTATACAACAAAGAGTAATGGAAATGGCTTAGGCCTTATGGTTAGCCTTCAGATTATTGAAGGCCACAACGGAAAGGTTCATATTGAAAGTGAAGTAAATAAGGGGACCAAATTCATTGTACAGCTTCCAGTGAAGGACGAAGCGTAAAAAAGGAAGGGGAGACCTTCCTTTTTCTTATATTAATTAGCCTTTTTCTTATCCTCATGACGTACGAAAAAGCTTTGAACCGGCTTAACAATTTGTTTAAAGCCTGCTTCAAATTTTTCACTTATATAGGAAGCACGCTCATACACTACTGAACGAAGGTTATCTAATTGGCGCATTATTTTTTGTACCATTGCTTCTTGTTCGTCTAATCTTTCCATAACCGTCGAATGGAAAACCTCTTGAACCTCGAGCTGTTTTTTCATCTCATCAAAGGTGGCTTCCTGTTTGTCTAGCTGCTCAGAAAGACTTTGGGAGAAAGCCTCAAATTGTTTAAATTCTCCTGTTAGCGCCTCTGTAGATGCATGCTGCACGGAGACCTGATCGAGAATAGCTTGATTGATCAAACTCTCTTTTTCCAGTATGTCCGTAATCTGTTCATTCCTCATTTCCAATTCATCCAATCTTTTAAGGATGAACTCATTGTTTGTATTATGTTTTGCACTTAAATCAATAAATTGCTGAATCAATTGCTCCTGCTCAGCAAGTCTGGCAATCACATAAGTAATTTCTTTTGTGTTTTTTTGAGAAGAGTTGTTTATTAGCTGTTGAAGCCCTTGTAATGATTCGGAAAATTGATCATCCATTTCATGATAATTTTCTGTTAATTGCTGATTAATTGTCTGCTGTTTCTGCAGCACCTCATGAAGGTAGTTTAAACGGTATGATTCCTGATTGGAATCACTTTCCATCTCCGGCTCCGCATTATAAAGATCTGGTAAATCACGATTTGTATATAAACCCAAAGATAACACTCCCTTTTTCTGCCAAAATTAAGCCATCATAGCATTATTTATATCATATGTCCCTTTATCCTATCTGGTTGCTAAAATGGGCTAAAGAGGGAAGTCCCGTAACAAAATTACCTATAGGTATATTAGGTTCTTCCTATTTTCTAACAATTGCAAAGAAATCATAAACGTTATGAGTGGTCAATCAAGTCAATCTTTTGTAGAATAAAGATGTGTCAACATAAAATTAGCAAATATTATGATGAAAAAATTTGAAGGGATGATAGTTCAATGGGTATTTCTTTATCGAAAGGTCAAAAAATTGATTTAACAAAAACAAATCCTGGGCTTTCCAAAGTCATTGTCGGTTTAGGCTGGGATACAAACAAATATGATGGAGGAAATGACTTTGACCTTGATGCAAGTGTGTTTCTTCTAAATGAAGCTGGTAAATGCGGATCTGACAAAGATTTTGTTTTCTATAACCAGCTTGAGGGCGGAAACGGATCTGTTGTACATACTGGCGATAACCGTACTGGAGAAGGTGAAGGGGACGACGAGCAAATCAAAGTTGAATTAAGTGCAGTTCCAGCCGAAGTTCAGCGAATTTCCTTTGTTATTACCATTCATGACGCGGAAAACCGCGGCCAAAACTTTGGACAGGTCTCTAATGCTTTTGTTCGTATTGTTAACGAAGAATCAAACGAAGAACTTATCCGCTACGATCTTGGTGAGGATTTCTCCATCGAAACAGCGATTATTGTTGGTGAATTATACCGCCACAGCGGCGAGTGGAAGTTCTCAGCTGTCGGCTCCGGCTACCAGGGCGGTCTTGCCCGCATTGCTACTGACTTCGGTTTGCAAGTCGGTTAATATCAACAATCCAAATGAATATATACTGGAGGGGTTTAGATGGGCATACAATTGGCAAAAGGCCAAAGAATTGATCTGACAAAAACCAATCCCGGATTAACGAAAGCCATTATCGGACTTGGCTGGGATACCAACAGATATCATGGCGGTCATGACTTTGACTTAGATGCATCTGCCTTTTTAGTGGATGCTAACAATAAATGCCAAAACGACCATGACTTCATTTTTTATAACAACCTGCAGCACCCAAGCGGCTCTGTGATTCATACGGGAGATAATCGTACAGGGGAAGGCGATGGGGATGATGAACAGCTTATTGTTGACTTTTCCAAAATCCCATCCTATGTTGACCGTATTGGAATCACAGTTACGATTCATGATGCCGAGATGCGCCAGCAAAATTTCGGCCAGGTCTCCAATGCATTCGTTCGCTTGGTCGATGAATCGAATAACCAGGAATTATTGCGTTTTGATTTGGGAGAAGACTTTTCCATTGAGACAGCTGTCGTTGTCTGTGAACTATACCGTCATGGAGGCGACTGGAAATTCAATGCAATTGGCAGCGGGTTTTCCGGCGGTCTTGCTTCACTATGCAGAAATTACGGATTACAAGTATAATCGTAGAAAAGAAGGCTTAAATCAAGCCTTCTTTTTTTAGTACTAACGTAACATTTCTGTTCATAAACTTTTAATAATGTTGAAGGAGGTGTGTCCATGGCTATTCATATTGTTCGTTATGGGGAATCCTTATGGAGCATATCTCAGAAATATGGTGTACCTATTCAAAGCATTATTGAAGTAAACGACTTATCCAGCAGCGCACTAATTCCGGGCTTGGCCCTTTATGTTCCAGATAGAAGCCTTCCAATCCGTTCAAAATTGATCTCAAGCGGAGATACATTATGGAACCTTGCCAGCCGTTACCGAACAACCCTCAACGCAATTATCCAAGCGAACCCAGGAATGAACCCAAACGCATTAAATATTGGCCAGGTGATCAATATTCCTTCTCCTATCAAATTATCCATGCAAACACTAAGTTTTGTCCTCCCCTATTCAGAGGAAAATCTTATACCTATACTTAAAGAGGTGGCAGAAGGACTCACCTATTTAGCGATTTCATCCTATTCTTTAACAGACGAAGGCTACGCTTATCAAGTGCTTCCAGATGAAAAACTAATCGCCGAAAGCATAAGGCTTAATGTAACACCGCTATTAATGATTAGAAATCTTTTGGAAGATCAATTTAGTCCTGAAATCCTTAATATCGTGCTAAACAATCCGCAATACCGCAGAAACTTAATTAACAGCCTGGTAAATTTCGTACAAAATAAAGGATATGGCGGAATAAGCATTGATTTTGAATTTATTCCTCCGGCAAGACGCGATGCATTCGTTGTATTCTTATATGATTTAAAGGGAGCCTTAGGCAGTTTGATCCTGCATGTAAATGTACACGCAAAAACAGAAGATATTCTGACAAATAAAATAACTGGCGGCCATAACTACAGAGAAATCGGAAGGGCTTCCGATATAGTAGCCGTTATGACAATAGATTATGGATATCCTACGGGACCGCCCAATCCTGTTTCACCGATCTGGTGGATGAGAGATGTCATTGAATTTGCTGTTAGCGAAATCGATCCAAGAAAGCTGCAAATGGCTCTTCCGCTATATGGATATGAATGGCAATTATCGGATAATCAAACAACAGCCTATTCACTCCGTGCAGCCCAGAACCAGGCGATAAACAAAAACGCAATTATCAGGTATGACCAAAATGCCGAAACTCCTTGGTATGATTATTGGGAGGGAACTGTACAGCATCGACTATGGTTTGATGATATAAGAAGCTTTAGAGAAAAATATAAACTAATTGACCAATATAACCTTCTGGGAACAACCTTTTGGCAATTAAACCTAGCCTTCCCGCAAAACTGGCCATATATAGACAGAAACTTTCATATCATTAAAAAGTGAAGGATGCCAAATGCATCCTTTTTCCTATTTATTGAAACCTTTACATGTTAAAATCGTTTAATATAGAGAAAGACGTTAAACTATTTTTAAGTCAGCAGGGAGATAAAATGGAAAAATTAAAACCCATTTGGGAAGCCGCTAAGAGATTTTGGCGAAATAAGCATATTAATAAAATTCTGCTTTTAATTTTATTAACAGCATTATTACTGACGATCCTATTCTTCGCCTTTCTTGCCGCAACAGCTAATGTTGAATCGTTAAAGGAAGGGCTTAAGCAATCGACGGTCATCTATGACAAGGATGACACTGTGGCAAGCAAGCTTGCAGCCAACCGGATTGATGGTGTTTCTGTTGAGGAAATACCGAATACCGTAAAAAACGCAGTTGTCGCCATCGAGGATGAACGATTTTATAAGCATAATGGATTTGACATTAAAGGGATTAGCCGTGCTTTCTTTAAAAATCTGTTCGCAGGGAGAATTACTGGGGGCGGAAGTACAATCACCCAGCAGCTGGCCAAAAACGCCTTGCTTACATCAGAACAGACCTATAAAAGAAAGATAGAGGAATTATTTTTAGCAGTAGAAATTGAAAAACACTATAAAAAAGATGAAATTCTGCAAATGTATTTAAATCAGGTCTACTTTGGAAGCGGTGCGTGGGGGATTGGACAAGCATCCAAGATCTATTTTAATAAAGATGTTCAGGAATTAACGATCAGTGAATCTTCTTTATTAGCAGGTCTCCTGCAGGCGCCATCTGCTCGTGACCCGTTCCGCTATTATGACCGGGCAATAGAGAGAAGAAATGTTGTCCTGGGGAAGATGAAAGAACATAGCATGATAACAGATAAAGAATATAAACAGGCCATTGCTGAGCAAATCAAACTTCACGAAGGAAAATCGGCTACCGTTGAAAGACAATATCCATATTATGTAGATGCTGTTCTTGATGAAGCCATAAATAAATATGGATTAACCCAGGAGGAAATTTTCACAAGAGGCTATCGAATTTACACAGAATTGGACCAAGATCTCCAATCAGCACTTGAAAGCGTGTATGACAATAACTATCTATTCCCAAAAGGGAGAGGTGGGGACCTTGTCCAAAGCGGCGCTGTATTACTTGACCCAAAAACAGGCGGTGTCAGAGGCCTTGTTGGCGGAAGGGGACAGCATGTATTTAGGGGTTTTAACCGCGCTACTCACATTAAGGCACAGCCAGGGTCAACCCTAAAGCCGCTTGCCGTGTACACTCCTGCTCTTGAGGAAGGCTATCACCCATCCGATCTATTAAAGGATGAACCGATGTCTTTTGGGAAATACAGGCCCGAGAACGCTTCGCGAAAATACTTGGGTGAAGTGCCCATGTATAAAGCTGTTGAGGATTCCCTCAATGTTCCGGCTGTCTGGCTTCTTGACCAGATTGGACTTGAAAAAGGAATAGACTCGTTAAACCGCTTTGGCATTCCAATTGATGAAGAGGATAAGTATTTAGGGATTGCATTAGGCGGCATGCACAAAGGAATATCACCGCTCCAATTGGCAGAGGCATATTCAGCCTTTCCAAATGGAGGCAAGCGGGAGGCTGCCCATATTATTACAAAAATTGTCGGCCCAACCGGGAATGTCATTGCTGAACATAAGGGGAAAAGTGTAAAAGTGACTTCAAAAACTGTTTCTGCCCAAATGACATCAATGCTATTAAATGTCGTAGAATCCGGTACAGGAAAAGGAACGAAAATCGCTGGAGTCCCTATTGCCGGTAAGACTGGTTCAACACAGCTGCCTTACAAAGACATAAACGGAACAAAAGACCAATGGTTTGTCGGCTATACGCCTACTATTGTTGGGGCAGTATGGCTCGGATATGATAAGACAGACAGGAACCATTATTTATCTAGCAGCAGTTCGGAAACAGCTGTTCCATTATTTAAAGCCATTATGGAGAAATCTCTGCCTTATTTAGATGAAGGGGAATTTTCCGCAAAATCTATTAATCAGCAAATGCAGCAGAAAGACTTTACAGAAGAAGTTGAAAAAACAATTAAAGAATCTGCCGAAAAAATAAAAGAAGAGCTGCCGAAATGGAAGGAAAGACTTGATGAGGGAATAAACGAAGCTAATCAAATTAAGGATTTTCTTAAGAATAAATGGGAGCAAATACAAAATTAACTAGAATTACAAGCTTGGGTGCGATAGCCCCAGGCTTCTTTTTTATTTATTTTTATTAAAAATATTGTCAAAATAGTTAGAATTTAGTAATATTCTATAAAGGATGGTGGTAGAATGAGAGCCAGAACCCGCAGAAGAGGGATCAATATCGAGGAAATTAAATTTAACCTGACAACTATTTTTCTTCATCTTACCTTTTATGGGTTAATTATTTTTATTCTGCTGTTATTTATTCATCTCTTTAGCTAGAAAATTATCGCCTTTTTCTTTTATTCCTATGGTGAATAATGGTATAGTAAGTATGATTTTTAACAAAGGAGATGATTAATATGGCTAAAAAAGGATACATATTAATGCAAAATGGCGAAAAGATTGAGTTTGACTTATATCCAAATGAGGCTCCAGGCACTGTTGCCAACTTTGAGAAACTTGCTAACTCAGGTTTCTATAACGGCGTTATTTTCCACAGGGTCATTCCTGGCTTCGTATCACAAGGCGGAGACCCAACTGGAACTGGCATGGGCGGCCCTGGCTATACAATCAAATGTGAAACAGAAGGTAACCCACATAAACACGAAGCGGGCTCTTTATCTATGGCACACGCCGGGCGCGACACGGGCGGAAGCCAATTCTTTATTGTACACGAGCCACAGCCGCACTTAAATGGTGTCCATACTGTTTTCGGAAAAGTAACTTCCGGAATGGATACTGTGCTTAATATGAAAAACGGCGACACAATGGAAAAAGTCGAAGTATTTGACGAAGAATAAGCAATGCCAAAAAGAGCCTGAGGGCTCTTTTTTTAATTTAAAGACCTTGTTAAGCTTCATTTGATTCTACCCACTTAGTTGATTGGAGTGGAAGGCGCGAAGACTCCTGGGGGATCATGTGGAAGTGAGACCCCGCAGGAGCGATAGCTGCGAGGAGGCTCACAAAACGCCCCCCGGAAAGCGAAGCGCCTAGAACGGAAATCAACGGTTTTTTTACATCATAATGAAAAAGCCACTTACAGCCTATACTATAAAAAAATTGTAAAAGGGAGTTTTATTAATGGGCGCAATTGAAAAGAACGGCTATCAATTTCAACCAGAATTCAGCGTTATCAATCAGGAAGGAGCGATACATGTATATAAAGAAGGGAAGTTCCTTGAAGAAGTCAAATTTGAATTTTCCGGGGAGTTTCCAGAACATGATCTCATTGAAGAGTTAGTAAACCATTATTGCTTCAAGCATGGAATTTAAGGAGCAGCAGACATTGGAACCGATTAAAGACCACCTAAGGATGGGCTTGGATTTGCTATTTGTTGGCTTTAACCCAAGTATCCGCTCGTCTGAAACAGGACACCATTTTGCCAATCCAAACAACCGCTTTTGGAAAATTCTCCATGAATCTGGATTAACGCCGAGAAAATTTGCACCAGAGGAAGATTATAAATTGCTGGACTATGGCTATGGTCTTACTAATATCGTTTCCAGGCCAACGAAAGCAGCTGATGAAATTACAAAGGAAGAATACCTAGAAGGTAAAAATATATTATCGCAAAAAATCATCCATTATAAGCCGAAAATTATCTGCTATGTTGGTAAAGGAGTCTACCAGGAATACAGCGAAAAAAAGAAAATCCCTTGGGGAAGACAGGAGGAGGCTGTCATTTGTGGCACGATAGATTTTGTTGCCCCGTCCTCTAGCGGTCTTGTAAGAATGAAATTAGATGAGATTATCAGTATTTATTCAGAGCTTCCAAAACTAATTCATCAAGTAAAACAAAAGGATTTGACTTAAAACATGAAAAAGCCATCATATTTATTGCTGCCGTTGCTGGTATACCTTTTATTAATAGGAGTAAACCAGCCTTTTGTTTCTGCAGGCGAAAATACGAGACACCTTTCAGATGAATTAGATTACCTTTTAAATAATGACCCTCGGCTAAAAGGAGCCATTGCTGGTGTTAGCGTACGGTCAGCTGCTACAGGGGAGATACTATATAGCCATTTTGGCGACACACGTCTTCGGCCTGCTTCTAATATGAAACTATTAACCGCAGCAGCAGCCTTAAATGTCTTAGGACCGGATCACCAATTTACGACTGAAGTTGCTATAAATGGAGTAATAATGCGAAAAACATTAAAAGGGAATCTCATTTTACGAGGAAAAGGAGATCCTGCATTATTAAAAAATGATTTTGACAAGCTTGCAGAAGAAATAAGCAAGACCGGCATTAAGGTTATTGCAGGTGACTTAATTGGGGACGATACATGGTTCGATGATGTCCGTTACTCGATAGACCTTCCTTGGAGTGATGAGCAGTACTATTACGGGGCACAAATTTCTGCTTTAACAGCTTCACCTGATAAAAATTATGATGCAGGCACAGTTATCGTTGAAGTACGCCCAGGAAAAAAACCAGGAGATCCAGCGCACATTTCACTACATCCTGAAACTGATTATGTATCAGTTGTCAACAAAGCGATAACAGGTGGGGAAGAGGAAAAAAGCCAAATTAACATCAGCCGTACCCATGGAAAAAACTCCGTCCTCATTAAAGGAACTATCCCAGTCACCAGTAAAAGCATAAAAGAATGGGTAGCTGTCTGGGAGCCCGCTGGATATGCCCTGGATTTATTTAGGCAATCTTTAAAAGAACAGGGGATAAAAATAAAGGGAGAGAATAAAGTTGGCGGCAATTCGGCCAAATCAAAAACGCTGATCCAACATCAATCCCAGCCATTGTCACAATTGCTGGTACCTTTCATGAAGCACAGCAACAACACGCACGCTGAAATCCTTATAAAAGAGATGGGCAAAGTATCCAATGGTGAGGGCAGCTGGGAAAAGGGAATGGAGGTTCTTACATCACAGCTTCAGCTGCTTGGCATGAATACAAATACTTTAGTTCTTCGTGATGGCTCTGGCATTTCCCATGTGAATTTAATTCCCGCAAATGAGATCACCAAGCTGCTTTATCATATCCAGAAAGAAAAATGGTTTAATGTTTTTGTTCATTCATTGCCTGTTTCGGGAGCATCCGAGCAGATGACGGCTGGAACACTTCTAAATCGCATGGATGGAGAGTCGCCTGCTGCAGGCAAGGTAAGAGCGAAAACAGGAACCCTTGCTACTGTCACATCCTTATCAGGCTATGCAAAAACCAATAGTGGGCAAAAGCTTATCTTTGCCATTATCCTGAATAATTTACAAGATGTAAAAGAAGGAAAACATGTCGAGGATAAAATTGCAGAAATATTGTGCCAGCTATAAATGGGCTGACGTGCTAAATGCATAGCCAGCCATGTTATTAATCTTTCCATGGAACTAGTGATACACTAAGCGTAACAAATCTAAAATGTTCCGACAGAGGAGAGTTATATGGACCAGCTTCAATCAACTTACAATAGCGCTATCGACCATACAAAAGTAAAGATACTGGAAGACCTTAATCATTTTTTAGGCGATAAAAAAGATGTGCCTTCTTTTGAGGATTATATGGAGGCAAGAATCAACTATGTTGAACAAATTTGGATCAATGTCTGGCTGAACAAAGCAACAAATAATATTTCGAAACAAGAAAAAAAGCAATATCTTAGCAGCAAAGGCTATGAGACAGAGAATGTCAGCAGAAAAATTATTAATCATTTATTTAGAAATGAAATGCGAGAATATTACCCATTTGACACTATAAAATGGCTTCATGAAAAATTTGCAGATAATCAAGAAGATTGGCTGGAAATGCATAAAAAAGCAAGAAGTCTTTTTTTAAAGAAAGAAGAAGAAGAACGAGAATTAAAAAAGAAAAGGAAATTATTGGATCGAATTGGGGAAATAGCTGAAGATCTGATCGAAGAACATGAAGAACATTTATATTTAAATGTCAGACATTTCACAGCGAAGCAATTAAAAGAGGATTTTAAAAATAATCCGCGCTATAAAACAGTAGACACATTTGCACTAGAAATCAAACTCCAAGAAATTGGCGTTTTTGAGCCAGGGATGTATTCAAAAATGGAGGGATTTTTTGAAGAACTAACTGGAGATATCCATAAAACGGAACAATGGGGACGTATTTATTTTGCCTATGAAACCTATTTTGACCGTTACGAAAAAATGGTTAGTGATTATCTGTCAAAATACCTTCCACAGTTTATCACTGAGCATTTGCCGCAGGAAATTAAGAGTATATATAAAGAGATCTCTGCTGAAGACATGAGCCCTGCCTTTCTTGAAGAAGAGCTTTTGTTTCCAAGTGAGATCCTGGCAAATGAATTTATGGAAGAAATTCAAGAAGAATATATAGAAGACCTGTTCAGGATTGCTGATATCCCTTTTTCCTTTGATAAGCATTATGCCATCTATCTGGAAGATCTAGCACAAAGAGAACGTAAAAAGGCAGAAGAACTAGCGGAATTAGAGCGGAAAAGGGAAGAGGAAAGACGCATCATTGCGGACATCTTTGGGCATGAATACCATCCTGCAATTGATCCAAATGTCAAATATATCTTACATATAGGAGAAACAAATACTGGGAAAACCCACCATGCATTAGAAAGAATGAAAAAAGCTGGGAGCGGGATCTATTTGGCGCCTCTCCGCCTTCTTGCCCTTGAAGTATGCGACAAGTTAAATGACGAGGGCACTCCATGTTCATTAAAAACCGGGGAAGAAGAAAAGATCATGGAAGGAGCGAATCATATTTCATGCACAGTCGAAATGTTCCATGAAAAAGATTATTATGACTGTGTAGTCATTGATGAGGCGCAAATGCTTTCAGATCGGGACAGGGGCTTCTCATGGTACAAAGCCATTACAAAAGCAAGAGCAAGTGAGGTACATATCATCGGCAGCGTAAATGCCAAGGGCATGATCCTTGAGCTGCTTGGCGATGCCCAAATTGAAGTTTTCGAGTATTCTCGAGACATTCCGCTTGAAGTAGAGAAGCGGGAATTCAAAATAAATCGAGTGCAAAAAGGCGATGCGCTTATTTGTTTTTCAAGAAGGCGTGTGCTGGAAACAGCTTCCCGACTGGAAAACTCAGGTCATTCAGTCAGCATGATTTACGGAAGCATGCCTCCTGAAACAAGGAAAAAACAAGTCCAGCGATCCATAAAAGGCGAAACATCAATCGTAGTGTCAACAGATGCCATAGGAATGGGATTAAACCTTCCGATCCGCCGGGTCGTCTTTCTGGAAAATGAGAAATTTGATGGACAAAAAAGAAGAAGGCTAACATCGCAGGAGGTCAAACAAATTGCCGGAAGAGCAGGGCGAAAAGGACTTTACAATGTGGGCAAAGTAGCCTTTACAGCCAATATTAAAGATATGTGGGATTTGCTTATTTCAGAGGATGCTCCCATACAGTCGTTTTCTGTTGCACCGACAAATGCTGTTTTTGAGCGATTTCAAAGATACTTTCGGGATCTTGGAACATTCTTTGAACTGTGGGGAAAATTTCATAGCCCTAAAGGAACAAAGAAGGCCACTTTATCTGAAGAAAGAGAGCTTTACGAACGAATAAAAGGGACGGAAATTGAAGCGAAACTTCCCATTATGGACCTTTATGGCTTTTTACACCTTCCTTTTTCCAAAAAAGAGCCAGAATTAATCTTTCAGTGGGAGCAGACCATGTATGCAATTTTAGCAGGCTCGGAGCTTCCTGAACCAAAGATTAAAAAGAGGAACCTTGAGGAATTGGAATTGACTTATAAAGCTATTGGGCTTCATTTGTTATTTTTATACCGGCTGGAAAGAAGAACAGAAGCGATTTACTGGGAGCGTGTCCGAGAAGAAATCAGCGATGGGGTTCACGACAGATTAAAAACAGATGTAAAAAATATGGGCAAAAAATGCAGACGATGTGGCAAGAAACTTGACTGGGACCATCCATTCCAAATTTGCGATGCTTGTCATGAAAGAAAATACAGAAGAAACTACGCACATTTTTAACTGTTTTATCCCGAAAAAAAATCAAAAATCATTCGCAATGAAAAAGGAATAATTATTTTTTTCAGATGCAAAATAACTTTGATTTCATTAAAGGGAGGAATCTTTATATGCAAAATCAGCAGCAAGGTTCAATGCATGAAAACATGCATACAGGAATGGTAGGCCAGCAAATGAATCATGGGGGCCATGAGTTATTTGATGTTCATGAAGTGTTATCAGGTGCCATTGGTGCTATGGATCAGTACACTCTGCTTCGACCGCTGGTTAAAGATCAAGAGTTGTTAGGTATTATGGATCGTCAATATCAATTTATGCAGCAGGAATATAATACTACTGTAGATTGTTTTAAAACGGGACAAGATCCAAAAGTTCCAACACAAAGCTATGAAATGACGCAAGGAAATGATTTTGTCTACGGCATGAAACCATCACAGCCGAAAAAGCCGATTCAAAATGCCTCAGAAATTACGGATGCGTGTATTTCAGGCTTAATGCTCAGTGCACATAAATCAATGGCTGGAATGAAAGCAAAAGCAGCCTGTGAAGTAACAAACCCAGTTGTCCGCCGAGTGCTCGCAGATTCTATTCCAAATTGTATCGAAATGGCCTATGAATTGTCTGTTTATCAAAATAAAAACCATTATTATCAAGTACCTCAGCTTGCGCAGCAGGATATGCAGCAAATCCTGAATGCCTATGCTCCGGCACAAATGAACGGTCAAATAACAGGCCAAATGACAGGGCAAATGCAAAATCCAAATACAACAACACATTAAAAAAAAGCGATTCCTTTAATGGAATCGCTTTTTTCGATAAAAAACAACAATATTCACTTATTAATTCAAATATTTAAATAATTTTCTCTATAAGTTATTGAAAATTATTTGAAAATGTAATATTATAAAAACAAATTCAATTTAAAAATTTCTGAATATTGGTCCTTTGGTCACAAAAATTAAAACAGTAAAAAGGAGACAAATATGAATTTCGATTTAAGTAATGAAAATATTCAAGTAAGGAATATGGTAAGAAGCTTTGTCGAAAAGGAAATCCTGCCAAATGTCAAATATTATGAGGAAAACAGACTATTTCCTAAAGACATTCTCCGGAAAATGGGAGGTGCAGGTTTATTCGGGGCATGTTTCCCTGAAAAATATGGCGGTTCAGAAATGGGCTTTTTGAATCTTTCCATTATTGCAGAGGAAATTTCTAGAGCTCACCCTGCATTTGGATACTCATTTAACATGCAGTCCATGACATGTCCATTTACTATTTTAAATTGGGGTACAGAAGAACAGATACAAAAATATGTCCCTGATCTAATCAAAGCAAAAAAGATTGGCATGTTCGGTCTTACAGAATCAGGCGGTGGATCTGATGCAGCAGGCTCAATGAAAACAACAGCAAAATTGGAAGGCGACGAATACGTCATAAACGGATCAAAAACATGGATCACCTTTGCTAATGAAGCAGATGTAGGCGTCTTATTCGCTAAAACAGATATGTCTGCAGGACATAAAGGAATTTCTGCTTTTATTATTGAAACTAATCGACCTGGTTTTACGGCCAAGCCGATCGAAATTAGTGCGCTAGGCCATATGATGAGAAGCTGTGAAGTATTCTTAGAGGACTATCGCATTCCTAAAGAAAATCTCCTAGGCAAAGAAGGGGAAGGCTTTAAAATTGCGATGAACGCACTTGATTACGGCAGATTAACAGTTTCCTCAAGATTAGTAGGCATTGCTCAAGGCTGTGCTGACGAATCTATTAAATATGCAAATGAAAGAGTCGTTGGCGGACAAGCCATTGGAAATTACCAAATGATTAAGCACCTGATAGCTGATATGGTAGTTGAAACTGATGCCGCAAGACTGCAAACATACAGAAGCGCATATTTAAAAGACAAAGGTGAGACAGCTACAAGGGAAAGCTCTTATGCAAAATACTTTGCATCAGAGGTTGCTGCCAAAGCAACTAGAAGCGCGCTGGAAATATTCGGAGGAAACGGCATTTCTGATGAATACCCAATTATGAAATATGTCAACTATGCCAATATGCTTCATTTTGGGGAAGGTTCAGCTAATATTCAAAGAATTTTGATTGCAGACGATGCTTTAGGCTATAAAGATGCTAACAGACACCAAATCAAAAGGAGATTTCCTCTCACCAGCGATATTGAATTAGAAGCCGTTAAATAAAAATCGAAACAATAACGGACTCTACGCATTAACTAAGGTCGTGAATTCATGCAGCAGTCATTGCCAGCAATAACCATGAGCAGGGGAGTCATCCTGCTGACTCTGGCACTTACCTATATTATTTATTCGTTTACTGATTTGCCGATTAGCCTGTTTCTAATCTCACTCGTCATATTGGCATTCGCGGTTTCATTGCCGTACATGAAGGCTTTTCCGAAATACATGAGTCTATTGCTGATCTTTTTTGGAAATCTAATTTTTTTCCTCAGTAAAGGCGACGGACAATATTGGGTTGACTCAGTTTTGAATAATGTTGCATTAGTTGCCTTATTCATCACCGTTCCATTGCTGTCCTACCCATTAAAAAATGGCGGTTACATAGAGTATGTTGATCAGCTAGTATCAAAGTATTTAAAAAGCAGCATCGCCAAAATTGCATTTATTACCGCAAGCACCTGTGTGATGAGTTCGTTCTTAAACTTAGGTTCATTGAGGGTCATGTACGATCTATTCATCGGGCGATTTGGCTATCTAAATAAAATATTTGTCAGGAGCCTCGTACAGGGATTTTCTCTTGCAGCCTTCTGGTCACCTTATTTTGCCGGGGTCGCCATTATCATGCACCTTGCGGGGGTCAAATTTGTCTCATTTCTCCCATATGGTTTGGGAATGGTCATTATTTGCTATTTGACATCCATTATTATCAACTATCTCTACATTTCTAAAGAAAAAGATAAAGATATGGATACCAGTTCATTAATGGCCTCGGGAATTGAAACAAGAAGAAATATCAGACCAGCACAGAGTGAAATCAGCCATAGAAAAGGGATTGAATTATTCGTTGCGTTTATTGGCTTATTTCTATCATTATTTTTACTTGAAAAATGGCTTCATGACCAAAATGTACTCATCTTGATTTCCATCCTTGCGATTGCCTACACGTTTGTTTGGTCACTTTTAATCAAAAAAATGAAGGAATTAGCCCATTCATTAAAAGATTATTTTAAAGAAGTTGCACCAAATGTCCATACAGAATCCATCATGATTATTTCCGCTACGTTTTTTTCACAGATGGTAATGCTGTCTGATTTTCCTGTGATTCTTTCATCACTATTTTCAAAAACAAGCGGGATCTCACTCATTTTAACTATCCTAATCATCATGTTTACCTGTGTTATAGCATCATTTTTTATACACCAGGTTTTGCCGATCTCTATTTTCGCAACGACGATTTCTCCTGAAGCCATTGGATTAAAGCCGGAACTGTTCGTTTTAACCTTAATTATAAGCTGGGGCATTACACCTCTTATTTCACCTGTTTCTGCAGCAAATATGATAGCAGCGGGCTTATTTAAAACAAAACCTTTTGAAATTGGATTTCTGAATATGATTTACACCATTTTCATTATTTTCTTATCTTCTTTCACCATTTTTTTGACAAATAAAATACTTTAAATATGATCTTTTCAGATCATATTTAAGCTTCATTATTGAAAACGCTGTCAATTTCCTTTAAGGGGGTGGTCAAACCTTAAACTAGACGCTATTCAATTATGACTTTATTTAAAAAAGGGGAGAAGAAAATGAAAAAAATACTATGGGTTTTTATGGTTGCCCTAATGTCAATCGCACTGATTGCATGTAGCTCTAACAGTGCTTCAAATGAAGGAAGTTCAGGTTCAAGCTCTGGGTCAGGGTCTGAAGGATCAAGTTCAAGTTCAGGATCTGATTCTGGTAAACCAGAAACTTACAACTTAATGTTTGCAACAGGAACAACAACTGGAACTTATTATCCATTAGGAGCAATTTTTTCAGATTTCTGGAACAAAAAGCTTGATTTTGTAAAAGCTTCTTCACAAGCAACAAACGGAAGTGTCCAAAACTTGGTTTTCATCAAAAATGGTGAAGCACAGGTTGCCTTAGTTCCAACTGGTACACTTTGGGAAGCATACAATGGTGAAGCATCATTTAAAGACAACAAAGTAGAAAATGTCAGGATTTTAGCTGGTTTGTATCCAAACGTTAACCATTTCGTAGTAAGAAAAGGTTCTGGTATTGAAACCATTGCTGATACAGCAGGCAAAAAAGTCGTTCCAGGTGCAACTGGAAGTGCGACTGAAATTGAAGCACAGCATGCCTTTGAGGTTTACGGTGTAGATTACGAGAAGCTAAGCAAGGACTTTGTCGGATTTACTGAAGCAACAGACCTTATGAGAAATAAGCAAACTGATGCAGCAATGATCATGGCAGGGGTGCCAACATCAGCTGTTACAGAAATGTTATCCACTGCTGATGGACAGCTTTTATCTTACTCCAGTGAGGCTATTGATAAATTAAAAGAAAAATATCCATGGACAATGGAATACACAATCAAAGCAAATACTTACGAAAATCAGCCTGAGGATGTATTAACAGTTGCTCAGAACAACTTCATGATTGCAAGCACAGATATGCCAGATGAAGTAGCTTATGAGCTTGTTAAATCCTTCTGGGAAGGTCTTGAAGATATGAAAGGATCACACGCTGTTGTTGATCAGTTCAGCATTGAAAAAGCAATTGAAGGAACATCTGATGTTCCACTTCACCCAGGTGCAGAAAAATACTACAAAGAAGTCGGAGTTTTAAAATAATCAACAAACGAATATAGCTCTATCGATTATTTCGAGAGCTATATTCTTCATTTTTAAATGAGGGATGTGCTGGCAATGAATACTTTAGAATTAGAAAAATACAGCAGCAGATTAATGGGATTAATTCCGCCTGAGAGAATTGTAAAAGCAGAATTCCCACGACCTTCAAAAGAAATTATTGATAGATTCCTAGAAATAGATGGTTTAACTCCCACTGTTTCCGATGTTCTTGATTCAATGGGTATTAAAGGGGTTATTTCAGCAAGCAGACTGCGTCCAGTTATTACTGGAAAAAAGATTGTCGGTCCCGCAGTGACAATTCGATATATTCCTGAAAGTATCACGCCAGATTACGGGCATGAACAGAAAGAGCGGGCAAAATTAGCGGACCGCGATGTTTATGCCATTGCTGAAGAAGGCGATGTTCCTGTTTTTGATGCTGCTGGTTTAGGAGATGTGTCCGTAATGGGCGGATTATCCACCCTTGTTGCAAAAAAATGGGGAATGGCAGGCAATATCATTGATGGCGGTGTCAGGGATGTAGATACAATCCGCAAACTTGATTACCCAGTATGGAGCACTGGACAAACACCAATTACAGGAAAATACCGGGTAGAGGCAATGGAAATTAATGGTCCGATCTCCATCGCGGGTGTCCGGGTAAATCCTGGTGACCTGATCATCGCGGATGATAGCGGAGTCGTTGTCGTTCCATTTGAACATATCAGTGAAGTTTTGCAAAAAACAATCATCGCAGTGAAAAAAGAAGATGATGTAGTTAAGTTATTTGAATCAGGTGCTTCTATAGAAGAAATAAGCAAAATACTGCCGCCGAGCAAATGGTAGAGAGGGGAAAAACCATGTCATCATTTCGAGATCTGGCCTGCACAGAAATTATTAAAGGTATAGAAGAGGCTAAGCCAGATTATTTATTAACACTGCCATGCAGTACAATAGGTCCTGTCATTGAACATTTTGAAAATTCAACAGAAGTAAGATCTTTTCCTATCAGCCGGGAGGAAGACGGTGTGGGTATTGCTGCCGGAATCAGCCTCGGCGGAGAGATGCCAATTATGCTAATCCAGGACACCGGCATCGGAAATTCAATCCTTGCAATCACAACCTTTGCCCAAGCCTATCATGTTCCAATGCTGATTTTAGTCACGAGACGGGGAGGATTTGGCGAAATTAACTCTGCTGTTAATTTATTTTCCGAGCCGTTGCCGCAAATTCTTGATGACGCAAATGTAAAAACATTTAAGCTTGATTATCGTGTTCCTCTTAAGGAATGGAGCACAGCTATTTCGCATGCAGCCAAATATGCAAAGGATACCCATCGTCCGATTATTGTCATGTTTAACATAAAGGGTGGTGCTGACCAATGATGTCAAGAATGGATGCCTTAAAGGTACTTTATAAATACACCGAAGATATTCCTGTCATTTCTTCATGCGGAAATACTTCCAGAGAATGGGCAAGCCTTGGAAGAAGGGATAATCATTTATACATGGTAGATACCATGGGTCTGACTCCATCGGTTGCTATTGGTGTCAGCCTGACATTAGAAAAAAAGGGAATTAAAAAATGTATCGGCATAGAGGGTGATGGGGGGATTCTTATGAACCCAAATTCACTTGCCTCAGCGGGATATTTAAATCCAAAAAAATGGATGATAATAGTGTTTGATAATGAATGCTTTGCCTCAACTGGCGGGCAATGCTCCTTAGCTAGCAAGATTGATATATCTAAAGTTGCTGCAGGTTTTAATTTAGAGGTATTGCAAGCAGATCAGGTGGATGAGTTTGAAAATGCAGTAAAAAAAGCCCTTGAAACGGAAGGGCCAATTGTTATCCATGCCAAAATTAGTCAGGAAAATCACCCAAATCCATTCATTAATGCCGATCCTGCTGTTTTAGCATATAAATTCTCAGAGTTTTTAAAAAGATAGTTTCACTGCTGTATAGGGGACCACCCCTATACAGTCCTTATAATTAAGTCAAATATAAATGAAAAAACAAGAAAAGTAAAATACGAATATTTAATAGTTTTCAAAAATTATTAGATAATTCCAATAAGGAGAGTGAAATAATGAAGGCATTAGTTGTTGATCGTATCCATGAAGATGGTATCAAGCTTCTGCAGCAATACTGCGAAGTAGATATACATCATGATCTATCTCCAGAAGACTTGTCTCATAAGATTGGAAACTATGATATTCTGCTAGGCAGAGCCACACCTGCAACAGGGAGAATTGAGTATCCTCTTTTAGAAGACAGCGGCAAATTAAAGATCATCGGGATTGCTTCCGTTGGACTTGATCAATTTGATAAGGATTACATTGCCTCAAAAGGCATTAAACTTATCAATCTGCCTGGAGTAAACTCCATATCCGTAGCGGAGCACACCGTATCTTTGTTATTATGCGGCATGAGATGCATTCTCCTAGCCTATGAACAAATGAAGGATTCTGTATGGAACAAACATGGATTCACATCTGCACAAGAGATATATGGAAAGACAGCAGGTATTATTGGTTTTGGCAATATTGGCAAAAATGTCTGCAGAATCCTCAAAAATGGATTTAATATGAATATCCTAACCTATGATCCTTACATATCAGAGGAAGAGGCAAATCATGCGGGAGCGAAGCTAGTCCCATTAGAGGAATTATTGTCGGCGTCTGATGTCGTAACCATTCATGCACCGCTTACAGAAGAAACCTATCATATGATTGGGGAAGAAGAAATCAAACAGATGAAGCCTAATTCGGTTTTATTGAATGCAGGCCGCGGAGGCATTATCGATGAGGATGCATTATTTACTTATTTAAAAAATAAACACCTAAGGTTTGCCGGATTAGATGTTCAGGAAGTTGAACCATGCCATGACTCTCCGTTATTTACGCTTGATAATTTTATTGCTACCCCTCATATTGCGGGTTTAACTGAAGATGCTTTATCTCGTGCGGGAATCAGGGTTGTAAAAGAGTGCTTAGATTTTCTCGGTGTGGAAGTTGATGCAGCAACGCAAAAGTAAGAAGATGCGACAACTGGAACTAGAATGTAGAAAAAATTTGTAATGTTTTGCAAAATTTTATCTGATTTTTAAATATTCTGGCAGGAACTAATTAACACTAAGAGAATACATTTAATGTGCTGTTTATTTTTAATGAAAAAATTCTTAAAAGAGGTGCAAAAAAATGGAAAACAAACACATCATTTTTGAAAGAGCAACAGAGGAAATTGCGGTTCTTAGGTTAAATAGACCTGATTATTTAAATTCTTTTAGCCATGAAATGATCAAAGATTGGTATAAAGCTCTAGTGGAATATAAGGAAGATGATACCTTAAAAGCACTTATAGTTACTGGAACAGGAAAGGCATTTTCAGCGGGCGGTGATATCAAAGCTCTATCAAAGGGTGATGGCTTTATCGGCGAGCCTGAACAAGACCTATGGGGCGACGCTGTAAAGCGAAAAGCAGCATTATGGGAAAACATTCAAAAGATTCCTTTACTTATGGAGCAAATTGACAAGCCTGTCATTGCCTGTATTAATGGAGACGCCATTGGCGCGGGTCTTGATATGGCACTTATGTGCGATATTCGTTTTTGCGCAAGCACAGCAAGACTAGGAGAAGGATATATTCACCTCGGTTTAGTTCCAGGAGATGGCGGCGGCTACTTTTTGCCTAAGATAGTTGGCGAAACAAAGGCTTTAGAGCTTCTATGGACTGGCGAAAGAATCAATGCGGAAGAAGCGCTGAAAATCGGTCTTGTCAATTATGTGTACTCTCCTGAAGAAGTATTCGAAAAAGCAATCGTTTTTGCTAAATTATTAAGCTCCAAGCCGCAGAATGCGATTAGGATGATTAAGAGATTAGTAAAAAACCACAATACGATGAGCTTGAGAAATCACCTTGACATGGCTTCTTCCCATATGGCCGTTGTCACTGATACTCACGAATATAAAACTTTATTGGAACAAATGAGGAAGAAATAATTCTGTAAAGGGTACATAGGATTGATTAAATATAGAAAATATATATAATTTTCAAAATTATATATATTTTCTATTGGAATTATTATAAAATATAAAAGTAATATTGAAAAAACGAATGAATTAAAGGTGGTACCAAAAAATGTTATCAGACCGATTAATTACGTTATCATCCGCACCTGTTTGGAAGTATCTCGGAGAGGAACTAAAGTTTGCGGAAAACGGAAAATCTGAAGTCTATCTCAAAATTAAAGATGAGTTTCTTCAGCATTTTGGAAATGTTCATGGCGGCATTCTCGCTACATTGCTTGATTCATCAATGGCCGCTGCAGTTAACTCTATGCTTGACGATAATGTGTTCACAGTGACTGCAGAAATGAACATTCAATATATTAGACCTGCCACTGGATCCTTTTTAATTGGCAGAGGAGAGGTTATCAAAAACGGGAAAACAATTACCAGCTGTAAAAGCGAGATATTTAATGAAAAAGATGAATTGATTGCTTTTGCCACTGGTACATTTGTTAATAAATTAAAAACATAAAACACGACAACACTAAAGGAGGAATTTCATTTGAGTCAAGCAACAAACAAAGTAACTGAAGAAGATCTTCTCAGGCAATATGACAGCGAATTCAGAACAAGAGATTATCTTGGCACGACTGCAAAAATTGTGACAGGAATTTTAGTTATCTGGTCACTCTTCCAGCTTTATACAAGCAGTTTTGGTGTATTAGAAGCAATTAAAATGCGCGCATGGCATCTAGGTTTTCTGCTCATTCTATCCTTTCTAATTTATCCAGCATCTAAGAAATCCGCAAACAAACGCAAACTTCCCACAGTATGGGATATGATCTGTATCCTCTTAACCTTAATATCTATGGGTTACTTACTTTTAACGTATGATACTTTTGCAAGAGAACGATTTGGAATTCATATTGAAATGGATTATTACATGGCAGCACTTGGAATGTTAGTTACTTTTGAAGCAAGCAGACGTGTTGTTGGTAATGCATTAACTATTATTTGTGCAGTGTTCTTAATTTATAACTTTGCTGGTCCAATGCTGCCTGGTGCTATAGGCCATGTTGGATTTAGTTTTGAACGTGTTACTGACATTATGTTCTGGGGAAGCCAGGGTATTTTCGGGATCGCGTTAGGGGTTTCAGCTACTTATATTTTCTTATTCGTATTGTTTGGTGCATTTTTAAAGAATAGCGGTTTCACAGATTTTATCAATGATGTTGCCCTATCATTGGCTGGATGGACTGCCGGCGGACCTGCTAAGGTTGCTGTAATTGGAAGCGGATTCATGGGAATGGTAAACGGAAGCGCTGTGGCAAACGTTGTAACAACTGGTGCAGTTACAATCCCATTGATGAAGAAAACAGGGTATAATCCTAAATTTGCTGGTGCAGTAGAAGCCGTTGCATCTACAGGAGGCCAGTTTGCACCGCCGATTATGGGTGCAGCAGGTTTCATTATGGCAGAGTTTTTAGGTGTTCCATACCGAACAATTATGCTTGCTGCTATTATTCCTGCGTTGCTATATTACGTAACGATATTTATGGTGGTTCATTTTGAAGCAAAGAAAATCGGCCTTACAGGAATTGCCAAAGAAAACATTCCGAACATGGTTCAGGTATTAAAAGACAGAGGCCATCTAATTATACCGCTTGCTGTTCTGATCGCTTTATTAAGTACTGGCGTAACACCGCTTTATGCAGCTGTATTTGCTTTGATCGCAACTGTAATTGCCAGCTGGCTGCGCAAATCAACAAGAATGACACCCCGCATTATTATCGATTCACTTGTTGAAGGAAGTAAGGGTGCCATTGGTGTTGGTATGGCCTGTGCCATCGTTGGTGTAGTTGTCGGGACAATCTCATTAACAAGCTTAGGTTTAACGCTAGGAAATAATATTCTATCCATTGCAGGAGAAAATCTATTCCTTGCAGCATTCCTTACCATGTTTATTAGTATTATTTTAGGGATGGGGATTCCAGCAACTGCAGCTTATATCATCGTTGCAACAATTGCTGCACCATTACTTGTTAAACTTGGCGTACCGCCATTAGCTGCCCATATGTTTGCATTCTTCTATGCAGGTCTATCAAATATTACACCGCCGGTTGCATTAGCTGCATATGCTGCTGCGGGTCTATCAGGAGCTTCGCCAAATAAAGTTGGTATAGAAGCTGTCAGGATTGGATTGACAGGATTTATTCTGCCGTTCTTCTTCTTATACAATCCGGTTCTACTATTTAATGGGGAAACCGTATCGGCCAGTCTATTAGCAATGGTCACTGCTACAATAGGGGTTGTATGTCTGGCAGCTGGACTGCAGGGGTGGTTTTTAACAAAAACAAATATCATTCAGAGGATTGGATTGCTTGTTACCGCATTTCTTATGATTGACCCTGGTTTAATAACAGATATCACTGGCATTGCAATTTTGGCCATTGTAGCTATCTGGCAAAGAATGACCGGTGTTAAATCTAAAGCTGGATCTGAAATAAACGATTCAACAAGTAAAATCTCAGGATAACGAATAATATACTGCAATCTTATGAGTCTGAATATTTAAAAAAGGAGAAGTGTAATGGTAAACCAACAAAAACTAGTGGCGCTTATTACTGGCGCAAGTTCGGGAATAGGTCAGTCCTCTGCAAGAGTACTAGCAGAACAAGGCTATAACATTGTTGCAAACTACCTCTCAAATAGTGAAGGGGCAGAGGAAACCAAGAGACTTGTTGAATCAGCAGGGGGCGAATGTCTACTTATTAAAGCCGATTTAACAAGCAAGGAACAGGTTGAAGGCATGGTTAATCAGGCAGTTGATGCATTTGGACGCATCGATGTACTTGTCAACAATGCTGGCGCTGCTGTCAAAAGAAGTCCTTTCTTAGAAATTGAAGAGGAGCTTTGGCAAAAAACATATGACATCAATGTCAAGAGTATGTTCTTAGTATCTCAAGCCGTTCTTAAACATATGGTTGAGCAGAAGTCTGGAAAAGTAATTAATATCTCCTCGGTTGCTGCACGAAGAGGGGGGCCAGGAGAAAGCATCCATTACGCTTCAGCAAAGGGTGCGGTAAGCACAATGACTGTTGGGCTGGCACAGGAATTCGCACCATATGGGATACTAGTAAACGGGATTGCTCCAGGATTTATCCTGACACCTTTTCAGGACAAATTTTCAACACAGGAACGAATCGACCGGATCGTCCCTACAATACCAATTGGCAGAGCTGGAAATTCAGATGACATTGGAAAGGTTGTCGGATTCTTAGCATCAGATGCAGCTAATTACATGATGGGTGAAATCATCACCGTCAGCGGCGGACGATAATAGGAAAAATTTAATTATACCTATGTGGGCGAAAATCCACATAGGTATAAAAGTTTTACAAGACTGCTAGAGGAGGACTAAATAATGAAACAGCCATTAGAAGATATAAAAGTATTAGACTTGTCAAGGGTATACGCCGGTCCAGGCGGATCCATGCTGCTTGGCGACCTGGGGGCAGATGTCATTCGCATCGAATCTCCTGGCGGGACAGATAGTATGAGGGATTGGGTGCCATTTGTTGATGGAGAAAGTACATATTATATGTGTGCAAATCGAAACAAACGATCCATGACAATCAATTTAAAACATGAATCTGGCAAACAATTATTTCTTAAAATGCTAGAGGACGCAGATGTTGTTTTAGAAAACTTCAAAACAGGCACTTTAAAGCGGATGGGACTAGGCTATGAAGACCTGAAAAAAGTAAACCCAAAAATTATTTTATGCTCCGTTACCGGATATGGCCAAACTGGGCCTTTCAGCAAGGAACCAGGATTTGATCCAGTTATTCAGGCAATTGGCGGCCTCATGGATGTAACCGGTTTTCCAGATGGCGAACCTACAAGGGTAGGACTTCCTGTTGTTGATATTATGACTTCACAATATGTTGCCATCAGCATTATTTCCGCTATCCGATTAAGGGATCATACAGGAGAAGGACAGCATATTGATTTATCATTATTAGACGTTCAATTAAGTGCATTGGCGAATGTCTCAAGCAGCTATCTAAACAAAGGCAGCATATCAAAGAGAATCGGCAACAGCCATAGTTATATTGTTCCATATCAAGTATTTAATTGTCAGGATCGGCCATTAATGGTCTGTGCCGGTAATGACCGTTTATATAAGAAACTTTGTGATGTGCTGGGCCACCCGGAATGGACAACAGATGAAAGATATCAAACAAATAACAAACGGATTGAAAATAGGGAAGAACTAACACAAAAAATCCAAGACATTTTTCAAACAAAAACCGCTGACGAATGGTTTGAGGAATTATCATCTGCAGGTGTTCCAGTTGGTCCAGTTAATAATATTGAGCAGGTATTTGCTCATCCGCAGGTACAAGCAAGAGAAACGGTGGAAGAGATTTCACATCCAAAGCTGGGAAAAGTCAAGCTTGTCAGAAACCCAATGAGATTTTCTGGTCTAGAAATCAAAACAAAGAGTCATCCGCCGCTTTTAGGGGAGCATACAAATGAAATTCTTGAAAAAGAGCTTGGTTTAAATAGTGAAGAGATAGCTAGATTGAAAGAGGAAGGAATTATTTAGCATTTTTTTAGAGACCATTTCCGACATTAAATATTAGCCAATATCACTATACAGTAGCTGCTTTTTTCCTTAAGCAGCTATTTTTAAAAATAAGGTTATTAAATTTTTCTATAATAGAGAAAAAATTATAAAAAACTCCAATATACTAATGGTGAAGTTTTCAGAAGTATTTTATAATTAAACCCATAAATATAGATTCTGTAGTCAGTTGAAAGGAGTTTAAAAGATGTTCGAAATGATTGAAATAGAACAGCAGTTTCCTGATGGCAAAATATCAGATATCAAAACGGCTGTACAAGATGAAATTAAAAAATTTATTAACCCTCAGACCCTTCACGCAAATGCAGAAATCGCCATCACAGCTGGAAGCAGAGGCATTTCCAATATTGTTGAAATATTAAGGGAATCAGTTAATTGCTTGAGAGATTTAGGCTACCATCCCTTCATCGTGCCTGCCATGGGAAGTCACGGCGGTGCAACAGCAGAGGGCCAAATTGAGGTTCTAAAGCATTTAGGCATTACCGAAGAGAGCATTGGAGCAGAAATTCGTTCCTCCATGGATGTAGCGCTGCTTGGCACTACAGATAAGGGACAGCCTGTGTACATGGATAAAAATGCCTTTCATGCAGACGGGATCTTAGTTATTAACCGTGTTAAGGCTCATACCTCATTTCGGGGAAGGGTAGAAAGCGGTTTAAGTAAAATGATAACCATTGGACTTGGCAAGATTAAAGGGGCATCATTTGTACATAGCGATGGGGCCCTTAAAATGGCTGAAAACATTGAAGACGTATCAGCTTTTGCACTCCAGAACAGCAAAATATTAATGGGACTTGCCATTATTGAAAATGGGTTTGATGAAACTGCAAATATTGTCGGGGTACCAAAAGAAAAATGGCATGACAAAGAAGAGGAGCTATTAAAGCTTTCAAAATCAATGATGCCAAGCCTTCCGCTTGAAAACATCGATATATTAATCGTTGAGGAAATGGGGAAACGTTTTAGCGGTACGGGAATGGATCCCAATATTATTGGAAGGTGGAGATTAGATGGAATTCCGGAACCTCAAAGCCCTGCAATCTCCAGAATTGCCATTTTAGATCTTAATGAACAATCATTTGGAAATGCTCAAGGAATCGGGCTTGCTGATTTCACAACGCAAAAATTAGTAGATAAGATGGATCGGAAATCAACCTATACAAATGCGCTTACTGCGACTACTTTACGCAGGGCAATGCTTCCGATGATTTTTAATACAGAAAAAGAAGCGATTGAAACAGCGATTTCCAGCCTTGGTCCAAAAATAGATAAGAACTCTATTAAAATCGTTCAAATCCCAAATACACTTCATCTAAGCCGTGTATTTTTAAATAAGGCCGCTATGGACGAGCTCAATAAAACTGACAGGAAATTTTCTATTAAAGCAGCCCATGAATTGACATTTGATGAAAGCGGAAATATTTCCAAGAAATTAACAGTTCATCAATATATCTAATTAGAGGAGGCTTCAAATGGAAAGTACAGACCTTCTGCAAAAAACAGCCCTCATGATAGACAGTAATGATAATGTGGCAGTCGCCCTAACCGATCTTAAACAAGGTGATCTTGTACGTATTCGTTTTAATAATCAGGAAGAAACAATCCAGGCATTAGAGGATATTGCTTTTGGCCATAAAATTGCCTTAAGGGATATTGGTGAAAATGAATGCGTCTTGAAGTACGGAGAGGAAATCGGCAAAATGAAGGAGCCTGTCCAAAAGGGCGGCTATATTCATAACCATAATATGTACTGTGACAGGGGGATGAAATAAATGACAGATACTTTCATGGGATACCGCAGAAAAAACGGCGCTGTTGGGATCAGGAACCAGATTGCCATCATTCCGTCTGTTTTTTGTTCTGCAAAAGTTGCTGAAAGGATTGCCTATCAAGTTCCAGGAAGTGTGTATTTCAGACACCCTGTTGGCTGCAGTCAAGTGGGAGAGGATTTAGAGGTTACAGCAAAAACTTTGATTGCCATTGGAAAAAATCCGAATTTTGCTGGAGTGGTTGTAGTAGGTCTAGGCTGCGAAAGATTCTCGCCCTATGAATTAGCCGACGGTATTGCGCCTTCAAATAAGATGCTTGAGACTGTCGTGATTCAGCAGGAAGGGGATTCCTTGGCTGCTATCCAAAAAGGCAGCAAGATTGCCAGAGAAATGCAGCAGATTGCTTCCCGGCAGATCAGAGAAGAAGTACCAGTTAGTGAACTTATGATAGGATTAAACTGCGGGGGCTCTGACATGACCTCAGGGCTTATTGCAAACCCAGCTCTGGGCATAGCCTCCGACAAGCTCGTTGCCCAAGGCGGGTCATCCATCCTAAGTGAAATCACTGAATTAATTGGCACCGAAGATATTTTAGCCAGAAGAGCTATTAACGATGAGGTGGCAAGAGATATTAGGGAAACGATCAATCTTACTGAGGAAAAACTAAGAAGACAAACACAAAATTCCAGCAATAAAGACCGAACTCATCTAATTTCAACTGGGAATTATGCAGGAGGATTATCAAGTGTTGTCGAAAAGTCTTTAGGCAGTATGAAAAAATCAGGCAGCGCGCCATTCAGCGGTGTCATTAAATATGGCCACCAGCCGGACAAAAAGGGACTATTTTTACTTGATTCACCTGGCCATGATGGTGAAGTTTCAACCGGTGAGGTAGCTGCGGGGGCCCAAATGATTCTTTTTCCTACAGGAAGAGGAACACCTACTGGATTCCCGGGGATTCCTGTAATAAAAATTACAGGAAACCCAAAGACTTACCAAAAAATGCGCGAAAATATTGACATCAATGCCGGTCAAGTACTGACTGGGGAAAAAACGCTGGAGGAAATGGGAGAGGAAATCTATCGCGAAATCCTTGATGTAGCCTCAGGTAAGTATGTAAAATCAGAAGTACTTGGCCATGATGAGCAATTCTGTGTCACACGCTTGCCGTAGCTAAACAATATTCTAGAGAGGAAGTTTTGAAATGGAACTTAATTTAAAAGGAAAAGTCGCATTAGTAATCGCATCAAGTCAAGGGCTGGGAAAGGCCATTGCAGAAGATTTAGCAAAAGAAGGCGTCAATGTGATGCTTACTAGCCGAAATGAAGATAAATTGCGCGAAGTAAAAGAAGAAATTCAAGCCAAGAGTGAAGGCAAGGTATCCTATTTCCGCTGTGATATTACAAAGCCTGAAGAAATCGAGGCTCTTATTCAAAGAACAAATGATGAATTAGGAAAGATTGATATTCTTGTAAATAATGCTGGAGGACCTCCTGGAGGAGGTTTTGATAAGTTCTCTGATGAAGACTGGCAAAAAGCCTTTGAATTGAATCTATTAAGCTATGTACGCATTATTCGGGCAGCGTTGCCAGATCTGAAAAAAGAGGGCGGACGCATCATTAATATTGCTTCTTCATCCATAAAAATTCCAATTCCAGGCCTTATTTTATCAAATACTTTCCGTTTAGGCATTGTTGGCTTAGCGAAAAGTCTAGCTGAGGAACTTGCACCTTACAATATTTTGGTGAACACAGTAGCTCCTGGCAGAATTGCCACTGACCGTACCGCATACCTTGATCAATTAAAAGCTGATAATCAAGGAAAAACGAAAGAAGAAATCGAAGCGCAATCCAAGTCAGCCATTCCATTAGGACGCTACGGCAAGCCTGAGGAGTTTGCAAAAGTTGTTACTTTCTTAGCTTCTGGTGCAAGCTCATTTGTCACTGGATCTTCTCTATTAGTCGATGGCGGAATGGTGAAATCAATCTAACAATGAAAAATCATAGAACTGACATCTTAGAGGAAGTATTAACAAAAGTTAAGAATGGCCAAATGGACATTTCAGATGCGAAAGCCCAGCTCAAAACCTTTGAAGATCTGGGCTTTGCTACACTGGACCTTCACCGTGAAAAAAGACAGGGCTTCCCTGAAGTGATATTTGGTGAAGGGAAAACAAGTGAACATATTATACAAATTATTCAGGCGCTGATAAATAATCAAACAAAAAGAATATTAGCCACTCGTGTATCGGAGGATAAAGCATCAAATATTCTCGAGCATTTCCCAGAACTAACCTACAATAAAACGGCACGAACAATATTTTGGAAGCATCCGGATGAACCGGAGCTATTGTATTCCGGCTATTGTGCAGTCGTATGTGCAGGGACTTCTGATTTACCGGTCTCTGAAGAAGCAGCTGTCACGCTCCAAGCGATGGGCTGTGCTGTTGAAAGAGTCCTTGATGTGGGGGTTGCAGGCATCCATCGCCTGCTGAATAAACTTGATGTGATTCAGGGGGCGACGGTTTCTGTTGTTGTAGCTGGTATGGAGGGGGCATTGCCAAGTGCTGTTGGCGGTCTGGTCTCAAAACCAGTCATAGCTGTCCCAACAAGTGTAGGTTATGGTGCAAATTTTGGCGGACTTGCAGCGCTTTTATCAATGATTAATTCCTGTGCATCTGGGATCAGTGTCGTAAATATTGATAATGGATTTGGCGGGGGATATAATGCAGGGCTGATCCACCGGATGGTTAATTAAATAATGAACTTCTAAACTGGCTTCGGCCAGTTTTTTCTTTTTATGCGGAATTTTCACAATTATTTATTGATTTTTTCCAACATTTCAAATTATAATGGAATTAGAAATTATCGCATATAGATATTCGTTATCGTATAACGATATTTATAAATGTGCCGAAAGAGAGGGGATGAAGTTGAATAATCGACTAGATAAAAATTATTCAATTCAGTCCGTCCACAGGGCCATAGGCATTTTGAAATCCTTTTCAAACGAAAAAAGCTCACTAACCTTGACTGAGTTAAATGATATGACCGGGATCTCAAAACCTGCCTTACAGCGCATTTTAGCCACACTGGTCTATGAGGGATTCCTGCAAAAGGACGAATACTCGAAAAAGTATCAGCTTGGTCTGGAGCTATATTTTCTAGGATCACTTGTCCAAAAAGAATCCAGCCTTTTAAATGCCGCATTGCCGGTTATGCAATCTATCAGAGACGAGACAGGCGAAGCAGTCACATTAAATATGATTTACAACAATAAGCGGCGCTGCATTGGCAGCTGTGAAAGCAAACAAGCACTTTCCGCACTGACATTAGTTGGACACGAATCACCATTATATGCAGGAGCATCCGCCAAAATTCTGCTTGCTTACCTTAGCGAAGAAGAGATTGACAAGTACCTTAGCGGGATCAAAATGGAAGCGATTACTTCAAACACCATCACTGAAATTAATCAGATAAAAGATGAACTGCAGGATATTCGCTCTAGAGGTTATGCAATAAGCTATGGTGAACGTGTGAAGGGAACCTTTTCATTAAGCGCTCCTGTCTTTTATCCGGCGGGGCAAGCGGCAGCAGGGATTTCAATTGTGATTCCAACAGTCAGAGCAGAAGAATTTAATCTTGATCAATTGATTAAATTGATCATTTCGAAAACAACAGAACTTTCAAATCGCTTAAATCAATCAAATAGGGTACTAGAAAGGCAGTAGCATATTTCTAAGGACAGATACAGCTCCTTGAAATTGTTGATATAAAAACTACTAAATGCAATGGGAGGTATTACTTTTGAAAGAATTGAAACTTCCAAACGTTGAACTACCTGAAGCAGCCGAAAAGCTGCGGGAAGAAGTCAGAGCATTCTTGATTGAAGAAGAAAAAAAGGGGACATATGTACCCAAATGTGATTCATGGCTTGGCGGCCATTCAGCTGAATTTAGCAGAAAAATTGGTGAGCGAGGCTGGTTAGGCTTAACATGGCCAAAAGAGTATGGCGGCCACGAACGCTCCGCTTTAGAACGTTTTGTTGTAACAGAAGAGCTATTAGCATCAGGAGCTCCGGTAGCATCCCACTGGTTTGCTGATCGACAGACGGGACCGCTTTTGCTCAAATATGGAACAGAGGAACAAAAGAGACGTTTGCTCCCGCAAATTGCAAAAGGGGAAATTTACTTCGCTATTGGCCTTAGTGAACCAAATTCCGGTTCAGACCTGGCATCAGTATCCACACGTGCAAGAAAAGTCGGCGATAAATGGATTGTGAATGGAAGCAAAATCTGGACAAGCGGCGCACACCACTCCCATTATATGATTACATTAGTGCGCACTGAAGCACTGGGAGAGAAAAAGCACGAAGGTTTAAGCCAAATTTTACTAGATTTATCTGCACCTGGGGTAACGATCCGCCCAATCCATCTCATGACAGGGGAGCACCATTTCAATGAAGTCATTATGGAAGATGTTGAAGTACCAGATGATATGGTTGTCGGTATTGCAGGTAACGGCTGGAAGCAAAGCCTAGCAGAACTTGCTTACGAAAGAAGCGGCCCTGAACGTTTCATGAGTACATACCCATTATTAGCAGAACTTGTTCGCCAGCTAGCAAATTCTGAAAGCGACAATGCTAAAATTGCTGTTGGAAAGCTAGTTTCCAGGTTATGGACGTTGAGAAAAATGTCCTTGGGTGTTGCCGGACTGCTAGAACAGGGCAAATCTCCTGAAATTGCCGCGGCGCTTGTTAAGGATCTGGGAACAGAATACGAAAATGAAATTATTAAAGTAGCCAGGCTTTTAATTCCTAGCCATGCATCGGTATCTGCAGAATCAAAATTTGATGCCCTGATGGCTCAAGCGATTTTACATTCGCCAGGATTTACATTGCGCGGGGGAACAACAGAGATTTTACGCGGAATCATTGCAAGGGGGTTAGGAGTTCGATGAGTGAAATCAGACCAATGCTTGAGGAAATGGTAAACAAAGTACTGAAGGATAACTGTACAAAGGAGTTAATCAATGCTGCTGAGAAAGGAACTTTCCCTGCAGACCTTTGGGATACTTTATCCGAATTGGGGGTTACCGCTGTTGGAATTGACGAAGATAAAGGCGGTTCTGGCGGAGATTTAGGCGATTTAATGGCTTTGTTAAAAATTGCCGGTTACTTCGCAGCACCAATTCCGCTTGCTGAACATACTTTAGCCAATTGGATGCGTTCAAAAGCAGGTCTAACGGCTAAAAGTGAATTAAGCACGTTTGCACCCGTATCGAGAGAAGACCAAATAATCTTTGATCCGACAGATGAAGGCTGGTCCATTTCCGGCAAGGCAAGCTTTGTGCCATGGGGAAAGGATGTCCAATTTATTACTGTTCTTGGTAAGACAAATGAGGGACAATATATCACAGCTAGTATTCCTTCAGATCAATGTATAATCAATTCAAATCAAAATCTAGCTGGAGAACCGCGGGATGAAGTAGTTATTAATCAGGTTGCTGTAAGTAAACAGGAGGCTGGTTTGGTAGATGACCAATCTGCCGATAACCTATTCAGCTACGCCATGATGTCAAGAGTGATGCAGATGGCCGGTTCACTGGAGAGAGCTTTGGAACTTTCCGTGACTTATACCAAGGAAAGAACACAATTCGGAAGACCGATCAGCAAATTCCAGGCCATCCAGCAGCAGCTTGCAATCATGGCTGGAGAAACAACGGCATCGCTCGCAGTGGCAGACTTTATTATCAGTAATATTGACCGCAATATCAGCTTTGAAGAAACAGCAATGGCAAAAATCCAATTAGGTGATGCTGCTGGAATTGCAACAAGGATCGCCCATCAGGTACATGCCGCCATTGGCTTTACGGATGAACATGTGCTCCATCACAGCACACGCCGTCTTTGGTCCTGGCGCGATGAATTTGGTACAGAAAGTGTACTTGCTGAAGCTGTCGGCCAAAGAATACTTAGTGACGCTGAAAATCTATGGGATTTTATTACAAAACCGCCTGCTAAGGTAACAGTAGAATAGCAGACAAAAAAACTGAGGCTATCCGCGACAAGGATAGCCTCAGTTTTATTCTAATCCAATTGGAAATGGCTTTGTATTTTGAATAAATTTAATAAAGTTTTCCAATGGCCCCGTTACAATTAGATCCTTTCGGTAAATTAAATTGGAATACCTCATAATTGGCGGAAAATCTTCAACAGTAATGGTTTTTAATTGCCCGTTTTTAAGCTCTGACTGAACAGAAATTTTCGGAAGAACCGAAATCCCCATATTAATTTCAATCATTTTCTTCGCAGCATTTATATCGTTCATTTCCATATTTGTTTTAATTTCAAAGCCCATACTGGCGAAAACATTATTAACCTGCGGCCAAAAGCTTGATTTTTTCCCATAGAGAATAAATTGTTCTTTCAATACATCTTCAATTGTCACCCTTTCCATATATGCTAATGGATGCTGTGATGAAACAACAAATACAGCAGGATCATGGCCGATTAATATACTATTTAACTCATTGTCGTTAAAATGGGGGGAACTGGTTCTAGCGATGGCAAAATGAACCTCTCTATTGTAGATCATATCAATCATTTTAGGTGTGAATTCGGTATGCAGAGCAATATCCACAAAAGGAAATTTCTTTTTAAACCTTTCAAGTATTTCCGGCAGCACCCAATAGCAAAAGGAATGAGAGGTAACAATTGATAAGGAGCCTGAATACCCCTTCTTATAATCAGCTAATGATTCCTCCGCTTCCCGGACAAGTGAAAGGATCTGACTGGAATACTGGTAAAGAATTTTCCCGGCATCGGTTAAGTTCCCCATGGCTTTGTTCTTCCGATTAAATAACTGGAGGCCAAGGCTTTCTTCTAAAGATTTTATGTGAGCGCTTACAGTGGGCTGTGAAATAAAGAGCTCTTTTGCGGCATTGGAAAAGTTCTTATGTTTGTAAATGGTGTTGAAAACTTCCAATTGTTTAATGTCCATATCGAACCGTCCTTCTCTTAAAAAATATAGAATTTTCGAATACTATACTTGCATTATATCAAATAACATAATAGTATTGAATTAATTTTTCATATATTTTAATAAATCTGATAATTACGATTGTAATTATTATAACAAAAAAGTTTATTTTGAAAGGAAGAAATAGGAAATGAAAACAGCAGAAAGTATTTTAGAAGAATTAAAGTTACTGACAACTGAGGAGATTGAGCAAATTGGCCATGTCATCAGGGCGATGCGAAAAACAAAGGAAGAAGGCATGCATTACACTGGCAGGCTGTTTGGGTTAGATTTTGACAGCAATGGAGATATGTTCATGGACCTGGGCATGCAGAATGCAAATACATACGGGGTTGCCCAGGGAGGAGCCGTCTATACGCTTGCTGATGTTGCTATTGGCTATAACATAATGACAAAAATACCGGAGGATACCGAAGTCTATACCTTGGAACTAAAGATGAATTATGTCAAACCAGGCAAAGGGAAACGGCTGTATGCTAAGCCTTTGATCAGCCATTTAGGCTATCGAACCGTTGTTTGTGAGTGCAAGGTGCTTGATGATCATGATGAGTTAGTTGCCATCGCCCTTGGAACATTCTATCTAAAACGACCAAAATAATATTAGGGGGGCAGAATAATCCAGAAAGATATTTTAGTAGAGAATTAAATTTTGGAAAAATTACGAAATTAAAGTAAATTTTCATTTACATTATCAGCCGATTATTATTTAATAGTATATATATTTCAAAAATTTCAGACTTTAGGAGGAGAAACGATGAGTAAACTAGTAAAGAAGCCATTTCTTTTACTGGCTGTTTTGATGTTAGTTGTTTTATCTGCCTGCAGCGGCGGCGGCTCTGAAACAGCAACGGAAGAAAAGCCAGCAGATGAAGGGGGACAAGCATCTGGAGCAATCAAAGCTAAAATCGGTGTTATCTCTTATATCACTGGACCAGGTGCTGCTTATGGGGAAGCTATTACGAATGGATTAAAATTAGCACAAAAAGAAATCAACGCAGAAGGCAAGGTAGATATTGAGCTTGTCATAGAGGACTCAGCAGGCGAGCAGGAACAAGCCTTATCAGCAGCCCAAAAAATAATGAGCGACGATGATATTGTTTCCATCATCGGACCAACACTTAGCACAGAGATGAATGTTGTAGGACCAGAAGCTGATCTCAATGGAATTCCTATTATGGGTACTTCCACAACTGCAGAAGGTATTCCGCAAATTGGTGAATACGTTTTTAGAAACTCTATTCCTGAAGCTTTAGCTATTCCAGCTTCCATCAAAAAGGCAGTAGAAAAATACGATGCGAAAAAGGTTGCCATTCTATACGGGAATGACGACGTATTCACAAAGTCTGGCTTCGACACAATGGAAAAGACAGCAAAAGACATGGGACTTGAAATTCTAACAATTGAAACGTTCCAAAAGGGACAATCTGACTACAATGCCCAATTGACTAAAATTAAAAGCTTAAATCCAGATTTAATCTTAGCTTCTGCTCTATACAATGAGGGAGCGGTCATTATGGGTCAAGCGCGAAAAATGGGAATCGATGTACCATTTGTCGGGGGAAATGGATTCAACTCTCCACAGGTCATCGAGATTGCCGGTGAGGCTGCGAATGGGTTAATCGTTGCGACGCCATGGTTTGGTGAAAAGGATGATCCGAAGGTTAAAAGCTTTAACGAAAAATATGAGGCTGAATATAAAAAACTTCCAGACCAATTTGCTGCCCAAGCCTACGATGGACTTTATATCATGGCAGAAGCACTAAAAAATGCCGGTGAGGCGGACAGGGATAAAGTAAAAGATGCTTTGCTTGAAATTAAAGATTTAGAAGGAATCCTTGGAAAGTTTTCATTTGATGAAGAAGGCGATGTTGTGATGGATCCAACTGTTCTGATTATTGAAGATGGACAGTTCAAACAATTTGAATAATCCAAAAGCAAAGGGTGAGATGACTTGATTTTAGAGCAGCTGATTAATGGGATTACGCTTGGAAGCATCTATGCCATCGTTGCCCTTGGTTTCACACTTGTTTTTGGTGTTCTAGGCATCATTAACATGGCGCATGGCGAAATTTTTATGTTTGGAGCCTTTATCGGCGTCATCATGACAAGTACGTTAGGTCTTCCTATCTGGGTAGCCTTTCTTGCAGCTATTATCGTGACAGCTATTTTAGGGTATATGCTTGAACGATTTGCCTTAAGACCATTAAGAGGGAAGCAGGGTGTCTCACACCTTGCTCCTCTTATTAGTACAATTGGTGTATCGATTTTGCTGGAAAACGTTTCCCACCATTTGTTTGGGGCAGGAAACCATCCCTTCCGAAACGCATTTGCCGATATCAGCTTTCAAATCGGATCGATAACCATATACCTTGTACAAATTTTAATTTTTGTTATTTCCATCCTTTTAATGATGGCTCTTTCTTACTGGCTTTCAAAGACAAGGGCAGGAAAAGCGCTGCGTGCAACGGCGGAAAATTTAGAAACTGCCAGCCTTCTAGGGGTAAATACAAAAAAGATCATTGTACTGACAGTTGTCATTGCATCTGCCATGGGCGGCATCGCAGGAATTTTGGTTGGCATGGCTTTTAACTCTGTAAACCCGCAAATGGGACTATCCATGGGACTCAAAGGCCTTGCCATTATTATTTTAGGCGGAATGGGAAATGTAAAGGGCGCTATGGCCGGCGGACTTATATTAGGATTATCAGAAACTTTAATCGTTGCATACGGAGATTCTGGATACCGCGATGCGATCGCGTTTATTGCCATAATCATTATCCTTATGTTAAGGCCGCAAGGATTATTTGGCCAAAAGACAACAGAGGCGGGAAGGTGACAAAATGCTTGGTGAATTCATAAATCCTTATTACTTGCAGGTTGCTTCCTTTATTCTGATTAATATCATTCTTGGCCTAAGCATATATGTTACCCTATCATCTGGGCAGCTTTCCCTTGGAAGTGCCGGGTTCATGGGCATTGGTGCATATACATCTGCTTTGTTGACTATCAATTTTGATTTACCGATTATTGCAGGAATTATTGCAGGTGCGCTTGTGGCTGGTATATTAGGCATTTTAATCGGAATTCCTTCCTTGCGTTTACAAGGCGTCTATTTAGCTATTGCTACCCTTGGATTTGGAGAAGTAATCCGGGTATTTTTTGTGAACTGGGAATCTGTAACCAAAGGCGCGGTTGGTATTTCCAATATCCCGCATATCGGAAGGGAAATTTTCAGAATGCTAAGGGACTCTGGGTTTGACCCGGGTGTACTAGGTCTAAAAAACAACCAGTTTGTCTTTCTGACCGTTTTTATTCTTCTTTTAATCGTTAACATATTTGTTGTTTGGTTCTTAATCAGACAGAATAAATCACGGGTTGGAAGAGCTTTTGCCTCCATTAAAATGGATGAAAAAGCCGCAGAAGCTATGGGAATTAACATTACTTATTACAAAGTGCTTGCGTTTACACAAGGTGCCGTACTTTCAGGCTTTGCAGGAGCACTCTATGCCCATGTGATGGCTTACATCAGTCCCGCAGATTTTGCCTACCACCGTGCTGTGGAAATATTAATTTTTGCTGTTTTCGGCGGAAGCGAGGTCATCTGGGGCGCTATTTTTGGAGCAGCTTTTATGACGACCATGCCAGAGGTTTTAAGATTTATTAGTGAATACCGCTATATGATTTACGGTCTAGTATTAATTGTTATGATGGCATTCCGGCCGCAGGGAATTATTGATGCACAGGTGTTAGATTGGTTTAAGAAGCGAAAGCTGCCTAAGAGGAGGGTCGACCATGGTTCTTCAAATCAAAAACATCTCTAAAAATTTTGGCGGTATATCCGCATTAACAGATGTTTCCTTCAACATAAATGAAGGGGAGATATTTGGTCTAATTGGTCCAAACGGGGCAGGTAAAACAACAATGTTTAACGTCATCACTAACGTCTTTGGGCCAACATCAGGAGATATTTTATTCGCTGGAGAAACAATTACCGGAAAAAAACCGCATAAAATTACAGAACTAGGAATTTGCCGTACCTTTCAAAATATCAAGCTATTTCCACAAATGACCGTTCTCGATAATGTTATGGTTGGCGGACATTGCCGAAGCTCTTCAGGTGTTTTTAGAAGTGTATTTCGGACAAAATTCCAGAAGGATGAGGAAAAGCAGCTAAGGCAAAGGGCTTTGGAGCTCCTTGTACTGGTTGACCTAGTGGATATTATGGATGCCATTTCAGAGAACCTATCCTATGGCCAGCAAAGAAGACTGGAAATCGCCAGGGCGTTAGCAAGCGATCCTAAGCTTTTACTGCTCGATGAACCTGCCGCAGGAATGAATGAAACCGAAACAGAAAGTCTATTCGGCCTCATAAAAAAGGTCCAGGCAAAAGGGATTACCGTTCTTATCATAGAACACGATATGCCTCTCGTCATGAAGCTTTGTGATCGCATTGTCGTTTTAAACTTCGGCAAGAAACTTGCAGAAGGCACGCCAGAAGAAATACAAAATAATCAAGAGGTTATCGAAGCCTACCTCGGTTCAGAGGAGGACGAACATAGTGCTTAAACTAACAGATATCGAAACTTTTTATGGAAAAATCCAAGCACTAAAAGGAATTAGCCTTGAGGTGGAGCAAGGAAAAATCGTTACACTTCTTGGGGCAAATGGTGCCGGAAAAACAACGACCATGAAAACAATTTCGGGCTTATTAAAACCGCAAAAGGGAAAAGTTGAATTTTTGGGTGAAAACGTTACTGGCCAAAGACCTGACCAGCTTTTAAGAAAAGGGATATCTCTTGTTCCTGAAGGGAGAGCTATTCTATCGGGAATGACCGTTATGGAAAATCTCGAAATGGGGGCTTACCACCGAAAAGACAAAGAAATAGGCAAAGATATTGAGGTAGTGATGGAACACTTCCCGATATTAAAAGAAAGAAAGGATCAGTTAGGCGGAACGCTTTCTGGCGGCCAGCAGCAAATGCTTGCTATCGCGCGTGCTTTGCTTTCAAGGCCAAAGCTTCTGCTGCTTGACGAACCTTCAATGGGATTAGCCCCATTAATTGTCGCTGATATCTTTAAAATTATAAAAGAAATTAAAGATGACGGGACTACCGTCTTACTAGTAGAACAAAATGCGAAACAAGCTCTAAAAATTGCTGATTATGGGTATGTCATGGAAACTGGCAAAATTATTATCAGCGGCAAAGGATCTGAACTCTTAAAAGATCCGCGAATTGTAGAAGCCTATCTCGGAAAAAGAACAGGATGAGATTCTGATTTCAAATCAGGATCTCTTTTTTATTTCAGCAGTTTTAGTTTATATTTGCCTTTTACGAATAAAACCCGCAAAATGAAAAGAGAAAATTTCGGTTAAAAGGAGAACATAAAGATGCTTAGGAAAAATTTTCAAGACTATGTTTCGAAAACTGGAGAAAAAGGAATTTCATTATATAAAGAAGAAGCTGAATATGCAAAAATGCTTGGGTTCCTGAAAGAAGAAGTGAACATCCTGGATGGGAATGATTATTCTGCTTTTAATAATGCCTATTTGGAGCTATCCAATAAAGAAACAGATGAATTAGTCGCGGAAAAAACAGAAGCGTTTTTTAACGAATCTATTGCATATTTCAAACAGCATATCGAACAATTTATCTATATTGAAGCTGAAAAATTTGAAATCATCGGGGCGGATTCAGTATGTTTAGAGGTGGATGATGTCTTCGGTACCTATGAGGTCATGCTGGGATTAAGGATGCCAAAAAAACTCGAAAAGAACATGAAAGCTGCCATTGAACAATTACTCACAGGGGAAATCAAAAAGTATAGCCTTCTGTTTAACGGGACAGACGGTCTATGGGAATTAAACTTTGCCTTAAATGGGGTGGATGGCTTTGATCCAGAAATGACAATTGGCGAAGCTTTTGCTCAAATTTATCATTTTCTTTTCCAAGTAGCAGTTATATCAGAGAATAAACAGGATTAGATACAGATAAAAGAATTTTTGGGAGAGTGCGAATATGAAAAAGCGGTTGATGAAATGGTTAATGATTTCAATGGTAATTATTTTTGCAGCAGGAATAGGCAAGCCTGTCTTTGCTTCGGATGGGGCGGCCGAAGAAGACAGCATTAATGAGAAATATGGCTTGCCTGTTGTTGTGTACGGCGAAGCATTATCAGCTGCACAAAAAGAGGAAACACGTAAGCTTCTTGGTGTTGAAGATGCCGGCAAGGTCAGAGAAATCACTGTGACAGGTGATGACCTGGTTAAATATATTAAAGGTGACCGTCATGCAAATATGTACTCTTCAGCCAAGATTACCAGAAAAGAAGCAGGGGAAGGCCTTGTTATTAAGCAGGTGACACCAGAGAATATTACCGAAGTTACGGATGAAATGTATGCCAATGCTCTTTTAACTGCAGGTATTGAGGATGCAGTTGTCGAAGTTGCCTCCCCAGTAAAAGTAAGCGGCCATTCAGCACTTGTAGGCATATACAAGGCCTATGATGAAGGAAACGGAAAAGAGCTTAATACGGAGCACACAGAGGTAGCGAATGAAGAGTTGAGCCTTGCCACACAACTGGCTGGAAAAGAGGGTATGGACAAGGATAAAGTGTCGGAGCTATTGACAGAAATCAAGAAAGAAATTGCAGCACAAAACCCTGCAACAAAAGAAGATATTGAAAAAATCATTAATGAACAAATGAACAAGCTTGAAATTCATTTAAGTGATCAAGATCGCCAGCTTATTATTGATCTTTTTGAAAAAATGCGCAGCTTAAATATCAATTTTGATAATGTCCAATCACAGCTTGAAAACATTTCTAAAGACATTCAGCAGCGTATAGGCGAAGCTGTCGGTGACAAGGGATTTATCCAAGCAGTGAGTGACTTCTTCAAAAACTTAATAGAAAGTATCAAGAATCTATTTTCTTAAAAAATGATGGGGCTGTAAATTTACAGCCCCATTTATTTTTTAAGTCAGTTCAGGAAATTTGATCGGATTATTTAATGAATAACGATCCCTATAGGAACGGTATGATACTAGTGAATCGTTTTGCATTTGCACATCTAACTGAAGTACATAATTTCCCTTCATTTCCAAATAATAATGAATGTCATCGTGATCGAGATGGTAAAAGCGGTACTCCTGACCCAATAGGGATTTCTTAAGGATTTTTGTATCGGGATGACCTTGAATATAACTGGCAATCTGACTGACAGTGGCAGAAGATGTGCCAGTCATTGAAAAGATTTTTTCTTTAACCTGTGATTTCGTTTGGGCTAAGGTTGATTTTGCTTTGTGCTTTATTTTATCCAAGAACTTGTTCATTTTCGGGCTCCTTAATATTTATTATTTTATTTTTCAGACATGACATTTATCATGGTTTTTACATGACACGTATGCCTTACATTCCAATCTTCTTTATTTTATGATATTTATAAATGAGAGGAAGGATATTTTTAATATGACCAAACAAAAGCAAATTAATTTGAAGAAACAAATGTCCCCCTACGAAAAATCTAATATTAAAGATAGCATATGGCAGATCGTAAATACGGTTATTCCTTTTTTAGTGCTATGGGTTCTCGCTTACAAAAGTCTTGAAATTTCTTATCTTTTAACCATTGCCTTGGGTATTATTGCAGCAGGCTTCTTAGTAAGGATTTTCATCATTTTTCATGACTGCTGCCACTATTCTTTTTTCAAAAACAGAAAAGCCAATAAAATACTTGGAACAATTACTGGGATCATGACATTGTTTCCATTTAGCCAATGGCAGCATGATCATTCTGTTCACCATGCATCAAGCGGCAATCTTGACAAACGAGGTGTCGGTGATATTTGGGCCCTGACTGTTGATGAATATTTTGCAATGCCGCTTTGGAACCGCATAGGCTACCGTTTGTACAGAAACCCATTAATTATGTTTGGGCTGGGCCCCATTTACCAATTCCTTTTGAAAAATCGCTTTAATAGACGCGGTGCAAGAAAAAGCGAACGACTGAACACGTATTTAACTAATATCTCTATCGTCATCCTATACAGCTTAATTATTTGGGCAATTGGGTGGGAAGCTTTTCTGCTTGTACAAACACCGATCTTTTTAATTTCGGGCTCTGCTGGAATTTGGCTTTTTTATGTGCAGCATACCTTTGAGGATTCCTACTTTGAAGAAGATGATAACTGGGAATATGTGAAAGCTGCGGTTGAAGGAAGTTCCTTTTATAAACTTCCTAAACTTTTCCAATGGCTTACCGGAAATATTGGATACCATCACGTACACCATCTTAGTCCGCGAGTGCCAAATTATAAGCTTGAAGATGCCCATAATCACACACCAGAACTGCAGAACGTTCCGACGATCACATTCAGAACAAGTATTGAATCACTAAGATTCAGGCTCTGGGATGAAAATAACAAAAAATTTGTCACATACAAAGAGGCTGTAAAAATAATTAAACCAAAATTAGCTTCACAGGTTTAGGGGAAAAATAGGCAACGCCTGGCACATGTTAAAGGCTTTGCCTATTTTTTCTGCATAAACAAATTGTTATTAGTTTCTTCCCTTTTGGAAAAAGGTTATAATTTCCATAAAGGTCAATCAATAAGAGGTCATTTATGTTAAAAAATTACTTTCAAAAAGGATCTGGAATATCTCCATATATTTGGACCGTTTTCAGCATTCTGCCATTTTATTTTATTTTTCAATCTTCAGCAACTATCGATATCATTATTGGTCTTGCCTTGACCATTCTTTTTTTCATTACCTATAGGCTGGCATTTATCTCAAAAAAATGGACCGTGTACTTGTGGACTTTAATTCTTATCGCCATTTCCACAACAATGACCATTTATTTTCAATTTGTCTATTTTGCTTTTTATATCGCCTTTTATAATGGAAAAATTAAAAATCGGGTCGCTTTTTTAACTTTGTATATCATTCATTTAGTGTCAACCACCTTTTCAATCAACTTCAATCTGATTCTAAAAGATGAACTATTTCTGAAACAGCTGCCTTTTATTATCATCATTTGGATAAGTGTCATCCTTCTGCCTTTTAATCTATACAATAAGAAAAAACAAGAAAAGCTTGAAGAGGAGCTTGCATATGCCAATCAAAGGATTGCAGAGCTTGTAAAACAGGAGGAAAGGCAGCGAATTGCCCGTGATCTTCATGATACATTAGGACAAAAGCTATCACTGATTGGACTAAAAAGTGACTTGGCCAGAAAGCTTGTCTACAAAAATCCAGAACAAGCCAAATCCGAAATGAAGGATGTACAGCAAACAGCTAGAACAGCCTTAAATGAAGTGCGAAAAATGGTGTCTCAGATGAGAGGTATCCGTTTAAAGGAAGAAATGGTCCGCATCAAACAACTTCTAGGGGCAGCACAAATAGAGCTCGTGTTCAACGAAGAATGGAAGCTGACCAATGTCTCTATATTTATAGAAAACATCCTTAGCATGTGTTTAAAAGAAGCGGTTAACAATGTTGTCAAGCATAGTCAGGCAACAGTCTGTGAAATACGTGTAGAACAAACACAAAATGAAATTTGTATTGTTGTTAAAGACAATGGCATCGGAATTAATCAGGGAAAATTGCAAAATGGGAGCGGTCTGCTCGGCATCAACGAGCGCCTAGATTTTGTAAATGGTACACTTGATATTGTGAATGAACATGGAACAACGATTGTAATGAAAGTGCCAAATGTCGTGATACAAACAGGAAAGGAGGGACGGATATGATTCGAATTGTCATCGCGGAGGACCAGCGGATGATGCTTGGAGCATTAGGGTCGCTTCTAAGCCTAGAGGATGATATGGAGGTTGCAGGGCAGGCATCCAATGGAGAAGAAGCCATTTCCCTTGTGAAAAAGCTTAAGCCCGATATTTGTATCATGGATATTGAAATGCCCGAGAAAAGCGGCCTTGAAGCTGCTGAAGAACTAAATAATATGGACTGCAAGGTTATTATTTTAACGACTTTTGCCCGATCTGGCTATTTTCAAAGGGCACTAAAGGCGGGAGTTAGGGGATATTTACTAAAGGATAGCCCAAGTGAAGAACTGGCTAATTCCATCCGGATGGTAATGGCTGGAAAGCGGATCTATGCCCCAGAGCTAATGGATGATATCTACAGTGAAGAAAATCCGCTGACAGCCCGGGAAAAAGCAGTGCTCGAACTTGTCGCCGATGGGAAAAACACAAAGGAGATTGCGGCTGAACTTCAAATTAAGACAGGCACAGTCCGAAATTACATCTCCCAAATCATGGATAAGCTTGGGGTAAAAAATAGAATCGAAGCAATTGCTCAATCAAAAGAAAAAGGATGGTTCAAATAACTAGACAATAGTAAAGAAAACTATTGAAGGTATCGAAATACTTTTGCAATTAGCCTTGTTGCTAATTGCCTTTTTAATGCTTTAAAAAAAATTTTAAACAATTTTAAAAAACATCTCGACAAAACGCTATGAATTGTCGGATAATTGTAATTACAATACACGTAAAAGTTATATGAAAATACTAATAGGCGTTATTCCAATTTTATGTGCATTGTCTAGTATTCGTTAAACGCTTTATTTTTTTTAATTAAACTTTCCAATAGTAAAAAAAAGGCAGGGAGAAGTAGGATGAAAGATTATCCAATCGAAGTTCAATTAAGCACTGAAAGAAAAGAAAAACCTGATTTCCATAATCTTGAATTTGGAAGAAACTTTACAGATCATATGTTTCTTATGGATTACACAGAAGGGAAAGGCTGGCATGATCCTCGCATTGTCCCTTATCAGCCTATTACATTAGACCCTGCAGCCGTCATTTTCCATTATGGGCAAACAGTTTTTGAAGGTTTAAAAGCATATCAAACAGCTGATGAGCAAATTTTTCTATTTAGACCTAATAAAAACTTTGAACGTTTAAACCGTTCCCTTGAACGTTTGTGCATGCCGCAAATTGATGAGGAGCTAGCACTAAGCGCCTTAAAGCAATTAATCAATGTAGACCGGAACTGGGTTCCAAATGTTGAGGGAACATCTCTTTACATTCGCCCATTCGTTATTTCAACTGAAGCGCATTTAGGTGTTTCACCATCACTTACTTACCAATTTATTATTATCTTATCTCCTGTTGGAGCTTATTATAAGGAAGGCATCAACCCTGTGAAAATTGCGGTTGAAACAGAATATACCCGCGCAGTTAAGGGCGGAACAGGGGCTGCCAAAACTGCCGGAAACTATGCTTCAGGCTTAAAGGCACAGGAAGTGGCAGAAGACGCTGGTTACTCTCAAGTATTATGGCTTGATGGTAAAGAGCATAAGTATATTGAAGAAGTAGGAAGCATGAACGTCTTCTTTAAAATTAATGGGGAAGTGGTAACGCCTGAGCTAAATGGCAGTATTTTAGCTGGGATTACACGTGACTCAATCATCAACCTGCTTAAACATTGGAATGTACCAGTTACAGAAAGAAAACTTTCAATGGATGAGCTTGTACAGGCAAGCAAAGAAGGAAAATTAGAAGAAGCCTTTGGTGCAGGTACAGCAGCTGTTATTTCTCCAATCGGCGAACTTTTCTATAAAGAAGAAAAGCTTGTCGTTAATAACGGAGAAACAGGTGAATTAACAAGAAAACTATACGACGAATTAACTGGCATCCAAAATAATAAAGTAGACGATCCATTCGGATGGCGCGTACTTGTCTAAAGAACTGCTTTTAGCAGTTCTTTTCTTTTTCCAAAAATTCACTTGCAATTCATATGAATCATGATATGCTAGGTATGTACGTCGGAGAATTTTCAAACAATTTAATTTAGAGTCTTGCTAGGGGCGCCGAAAGGCTGAGATGTGACCCTTTGAACCTGATCTAGTTAATACTAGCGTAGGAAAGCAAGAATGATGTAAAACCAAACTTTTATTTCATTCACTAACCGCTTTCTTTACGGAAAGCGGTTTTTTTATTGTGTTAAAAAGTTAAGGTTTTACAAAACCAAGTTGATTGGAGCTAAAAATCAACGGCAACGTTAAACACAGCCTATTATACAGAAGGAGGGAGTTCGTTGAACACAACGACTAAAACGTTTACCGAAAGACTATTTGAAAACGTGCAGCCAATCTGGGAGAAAAATCACCAGCATCCATTTGTCCAAGAATTAGGAAAAGGCACTCTAGACAAAGAAAAATTTATCCGCTACATGAAACAGGACTATGTCTATTTGATTGACTATGCCAAGCTGTTTGCTATCGGTGTCATGAAGTCGCACGACCTGGATACCATGGGGAAATTTGGTCAGATCCTGCATGAAACATTAAATTTCGAAATGGAGCTTCATCGTCAATTTGCTGCAGAGTTTGGGATTTCTAGAGAGGAATTGGAAGAAACAAAGCCAACTCCGGTTAATTTAGCCTATACACGCTATATGCTGCATGCTGCTCAGCATGGCAGTTTGGCTGAGGTAGTCGCGTGCCTGCTTCCATGTGCATGGGATTATTGGGAGATTGGAAAACTATTAAGAAAGCAATATGGAGACCAATTGGACAATAATCCTTACGCCAAATGGATAGAAACCTATGATTCCGAAACTTTCGGTGCTGGTGCACAATGGCTGATCAAACTAATGGACGAGATTGCAGACGGCAAGCCAGAGCGTGAGCTAGCAAAATTAGAAGAACATTTCCAGATGACTTCAAAATATGAATACCTATTCTGGGACATGAACTACTATGATCACGATTGGCCAATCTAAATTAATTAAGCTGGTGGAAAAATGCTTGAACTAAAAAACGTATCTTTCTCATTTCAACACAATGGTGATAACATCATTTCAAATCTGGACATGAAACTAGAGCATGGTGAGTTTGTATCACTTGTAGGAAAAAGCGGGTCAGGAAAAAGTACCATTTTAAAACTAATCACAGGTCTTCTTAAACAAGATACCGGTGAAATCCTTATCAATGGAAAACCAGTTTCCCTGGGGGATGTAGGGTACATGCCCCAGCGAGACCTGCTTTTGCCCTGGAGGACCATTCTTGAAAATATCATGCTGCCGTCTGAACTCCGAAAAGATGTACATATTTCAGCAGAGGAAGCCGAAAGCTGGCTAGACAAAGTTGGATTACTTGATTATAAGGATGCGCTGCCTAAGCAGCTTTCTGGCGGAATGCGACAAAGGGCGTCATTTCTGCGGGCCTTGTTCACAGGCAAAGATCTATTATTGCTTGATGAACCATTCGGCGCCCTCGACGCATTGACTAAGAAGGAAATGCAGCAATGGCTCCTTTCAATATGGAAGGAATCGAATAAAACTATATTATTTATCACCCATGATCTGGAAGAAGCCTGTTTTTTAAGCGACAGAATCCTGCTATTGCATCCAAAAAAGAAGATAGAAGAAATGAACGTAAGCCTGCCGCGCCCGCGAGTGCCGGATATGCTTCATAAAAAAGAAATGGTCACCTTAAGACAAAACCTGGAGAAAAAAATAGCCTATGAAACAATTTAAAGCCTGGCTGCAAACATATAGTTTATTTTTAATTTTCACGCTGGTTATACTGCTGCTGTTCGAATGGCTTGTCCGTTCTGAGCAGGTGCCATCCTTTATTATTCCAGCGCCAACCATGGTTGTTATGGCCATCATTGACAACTGGCAGCCTTTATTGCTGGAACACACACCTGCAACCATGCTTGAGTTTCTAATTGGGTTTGTTATTGCAGTACTCGGAGGAGTTTTTCTGGCAGCAGGGATGTTTTTTTCGAAAACGGTGGAAAAAATGCTTTATCCTGTTGTACTTATTTCACAAATGATTCCCATTATTGCCCTGTCGCCCATTTTTGTCCTTTGGTTTGGCTATACGATTTGGAGCAAGGTGGCAGTCACGGTGCTAATTTCCTTTTTTCCAATTGTCGTCGGTGCCTACGACGGGCTAAAATCGGCTGATAGAGATTTTATTGAGCTATTTCGTTCAATAGGTGCGAGCCGGTGGAAAATATTTCTTAAGCTGCATGTGCCAATGGCGCTTCCATCCTTTTTTTCCGGCCTAAAGCTTGCCATAGTCTATGCCTTAGTGGGTGCAACAATTGGAGAATGGCTAGGTGCAAGTGAAGGGCTCGGCTATTATAGCCGGAGGATGTCGGGTAATTTAGACGCAGAAGGTGTGTTTGCCTCCATTGTCATTTTAACTATATTGGGTATTTTATTATTTTCATTGATTTCGTTTCTAGAAAAACGAATCCTAAACTGGAAAGACTCTGATGAAAAAATTAACACGGAAGGGAACAACAGCAAATGATGATACGAAAATTTTTAGCAATACTTATACTGGCAGCCGCTTTTTTAGCGGGATGTTCCGGAGACAATGATAACAGCAAGCAGGGAAAAGCCAAGGAGCTTGAGGAAGTCAGCATTATGCTGGATTGGTACCCAAATGCTGTTCATGCACCTATATATGCTGCTAAAGAAAAGGGCTATTTTGAAGACGAAGGGCTGAATGTCAAAATTGAAATGCCTGCAGATACCAATGATCCATTGAAACTAGCAGCAACCGGGAAGGTCGATCTCGCCATCAGCTATCAGAACCAGCTTCTCCTATCAAGAGCTGAAGGTATTCCGGTTGTATCCGTTGCAGCCTATGTAAGACATTCATTAGATGGAATTATGTACAAAAAAGATAGCGGAATCCAATCACCCAAGGATTTAGAAGGAAAAAATGTTGGCTATCCATCAACTGTCGTTAGTGAAGCAATTGTTACCTCTATGGTGAAAAACGACGGCGGCGATATAGATAAGGTTAAACTGACAGATGTTGGCTGGGATTTAATGCCTTCCTTAGCAACTGACAATGTCGATGCGCTAATTGGGGCTTATGTCAATCATGAGCTTGTTCTGCTGAAAAAAGAAGGTTATGACGTTGATATGCTTAACCTAATGGACTATGGTGTTCCTGACAATTATGAATTGGTTATGGTAACTGGTGAAAAAACACTGGAAAAGAAAAGGGAATCGTTAGAAAAGTTCTGGCGCGCTGTTACAAAGGGGCAGGAACTTGTAAAAAAAGACCCGGAAGCTGGTTTGCAGATCTTACTCAATCACGAAAATGAAAGTTTTCCTTTAGATAAAGAGGTGGAGACTGAAAGCCTAAACATCTTATTGCCATTAATGGAAGATGAAGATATCCCTTTCGGCTACCAGGAGGAAGCGGTCTGGGAAGACGTTGCGAATTGGCTGTTAGAAGCTAATGTCATAAAAGAAAAAGTGGATCACAAAAAAGCCTTTACTAATATTACAGGGGAAAATGCCGCAGATTAAGGAGTGTAAAGCATGCAGAAAACGAAAAAGCTCACATTAACCGCAATTATTGCCGGCATTACCACGGTTTCAAGCAGTCTGATTTATTTCCCAGTAGGTTTTGCGAAAATTTTTCCCATTCAGCACTTTGCCAATGTATTATCGGCGGTGCTGCTTGGGCCATGGTATGCCGTCATGCAGGCTTTTATCTCATCAACATTGAGAAATATGCTGGGTACAGGCAGTGTTTTTGCCTATCCCGGAAGCATGATTGGCGCCTTTTTGGCGGCAGTTTTATTTTCTAAAACAAAGAAAATAAGTGTGGCTGCCTTTGGAGAAGTATTTGGTACAGGTATTTTGGGAGCAATGGCTACTTATCCAATCTCAGTTCTTCTTTTAGGCCAGGAGGCAGCGTTATTTGGGTTCGTTCCTGCCTTTGTCTTGAGCTCATTTACTGGAGCATTAATGGGATATGGCCTGTTAAAGATATTAATTAAAAATAAAGCAATTGGAGGGATGCTTTATGAAAACAGCACTCACAATCGCGGGCTCTGATTCAGGAGGAGGCGCAGGAATTCAGGCAGACTTAAAAGCATTTGCAGCCCAAGGTGTCTATGGCATGTCTGTCATCACAGCTGTTACGGCACAAAACACAATGGAGGTCCGGTCTGTCCAAGATATTTCACCTTCTATAATTAAGGATCAGATAGAAGCTGTTTTTGATGATATTCCTGTTGATGCCGTCAAAATTGGCATGCTATCTTCAAGCGAAATTATAACCATCGTTGCAAGTTCACTAGAAAAATATAAACCAAGATTCATAGTATTGGATCCCGTCATGGTTTCAAAGGGCGGACATCATTTATTGCATGAAGAAGCAACTGAAGCACTAAAGGAAAAAATGCTGCCATTGGCTGATATTATTACACCGAACATACCAGAGGCTCAAAGTTTAACAGGGTTAGAAATTGAAAATGCTGATGATCAGATGAAAGCTTGCCAGACATTACTGACCTTAGGCGCCAAATCAGTTCTTTTAAAGGGCGGGCATCTAAGCGGGCAGCCAAATGATTTATTTTACGATGGTGAGCAGTTTTATTGGCTGAAAGGCGAAAGGATTCATACGAAAAACACACACGGGACTGGATGCACACTTTCATCCGCAATTGCTGCCAATTTGGCCAAAGGGGCATCGCTTTTAGAAGCTGTACAAATCTCTAAGGAGTATATTACAACTGCTATCAGACACAGTCTAGAGCTTGGACACGGCCATGGGCCGACACACCATTTTTATGACCTCTATAAAAAGTCAAACCTAGTCAGCAATCATAGTTAAATGGAGGGAAACTATTACATGAATGGAAAAATCGTTACTGAATTATTTAATAACATTAAAGATGGCAATCCGCTAGTCCATCAGATTACTAATGAAGTTACAGTCAATGACTGTGCTAATGCAACACTTGCTATAGGCGGATCCCCTGTTATGGCAACGAGCATCGAAGAGGTCGCAGATATGGTCAAGCTTGCAAATGCCCTTGTGATCAATTTTGGGACGATTGATGATTTAACGTACGAAGCGATGGTTCGTGCAGGACGTGCTGCCAATGAAAAAGGGACCCCTGTTATTTTAGATCCAGTTGGTGTCGGGGCAACTCCTTTTAGAACAGATAGAGCACAGGATTTTATCAGCAAAGTTAAGGTATCCATTGTTAGGGGAAATGCTACAGAAGTATTTGCTCTAATCGGCGGCAAGGCAGAGACAAGAGGAGTAGATGCAGGTGAAATCCCAATTTCTAAAGAGGAATTGGCTGAAAAAGCAGCAACGGAACTTGATGCCATTGCTGTCATAAGCGGTGAGCTTGATGTCATATCTAACGGACAGGAAATCGTAAAAATCGCTAATGGAGATGTTTGGCTGACACGCATTACTGGAACAGGCTGTATGACAGGGGCATTAATCGGCTGTTTTGCTGGGATAACTGATGATTATTTCCATGCAGCAATCGCGGGGATGTCATCTATGAGTCTAGCTGGTGAACGGGCGAAGAAAAGACTTTCAGATTATGATGGGATTGGCACATACAAAGTTCGATTAATGGATGAGCTTTCATTATTGGATGCAGCTATTTGGGAAAAGGAGGTCCGCTTCGGATGAGTCATGATTATACTTTATATTTGGTGACAGAGGAATCAGTCCCTGTGGACAATCTTTTACATATTGTCGAACAAGCCGTTAAAGGCGGAGTCACGATGGTTCAGCTCCGCGAAAAAAAAACTGATGGAAAGCTGTTTTATGAAAAAGCGGCAAAGCTGAAAGAATTACTTGATAGATATAGTGTTCCGCTCATTATTAATGACCGGATCGATGTCGCACTGGCAGTCGATGCTGCAGGGGTCCACGTTGGCCAATCTGATATGCCTTTGCCAGCGATTAAAAAAATTGTCCCGCCGAATATGCTTGTAGGAGTTTCCGTTTCTACCGTTGAGGAAGCAATGAAGGCAGAAATGGAAGGGGCTGCTTATATCGGTGTTGGAGCTATTTTTCCAACTCAATCAAAAGATAATGCAAAGGTTCTCCCCGCCGGTATGCTTGAATCAATCATTGGAGCTGTGAACATACCAATCGTAGCCATCGGTGGAATTAAGATTGATAATCTTTTGGAAATAAGAGAAAAAGAGATTGCCGGAATTGCTGTAGTGTCTGGAATTATGCAGGCAGAATCCCCGTTTGCAGCGGCAAAAGAGTTTCGACAAACATTTAAAGAGAATTTATTATTAGGTTAACCAGCTATGGTTAGCCTTTTTTTATTAGGCTGTGTTAAAGCTTAATGTTGATTTTAACCGCTTAGTTGATTGGAACTGAAGGCGTGTAGACTCCTGGGGGATCAGCGTTGAAGTGAGACCCCGCAGGAGCGTGTGCTCCGAGGAGGCTCGCAAAACGCCCTTAGGTGCGCGAAGCGCCTGGAGTGGAGATCAACGGTCAAAATTTACAGAGCCATTTATTAAGAAACATGCATCACGTCCAGTTGTCTCAATTTTTTCACTATCACTCTCTCAAAAAACGATTTATAATATATAGATAAATCTGTATTATTTCGGGAGGGGAGCGAATTTTGCAAAAGATTAGCCAAATTTCTGATGAGCTGAAGGATTGGATTATCAATACACTTAAAAGCGGAGCTAATCCCGAGGCAATTGTTCAAGCAATGATTAAAAAAGGGTTTGAACCAGCATTTGCGTTTACAACTATGATTCGAATATTGAATAAAGAATCTGTAACAACAGTCAATAGCGGGCAAAAACCGTATAAATATGAAACACCTGCAATAGCCGAAAAGGGGAATGTGATCCATACTAGTGACAGAGACATTAAAGTTCTGTTAAAACTGGAAAAGCCATTTATCATGTATCTGGATAATGTACTAAGCAATGAGGAATGCGAACAGCTGATTGAGCTTTCAAAAGAACGGTTGGAACCATCGCAAATTGTTGATTCCTATTCAGGGCAAAGACGATTAGCTCCAGGACGAACAAGCAAAAATGCCTTTTATAGCTTAGGGGAAACTCCTCTGGTAGAAAGAATTGAAAAAAGAATAGCCGAAATAACAGAGCATCCGATCATCAATGGCGAAGGGCTGCAGGTTTTGAATTATGGAATCGGCGAAGAATATAAAGCACATTTTGATTTCTTCCCGTCCGGACAAGTTCAAAAGGAGAACGGCGGACAACGGATCGCTACTTTCTTAATGTACTTGAATGACGTAGAGTTTGGCGGAGAAACTATTTTTCCGAAGGCTGGCCTCTCAGTAGTGCCTAAAAGAGGGACCGCTGTGTATTTCCATTATGGAAACAGTGAGGGCCAGGCAGACCGCCTTTCTGTACATAGCAGTATTCCTATCGTCAAGGGAGAGAAATGGGTATCTACTAAATGGATTCGACAGGGGAAAACACTAAATTAAAAGTTTTAAAAAAGGAGTCCAAATAAGGAGTCCTTTTTTAAAACTCTAACAGCAGCTCAGGAGAGTGGATTAGTGGGAATGTTAATTGGCTTGCTTATCAATTTGCTTTTTATCCTTATTTTAATTTTACTATTAAATATGGTCGTCTGGTATAAACATAAGACGTTACAGCACCCTATTCGACGCATCTATTTGTTTATCGTTGCGGTCCTGCAAATCATCATTTGCCTGCTTTTATCTGTTCCAGAAGGAGAGGGATTTATTTACGATTTGCGTTTTATCCCGATGCTCCTTGGAGGATTATATGGCGGAAAGCGTGTGACAATTGCCTTGGCAGCCTTTCTGCTGATCATCAGGTATTTTATTGGCGGAGATGGGTTTATGGTATCTGTAAGCTTGACTCTTTTCACCTCGGTTCTGATTATCTTGCTAGGACCTTATTTCATAAGGAAAACTATCAGAACTAGGGTGATCACGGTAACCGTATTTTCCTTATTCTATTCGATTATCGGCTACTTAATTCCGTCCATCATCTTTGAATTTCAAGACATGCAGGTTTTTGCCATTTATTCTATTGTTCTGACCGCCTCTACTTTTTTTGTTTCTTACTTAACAGAGGTTCTAAGGCAAGCCTACCATTTTCACCTCGAGGCGATGAAATTAGAAAAGATGGAAATCGTCAGTCATTTAGCTGCAAGCATTAGTCATGAAGTCCGAAATCCTTTAACAGCAGTAGCAGGTTTTTTGCAATTAATTGCCGAGAACGAAAAAACAACTGACATAAACCGAGAATATGCAAAATATGCAATCGCTGAAGCTAATCGTGCTTCAGAAATCATTAATGATTATTTGATGTTTGCCAAGCCGCATCCAAATGAAGAGACAATAATGAACGTTAATCAGGAAGTTCAAAAAAGCATTGATATATTAAAGCCATTATGCCTAAAACAAAATGTCCAAACTGACATTTCCTTTGATCACATAGTAGGTGCAATCAAAGGGGATCCGCACAAATTTCAGCAAGTCTTAATAAATATATTTAAAAATAGTATAGAGGCCATGCCAAAAGGCGGAAACTTAACTATCCATACTTTTGATGAAAAAGGAAAAATCTCTATTAAAATTTCCGATACCGGACATGGAATGACCCCTGAGCACTTGGCGAGATTGGGTGAACCCTATTTTTCGCTAAAAGAACAAAAAGGAACGGGCCTAGGCATGATGGTAGTGTTTCGAATAGTGGAAAGTATGAAAGGACATGTACAAGTCAACAGTAAATACAATCTTGGAACCTCAATAACACTTACTTTTCCAAAGCACTGAATTTATTGGTTTAAACGGATAAAGAATTTTAGAAAATTATGTCGAATACGATAAATTTTATGATAGAATACGGTATACAACAAAGAAAGAGATGGAGGTATTCAAATTGAAAAAATCTTTAACAATGATCTTTGCCGTGCTTCTCATATTAGCTTTAGCACTCACTGGATGCGGCAGCCAGGAGGAAAATCAGCAAGGAGAAGAAAAAGGGACAGATAATGCTTCTGAAAAGACACAAGAAAATATTGCTGTTAAAATTGGTATGCTTAAGCTGACAAGCTCGGCACCGTTATTTATTGCCTTAGAAAAAGGTTTTTTCCAAGAAGAAGGTATTGATGCAGAAGCAACATGGTTTGAAGCTGCACAGCCAATTGCTGTTGCAACCGCTGGCGGCAGCGTTGATGTAGGGGCAACAGGAATTACTGCAAGCTTGTACAACATGGTTTCAGGCGGACAAAAATTATGGATTGTAGCTGACAAAGGAAGAGAAGAAAAGGGATATTCCTCATCTGCTCTAATGGTGCCAAATGATTCAGACGTAACAAAAGTCGAAGATTTAAAAGGCAAAAAATTAGGCATTACACAAACAGGTTCTACCTTCCATTACATGGCGGGAAGAGTTTTGGAAAATCATGGTCTTAGTATCAGTGATGTTGAATTAGTGCCGCTTAACAGTATTAAAGGTCTCATGGAAGCTTTAAACAGCAAACAGGTTGATGCCGTTATTTTAAATGAACCAAACATTTCAACGGTTGAGCAAGAAGGGTATGGAAAAGTAATTACCCAAATCGGCGAGGAAATTAATTATCAGACTTCCGGGATTTTCTTCTCACCAGCTTTTGCTGAAAACAAAGATGCAGCAGTTAAATTCTTCAAAGCGTATATTAAAGCAACACGCTACTACTATGATGCTGTATTAGTGAAAGAAAATGGCAAAACCGTACCAGGTGAAAATTTTGATGAGGTAATCAACATTATTGCCAAATACACGGATCAGGATCCAGAGCTGATTAAAAAAGGTCTGCCGTATATGGATCGTGACGGCAAACTTCTAGAATCTGACATTCAAACGCAAATTGACTGGTATGCAAAAGAAAAATTAATAGACAAAACAATTGACAGCAAGGAGATTGTGAATACAGAATTATTAGAGGAAGCTTTAAAAGAACTAGGGGAATGACATCATGAAAATTGTAGTTGAAAACGTCGGAAAGAAATTTACCGATGCAAAGAAAAAGGAAGTAACCGCACTCAAAGATATAAACTTAACGATTGAAGAGGAAGAATTTGTTGTATTGGTTGGCCCAAGCGGCTGCGGAAAATCTACCTTGCTTAATATCGTTGGCGGACTGCTTTCACCTAGTGAAGGACAAGTCTACTTTGAGGGCATACAAGGGAAAAACCCAAATCTTGCCATTGTTTTTCAGGAAATTGCCCTTTTCCCATGGCGGACCGTCTTTGAAAATGTCACATTTGGCCTTGAAGAGAAAGGGGTCAGCAAGAAGGAACGCGAGGAAAAAGGAAAACATTATATTGAAATGGTAGGACTGACAGGTTTTGAAAATGCCTTTCCAAAACAGCTTTCCGGCGGTATGAAGCAGCGGGCAGGAATTGCCCGGGCTTTATCCGTTGAACCGGACTTGCTTCTTATGGACGAGCCATTCTCCGCATTGGATGCACAAACTCGAACAATCATGCAAGAAGAGCTATTAACCATTTGGGACCGTACGCGTCTAAGCACCCTTTATGTTACACATAACATTCAGGAAGCGGTTTATTTAGCCGACCGGGTGATTGTTTTATCCCGCCATCCAGGACAAATCAAAGCGGTGATTAAGATTGATATGCCGAAGGTCGGACGCGATCAAGATCAATACCGGAGCCAATTTGAACAGTATTCCAATGAAATCTGGAATCTAATACGCCACGATGCTCATGAAGCATTAAAGGAGGCGTAGAAAATGGAGAATAATAGACAGGTAATCAAAAACCGGGTCGCTTTTCTTGATAAGAAAATACCAACGTATGCTTCTGTCCTGGGGATAACTGGTCTGCTCATCATTTGGGAAACAGTCTGCAGGCTGCAGATTGTACCGCCCTTATTCTTACCCGCTCCCACAGCAATCGTTACTGCCGGATGGGATATGATATCAAGCGGCGAGCTTTTCAAGAATCTTTTGGCGAGCTTGTACCGGATTGGCTGGGGATATTCAATTGGGGCTATTATGGGAATTATTGTCGGATTGCTTCTAGGATTTTCCAAGTGGGCAGACGCCATTTTCACACCAATTGTTTATTCCATTTATCCAATTCCAAAGATTGCCTTGCTGCCATTAATCATTCTATGGTTTGGGATTGGTGAGATGCCAAAGGTCGCCATCATTGCACTAGGCGTATTCTTCCCAGTTCTCATTAATACCTTTTCCGGTGTAAAAAGCGTGGACCCTATTTTAATTAAAGCGGCGGCCACCTTTGGAGCCAATCATTTCAATGTCATTCGCAAAGTCATCCTGCCCGGTGCGCTGCCAACGATTTTTGCTGGTCTGAAGCTTGCTGCAGGTACAGCACTATTGCTTTTGGTATCTGCTGAAATGATCGCCGCCCAATACGGAATCGGCGCCATGGTTCTGCACTATGGAAACTTAATGATCACAAACAAGCTAATGGTCGGTGTTCTCTTGCTGTCCTTCTTGGGACTAGTCTTTAATAGGACACTGCAATGGCTTGAACGCAAGCTCATACCATGGAAATAAAACCAGGGCCCAAGTTGGCTGTAAAAAAGAACTTACCACAAAAAAGTCAATTCCATAAAGGGAATTGACTTTTGTTGTAGTTCATTTAATTAGTAGGTTTTTTAGAGCAAGCAGCTTGACCGACTACCTTGATTGAGGATTGCTGCTGGTCAGGTGAGCATCAAACATATCAATTATTTCAAGGAATCTATCTGCTTCACGGAAAACATGGTCTGCTAATAACGGATGAATAATACTCTTTATTTTACATTCTTCTATTAGATCACGGGCTGTTTTCTTGAAGTCTCTTAGGGATACAACTGACACACGATTTTGATCCAGAAATTGATCTAAAAGCGGAACCGTTTGAGATTGTGGCTTCATAGATTCTAAATCTATTGCCTGATACATCAATTGATCAAAATCATTACTAAAATTTCGGGCAATATCAATTAACTTCCTTTCGGACGGATCCAGCAAATGACCGATAAATTTGGCATGGTCAGCCATAATCCTTAAGAAAAAGACATTTTCTTTAATAATAGCGTCTGGAAGTGCTTTTAGTTTTCCTTCATTTAATTCAATTAATCTTTTTCTAAAATAATTTGCTTCCCTGCTTATATGGTCAACAAGCAGCGGAAAATGATTTGCCCCTGGCAATTTACATGTGAGAATTAATCCTAATACTTTTCGTTTAAATGCATATATACCAGTTGCAGCTTGTTGTACTTCCGAATTAAAATTTCTTATTTGTTCAGGGTCGGTTTGATTGGAAAGGGAATGTGCCGTTTGTTCAATATGTTCAAATAGCCGGTAAAACTGATTAGCTTCTTGGATTAATTGAGTGTCTTCTGCTCTAAATCCTAAACGGAGAAATAAAGAATGTTCTTTCATAATCCTAGACCAAAACCGAATTTCATTTAACGAACGCTCGACAAATACCCCTGATGTAACACCAGTATCAGCATGCAAACCCTCATTCCCGTTCATTCCAATCCCCCCTAATAGTCATCGCTACCATATGCTTTATTCATATTACAAAAGTAATATGATTATGCCGAGAACAAGTCAGAGCAATCCCAAATCAGAATTTTGGGTTATAAACCCGCTCTTTTAAACGTTACTTTGGCAAAGAGCATGTAATTGATGCAGGATTTTTCCGTCACAGGATAGAATTTGTAAAGCAAGATCATACATACAGTTTCTGGGGGGTTTTTAGATGATATCATTAAAGGACGTACAGGCTGCCAGGGAAAGAATTTCAGGGATCACACATGTTACACCGATCCTACATTCGGAACAGCTATCAGACATTTGCGGGAATGAGATTTTTCTGAAGTCAGAGCACTTGCAAAAAACGGGTTCTTTCAAAATTCGAGGAGCAGCCAATAAAGTCATCCAAGCTGTCAATGAAGGAGCAAAATATGTTACCGCCGCATCATCCGGCAATCACGGGCAAGCGGTTGCCTATATCGCAAATAAGTTCAATGTACCTGCAACCATTGTTGTACCTGAAGATGTAAGCTTCTGTAAAGAAAACGCCATCAAAGGCTACAACGGTAAAATAGAAAGATGCGGCTTGACATCTGCCGAGCGCCTGCCTCGGGCAAAAGAGATTGCAAGACTTGAAGAGGGTGTATATATTCCACCTTATGATGACCCTTATATTATGGCTGGCCAAGGCACAGTTGGTCTTGAAATTTTAGATCAACTAGATGATTTGGACGCAGTCATTGTTCCAATCGGTGGCGGCGGTCTAATTTCTGGGATATTAACAGCTATTAAAGAAAGCAAGCCGAAAATTAAAGTGATTGGTGTTGAGCCTGAATTGGCCAATGATACATATTTGTCCTTTCAAAATAAACAGATTACCTCAATACCTGGGACAACAACGATAGCAGATGGATTACGGACAAATCAGCCCGGTGACCTAACCTTCCCTGTGCTTATGAAATATTTGGACGATATCATCCTTATCAGTGAAGATGAAATTAAAAAGGCATTCAGTTTTGTCCTTGAACGGATGAAGCAAATGATTGAACCATCCAGTGCAACGACCATTGCTGCAGCGATGTTTCATAAATTGCCATTTGAAGGGAAGAAAGTCGCTGCTGTCATTTCTGGCGGAAATGTGGACATTGATAAATTGTCAAATTTTATTGTCGATACGCAAAAATAATAGATAAAGAGCGTTCCGCCAAACGGAACGCTCTTTCCTTATGAATCTTTCATTAATTTATAAAATAAATAAATGACGCTTAAAAATATAAGATAGCCAATAAAGGTATAAGAATGCCTCCATGCTTCCACATGCGTCATTAGCCCCAAAGTTTCTGCGAGTTTCTCCGCCACAGCCATGCTAAGACTTACAAGTAAAATAAAACCGGCTCTGTACCACCGCTGAAGCCACTCGGAAATAGCCAGGAAAATTAGCATTAAAATAGGCAGACCAATTAAGGTAAACAGTATATTTACCGAAAAGATGTCCGCCCATGGCCGAACAGTGAAAGAATACATCCCGATTCCAACAAAATAAAGATCAAGATAAGTGCCTATCAACGATGCGAGAATCATCGCTGTAAGCAGCGCCTTCATTTCTAAATAAGAAAGCTTCTTTTGCGGCCGCTGCGAGTTCAAGTCTTTCGAGGGTTCTGCAATAGTCATTTTTAATCTCTCCATCAACATTATGATTAGTTTTAATTAAATAATGGATGACATCCTCGGATTGATACCAATCCCCAGCTTCTGCCGGTTTTTGAAGCTGGTCCTTCCAGGCAAATTCTAATTTTGGACTATATATTTTTGAAGAGCCTGGCAAAAGGTTACAATCTCTTATTCTAGGATTTAATCGTCTTCCCGGAAGCTCGTTTTCAATTTCTGAAAATAGGTGGGGCCAATAATCTTTTCTTGAGCCTGTGTGAGGATGCTGCATTGCCCAGGACTTCACTGCTTCCAGCCGATCCTTATTGCCAAATAAAACGGCATAAAGCCGCTTACCGAGCAAAATCCGTTCATGCAGATTTTCAAAATGATGAAGTGTCTGACCTGTTAGTTTTATATGGCCATCTGCGGCAAATGGAAAAAGAATATGATTCATAGATAACAAATCCTGAAGCATAAATTCAAGCGTGTTAAAAACCTTCTCCTGAAAAACTGGGTTATTTAATACCCTCGATTCCAGATAGCTTTGCTCATTGATGACAAGCGCCATCGTTAAAAGATAGCAGTCCTTGCTATTCCAAAAATCATTCCAGATTGTTTCCATAAAAATAGAGACACCAAAATAAGGCAGAAGATGAAAAAGAGCTTTCCGGCTTTTTACACTTTCTTCATAGATTAAAAACTGCACAAAGGCATCCTGAAAGATAAGCCAATTTCCCCGCTCCAAAAAAGTAAAAAAAGCATGCGCTTCTTTTTTTGTAAGCAATCTTGATAAAAGCGCACCTTTTAGATCTGTCATATTCCACCCGCCATTACGCGAAACCATATGCCCTAAAAACGCCCAGTGAATTTCGGGAAAGCGGAGAAAAAAGTACAGATAGGCTTTCGTTCTCGTCACATTGTTTTTATTCAACTGACTTGTCCTTGATTGAATCTGTCTGATTAACTCATTCTCATAAGGGGAAAGTTTTGATTTCTTCACAGAGCCTTGTGATTTTTTCTTTAATTCTTTTCTTAATCTAATTAGAGACTCCGGAAGAGGCTTTTTAAACTTATGAATAAATGGGAAAATCATTGGATCAACCCCTCAATGAATTCTCAGGTTCATGCGTGAATATGGTAGTTGTATAGGCACACAACCGAGAGAGGAATGAGGATCATGAGCAAAAGCATCACAGAAGGCATAGACCATTTGATTGGCATTCTTAGAAAGGATCAAACCCCGGATGGTTCTTGGGCATATCCTTTTGAAACAGGCATTTCCACCGATTGTTATATGATCATTTTATTAAGATCCTTGGAAATAAATGATGAAAAGTTCATTAGCGAACTCACGGAAAGGATTCTTAGCAGACAATTGAATAATGGGGCATGGAGGCTGTTTTTTGATGAAGGTGACGGAAATTTATCTGCCACTGTTGAGGCCTATTATGCCTTGCTGTATTCGAAAATGTATAAAAAAGATGACCCTCGGCTGAGTGCAGCAAAACGCTTTATCCTAAAAAACGGCGGGGCTGAAAAATCGCAAATGTTCACGCAATTGATGCTGGCCATGACCGGTCAGACAAAGTGGCCGCTGTTTTTTCCCATTCCATTAGAAATCATCCTGCTTCCAACTTATTTTCCCATAAATTTTTATAGTTTCTCAGAATTTGGCAGAGTTAATATGGCGCCAATCATGATATTAGCTGACCGCAGGTTTCAGGTAAGAACAAAGATGAGCCCTGATTTATCCGAGTTGTATAACAGCAGAGGGGAAGACTGGAATTTTCTTCGTGACGAGAGGCAATGGCGTGCTTTATTTTCATCTTTTGAAAAAGGGATAAAAAGTTTACTCGGCATGCCAAGCAAGATTCATAGACAGGCAACCGAACAAGCTAAGCAATACATTCTTGCCCGGATTGAGCCTGATGGCACCTTATTTGGTTATTTCAGCTCGACATTTCTAATGATTTTTGCTTTATTATCTGTTGGGTATTCTAAAACACATCCCGTGATTTCAAACGCGGTAAAAGGGCTTATGGCTATGAGATGTGAGATCAATGGTCATACCCATATGCAATATACAACAGCTAATGTATGGAATACTTCCCTTATCGGATATGCTCTTCAGGAATCAGGCCTTTCACCAGATGATTCCATAGTTAAAAAGGCCAACAGCTATTTATTGCGAAAGCAGCATTATAAGTATGGTGACTGGACCATCCACAATCCTTATACACTTCCAGGCGGATGGGGGTTTGCAGACGAAAATACCATCCATCCTGATGTAGACGATACTACCGCTTCCCTAAGATCCATTGCTAGAAATGTCCCAAAGGAATTAGGTTTCTATCAATCATGGGAAAGAGGCGTTCAATGGGTATTATCCATGCAAAATAGTGACGGCGGATGGCCGGCTTTCGAAAAAGAAACGGATAGTGCGCTGCTTGAACTGCTGCCAATCGAAAAAGCAAAATACCTTCTCACTGACCCTTCCTCAGCCGATTTAACTGGCAGAACGCTCGAATTTCTGGGGAATTTCACAAACTTAAACAAGGATCATCCGGCAATGAAGCAGGGAATCCGCTGGCTCATGAAAAATCAAGAAAAAGACGGTTCCTGGTATGGACGCTGGGGAATTTGCTATATCTATGGAACTTGGGCGGCCGTCACTGGCCTAAAAGGGGCTGGCATGTTACCAAATCATCGAACAATCAGCAAAGCCATTTCCTGGCTGAAAAGCATCCAAAATAACGATGGAGGCTGGGGCGAATCGTGCAGAAGTGACAAAGAGGGCAGGTACATTCCGCTAAAAGTAAGCACACTCACCCACACCGCATGGGCAGTAGATGCCTTAATAGCTGCTGAACAAAAGCTTTCAAATGAAATAAATGCCGGAATTACCTACTTGCTTGAGAATTTAGACAGGGAGGATTGGACAACTGATTACCCTAAAGGCCAGGGAATGGCAGGAGACTTTTATATCCATTATCACAGCTATCGCTATATTTTCCCTTTACTGGCGCTTTCTCATTATCAAAAGAAGTTCCTGACAAACATCTCAATACCTGCTAATCTAGAAAAAGATTTATAGAATGTATCCTGCAAAAAGTGAACCCATTTTTATAAATATTTTACAAATAATCCCACAAACAGATGCCTATTAATGTTAGAATAGGCGATATTAATAAATATTTATTTAATTTTAGGAGGATTTTACATTGGATCAAAAGTTTAATAAGCCAAAAGGATTTGGTGAAATATTAGATCACACCTTTAGTTTAGGAAAAAATCACTTTAAAGACTTTTTTATGATTCTTATAATATTGGTGGGCCCTATCTATTTGCTCCAAGCTATGATTCAGCTGTTCTCCGGTGTCAGCTTTTTTAGAGAGCTTGGCGAGGGCGGTGTTTGGTATGAGCAGATTTTTTCCAGCTTTGATGAAACAAGCACAAACATTGGGGCTGATTTAGGTATAATTGCTGTCGGATTATTAACCCTCATTTTTATGCCAGTAGCTGAGGCGGCCATTCTATTTGCCATGAATCATATTCGAAAAAATGAAGACTTCACAGTCAGCTCTGTGATTAAAAAAGCCTTTTCGCGCTTTTGGCCGATTATTGGCAGCAGTATTTTGTTCGGGATCATTACCTTTGGGCTTATAATCATTCCTGTTCTTTTTGTTAGTTTAGCAGGGGTTATTGGTGCTGTGCTTCATCCAGCAGTCGGCATTATTCTTGCAATCCTTCTATTTTTAGGTTTTGCTGTTGGCATTGGCTTTTTATTGACAAGATGGAGCTTCTATTTCGGTTCGGTTGTCATTGACCGTGAGGCCCCAGGACTATCAAGAAGCTGGAGATTGAGCAAAGGGCGCACATGGATCCTTATGGGTCTTTACATTCTATTCTTTTTAATCATTTCCAGCATTAGCTTTGCTGCTGAAGCAACCTTTAGCATAGCCTTAGGGAACAGTGTGCTATTTACCATGATTATTAATCTAGTAACCCTGTTTACAGGGATGATATTTTCTGTGGGCTATGGCGTGATGTACTTTGATTTAAAAATCCGCCATGATGCCGACGATTTAAAGGACATGATTGAAGACTATAAAAAAATTGGTGATTAATATGCTAAATGACCAGCAGGCAAGAGTCGAGCTTAAAGACATCTTGAACCAAAAAGAATATCAGGTGTATTATGACCAGCCGCAAAATTTCTTACAGATATGGTGGGAAAAAGCCAAGGAATGGCTGGCTCAGCAGCTCGAAAAGCTTTTCCCAGCATTTGAACCTTCGAGCGGGACGGCCAGCATCCTGCTCATTGGCCTCATTTTGATCGCTGTTATTATATTAGGGCTATTAGCATTGCGACTTGCACGTAATTACAAAAGAAATCGCATGCTCTATAACAAAAATCCTTTGCAGTCGCAAAATAAGCATTGGACCTATGCGGACCATCTATCTGAAGCGAAAAGGTGTGAAAATATAGAAGAGTACACAATGGCTACCCGCCATATGTTTTTAGCACTCCTCCTTTATTTTCATGAAAAGGAATGGCTGGCCGCACGAATATGGAAAACGAATTGGGATTATTATGATGAGCTAAGCAAAGTTGATCAGAATTGGGCCGAGCAGTTTTTCCATTTAGCTTTATTATTCGACGAAGCCGCATACGGCAATCATCAAGTTGCCAAAGAGGAATACATTTCGTTCAGCCAGCAGGCCATGCAATGGCTATCTAAATCAGAAGAGCCAGCCGAAGGGTAAGGGGGGAATCAATTGCGTAATCCAATCTTAAAGAAATGGCCATGGATTGGTCTTCTACTACTTATCATACTATTTATGGCTGTCAGCTATTTTTCTTTCTCCCCTGAACCAAAGCCGTATCCATCGTATGTGTCCGATTCTCCCTCGCCATCTGGTATTAAAGGATTTTATACCTATTTAGAAAATGCTTCGGATGTCAAGAGGTGGACACATCGGCCATCATTGCTCCCGCATGATAGAAAAACCAGCCTGCTTATCATGGCTGAGCCTCATTTTATCCCGGATAGCAAGGAAATGGCAGCGTACATAGATTTTATGAAGGCTGGCAACACCATCCTGCTTTTAATGGAAAATCCTAACGGGATGTTTGATGTACATACTGATTTTATAGATCGGAAGGAAGATCAAGATCAGCCTGTGCGTATTAAAAATCAAGAGGGAAAATCTTATAAAACGGAATATTCCTCTGTAATCAGACTTGTACCAAACAGGGGTGATCAGATCCTTCTCGATGATGTTGGCGGGCCAATCGCCCTAGGCAGACCAGTGGATCAGGGGAACTTGATAGTATCTGCTGCGCCTCAGTGGGTTAAAAATGGTAAAATCTTAAACTATGAACATTTGAATGCCATAGTCTATCTGGTAAATACTGCAGATTTTGAAACGGTGCTGTTCGATGAATATATACATTCAGGAGAAAACGCATCGTCAGTCACAAACCTATATCCAATGTGGTTCTTGCTTTTAATGATTCAAGGAGCAATCTTTATCCTTCTATGGCTGTGGATACAAGGGAAGCGCTTTGGGCCTATCTATACACCAAGAGAGGAATCTGTCCGATTCAGCGACGAAGGCATTCGAGCATTAGCCTCATGGTTTATCAAAGGCCGCAGGTATCATGATTCTTTGATCATTCAAAATGATTATGTCAAGCTGCTGCTGCAGGAACGTTTTGGCATGCCATACAGCAAAAGCTGGCAGGATATGGCACCTTTATTAGAAAAACAACGGCAGAGCAAATCTCCAGCAGAAATAAAAGAGTTTCTGCTAGGGCTTGAACAGATGCTTCAAAAACCAGCCATGAATAAAAAAGAGTATCAATTATGGTCGATTAAGCTTGATCAATTAAGGAGAGAGGCGGAGGAAGAATGAACGCAGAATTAAATTCATTATTGAATAAATATGAGCAGCGAATCCTGGGCCAAAGCAAAAATTTACGATTGCTGCTGTCAGCTATCCTGTCAGGAGGACATGTTCTTTTAGAGGGGGTCCCGGGAACCGGAAAAACGCAAATGGTGAGAACACTAGCCAATTTGTTAGATGGAGATTTTCATCGGATCCAATTTACCCCTGATTTATTGCCTAGTGATATTACAGGAAGCGTCATTTACAACATGAAGGACAGTTCTTTTCAAACTCTGAAAGGGCCAGTTTTTACAAATATTCTTCTTGCTGATGAAATTAATCGGACTCCAGCAAAAACCCAGGCTGCATTATTAGAAGCGATGGAGGAAAAGCAAGTAACCATTCAAGGGGAAACCTTTCCATTGCCGGAGGTCTTTTTTGTTGTAGCCACACAAAACCCGATTGAATTTGAGGGAACCTATCCGCTGCCTGAAGCACAGCAGGACCGGTTTTTATTTAAGCTAAAAATTGACTTTCCTTCGTTTGATGAAGAAAAAAATGTCCTTAAACAGCAATTGGAAGCCAACATGATGGCAGAGAAGGCTTCAGCGGTCCTAAACTTGGAAGCATTTATTAAAATTAAAAATGAAATTGCGGGCATCACCATAAGTGATAGTATCATTGACTATACAATGAAAATTGTCAGAAAGACGCGGGAGTCAGATGCCATTCGCTTTGGCGCCAGCACGAGAGCTGCGATTTCCATTAGTAAAGCAGCCAGGGCGTGGGCGTATCTGTCAGGCCGTGATTATGTAACACCGGATGATATAAAAATGGTAGCCAAACCTGCTTTAAGACACCGAATACAACTATCTCCGCACGCAGAATTGGAGGGAGCAGCCATTGACCAAGTTATTGAAGAGCTTGTGGGGTCGGTTCCTGTTCCAAGATAGAGGGATTCTGCCGACAAAAAGGCTGCTGTATATTTTCGGTTTACTTTCTCTTGCCTTGATGGGGGCAAGCTTTTTCGGGATTACCTGGCAAACCGCGGCTGCCGTAAACGTGTTGATCCTATCAGCCAGCCTGATTGACCTGCTATTGTCACCGCGAAAAAGCCAGATCAAATTAATTCGAACGATGCCGGAGGAAATGGAGAGGGGAATCTCTTACTCTGTAAAGATCACCATCAGAAATATTTCTGCCTATTCCTTTTCCTTCCGGCTGCTGGACGGCCTTCCGCAAAGCTTTAACAGGCCCTTTCCTTTTAACGGCAAGGTGAGAAATGATTCCGAGATAAATACTGTCTATGAAACTGCGGCATCTGTCAGAGGAGAATACGTTATAAAAAAGCTCTATTTCCGCTACACTAGTATATTGGGATTGTGGGAAAAGCAGATAACACTTGAAATTCAGAACAAGGTAAAGGTAATACCTGATTTAACGGAAACGAAACAGTATTTAGAAAATGCACAGCAATTTTTAATGTATGAAGGAACAAAAATCCGCAAGCATCAAACGGGTGCAGGAGATTTTGCTAAGATTAGAAGCTATGTTATTGGCGATGACCCGCGGAAGATTAACTGGCGCCAAACAGCAAAGCTTCGTGAAGTCATGACAAATGAGTTTGAACCCGAACATGGAAAACATATTACAATTTTACTTGACTGCGGGCGAATGATGGGAGCTGAGCTCAAAAAGGGAAATCGTCTGGAAAAGTCACTGGAGGCTGCGTTAACGGTTGCCGCAGCTGCGTTGCAAAAGGGGGACTATGTCGCGGTTATTGCTTTTTCAAAAGAGATAAAAGCTTTTGTCCCGCCTGGCAAGGGGATGGGCCATTTACAGACAATCTTGCAGTCTATTTACAGCCTTGGGGTGGATGCAGCCGAATCCAATTACGCAGCTGTTTTTCATTACTTGGAAACCATGCAAAAAAAACGGAGTCTCATCCTATTATTTAGCGATGTCCGTACATTTTTACATGAAGAGGGCGCACTCATTTATTTAAAACGGATTCGGCAAAGACATTTGTTTCTCATGGTCGGGATAGAGGATGAAACGATTACAAAGAGGATAAAAGAGGAGCCAAGCACGGTTGAAAAAGCTATGATCAAAAGCATGGCCCAGCAGCAAATTTTACTCAAAAAAAAGGAAAAACTCAAATGGGAAAAACAAGGCCTCCAGTTAATAGAGGCCAGGGAAGAAAGACTAGCAGCAGCTGCCGTCTCACATTATATTGATATTATGAATCGTAATTTGCTGTAGATGTTCCTTTCCTATGAGAAAGGCCGCCAGCAATCATGTATAAGATCAATCCAATCACAGTAACAAAGGCAACGAAATACTTAGCTTCAAGAGAGATGGCAGCAGGCGTGATAAAGCCCTCAATGATCCCAGCGATAACAAATAAAGGAATTGTCCCAAGCAGCAGCTGAACAGAGCGCTTTGCCTGCACCTTCAATTGATAGCCCCTGGATAAATTACCTGGTACAAAGAGCTTATAGCCCATAAGCAGTCCCGCGCCACCGGCAATAAAGATGGCTGTAAGCTCAATCATTCCATGAGGGACAATATATGCCCAGAAATCATAGGTTTTTCCATGATGCCAAAATAGTGCAGCAAGTGCACCGATAATGATTCCGTTATAGATTAGTAAATACACAGTTAGGATGCCAAAGGTAACACCACCGGCAAAGGCCAATATGGCCACTTGAATATTATTTGTCATGATACTTGCAGACATTAACGAAGAATCAACTGCACCATCACTGCTGCCGAGCTTTTCCGGGTCAACACCTTGTGCAATGTCTGCTGGCAGAATGGAATAAATATGAAGCGGGTCACCCGCAACCGATATAAAGCTCCCAGCCCCGCCAACAAAAAAGAGAAGCATGGCAGCGATAATAAATTTCCATTGTTCAAGCAGCAGGGCGACAAACTTAGTTCCGAAAAAGTGCCGGATTTGCATCATGCTGGTCATCTGATTTTTGTACAAAAGATTATGGGATTTCGACACAATGGCATTTAAATAATGGGTAACTTCAGCCTCAGGGAAATACGTCTGACTATAGGAAAGATTTTGCGATGCCTTTTGATAAAGCTGATGAAATTGAGTTATGTCTTCACCAGTAATCGTGCTTCTGCGCTTCTGAAGAGCGGCACTTAATGTTTCAAGCTGCTTCCAATTTTCGCGGTGCTGTTTAACAAATTGCTTTACATTCATTTTGGAACCTCTCTTTCGATTCTTCATCCTAATTATAGTAATTTTGTAGAAAAATAGAAACAGCTGTGAGAAAATCATTAGAAAAGCGAAAGGCCTAGCGCCTGTAGGTAGACAGTTTTCGATATTTTTAAGAAAAGGGGGAAACTAATGAATCAGGAGAAAGTTGGCATTAAAACACCTGAATATGTATCACTTCAATTTCAGCTGGCCGGTCTTGGAAGCCGGACCGCAGCTTTTATTATTGATCAAATTTTACTCATGACAGCAAACATTGTCATTTTATTTACCTTATTTTTAATCATGGCAGGAGCGGAAAATATCTTTGTCTGGGCCATTTCTGATTCCTTCGTATTCGGAATGGCTATTATTGTCTTGTTCATCCTCAACTGGGGTTATTTTTTTGCGTTTGAATATTTTCAAGGCGGGCGAACCATTGGCAAAAAACTTTTGGGGATAAGGGTCATACAGGAAAACGGCCACAGCATTACTCTTTTGTCGAGTTTTATCCGCAATTTTCTGCGAATTATCGATTCCTTGCCAGCCAGCTACTTCCTCGGCATCCTCATGATCTTTTTTCATTCCAAGCATAAGCGGATCGGGGATCTTGTCGCAGGGACGATTGTCGTCCATGAACGTAAATCGAAAAGGAAAAAGAAGCTTACGCCTTTTGAAAAGGAAATCGAAAAGCGCCATTTAACAAAAGAAGACCTTGTTATTGATGAATGGAAACTCAAGGCTATGGGAGCAAAAGAATGGAACCTCATCAAAACATACTGCAGCCGAATCATGCAGCTGCCGGAACTGGAAAAAAATCAGCTGACAAGGGAAATCGCAGAAATCCTTTTCCCAAAATTCGATATTGAGATGTCTGGGAAGAATTTTTATGATATGGAGAATGCCCTGTTTGTGATTTATTTGCATTTGAAGGATGAGTGGGAGTTTGAGTTGTAAGTTGGCTTGTCTTTTTGGAGAATGGGTGGGCAAGTGAGAAATCGTGAATGATGGATTCGCAAAAATATCGTAATGGACTTCTGATTCTGACAGCTTTGGGTGGAATTGCTTTTATAGCTGTCAGAATGCGACCCTTGTTCTGACTGCTTTAACTGGAATTGCTTGAAAGCCGTCAGAATAGAACCCTTGTTCTGACTACTTTAGATCGAATTGTTTGAAAGCAGTCAGAATGCAGCCCTTGTTCTGACTGCTTTAGCTGGAATTACTTGAAAGCTGTCAGAATGATATCCTTGTTCTGACTGCTTTAACTGGAATTCTTGAAAGCTGTCAGAATAGAACCGTTGTTCTGAATGCTTTAACTGGAATTACTTGAAAGCTGTCAGAATGCAGCCCTTGTTTCTGACTGCTTTTGCTGGAATTACTTGAAAGCAGTCAGAATGCAGCCCTTGTTCTGACTGCTTTAACTGGAATTGCCTGAAAGCTGTCAGAATGCAAACCTTGTTCTGACAGCTTTAGCTAAAATCTCTTTAATACTGTCCAAATTAACCTTTTTTGATTTTTGATGGATTATTTATTTTATATGGCACTGGTTCTTCAATGATGAATTCCTCATCAGCATCTTTTCCTTTTGGGAGCTTCTTTTTAACGATCTTTCCGTCAAATTCCAATTCATCTCCTGGAGTTAGCTCGAACTTTTTTAATGTTTTTGAGTGCGAACACCAGGCAAGGCCTACCTCGATCGATTCTTCTTCATGGATGATTACATTTTCCAATACAACTACTTCATCATTTTCTTCATTAAAATTATTCCAGCTTAATGCGAATTGTTTTACCGTTCCCGTAAAATGAACTTTTTCTTCTGGAAGCACAAGCTTGGCGGGCTTCTCTTTTTTCTTGGCTGGTTCTTTTTTAACAGGAGCCGGCTTTTCACTTTCAAGCTTTTCCTCAGAGGATGCGGCCGGAATATCTTGGGCCTCGGCAAAAGTACCTTTGCCAAAGCTTGCTGCTTGCATTTCTTTTAAATAAGCAGGATGGATACACGTTAATTGACCATCTGAAAATTCTATAACAATCGTATTTTGCTCTTCATTTTTTCCATACACCTGATAGCCTTTAATCGTTACTTGAAATTGAAGATGATTTTCTTTATATAAAAATTGCTTTTTCGAAGCTAAGCCCCATTCTTTCAGCTTATCAGCATAATGGGCCTCATCTGTAAACAGTTCATATTCACCCTCGGGAGGGAGATAGGCAATACCGGACATTTTTTCACACTCCTGCAGCGTCATATTAGCATTTTTGATATGGGTAGTTTAACATTATCCCTATAAAAACTCCATTTTGAAAGTTTTTCTGCATATGCTTTTATAAAATGGCTGTGTTTAAGCTTAATGTTTTAAGCGCTTAGTTGATTGGAGCGGAAGGCGCGTAGACTCCTGGGGGATCAGCGTTGAAGCGAGACGTGCGCAGGAACGGATGTGACGAGGAGGCTCGCAAAATGCCCCCCGGAAAGCGAAGCGCCTGGAGCGGAAATCAACGGCCAAATTTAGCAGAGTCTTCCATGCTAATGAAAATTGGGGAGCCTATAAACTAAGGAGGGATTTTACAATGAAAACATACAAAAGCCGTGAAGAGGTGCCTGTTCAAGAGAAATGGAATTTAGAAGATATCTATGCTGATGTCAGCAAATGGGAAGAGGATATTAAGCTGGTTGAAAAATTAGCTGAAGAATTAAAAAGCTTTGACGGAAACATCCATGATGGGCATTCATTGTACCAATATCTGGAAATAAGCGAAAAGCTTTCCTATCATCTAAATAAAGCATTTGCCTATGCAATGCTGAAGGCAGATGAGGACACAAGAGTGACAAGCTCCCAATCCTTGCTTGATCAAGTTAAAAGCGTCAATGTAAAGGTAAGTGCAGCAGGGTCCTTTTTCATGCCCTATCTGTTAAGTCTCGAAGAACCTACCTTAAAAGCATACATAGAAGAGGAGAAAAAGCTGGATTATTTTGCTGAAGACCTATGGGAGTCGTTCCGCTATAAGCCGCATGTCCTAAGCAAAGAACAAGAAGAAATTCTTTCTAATCTTGGCGAAGCATTATCCGCTCCAAGCCATACCTTCAGCATGATCAATAATGCAGATATTAAATTTGGCGATGTCACAAATGGTGATGGGGAAAAAGTTGAACTGACTAGGGGAATGTATTCCAAACTGATGGAGGATGAGAATCGGGATAAACGCAGGGAAGCGTATAAAGCTTATTACCAGCCGTATGTCCAACTAAAAAACTCGATTGCCTCCACGCTGTCAGCGGCTATAAAAAATAATGTGACGATGTCGAAGCTTCGCCACTATCCGTCAGCACTGGAAAAAGGGTTGTTTGGCGACAAAGTTCCAAAGGAAGTCTATGAAAATTTAATCCAGACAACAAAAGACAATATCGAACCAATGTATCAATATATTAAGATTCGTAAAGAAAAACTGGGTCTTGAGGAGCTGCGACAATATGACTTAAATGTGCCGCTTGTAAAGGGCGTGAAACCAGACATTTCTTATGAAGAAGCATTTGAAACCATGTTAAAAGCGCTGGCTCCGCTTGGTGAGGACTACGTCAATATTTTAAAACAATTTAAAGAGGAACGATATTTGGATGTTAGAGAAACTCCTGGGAAAAGGTCAGGCGCTTACAATCTTGGCGTATACGGGGTTCACCCTTATATTTTATTAAACCATCGGGACGATCTTGATAGCTTATTCACTCTTGTCCACGAATGCGGCCACGGCGTTCACAGCAGTTTAAGCTCCAAATACCAGCCGCAAATTACCGCTCGCTACAGTATTTTTGTCGCTGAGGTAGCTTCTACTGTGAATGAAGTACTTTTAATCAACTATCTGCTGAACAACGAGAAGGACCCTGATATGAAAAAGCATCTGCTTAATCATTTTATTGACCAGTTCAAGGGGACATTCTTTACACAGGTGATGTTTGCTGAGTTTGAAAAGAAAACACATGAGCTTGCCGAAAAAGGAGCACCGTTAAATGTTGAGGTATTCAGCAGTATTTATGAAGGATTGTTCAGGGAGTACCACGGTGATGAGGTCGTATTCGATGACGAGGTAAAATACGGCTGGTCACGTATTCCCCATTTCTACCGGCCATTTTATGTGTACAAATATGCGACAGGATTTGCTTCTGCGATCCATCTAGCAACAAAGATCCTTGAGGGTGATCAGAAGACACTGGAATCCTATCTGGAATTTCTAAAAAGCGGAAGCAGCGATTACCCGCTTGAACTTTTGAAGAAAACTGGTGTTGATCTGACCACCCCAGACCCAATTGAAAATGCACTCAAGCGTTTTGGCGAGCTTGTTGAGGAATTTTCAAAGCTGTAAAGAGCCAGTATGGAAAGAAGGGCAGTACATTGAAAATTAGTATTTTAGATCAATCACCTATATCTTCTAACCAAACAGCCCAGGATGCCCTGTTACAATCCATGAAGCTTGCCCAGGCAGGTGAAAAGCTAGGGTACACAAGATATTGGATTGCAGAGCATCATGATTTGTCTGGTCTGGCATGCTCCGCACCAGAAGTTATGCTCAGCTATATTGGCGCACACACATCAACGATCCGCCTTGGGGCTGGGGCGGTTTTGCTGCCGCATTACAGTCCCTATAAGGTTGCTGAAGTTTACAACATGCTTGCCACTCTATTTCCAGGACGGATGGATCTTGGCATTGGCCGGGCACCTGGAGGTTCAGCGGAAGCAACCGAAGCGCTCTCGGGGAACTTTTTGCAAAGGGTATGGAAAATGCCTGAGCTTGTCAGCGATTTGCTTCATTTTTTAGAAAATGATTTTCCAGAGGGGCATTTATTTTCAAAGGTGCAAGCTTCTCCGCTGCCGCCTGTTCCTGCTGTTACGTGGCTCCTGGGCACGAGTAAAAAAAGTGCTATTCTTGCAGCGGAAAATGGGATGAACTATGCATTTGGGCAGTTTATGAGCGACAAAGACGGGGCAGAAATCATTGGCCAATATAGAGAAAACTTTAAACCAAGAAAAGATGGGCAAAAACCCCAGGTGATCATTACGATTTCTGCTTTCTGCGGGGAAACGCAAGAAAAAGCTGAAGAAATTGCCCTAAGCTCGCTTATCTGGTCTATCCAAAAAGGAAAAGGCGAGGGAAGCCGAGTGCCATCCTTTGAAGAAGCAAAAAACTATGTGTTAAACGATCTGGAGAAAGAAAAGATTTTAAAAATGAAAGAAAAAATACTGATTGGTAATCCACAACAAGTCAAGGAAAGACTCGTCCAGATTCAGGATGATTGCCATGCAGATGAAATCATGATTGTGACTATCACACATGATTTCAAAGACAAAATACAGTCGTACAAATTAATAGCAGAAGAAGTACTTTCTTAATGGAACAGCAATATAGCTGTTCCATTTTTTATATAACTCGTGATGGGCATCACAATCCCTTTTAGGATTACATGGTACTTTATGTATAAGTTATTTGGCCATTGGCAATTTGAAGGAGGATCCATTATGAGTGAAATCATTAATAATAGAGAGCATCAAACCTTTAGAAATACTGACCGTAGCGCGAAACTGAAACAGATTTTTCTTGATCTACATAATGGCAAAAACGTGCATGAGCTTAAGGCACATTTTGATGCCTTTATCGGAAAAGTAACCATTGATGAAATTACTCAGCTGCAGCATGATCTTTTTGAGGAGTTTGACATTCCGCTGGCAGAATTGCAGCGGACCTATTCAGCCCATACTGAAATATTTAGAGGATCGATTGAACAGCCAGAAAGACACCAAAGACCAGAAGATGAGCCAGGCCACCCGGTCCATACGTTCAAACTGGAAAATCGTGCACTGGAAAACCTTATTGATACCAAGGTAAAGGGTCATTTAGATGCATTTGTTAAAGAAGATTCTTCTGAAAATGTTCTTAAGCTCCTTGAAGATTGCAATCTTCTTCTTGATATCGATAAGCATTACAGCAGAAAGGAAAATCTGATTTTCCCATTTTTAGAGAAATACGGCATATATGGGCCAACAAACAATATGTGGAGAATTGATGATTTTATCCGCGATGCAATCAAAGAAGCTAAGCAGAAATTAACCAATTATCCAGATTCTGCTAACAAACAGGAAATCACACATATTATGAGTTTTGTCATGAATGAAGTGATTGACATGATTTACAGGGAGGAAAACATTCTTTTCCCAATGGCCTTGAAAAATTTGACAGAGGACGAATGGGTAAAAATTGCTCATGAAAGCGACGAAATCGGCTTTTGTCTCACAAGTCCAACAGAAGTATGGAAGCCTGAAAGAATGCCAATTGGCGAAAAAGCCATTTCTGAAGGTTTTATTAAAATGGAAACAGGAATTCTTTCCTTAAAGCAGCTGGAACTTGTCTTAAATCATCTGCCAGTCGATATAACCTTCATTGATCATGATGATGTTGTGCGCTATTTCTCTCACGGCAAGGAAAGAATCTTTGCCCGAACAAAAGCTGTAATTGGGCGTACTGTGCAAAACTGTCACCCGCCAAGAAGCGTGCATGTTGTCGAAGACCTATTAAACGACTTCAAATCAGGGAAAAAGGATAGCGAAGATTTCTGGATTCAGGTTCGCGGCAAATTTGTCTACATTCGCTATTTTGCTGTTCGTGATGAAAACGGCAAATACATCGGGACGATTGAATTTACGCAAAATATCGGTCCTATTAAAGAAATTACCGGTGAAAAAAGAATATTATCTTAATAATTATCAGGGCTGCCAATGCAGCCCTGTCTTTTTTTACCTCATCTTCGTTTTTCAAAATTAAAATTAAAGGATATCTGCGATCCATATTGAATAACTATTTAATAAAAATTTTTAGTATATGAAAAATCAAAAGGTGGGACATACAGTGCCAGTCATTCCAAAACCTGCGTCAACGGTAATTTTAATGGATCATCAATCAAAAGTGTACATGACGAAACGGCCAAAAACGATGAAGTTTTTAGGCGGTTTTTACGTTTTTCCCGGCGGACAAGTGGACGTATCAGATGAAATTAAAGATAGTTCCTATATTCATAACTGTCCAAAAGATATAGACTTTAGTATTGGTCATTATATTGCGGCAGCAAGAGAACTTTTTGAGGAGGTTGGTATATTGCTTGCCGAAAGCTATGATGGTTTCCCCGCTCAAATAAATCATGAGAAAGCATGGGAATACCGAAGCAAGCTTGTTCAAGGAAAAATTAGTTTTCTAGATTTACTAGCAGAGGAAGACATCTATCTAAATTTAGACAGCCTGAAATATTTTGGGCACCGGATTACACCTAAGGAAAGACCATATCGCTACGATACTCGCTTTTTTATCGCCACACTTCCCAAGGAACAAACACCGCTGCCAGACCCTAATGAAATAGACGAAGCCTTTTGGATTGAACCGCACGAGGCAATCACAGCCTTCGAAAATGGCGAAATGCCAATGGCCCGGCCGACGATTTTATCTCTAAGAACAATTGAACAAAACAAAAAAGGCTTCCCGCTAATGATGCCGGAAAGCAGCTGGTAATTCTTTATTTCAGAAGGTAATCTTCATCTTGTTTGTGTACCATGCCATCTTTCGCTAACTTTATCAGATGGGCCTCAGTCGTCTTTGCAGCAACAGGGAATACGCTAGGGTGAATGGTATCTTTATAAATCATTTCCGTCAGGCGGTCTGGCCCAAGTGGACCATGTTCTTTTAACAATGAAAGAATTTGCTTTTCTCTTTCATTGCGGCGATTTAGCACAAAATCAATGTGTTCATATGGGCTGTCCACCCAATCACCATGCCCTGGACCAATTTTTTTAAGCTTTAAGCTTTTTAAACGTTTTAATGTTGTCATATAGTCTGCCATATCTCCATCAGGCGGGCCAATCCATGTTGTACCCTTCGCAACGATATTATCGCCTGAAATCAGAATTTCCTCAGACGGGATATACAGGCTTAAATGGCCAGGCGTATGTCCAGGGGTGTGCATGCCAAGGATTTCTGTATCTGCTATTGTAATGGCTTCAAGATCTTGAAGATATGATAATTCCTGGAGAGGGGAGATAGCTGCCAAAATCCCATTTTTTTCTTCCTCATGACAATAAATGGCTGGTTTTGAATTCCAATCCACCAATTGACGGACGCCTGGTGCGTGGTCTCTATGTGAATGTGTTAGAATAATCAGTTTTGGAAGGGCAAGCTGATTTTCCCTTATGACACGATCCAATTCTGTTCTTGTTACCTGCTGATCATAGGCAGCATCCACAAGAATACTTTCATGCTCATTTCCTATTAAGTAGCTATTGGTTGTCGTATGCGGCCACAATGTAGGTGAAGGAATGGGCACACGTATTACCTTAATTGTTTTCAACAAACTCATCCTTTCATGTCGTAAAGAAATACTCGTTCTAAACTTATTCAGCATGATTCGGGAAAATCCTCTATAATTTTCTGAAAAAGGAGGCGTATCTATGAAAATAGCCTTAATTCACGCAATGACCGAGTCAGTTAAGCCCATCGAACACGCCTTTTTAAGGGTAGCGCCTGAGATTGAGCTGCTTCATTTTATGGATACTGGCTTATTAAAGATGGTACAGGAGGGCGGGGAGATTACACCGGCAATCATCAGGAGATTTTCAAAACTCCTCGGTACTGCTGCTGAATCAGATGCTGATATTATTCAGCTGACCTGTTCAGCTTTTAATGATTTGGCCAAAGTATTACAGCCTTTACATACGGCAAAAATTTTTCGCTCAGATGAAGCCATGCTGGATGAAGCACTAGTCTATAAAAATATCAGTCTTATTTCAACAGTTGAAGCTACTCCAATAGCCTTGCAAAATTATTTATTTGAAAAAAATAAGAATATCCAGGTAAAATCTTTTGTCAATACTCAAGCACTTCAACTTATGAAACAGGGCAAACAGTCTGAACACGATCAGCTCATTCAGGGAATGATCCGTGAGGCAGAGAGCGGGGGGGATGTGATTGTTTTATCGCAATACAGCATGGCTCATGTGGCTCAACAGGTGAACTGTTCTATTCCTATTTTGACTGGGCCTGAGTTAACAGCAAAAAGGTGCCAAAACTACCTATTAACTATTAAAAATACTTAAACCACAGGAAACTGTGGTTTTTTTACTGGTAAAAAATATTTTCATTGACAAAAATCATTTCCCTATATAAAATAAATTCAAATAATTCTAAAATAGCACATCTTTAAAGGAGGGGCAAATGGAAAATAAAGCAAAAGAGACTGAAGGCAAGGGAAAACGAAAATACAATGTTCCAGCCGTTGACAGTGCTTTTCGTATTTTAACTCTATTAAGTCGCAAGAAATTCAGTAAAAGCAACTTAACTGAAATAGCTAAAGCGCTTTCACTGACCCCGACTACCTGCTATCGGATCCTGCAAAAGTTAGAGGAGCTTTCCATTGTTCGTTTTGATAAAAGCTCCAAGCGCTACAGCCTTGGACCGTATCTTGTAGTCCTGGGAGAAAGAGCGAAGGAAAATCAGTTTGATATTTCGGTTATCATTCCTTATCTTGAAGCCCTATCAGAACAGACAGGCTTGACTTCATTTCTGGTCAGCAGGATTGGCCAAAGCCGCTCCACTATTATAGCCAAAGCCGAAGGCGAAGAGTTTGGGATCAATGTATCAGTTGGAAGACACTTTTCCGTTGTTGACGGTTCGTACGGAAAATGTTTATTGGCCTATATGAACGACGACGAAGCGGAAGAGCTCCTTCGAACACACCATAAATTACGTCCATTAACAGAAAAAGAAATCCAAGAGCTTCTTGAGGAATTTCCGCTGATCCGTGAGAAGGGATACTCAACAACCTTTGGTGAGTATATTGAAGGGGTCGTCGGGATTTCTGCACCGATCTTCAATAATGATGAAAGTGTGGATATGGTTATCTCTCTTATTGGCATGACCGCACAATTCGAGCAAAAGGACATCGATAAGCTAGGGGTTTTAATTAAAAATACGGCTAATGAAATAAGTTTAAAGCTAAACGGGGCGTATCCCAATTAACCTATTAAACAATACTCCTAAGAATCTCCTATTATTTTGGATAGACTATGCATTTCTCATCCAGAAAAGAGGGGATTTTTTTTATCGTCAGAAAAAAATCAACAAAGAAAATACATATATTTAATAATCTAAATTTTCATACTTTTTATTGACAAAATCTTTTTTCTTATATAAAATTTTACTCAGGTAAAAACGCTTTCAAAATTGATAACCTTAAAAGTATTTACAAGACTATTTAATGGGGGATACTGCTATGAGAAATGAATGATGATTATTTATAACGTAATAAAATGCCTCAATGATTTCTTTCAAAAAGGATATACCACTAAAAGATCTCATATTTCTAGCTCCGGGATTAACACCAATTTTTTAGAAGAATTGTTTTCACCTCATAAATATTTAGTGCTTTCACACACCGAACATAATATGAAAATGCAAAAATAAGAAAAGTATGTCGAAATTTATCAGAATTTTCAGATTTAGGTAAATTACAATAAGTCAATTTTGAATTAAACAATGGAGGGATCATTTATGGAAGGGCTGTATTACGAAGATTTTGAAGAAGGAATGACCTTTACTACACCTGGACGAACAATTACTGAAACCGATCTTGTTTTATTTACTGGGATATCAGGGGATTTAAGTGAACTTCATACCAATGAGGAATTTGCCAAAACAACGGTCTTTGGACAAAGGTTATGTCATGGGATGCTGGGTGTCTCTGTAGTTACAGGGTTAATGACACGCTCTGGTGTTTTTGAAAGGGTTATCGCCATGCTTGGAATTAATAACTGGAAATTTCTCAAACCGCTATTTGTAGGTGATACCGTTCATGTAAGGTTTCAAATAACAGAAAAGAGGCTTTCAAATTCTAATCCAAAAGCAGGAATTATCGGCCGTTATTATGAGCTTATTAACCAAAACAATGAAGTTATTCAAAAAGGAGAAATTCCTGCTATGGTCTTAAGGCGTAATACCCTGTAACCATACATTGTTTTACTAAAGCCATTAAATTTAGGAGGAACAAATATGAAAAGGAAAATTATTCCGATATTAGTAATTGTTTTGCTTATTATCCTTTCAGCTTGCGGTAACCAGCAATCTAGCAGCAATTCTAGCAGCAATAATAGCAATAGCAGCAATAGTAATAGCAACAATGAAGCTGAAAAGGCAGAAGATACAGGAAATAAAGATGACGGGGATTCTATTACAATTGGAGCCATACTGCCATTAACCGGACCTGGAGCAACTACTGGAGAAAATATGAAAATGGGAATTGATTTTGCTGTTGAAGATATCAATAATGCAGGCGGGGTTAACGGAAAACAGCTAGTAGTTGATTATCAGGATGGAAAAGGGGACCCGAAGGCATCTGTTTTGGCAGCACAGAACCTTACAGCAAAAGGATATAGCTTTGCCCTTACAACCTACAGCAGTGCGACGCTTGCTATTCTTCCTGTTGCAGAACGCGGCAAGATGACGTTAGTTAACGGCGGTGCACAAAGTGATGCGCTTGCAGGAGCGAGTCCCTATCTCTTTAATACGATTCCACTTTTAGGTCATGAAGTTGATGTACTCGCAAAGTATGCTGCTGAAGAAGGAAATATTAAAACGGCCTTTATTATCCACAATGATGAAGATGCCGGGCATTCAGGACTCGAAAAATTCACAGAGCAATTTGAAAGTAATGGAGGAAAAGTAGTTGGCAGTGCAACTCATAGAGTTGGAGAAACAAATTTCCGATCCATTATTTTAAAAGCTAAAAGCTCAAACGCAGATGCAATTTATATTGCTTCTTATGACCAAGATGCAAAGATGATTATTGACCAAATTCGTGAGCTTGGATTAAAACAACAAATTCTTGTTACATCGTGGGTTATTTTTGAGGACCTAATTAAGAGCCCGAATGGACAGGGAATCATTTACTCGCAATTAGCTTTAGATCCTGAAAAGGAATGGATGGACAGATTCAGTAAAAAATATAATACCGAAATGGCCCAGCTCTTCAATGTCACCTATTACGATTCTGTTATGGTCTTCAAAGAAGCCTATGAGTATGCAGTCGAAAAAGGATATGGAACAGATGGAGATGCGCTTAAAAAGGCCATTTCTGAAATTAAAAAGTTTGATAGTATCAGTGGTTCGATTGAGTTCAATGATGATGGAACATCAATAAGACCCGTCAATATTGCTGTTATTAAAGACCAGAGTACACAAATTATTAAAGAATATTAGGAGTGTGGATAAATGGACATTTTTTGGCAATTATTCCTCCAAGGTGTCATATTAACTGTAGAATATGCCTTGATTGCCACTGGGTTCGGAATAATTTTTAGCACTACTCGCCACTTCCATATTGCCCATGCCGGGGTTTTTACCCTGGCAGGGTATACCCTTTTTATATTTGTTAGCCTTCTTAATATACCTATAATAGGCAGTCTGATCCTTGCAGTGTTGATTGCTGCATTGGCAGGAATTGGCATTTATAGGGGGATTTATGATCAGGTACTTAAACGTGGCGGAACAATGATGACTCTGTTTATTGCAGCGCTAGGAACACTTGCAGTTATTGAAAATGGTTTTCAGGCAATTTTTTCAGCGACTCCACAAGCTGTAGAATCTGAAAGTATGTATAAAATTATTACAATTTTTAACGGAACTATTACCCTAGCACAATTAATCTTTGTCATCGTTGGAATTATCGTTTTATTAGGTCTTCAATTCTTTATGCTTAAAACGAAAACAGGAAGATTAATACGGGCGGTGGCAGTAAACCCATACCTTTCGCAAATTGTAGGGATCTCTATTAAAAAAATAAATATGATTTGCTATGCCGTTGGTTCTGCTCTTGTCGCCATTCCAGCTTGCTATATAACGATAGATGCTGGTGCACTATCAGGTAGAGGCCTGGAGTTAGTTATTATAAGTATGATGGCTGTAATAATGGGCGGAATTGGAAGTTTTGTCGGAGGCTGGATTGCTGCCCTTTTCGTAGGCATGTTCTTTAACCTATCAGTCCTTCACGTTGAGCCGCATTGGCAGTCTGCTGTTATTTTTGTCATTTTCCTAATAATGATTATGGTGAGACCAAGAGGCTTATTTGGTCAGCGAGCATAGGAGGGATATCATTTGGAAATCGTTATCGGGTTTGCGATTATTGCAAGTATCTATGTGATTTTAGCCGCTTCCCTTAACATCTTAATGGGATATACAGGTATATTTTCAATGGCACAAGGAGCGATATTTGGGGTTGGTGCCTACACTGCAGCCATCCTGCAAACCCAGTTCAACTTTAATTTTATCTTTGCATTAATTGGCGCAATTATCGTTGCGGGTATCGCAAGTGCAATAATGGCTATTCCATCGCTAGGTGTGTCAGGTGACTACTTTGTGGTCGCTTCATTTGGAATGCAAATGCTTTTGTTTTCCTTCTTTATGAATCTAACAGATATCACAAACGGATCTGCCGGAATCCAAAGGATCCCTCGGCCAGAGTTTTTCGGATTTGTTGTTGGCTCAGATATTGCCTATTTAATTTTATCAGTAGTTTTAACTGTATTGGTTTTATTATTTTTAATATCAGTAACAAAGACTGGATTCGGAAGAGTCCTCCGTGCGGTAAAAGAAGATGAGTCTGTTGTCATGTCCCTTGGAAAGGACCCGAAACGCGCAAAAATTGTAGCAACAGTTCTTTCTGGATGTGTTGCTGCAGTGGCTGGTTCCTTATATGCAGGATATGTAACCTATGTTAATCCAAACAGTTTTACTGTTCATGAATCTGTATTTATTACCACATTAGTTATCTTGGGCGGATTAGGCTCTTGGAAAGGTGTAACAGTCGGTACTATTATCCTATTGGGACTGCCGGAGCTATTAAAACTCCTGCCGATTTCAGATTCTCATGCCGCTCCCATTCGTCAAGTTTTATATGGATTATTAATGATTGTCTTTATGATCGTAAGACCTCAAGGAATTTTCGGAGCTACCCCAAAGTCAAGCATACAGGTAATACCAGATGAAAAGGATACAGCTGCCGTGATAGGAGAGGAGGAAAAGGCATGATACTTCAGCTAGATTCAATAGAAAAGCGTTTTGGCGGTTTACAGGCAGTCAAAAATTGTACCTTTAATGTTGAAAAGGGGAAAATAATTGGATTAATCGGACCAAATGGTGCAGGAAAAACGACTATATTTAATCTTATTACCGGAGCTTTAAAGTCTGACGGTGGTACCGTTCATTTTAAGGGTAAAGATGTTACAAAACTCCTTCCCCACCAGCGCGTTAAATTAGGGCTGGCTAGATCTTTTCAAGATGTAAGGGCTTTGTCGGAAATGACTATATTAGAAAATATTATTCTAGCTTGTCCAAGTAAATATGCAGAATCACCTCTTCTTTCTCTATTCAGACCAGATCAAGTAAGAAAAGAGGAGAAGGAGAACATACAAAAATCCCTGGATATTTTAAATTATGTCGGCCTTAAGGGGAAAGAGAACGAAATGGCAGGGAGTTTATCCTATGCTGAGCAAAAATTACTAATTATTGCCAGACTTCTTGCAACAGAAGCGGAATTACTCTTACTGGATGAGCCAACTTCTGGTCTAGACCCTACGTCATTGGCTAGGTTTATAGAACTTATTCGAGACTTAATTAATAAAGGGAAAACGATCCTAATAGTTGAACATAACGTTTCACTTATTAGTGAAATAGCCGATAAAATTATCTTTTTGCATCAAGGGGAGCCTATTGCAGAAGGACATCCAAAGGAATTAGCTAAAAACAAGGACCTGCGTAATATATATTTTGGAGGTTAGCTCATAGGGGGTATATTAATGCTGCAAATAGATGACTTACAAGTTTCTATTGGTTCTAAAAGTATTCTGCAGGGAGTCTCTCTTCAAGTAAATGAAGGGGAAATCATTGCACTTATTGGCCATAACGGAGCAGGTAAAAGTACAACATTAGAAACGGTTGTTGGCATTCGCCAGCCTAATGCTGGAACCGTTTCCTTTAACGGAGAAATTATTTCTAATAAGCCCACAACAGAAATTGTCAGCAAAGGAATATGTCTTGTACCACAGTCAAATAATGTATTTTCAAATCTTACTGTTGAAGAAAATCTTGAACTAGGTGCTGAAGTTGTTAAAGGGAATAGTAAGTTTACTAGGGAAGCCATTTTCGAACTATTCCCAATACTTTCAGAACGTAAAAAACAGCTGGTTGGAACGATGAGCGGCGGGCAGCGCCAGATGGTTGCCTTAGGAATTGGACTAATGTCTAATCCGAGTTACTTATTATTAGATGAACCATCCGTAGGAATTCAGCCTAATCTGGTTGATAAAATAATGGAACAAATTGTGACAATCAATCAGGAATTCGGCGTTAGCATTATTGTCGTTGAGCAAAACATAAATAAAGTATTAGAGATTGCAAATCGAACCTATGTTATGAGCAGAGGGGCGGTTATTAAAGAGTTTGCATCAGGCGAAGTTGATTCTGAAGAGCTATGGCATTTAATGTAAGGAGTGATGCGGGTGCAAATTAATCCTTCTGAGATTACGGAAAGGGAGGTTTATAAATTACTAACTGGGAGCGTCCTTCCAAGACCCCTTGGTTTTATCTCTACTGTAGGAAGGGAAGGACCTAATCTAGCCCCTTTTAGTTTTTTCAACTGTGTATCATCCAGTCCGCCAATGGTTGCCTTTAGTTTGCAGCCTGGTACAAACGGACCAAAAGATACCCTGCGAAATATCCAAGAAAATAGTGAATTTGTCGCAAATATCATATCACGCTCATTTCTTGAAAAAGTAAACATAACTGCGGAAGATTTTGCTCCAGAAGTGAATGAATTTAATGTATCCAGGTTAACTGAGACTCCTAGTAAAGTTGTTAAACCTCCAAGTGTAAATGAGTCCAAGATAAAACTGGAATGTAAGCTTCACACGATTCTTCCATTAGGCAAGGATACTCTCGTTATTGGTGAGGTTATTTTATTTAACGTAAATGACGATGTGTTACTGGAAAGATACCGGATTGATATAGATAAACTTGATCCAATTGGTCGCTTGGCAGGCAGTCTATATTCAACCTGTGAAAATAGGATCATTATTAAGAGACCAAAGAAAGGTGGTTTATAACAAATTATGGAAACGGTATATGATTTGTTGCTTCATCTCCAAAAAAATGAACATAGAACAGCAGTGATTCACAAGGATAAAACATACACATACGGAGATTTGATCAAAAAGACAAGTAAACTTGCAAGGGGGCTAAAAAGTCATATCTCTTACGGTGATAGGATTGCCGTCTGGGTTCCAAACTCTGTTGATTGGATTGTTATAGAACTGGCAGCAGGTTTAATTGGTGCAACCGTTGTAAATTTAAATATGCGCTATAAAGCCCATGAATTGAATTATATTCTCCAGCATTCAAAGAGCAAGATGATGATTTTTCAGCCTCAATTGGATTCCTATAATTATAAAGAAATTCTAGAAGGCGTAATTGGCAAAACAGAAATCGATCACACTGCATTCCCTTCCTTAGAGTATATTGTATCCACTACATCACTTCATGACGACTCAACAAGTTTTTATAAGACCTTAGATGACTTTTACGTAAATGAAGATGTTCGTTTAGAAGAGTTCAAAGGACTATCTTCCCCCGAATCCGTATTTAATATTTTATATACATCCGGTACCACTTCGAATCCAAAAGGCGTTATGCATTCGCAAAGAATGGCATTGTTACACGGATATAACGCTGGCAATCATATAAAAATAACAAAAGAGGATATTCTCATTGGCGGACTTCCTTTTTGTGGAATATTTGGGTATATTGCTTTATTTTCGGTATTAACACATCAAGCGAAAGTTATAGCAATGGAACGATACAATCCGCTAGAAACAATAAAAATCATCGATAAATATAAGGCAACCATTTTCTTTGGTCTAGATAATATGTGTATACCGTTTTTTGACATGGATTTATCAAATTACGATTTGTCCTCATTAAGAGTCGGGGTTGTCTCAACCATGATCATGGATACGTTAGAATTCGTTAAGGCCATGGAAAACCTATTTGAAAACGTTACTATGGTCCAAACATATGGAATGTCAGAGGTTGGATCATTCGCTTGTGTTGGGAGTATTGATGCACCTTTAGAAGAACGCGTACTTGCGGGTGGACCGCCCATACATCCTGACATTCATGTAGAAATTATTGATCCTGAAACAGAGGAAATCCTCCCTCCTGGAAATGAAGGTGAAATGATCATGAAAGGCTACAATGTGATGTTGGGTTATTTAGATGCTCCTGAAATTACAAGAGAGTCTTTTACAAAAAATGGGGAGTTCTTCAAAACAGGTGATTTAGCTATAAAACTGGAAAATAGATCTGTTATTTACTATTCAAGGATGAAAGACTCCCTTCGATTAAAAGGATTTTTAGTCTCTCCAAAGGAAATTGAAGATTATATCTTATTATTACCGGAAGTAGACATTGTTCAAATTGTTGGTGTGAAACATGATGGCCAGGAGACTCCTATTGCTTTTATGAGGCTGAAAGAAAATGAAAATCTTAAAAAAGAGGACATTATTGAGCATTGCAAAAATGGCCTGGCTGATTTCAAGGTACCAAAAGATGTTATCTTTATTGATTCATTCCCAACCACCCCTGGGCCTAATGGAGATAAAATTCAAAAAGCTAAATTAAGGGAAATGGCTGAAGAGTATATGACATTAAAAAAGCAATAGAAAATAGTTCATTTTATGAATATTAAGGGATGAGGTGATTGGATGAATTATGAAAATATTATTGTTAAAAGACATAATGGAATAGGCATTCTAATTATGAATAGGCCAGAGATCCGCAACGCATTTATTACGGAGATTAAAGAAGAATTATTATATGCACTTGAGGATATGGAAAAAGACAAAGATATAAAATGCATTGTCATAACCGGTGAAGGCCGTGCCTTTTCAGCCGGAGGGGATCTTAGTGCCTTAAGTGAAATTAAACCATTAGGCGGAAGAAAAAGATTAATAGATGGCGTTAAGCTATTGCACAAAGTACTAGAAATTGAAAAACCTATTATTGCTGCTGTCAATGGACCAGCTGCTGGATCTGGATGCAGTTTTGCGTTGGCCTGTGATATGGTGCTGGCATCTGATAAGGCTTTTTTTGTGCAAAGCTTTGTGAACGTAGGCTTAATTCCTGATTTCGGAGCTATTCATTTTCTTCCATTACTAATTGGGCCACAGCGTGCAAAAGAAATGATGTTTCTTGGGGAAAAGGTTTCCGCTGAAGAAGCTTTACAAATAGGGCTTATCAATAAAATCATTCCAAGCGATAAATTGATGGAAACAACCATCTCGATTGCAGAAAATTTGGCAAAGAAATCTCCGATATCGATAGGTTTAACAAAACGAATGATGAACCAGCATGTAAATGGTCAATTAAAAATGTTATTAGAGATAGAAGCAACGACTCAAGATATTTGTCTTCAAACAAAGGATTTTAAAGAAGGTGTCGCTTCTTTCTTTGAAAAAAGGCAGCCTATGTTTATTGGAAAATAATTTGATTTAAAAATTAATTTTAGAGTAATAGTATTTTCAATTACAATTGGGGGTTTGGCTTTTGAGGTTAAAAGATAGAGTATGCATTGTCACCGGAAGCGGTCAAGGAATTGGTGCTGAAGTTGCTAAACGATTCGCCGAAGAAGGCGGGAAAGTGGCCGTAGTTGATTTAAATGGCGAAAGAGCAGAGCAAGTGGCGAGAGAGATAACTGATAAAGGCGGAACAGCAATCCCAATCTGCTGTGATATATCGGATTACAATGCTGTTGAGAAAATGGCTGATATTACACGAGAAAAATTAGGACCAATAACTGTCTTAGTAAATAATGCAGGCATTACTAGACCAGCAATGATTCACAAAATGGAGGAAAGCCAATTTGATGAGGTCATCGCTGTTCACTTAAAAGGGGCTTGGAATTGTGTGAGACACGCCGTTGGAGATATGATTGAACAAAAATATGGGAAAATTATCAATGTCACGTCAGCAGCAGGTTTAATGGGTACCCTCGGGCAGGTTAATTATGCTGCCGCAAAAATGGGGTTAGTAGGAATGGTAAAAGCTTTGGCGACAGAGTTAGGTATATATAATATTACCGCAAACGCGATTGCTCCATTAGCCTCTACGCCTATGACAGAAAAAATACGTACGGATCCTAAAATGCTAGAGACTAATCTAAGAAGATATGTTATAAAGCGTTTCCCAGAACCAGATGAATTGGCAGGTACGTTTGTTTATCTTGCTTCTTCCGATTCAGATCTAGTAACTGGAGTAGTTATCAATGCTGATGCTGGATGTTCCTCTGCAACTGCAATGAGGTGAAACCGTAATTTTTGTTGAAATTCACCTTAATAATTTTTGCCCCAATTAATATGACCAGAGTGTTCAAACAGTATAGAAATTGGAGGGTATTATGGAATTAAAAACGGAGATCACCAAATTATTAGGAATTAAGTTTCCTATTATTCAAGGGGGATTACAAGGATTAGGTAAAGAACCACTTGTCTCAGCCGTCTCCGAAGCGGGGGGATTAGGTTTAATTACTGCCGGCTCATTTCCGAGCAAGAAGGAAATGCAGGAGGATATTGAAAGAGTACGAGCAAATACTGATAAACCTTTTGGTGTAAACATCGCTATCGGCATTAGGAAACCGATGGATGAGTATGTTGAGGGTGTTATTGAATCTGGAGTGAAAATTGTTTTTACTTCTGGATATAGCCCAGCTAAATATATGGATCAATTGAAAACAGCCGGAATAAAGGTTATTCATGTTGTACCTTCTGTGAAGTTCGCAAAAAAAGCGGAGGAATTGGGCTGTGACGGAGTTGTTATTGTCGGTTATGAATGCGGGGGTCATCCAGGGGTTGATGAAGTAACTTCTATGATTTTAATTCCTGAAGTTGTAAAAGCTGTCAAGATCCCTGTCATTGCTGCCGGGGGATTTAAAGATGGCCAAGGATTGCTTTCGGCCTTATCACTGGGGGCACAAGGTATCCAAATGGGAACAAGATTTGTTATGAGTAAGGAATCACCACTCCCAAACTTAATAAAAGAACAATTAATAAACGCGAAGCTTAACGATACAGTAATGGTTAAACGTTCAATTAATAAACCGAATAGAGTCTATAAAAATAAGGCTGCACTTCAAACATTAGAGTTAGAGAAAAGCGGAGCTTCCATTGATCAATTACTGCCTTTAATTGGAGGGGAAGCATATAAAAAATTGCTGGAAACCGCAGATATAGATGCGGGAATCTTATCTATTGGACAGGTAATTGGAAGAATTGATGATTGTCCAAGTGTAAAAGAAATAATTGATTCGATACTTAACGAGGCTGACCAAACTTTAAAAATAGTAAATTCATACTTTAAAAAAGAAGATGTGAGTATTATATAGGAAATAATTCAATAAAAACTCTGATTAAAAGGAATTCTCTAGTTTTTAAAAACCACAGTTTTCTGTGGTTTTTTACTGAAGAAAAAATTTTTATTTGGCGAGATCATATTGCTTTTCTTCTGTAAACTGCACTTCTGTGCAAGGAATATAGAGAAATCAAATAGCAAAACACAATAATTCAAATTTTCCGAATTTTTATTGACAAAAAAAGTTTTCTTATATAAAATTTAACCAGGCATTACTCTATAGCTATCACTAGAAGAACATAAAAATTAAATTAAAATTACCCAGTGAGGAGAGTTGTTTATTATGAACTTAAATGGAAAAATTGCTGTAGTAACTGGAGCGGGCCAAGGAATTGGCCGAGAGATTTCTTTATTATTAGCAAAACATGGAGCAAATGTCGTTGTGGGAGATCTTAACCTGGATGCGGCCCAAACTGTCGTCCATGAAATTGAAGAAATCGGAACGAAGGGCTTAGCTGTCCAAGTAGATGTCGCCAAAAAAGATAGTGCACATGGCTTAATTCAGGCTGCCATTGATTCATTCGGTGATATTGATATTTTAGTAAATAATGCGGGAATTACGAGAGACGCCATGCTTCATAAAATGACCGAAGAGCAGTTTGACCAGGTCATAAATGTTCATATGAAAGGAACGTTCTTCTGCATGCAGGCTGCTGCTGTACACATGCGCCAGCAGCAAAAAGGAAAAATCGTCAATATTTCTTCCATTGCCGGCAAGGTCGGAAATATGGGCCAGGTCAACTATGCAGGGGCAAAAGCAGGAATTGTCGGCATGACAAAGGCTGCAGCGAAAGAATTAGCGAAATTCCAAGTAAATGTAAACGCTATCCAGCCCGGCTTTATAGATACAGATATGACGCGTGCAGTACCAGAAAAGGTTCGCCAGATAAAAATTGCAGAGATCCCAATGCAAAGAGTAGGCCAGCCGCTCGATATCGCAAAGGCGGTTATTTTCCTAAGCTCAGAGTACTCTGACTATATGACTGGTAATATTTTAGAGGTTACTGGCGGACGGTTTATGTAATTTTGCAGGATTATAGAATTTATAAAGCGAATGAATAGGTAGAAAATATTCAAAAAATCTATATATAGTATTTTTGGAATATTTTAAATTTTATATTAAGTGTTATGATTGTATTGCAAAATGATAAAAAGCGGGTGAAAAAATGAGCGCAGTAAAGGAATTAGCAGGACTAAAGCTGGAACCATACAGCTTTTCCGTTGAAAAAGGAAAGATTAGAGAATTAGCAGCAGCCATCGGAGATCCAAACCCTATTTATTATGATGAAGAGGCTGCAAAAAAAGAAGGGTATGAGGGAATTCCAATTCCGATTACATTTCTTCAAGTAATTGATTTATGGGGCGGTTTCACCTTTGAAAAGAAATGCAAAATGCTAAACCTAAACCCTGTTATGGTTTTACACGGGGAACAAGGATACTCATTTTTCAAACCAATATATGCCAATGACACATTAACCGTATCTGGAGAAGTTGTCGATGTGCAAGTAAAAAAAGGCTCCACAGGCGGGATGAACCTGATTACTTTGGAGTTCGAATACCGAAATCAGCATAATGAACTTGTGGCAAAATCAAGAAATGTAACCATTGAAAGACACTAAAAAAGGCTGTGATAAAGAATGTGGGAATATTTTGAGGATCTAAATGTTGGCGATGTTTTTCCAACGGTAACAAAAGAACCAATCACAAGAGTTCAATTGGTCAAATTTGCCGGTGCTTCAGGAGATTTTAACCCGCTCCACACAGTTGAAGAGGTCGGTGAAAAGGCTGGAACCGGGGTGATTGCACACGGAATGCTGATTATGGGAATGGCGGCCCAAGGTGTAACGAGCTGGATTCCCCGCAAATATGTCAATTCCTTGCAGATCCGTTTTCGGAAAATGACCAAACCAGGCGAACAAATTCATGTGACTGGAAAGGTAATTGAAAAGAAGGAAAACAACTGCATTGTCTGTGAAGTTAAAGCTATGAATGATGAAGGAGAGATTAAAGTATCAGGGACGTTTGAAGCAGCATTACCTTCAAAAATAATGACTGGATCGGGAGGTAATCGTTAATGGATTTTACATATTCACAGGAGGCTGAGTCTTTCCGCAAGGATTTTCGATCCTGGCTGGAGGCTAATTATCCAGGCGAATGGAATCATGAAGTGACAGGTGACCAGCATGTACAAAGGAGAAAAGCCTGGGGCAAAATGCTTGGACAAGGGGGCTGGGTTGCACCAGCATGGCCAAAGGAATATGGCGGTCTAGGCCTTTCCATTGAACAGCAATTAGTCTATATCGAAGAGCTTGTCCGCATTAACGCACCGGAAGTCCTAAACTCAAATGGAATCGGCATCTTTGGCATGACCCTGATCCGCTATGGTACAGAAGAACAAAAAAGATACTATCTTCCAAGGATGCTAAATCATGATGACATTTGGTGCCAAGGTTTCTCTGAGCCAAACGCTGGATCCGACTTGGCTGGACTTCAGACAAAAGCTGAGGATAGAGGCGATCACTATGTTTTAAATGGACAGAAAGTTTGGACGTCCTATGGCCCCTATGCTAACAAATGCTATATCCTTGTTCGCACAGGCGAGTCACGATACAAAGGCATCAGCATGATGATTTTAGACTTAGATCAGCCCGGTGTTACGGTAAGACCTATTAAAAATATCGCCGGGGAATCCGAACTTGCTGAAATTTTCCTTGAAGATGCGGTCATTCCTAAAACCGATGTTGTTGGGGAAATCAACAATGGCTGGGAAATGGCAAACTATGCTCTTGCCCATGAACGCGGGATCCATTTTGCCCAGCGCGCGTTGAAAATGCAGCAAGAATTCCAGCAGCTTGCAGCTTTATTCCAGGAGCAAAGCAAAAATGACCATTCACCAGCAAATAGTCCAGTCATGCAAACCAAGCTTGTCGAAGCCTATTTAGCTTGTGAAGTATTAAAAAGCGTGTCTTTAAGAAACATTGCTCTTATTGCTCAAGGTGAGGACACAGGGCCGCTTCCAGCTATAGCCAAATTAGCTTGGAGTGAAAGTCACCAGGATCTGCTTAATGTTGGTGTTGAGGTTCTTGGGGATGAGGCATTAATCAAAGGCAATAACCGGGTTTGGATGGAGAAGTTCCTCTTATCCCGTGCTGAAACCATATATGCAGGAACCACACAAATCCAAAAGAATATTATCGCAAAATCGCTAGGACTGCCAAGTTCGAAGGGAGGAAGATAACATGGAATATCGCTTCTCGGAACAGCAGCAAATGCTAAAAAAAGGGCTTGAAGCCTTTCTAAAAAAGGAATTGCCCTTTGAAACTTTTACTAGTATTACAGAAAATGAGAATGGTTTCTCTAAAAAGCTATGGAAAAAGCTTGGTGAAAACGGCTGGCTCGGAGTACTAGCTAAAGGTGAATTGCAAGCTTTGGAAGATGCTGGGCCCCTGGATTTAATGTATCTGGGAGAATCGATCGGAGAAAAGATCTTCCCTGGTCCATATACTCTTACTGCCGGATTGATTGTTCCTTTTCTTAGCCAGCTAAAGCTATCCGAAAATCAGCTGGAACTTCTTAATGAGCTTATTGGCGGGGAAAAGCTTATTACTTGCGCCTTGCCTCTATTCGGCAAAGCTGATGGACAGTTTGATTTCATCTGGCCAGATTTAACCATCAATGAAGACAGCGAACAGCTTCAGTTATCTGGAACAATCCAAAACGTCCCATTTATTCAGCATGCCGACGCTGTTTTACTCCCATTTAAAAATCAGTCGGGCGCTATTTCTGCAGTTATTTTGCCAACTGATTCAAGAGGAATGAAGATTGAATCCGACCAAGCTATCAATTTAGCAAAACCGCAAGGAAGCATGATCTTAGACGAGGTTCCTGTACGCAAAAACGACTTAATCGAAGGAACAGCCAGTAATCATCAAGCTTTATTGAACGAACAGCTTATTAATTACTTCATTTCATTAAATGGCGAGATCATTGGCGGAGCTGATGAGGTACTTAAAAGAACGATTCATTATGTTAAAGAACGCAAGCAATTTGGCGTCCCAGTTGGTTCTTTCCAAGCTGTAAAGCATATGATTGCTGAAATGCATGTAGAGATTGAAAAAGCACGAAGCTATTGCGTGTATACTGCCGCCAAATTAAGCGATAATCCTTCTGAATCATTCATGCAGGCCATTTCAACCCGCCTGTTTACGGCAAATATGTATAAACAAGTATGCGAAACCGCCATCCAGCTTCACGGAGGGATGGGCTTTACTTGGGAGGAAAGTATTCATTATTGGTATAAGGAATCCATGTACCAGCTTGCCCATATTACCCATCCTTCCATGATGAATGATTTCCTTTTAACCCGATTGCTTTCTCAAGAGGAATTATCAAAAGAGCTGCAAAGCCATTTGTAATATATCTAGTCATTCTATCCACTTAATAATAAAAAGGTTGGTGAAACCATGTCTATAAATCGAGCTGCCGCCATCGTTGGAGTTGGTGATGTTGAACTCGAAAACGGAAAGGTAAGGGACGGTCTTTCCGTACTGCAAATTCAAGCCATTGCAGCAAAAAGAGCCTTGGAGGATGCTGGTCTGACAAAAGACGATGTAGATGGAATTTTTGTTGCAGGTCTCTGGGGATTACCGGGAGTGGGTTCTTTCCCTTCTGTGATTTTGTCAGAATACTTAGGAATCCAGCCGAAATTTTCAGACTCCACTCAAATTGGCGGCTCTGCATTTGAAGCCCATGTTGGACATGCCGCAGCAGCAATTCAATCAGGTCTTTGCGAGGTTGCCCTTATCCTTTATGGGAGTACACAGCGTTCGGAACGTTCACGGACGTTAGCGGGAAGACCCCCAGTTTTGACAGCACAATTTGAAACACCTTATGGCCTGCCATCTCCAGCCGGTTCCTATGCCATGGCTGCACACCGCCATATGCATCAATATGGAACCAAGCCCGAGCATTTGGCGGAAATTGCTGTTGCAACACGTAAGTGGGCTCAATTAAACCCGCATGCAACCATGAGAGATCCTTTAACAGTTGAGGATGTCTTAAATTCTCCAATGATTAGTGATCCACTGCATCTATTAGATTGCTGTCTGGTAACAGATGGAGCGGGAGCATTAGTTCTCGTATCTCCAGAAAGAGCAAAAGATTGCCGTAAAAAACCTGTATGGGTGTTAGGTCAAGGCGAATCACACAGCCATTGGTCTATTCAGGCAATGCCTGATTTAACGGTAACATCTGCAGCACAGTCTGGAAAAACCGCATTTGAAATGGCTGGTGTCACCCATAATGACATTGATGTTGTGCAAATCTATGATTCTTTCACTATTACTGTCCTGCTGACCCTTGAATCTCTTGGATTCTGTAAACCTGGTGAGGGAGGGGACTTTGTAGCCAATCAGCGCACAGCCCCTGGCGGAGATTTTCCGATGAACACCAACGGCGGAGGCTTGTCTTATGCACACCCTGGCATGTACGGAATCTTTTTATTGATTGAAGCCGTTCGTCAATTGAGAGGGGAATGCGATGAGCGTCAGGTGAAGGACGCGAAGCTCGCCCTAGTTAATGGGACAGGCGGAACCCTGTCATCCACATCCGTCGTAATTTTAGGGAGGGATTAATGATGTCTGACCAAATGAAGCCACTGCCAATACCAGATGGTGACTCCCGGATTTATTGGCAGGGATGCAAGGAAGAAAAACTCCTCATACAAAAATGCGGGGACTGCTCAAAGCATATTTTTTATCCGCGTGTTGTATGTCCGCACTGCCTTTCAGAACAAATAGAATGGGTGGAAGCCTCTGGAAAGGGGACCATTTACTCTTATACAATTGCACGCCGCGCCGGAGGCCCTGCCTTTAAAGAAGACGTGCCATATGCTGTCGCACTTGTTCAATTAGATGAGGGTGTGCGCATGTTTGCTAATATTATCAATACGGATATCGAGCAAATTTCATGTGACATGCCTGTTGAGGTTATATTTGAGGAAAGAGGCGACTTCAAACTGCCGATGTTTCAGCCGACTATAAAATAATGCCTTAATATTCTGATGGAGCATCAAGCGGTGTTCCATCCTCCTCTTAAAAATTTGTATTTTCACCTGCGTATTTGAAAGATTGTCATCACGTACATCCACCCTCTTAGAATTCCAGCATCCCGCCAAACAAAGAAAAACCCGATGATAAAATTGAAAAAATAAACGGACGATCTGCAGAAGTACACATCTAAAAAATTATAGTTGCAGAATATACAGAATTTTTTAATTTTTCATTGACGAAATTTTATTTTATATATAAAATAAAATTCAGACGAAGGATGTAAGCGATTTCCTTAGAAGGTGTGGAATTTTCTTGTTTTTCGTTTCTGCAAAATCTAGAAGCTTTACTTTAAAAGGAGGATTTAAAAATGCTGAAAAAACCGCTAAAAATCTTTGTTATGTTTTTCCTATTAGCCATTCTTTTAATTGGATGCAGCAGCAATAGCAGCACCAGCGGCAGCAATCAGGAACAGGGCAATGCCGGCAGCAGCGGAGCTTCTGAAGGAGGAGCTAAAAGCAGTGGAGATGGTCCGCTCCCAAAACAAATGACTTGGAGTGTATATGATGTCGGTTCTGGCGGTTATGCAGAAATGTCTGCCATCGCTAACACGCTGACAAGCAAATATGGTTCTCAAATCAGAATGCTTCCTTCAGCAAGCGGCGTTGGCCGAATGATTCCCCTTCGGGATAAAACAGCTTCTATCGGAAAACTAGGGGATGAAATCCAATTTTCCTTTGAAGCGATTGAAGAATTCTCACAGCAGGATTGGGGTCCGCAGGATGTTCGCGCGATTTGGGCACCAATTAGTCAATTCGGATTTGCTGTTCGTGCAGATTCCGATATTAAAACAATCGCAGATTTAAAAGGGAAAAAGATTCCTAAAGTTACAGGAAACGCTTCTGTAAATATCAAGAATGAAGCGATTTTAGCATTTGGCGGTCTTACATGGGATGATGTGGATGTCGTTGACATCACTTCCTATGGCGGTCAAGGTGATGCACTCATCCAGGGCCAAATAGATGCAGCAGGTATTAACCCAACCGCTTCAGCTATGTTTGAAGCTGACAGTAAAGGCGGTATCCGCTGGCTGGAAATGGATCCTAATGATGCTGAAGGCTGGAAGCGTGTCGAAGAGACAGCACCTTGGCTATTCCCATATACATTAGACAATGGTGCGGGTATGAAAGAAGCGACAGATGTCATGGGACATGGATATCTTGTTGGAGGCTATGCTGATCTTGATGCAGATTTGGTGTATGAACTAGTTAAGGCCATGCATGAAAACTTTAATGATTTTAAAGACGCCATGCCAAACCTAGCCCTTTATGCCATTGATCAAGTATTAACGGATCCTCGCGGTGTGCCATTCCATGAAGGTACCATTAAGTTTTTTAAAGAAAACAACCTTTGGGATGATGAAAAACAAGCGAAAAATGATGCTTTAGTAGAAAGATATGGAAAGCTTAAAGCTGCTTGGGATCAAGTAACAGAAGAAGCAAAAAAAGAAGGTATCTCTAAAGATGACTTCCCAGCCTACTGGCTAGAAAAGAAAGCAGAACTTGTTAAGTAAACAATCCTGGAATGTCAGCCGCATTAGCTGGCTGGCATTCTTCCTATGTTTATAGAAAGGAGCGCATTGTATAAGGTCAAAATAAAAAAAAGGCAGGGGAGAATTGTGTATGAAAACAGGAAGACTTAATTTATTCTGGAAAATTGTTGTCGTTTTATCTACACTCGTCGGGATTTTCCTATCGATAAACATGCTGTTTTACTTAGAGCTATTTGGCATCAATCCCATTCAAAATGCTTATCTTATCTACTTGCTGGCCTGCTTCTTGCCCATTGCATTTTTAATTTTCCCAGCAAGAAAAACACATACCACCTCAGTCAAATGGTTTGATATTTTATTTTTTGCCCTATCTTTAGTATTAACTGTCTATATCGGACTAAATGGAGAACGCATCATTATGGAAGGCTGGGATTGGAATGCTCCTCCCATTCCGACATATTTCAGTATTATTTTATGGGTACTTTTGCTTGAAGCCCTGCGGAGAACCGCTGGACTGGTTTTGGCCATTATTTGTTTAGTCATTTCTCTCTATCCAATGTTTGCTTCTGACATACCAATTAGTATTTTACAGGGTCAATCTTATGACTTTATGACATTAGCAAGAAACCATATCATGAGTTCAAATAGTGTATTTGGCATTGCTTATACAACAATCGGTAATTTGCTGCTTGGATTTCTTGTCTTTGGTGTTGTCATCACGCGCACTGGCGGAGGAGATTTCTTCTTCAAATTAGCGCTTTCACTGTTTGGGAAGTCACGCGGCGGTTCTGCAAAGGTTGCGGTAGTAGGAAGTGCCTTTTTCGGAATGTTAAGCGGAAGTGCTGTTTCAAATGCCGTAACCATTGGCGCAATGACAATTCCGGCGATGAAAAAGTCTGGCTATAAGCCGCACTATGCTGCAGCCATCGAAGCAACTGCATCAACTGGCGGAACAATTACCCCGCCAATTATGGGTTCAGCAGCCTTCATCATGGCCTCATTTTTAGCGACGCCATATTACCAAATTGCTTTAGCTGCCGCCGTTCCAGCAATTTTGTATTATATTGGTCTGTATGTGCAAATTGATGGGTATGCTGCGAGAAACAATTTAAAAGGCATGGATAAATCAGAAATCCCATCTTTCTGGGGTACATTGAAAAACGGCTGGTTTTACATTTTTGCCATCGTCCTTATGATTGTGTTTTTAGGATTCCTTAACTCTGAAGGGCAGGCACCATACTATGCGAGTTTGGCCTTAATCGTCATTGCGATGATTAAAAAAGAAACAAGAATGAACGGAAAACAGCTTTTTGACATGTTTGTCGAAATAGGAAAAGTTTTAGCAGACATTGTGGTCATCATTGCCGGGGTTGGATTTATTGTCGGAGCATTATCAGCAACAGGGGTTTCATTTTCTTTCTCAAGAGAATTAGTTGCTGCAGCCGGCGATAGTACTTTCCTCATACTTCTGGGCGGTGCATTAACCTGTTTTATTTTAGGAATGGGAATGACCGTATCTGCAGTCTATGTATTTTTGGCGATTATTATGGCCCCAGCCTTAGTAGCAGTGGGCATTGATCCGATTGCTGCACACCTTTATGTCGTCTACTGGGCTACGGTCTCCTATATCACACCGCCAGTGGCATTAGCCGCTTTTGCAACTGCAAGCATCGCTGGAGCTAGTCCAATGAAAACTGGTTTTCAGGCAGTACAGCTAGGTTCGGTTAAATTTATCGTGCCATTTTACATGATATATAATCCTGCCATTCTTATTGGCCGCGGGGAGCCAATGGACACGGTGGTTAGTATCGCTGTTTCCATCATCGGGATTTTCGTCATTGCCTCAGCACTTGAAGGCTATTTGTTAGGCTCCGGCACAATAAATGCTGTTGAACGGATTTTATTATTTGCAGCTGGAATTCTCATGTTCTTCCCGAATCTTTATATGCCAATTATCGGGTTTGTCATAACCGTACTCATTTATTTGTATAAAAGATTTGTACCTGTCCAGGTAGAAAAAGACCAACAACAGGAGGTATAAAAATGTCAAAGATAACTGCGATTGATCGATTATTGAACCCAAAATCTGTAGCCATTGTCGGTGTTTCAAAGGATTTCACATCTATTAGCGGTAAGCCATTTAAAAATCTGATTAACCATAAGTACCAAGGAAAAATTTATCCTGTTAACCCTAAATACGACGAAATTGAAGGAATCCCATGTTATTCAAGCCTTTTGGATATACCGGGACCTGTCGATGTTGCTCTAATCGCTGTTTCAGCCAAAAGAATGATGCAGATCCTTGATGATTGCGAAAAAAAGCAGGTTCATCATTTAGTTTTATTTAATTCGGGGTTTGCTGAAGTAGGCGAGGAAGGTAAAGAACTTCAGGAGAAAGTTTTAGAAAGAGCCAAGCAAGCTGGGATTTCCATTCTTGGTCCAAACTGTGTCGGACTCCTTAACGTGAAAGAAAGCATTCCACTAGGATTTGCAACATCATTTGAAACAGAAAAAGGGTTTAAAGCCGGACCAGTCGGCTTTTCCTCCCAGAGCGGCGCCATAGGCTTTTCACTATTCGGATTGGCCCAAGAAAGGGATATTGGCTTTTCCTACATTATAAACTCAGGGAATCAAATGGATATTCATTCTCTTGATATCATTGAATATATGCTTGAAGATCAGGATACAAAAGTTGTAGCAGGGTATCTTGAAGGAATCCCGGACGGAAAAATGCTGATAGATTTATCGAAATCTTCTAAATCCAAAGGGAAACCTATTATTCTATTAAAGGCTGGCCGTTCTGCAATCGGAAGACAGGCTGCATTATCCCATACCGCTTCCTTAACGGGGTCTGAGGAGACCTTCCGTGCAATCGCCAAACAATATGGGCTGATTACCGTAAACGATGTCGATGACATGATCGATTTGATGCAGGTCTTTTCTAGAGGCAAAAAAGCAAAAGGCAATAAGATTGTGACGATTTCCAATTCCGGTGCAGCTGGCATCGCCATGGCTGATTACAGTGAAGAATTAGGCCTGGATATGCTCCGCATGACAGCGGAAACATCTGAAAAAATCACATCAATTATTCCGCCTTACGGTTCAGCCTTAAATCCGATCGACGTTACCGCACAGGCTTTAAAAGAGCAGCACATTTTAACAGATACCTTAGAGGTTCTTATTAACGATGATCAGGTAGACGCCATTGTTTTCCAAACAACCTTTGGCGGAGAGCTTGGCAAAAATATCTGCCAAAAAATCGTTGATATTGACCGGAGAACAGATAAGCCAATTCTGGTCACCATCACGGGAACGGATGAATTAACAGGTCCAGGGCGCAGAATTTTACAGGAGGCAGGGGTCCCAGTTTACCCAACATCCTATAAAACAATGGCTGCACTTAAACATTTAGTAGATTTTTCGCTGTTCTGCAATAAGGAAGATGAGGCAGAACCTGCTATAACCAGCACTATTAATAATAGTGAGGAAAAGATCGGCGTTTGGACTGAAGAGCAGGTGAAACCACAGCTTTCCTCTTTAGGAATTCGTGTTCCAAACGGAGTGGTCATTAGAGATGACAGGCATTTGGCACAAGTAAAGAATGAACTTCAGTACCCGGTTGTATGTAAAGTTATTTCAAAGGATGTCCTTCATAAAACAGATGCTGGTGGAGTGAAAATCAACATTCATAACGCACAGCAATTGGAAACTGCTTTTGAAGAGATCCTGAAATCTGTTAAACAATATAACCCGCAAGCACATATTGAAGGGATTCTTGCCGAGGAAATGATTAAGGACGACAGTGTCGAAATGTTTATCGGCATTAAGGAAGATCCTCAATTTGGCTCATTAGTTGTTTGCGGACTTGGCGGCATTTTTATTGAAGTCTTAAAGGATGCTTCCATTCGCAGAGCACCGGTAAATCTTGCAGAAGCCAATGAAATGCTAAAAGAATTAAAAGGATTCCCGCTGTTAGAGGGTATAAGAGGCAGCAAACCTAGGGATATCAAGGCTCTTGCAGACGCCATTGTAAACGTTTCCCAATTTGCCGCTATGAATGATGGAAAAATTGCCGAAATGGATATCAATCCTATTTTGGTCTTCGAAGAGGGAAAAGGAGTTGCAGCCTTAGACGGAATTATTGTCTGGAAAGATGGAGAAAAGGCCGACGTTTCTATTGCATCAATTTAATATTCAAACTGTGTTAATGTTTCAAAATAAAGAACCTAATTAATTGGATTGAAATCAACGGCTTCGTTTAACAGAGCCAATTTTCAAGAAATAGGGGAGAAAAGGGTGAAAGAAACGAATTCAAACACATACTTGCAGTGGCTGCGAGAACAATTTGAAGACTCCCCATTTTGGCAGCATATGGGGATGTCCATCGAGAAGCTCGAGCCTGGAGATGTCATTGTAAAAATGCCAGTCAAAGGCGAACTGGTCAACTCTAATGGGATGCTGCACGGAGGGGCACTGACCTCCATTTTAGACACCATAGGAGCTGTGGTCATCCGCTCAGAAAGGGAAGTTAGAGTGGCAACCGTCTCTTTAACGACTCAGTTTGTTGCCCCTGTGACAGAAGGAGCGTTACATGCAAGCGCAAAAATCGTGAACCCAGGGCGACGCACCGTATTTGTCGAGGCAAAGGTTGTGAATGACAGCGGGGATATCATTAGCACAGCAATTGGCACATACGCCATTATTGGTAACTTAGAGTCTAAATGAAATGATCATCTATTATGAAAATTCGGAGGGATAACATGCAATTTCCAACTAAAATTGGCAAGTCTACACCTGATAAAATTTATATCCATGGCTACGATTTAACTGAAGATTTAATCGGCCATATTACTCTTGCAGACATGGCTTTTCTTGGTGCCATGCATAGGAAACCAACACAAAATGAATCAAAAATGCTTAATGCTTTATTAGTGGCTATTTGTGAACACGGGTATACACCAAGCTCGATTTCCACACGCTTAACATACCTTGGAGCCCCTGAATCTGTTCAATCTGCTGTTGCAGCGGGTCTTCTCGGGGCCGGAACCGTCTATCTAGGCGCAATGGAATACGTGGCTGAAATGCTGCAGAAGGCCTTTCAAAAATATGGGGATGACATGAACATCATTGAATTAGCATCCCTTATTATTCATGAGAGACAAGAAAACAAACAGCAGCTCCCTGGATTTGGACATCCTATTCATAAACCTGAAGATCCACGGACAACAAGATTGTTCCAAATCGCAAAAGAATTGGGCTTCTACGGAAATAATTCACAGCTGCTAGTCGAAATTCATAAACAATTCTGCGAGAAAAAGGGCAAGACTATCACTTTAAATGCCGTTGGTGCAATTGGTGCCATTATGGCAGATATGGGACTCGACTACCGTGTTGTAAAATCGCTTGCCGTTGCCTCTAGGGCAGTTGGTCTAGTTGCTCATATTGTTGAAGAAATAGAGGTTGGCAGAAAGGAAAGCTTCGGCCAGCAATTATATGAATTTGTAGAAGAAAATGCTGATTATCAGCCCAAATAGGCATCTTAAAGTTCATTCCCTTCTATAGGGAATGAACTCATTTTTTATCATTTAACGTTAAATGATCTAAATAGACTTATGAAAACGGGGGTGAGGTAAATATGAAATACGAATATCTATTAGAAGAAAAGATTGGCGGTACATACATCCTTTATCTCAATAAGCCGGAGGTACGAAATGCCTTAGTCATGGAAATGAGGCTTGAGCTTCTAGATGCACTTGAAAGGGCAGAAAAGGATGAGGATATTAAATGTATTGTTCTTACCGGCAACGGCAAAGCTTTTTCAGCCGGTGGAGACTTATCAGCCTTAAAGGAAATAGGCCTTATCGAGGGGAGAAAAAGACTGCAGCAGTCACATCCTCTTTTGATGAAAATGCTTGAAATTGAAAAGCCAATCATTGCTGCTGTTAATGGAGCTGCAGCAGGAGCGGGATTTAGCCTTACTTTATTGTGTGATTTAATTATCGCTTCTGATGAAGCATTTTTTGTGCAAAGCTTTGTTAATGTTGGCCTGATTCCCGATTTTGCTGCCATTCATTTTCTCCCGATGCTTATAGGCCCTCAGCGGGCAAAGGAACTGATGTTTTTAGGAGACAGGATCACAGCAGAAGAAGCCCACAAGCTCGGAATTGTTAATCAAGTTGTCCCTGCTGAATCCTTGCTTGAGGAATCAATTATCCTTGCTCAAAAACTAGCAAAGAAGTCACCGATTTCGATAGGTATGACGAAAAAAATAATGAATCAGCACGTGAATGCACAATTAAAAATTCTTTTAGAATTAGAAGCTCAAGCTCAGGGTATTTGTTTTCAAACAGAAGATTTTAAAGAAGGTGTCACAGCTTTCTTTGAAAAAAGGCCACCTGTTTTCACAGGAAAATAAAAGATTGCTAATATTAGTATAAAAACAAGAGCTGCATTCAATTTTAGCTCTTGTTTTTCAATGTCTTTAAAAAAAGCAGCAAAAAAGTTTTTCTAAAATTCATAATAATATTGATAATGCACTTTGGATACAGTATCCTATTTATAGAATATTAATTTTATTCCAACAATGGAGGAATGGGAAAATGCAACTACAAGATAAGGTGACCATTTATGAAGTGGGTTTAAGAGATGGTCTCCAATTGGAGGACAAGATCCTTACTGTTGATGAAAAACTTGAAATCTTTGGATTACTGCACAAGGCAAATGTAACCGAATATGAATTTGGTTCCTTTGTCCATCCAAGAGCGGTTCCGCAAATGGCGAACACAGCAGAATTCTTTTCCCAGATTGCAGATAATCAGGAATTAAACCTGACAGCTCTTATACCGAACCTAAAGGGTCTGGAAAATGCAAAAAAGAGCGGAGTAACATCTGTCAATTATGTGTTCTCAGCCAGCAACACACATAACCTGCAGAATGTCCGCCAGACAACTGACCAATCCCTTGAAAACTTAAATGTTTTATCCCAATTTGCTGCAGAAAATAATATAAACCTTAACGTGGCCATTGCAACCTCTTTCGGCTGTCCATTCGAAGGTGAAATCCCGGAAGACAGAGTATTAGGGATCATCGAAAAAGTCATGCAGCATGATATTAAAAGAATTACCCTAGCCGATACAACAGGAATGGCTAATCCAAAGCAAGTCTATAATTTGACAAGAAAAGTGGTAAATGAATGGAAAGACTTTGAATTTGGCTGCCATTTTCATAACACAAGAGGAATGGGACTAGCTAATATTATTGGCGGTATGGAAGCAGGCATCAGAATCTATGATGCTTCATTAGGCGGCATCGGCGGCTGTCCGTTTGCACCTGGTGCCACTGGGAATGTTTGTACTGAAGATGTAGTTCACATGCTTGAAGAAATGGGAGTACATACAGGGATCGACCTTGACCAGCTAATCGCAGCATCGAAAAAACTAAGTGATGTACTAGGTCACGAACTGCCTGGACAGGTGATGAAAGCAGGGAAAAGTTCCCGCAAATATCCAGTACCAAATTAATTAATAGAAAGGAGATTTTAATATGACGGTAAAAACATATGAAACTATTAAAGTTGAAAAAGCACCATCCCACAAAGGAATTACCATTGTTACTTTAGATCGCCCTCAATCGATGAATGCGTTAAACACAAAAATGGCGATCGAACTCATCGATGTGCTGACAGAACTAAAATATGATGAGGATATTAGAGTCCTTATTATCACTGGCTCTGGAACAAAGAGCTTATGTGTCGGCGCTGATTTAAAAGAGCGAAATGGCATGTCACAGAAGGACTGGAAAATCCAGCATGATTATTTCGAGAAGGTGACAGAGGGAATGCGCGAATTCCCATTCCCAGTAATCTGTGCTGTTAACGGTTACGCGCTTGGGGGCGGCATGGAAATCGCCCTTAGCTGCGACATCAGAACAGCTGCTGCACATGCTCAATTAGGCTTGCCTGAAGCAAAACTTGGCTTAATTCCGGGAATTGGCGGATCCCAGCTAATTGGCCGTTTAATCCCTGTAGGCATTGCAAAGGAGATCTTATTCTCCGGCAAAAGAATCACAGCAGATGAGGCACAAAAATGGGGATTAGTAAACCATGTCTATGATAGTGAAAATCTCTTAGAAGAAACAATTAGACTGGCAGAAACCATCGCCAGCAATGCACCACTTTCATTAAAGGCATTAAAGAAAGCGGTTAACAAAGGAACCGAAACAGATTTAGCAACAGGTATAGCTCTTGAATTGGAATCCTACTATACTTGTGCAAATTCAGAAGACCGCTTAGAGGGGATATATGCATTTAATGAAAAGCGGGCTCCTGAGTGGAAGGGTAAATAATAGTTTTTCTTATAAGCATTCTATAAAAAATAATAAACTAATATTTTTGGAGGTTATACCATATGTCAAATGCTAAAATGATGGAAAATACTGAACACGAAATGATTAGAAAAAGTGTGAGATCCCTTTGCGAGCGTTTTCCAGAGGAGTATTGGAGAGAAACAGACGAAAAAGAAGAATACCCAACAGCATTTGTTCAAGCTTTAACTCAAGAAGGATGGCTTTCCGTTCTGATTCCTGAAGAGTACGGCGGTGCAGGACTCGGCATGAAGGAAGCAGCTATTATTCTTGAAGAGATTAACCGTTCCGGCGGTAATGCTGGTGCATGCCACGCACAAATGTATACAATGGGTGCCGTATTGCGACACGGAAACGATGATCAAAAGCAAAGATATCTTCCTAAGATCGCCAGCGGCGAGCTACGTCTTCAAGCTTTCGGTATTACTGAGCCAACAGCAGGAAGTGATACAACAAGCATTCAGACTTTTGCTGAAAGAAAAGGAGACAAATATGTTGTTCATGGTCAAAAAATCTGGACATCTCGCGCAGAACATTCTGACTTAATGCTGCTTCTTGCCAGAACAACACCTAAAGACCAAGTAAAAAAGAAGACTGACGGCTTAAGCTTATTCCTCTTAGATATGAAGGAACAAGCTGATAAAATTGACATCCGCCCGATCGATACAATGGTTAACCATGCGACAACAGAAGTATTCTTCGAAGGTGCAGAAATTCCGGTAGAAAACCTGATCGGTGAAGAAGGAAAAGGCTTCCGTTATGTACTAAGCGGCATGAATGCAGAGCGTATTCTTATTGCTTCTGAATCTGTCGGTGATGGGTTGTATTTCACTGATAAATCTGTTCAATATGCTAATGAGCGTGTGGTATTTAACCGTCCAATCGGTCAAAACCAAGGGGTACAATTCCCGATTGCTAAAGCCTATATGGACATTCAGGCTGCTAAATTAATGAGAGATAAAGCTGCTGATTTATTCGAAGCCGGTTTAGATTGCGGTGCCGAAGCTAACATGGCTAAATACCTTTGTGCTGAAGCGACATGGCGTGCTGCGAATGCTGCAATGGACACATATGGCGGTTACGGATTTGCTAAAGAATATAATATTGAAAGAAAGTTCCGTGAAGCACGTCTGTTCATGGTAGCACCAATTGCCAATAATCTAGTTGCGAGCTTCGTTGGACAGCACGTACTGGGCATGCCAAGATCTTACTAAGAGGGAACCAGATTTTCACTAAAATGCATGGGGCTGTCATACGACAGCCTCTCTTAATAAAGAAGGAGGTTTTACCATGCCAGGACCACTAAGCGGTGTTAAGGTAGTGGATATAACAACAAATATTTCCGGTCCAAGCTTAACGATGATTCTTGCCGATCTTGGGGCAGAAATTATTAAAATAGAAAGACCAAATATCGGTGATGATTCAAGAGGAATGGGCCCATTCTGGGAAGGTGAAGGTGTATACTTCTTAGAAATAAACCGAAATAAAAAATCCATTGTCGTCGATTTAAAACAGGATAGCGGCAAACAAATCGTCTATGACCTGGTGAAATCAGCAGATGTATTTGTTGAAAACTTTCGCTTTCAAAAAGCAGAGAAAATGGGATTGGGCTATGAGAAATTAAAGGAGCTTAACCCCTCATTAGTATATTGTGCTTTATCTGCCTATGGACAAACCGGCCCGCTCCGCGAAAGACCAGGCTATGACGCGATTGCCCAGGCTGATGCAGGCATTATCGGCATCAATGGAGCAGAGGGTTCAGAAATTGCCCGTGTCCCAGTGTCTGTATTGGATCAGGGCAGTGCGATGTGGGGAGCGATTGGCATTATTTCTGCCTTGCTGCATAAACAAAAAACAGGTGAAGGACAGCTTGTAACGACCTCCTTATATGAAACAGGTGTTTTCTGGACGGGTTATCACATGCTTTCTTATCTGGCTACAGGCAATGAGCCGAAGAAAAATGGGGCTGGTCATACTGCATTTGCTCCTTATGGTGCTTTCCAAGCTGGTGATTCACATATCATGATCGGAATTTCAAACAACTCCCTGTTTAAACGTCTTTGTGGGGTTCTTGGAAAAGAAGATTGGATACAGGATCCAAGATTCGAAAACAATCCAAATCGCGTAGAGAATCGAGAAGAACTGAAGGAAGCCATCGAAAATATCCTGCAATCCAAATCTGGGGATGAATGGGTAAAGCTACTTGCTGATGCAGGGGTTCCAAGTTCTAAGATTAAGAAAATCTCTGAAGTTGTTCAGGACCCTCAAGCGCAAGCACTAAACATGTGGAAAGAGCTGCCTCATACCAATATTGAAAATTTCAAACTGCCGCGTTTGCCATTCGAATTAAGCGGGTCTCCAGCTGAGATCAGAACCGCTCCGCCAAAATTGGGGCAAAATACTGATGAGATATTATCAGCGCTTGGATATGACCAGGAAAAAATTGAACAGCTAAAGACTAGCGGAACGATTCAATCAGAAAATAAAAAACTAGAAACACGATAAAACATAAAACCAAGGGGAATTGAACTTATCAATTCCTCTTTTTTTCTGTGGGCCAATCCAAATTTTTGTTATAATGGGATTAAATTTAATACAGGGAGACGACAGCTATGAGTACTCCATTCATTGAGCAAATTTTAATTGGCAAACCTCAAAGTTTTGGGCAAAAGGATGCAAACCGGCCGATGGATCGCGAATGGGAAAGCGCTATTGTTAAGCAGCCCGTCAAAGGTGCTGTCTATGCTAGCAAAACAAATATACAGGGTGATGGACAAGCAGACCTTGTCAATCACGGTGGAACAGAAAAAGCGATCTTTGCTTATCCAGCGGTCCATTATGATTACTGGCAAAAAGAACTTGAACTAAAGAATTTCACTATTGGTGCTTTCGGCGAAAATTTTGCCATAGGCAGCATCAACGAATGGGATCTTTCCATCGGAGATATTTTTCAAGCCGGCGAAGCCATCATTCAAGTGTCCCAGCCTAGACAGCCTTGCTGGAAGCCTGCAAGAAGGTGGAAAGTGAAAGATCTCGCTCTAAGGGTGCAAAATACAGGGAAGACAGGCTGGTATTTTCGTGTCCTCAAAGAAGGAAACGTTCAAGCAGGGGATTCTCTCATACTGCAAGAACGCCCATATCCCGAATGGACTATAGCCAAGTGCAATGACATCATGCACTTCCAGAAGGATAACATGGAGCTATCTGCAAGACTGGCAAAATGTGAACTCCTTGCTCCAAGCTGGCAGAACACCCTGCAAAAACGGGTGAACGGAGAAGCATCCAACATCCGCAAACGGGTCATCGGGCCAAACGAATAAATAGATTAGGCTGAAATATCTTAAAGATTCATATATTTATAGAATAAATGAAAAGCGAGGCACACCATGATAAAAGCTATTTTTTTCGATTTAGATGATACCCTTTTATGGGACCAAAAAAGTGTGAAAGAGGCATTTTCAGCAACATGCAGGGCTGCACATGAGAGATACAGCAGCATTGATCCTTCTGAACTTGAAGTAGCTGTTCGCGAAGCAGCAAGAAATCTTTATTCCTCCTACGAAACCTATGCTTTTACGCAAATGATTGGCATTAATCCGTTTGAAGGATTATGGGGTAATTTTTTGGACGATCATGATGAGTTTAGAAAAATGAAGGAGATTGTTCCGAACTATCGCAGGGATGCATGGACATTGGGGCTTAAAAAAATAGGAATTGATGACCCTGATTTTGGCTGCGAATTAGGCGAGCGCTTTCCTGAGGAACGCAGAAAAGCACCTTTTATTTACGAAGATACCTTTGAGGTTTTGGATAAGCTTAAAGGTAAATATCAATTACTTCTATTAACCAACGGCTCACCCGATTTGCAAAATACGAAATTAACGATTACCCCTGAGCTTGTACCATATTTTGATCAAATCGTCATTTCAGGGTCATTCGGCAAAGGAAAACCGGATGCATCGATTTTTGAACATGCTTTGAAACTTATGTCCATTGAGAAAGACGATGCCATTATGGTTGGCGATAATCTAATGACGGATATACTCGGTGCTAACCGTGCTGGTATCAGGTCGGTTTGGATAAATCGTCATAACAAGGTAAGAAATGAAGTAGTCCCTGCTTATGAAATCCAGCATTTGGAACAAATTTTTACCATTTTAGATGAATTGAATAAATAATTGGAATAAGCCCTGGTATTTTTTATGCAAATACCGGGGCTATTTATGTACTAACAGATTTATTGCTGTTTTTCTTTTTGCGTATACTGCCAATGACCAGCATTAAAAGGGGAAGACCAATCATATTAATGGGCATCACATACGGTATCCAAAACCGATGAAGGAAGTTTGCGCCAAAATAAGCATATTGGGCATCAAGTATACTTAGAAAAGTGGTAGTACCTCCCACAACCCAAATGATTTTTCGCCAATCTTTCATTTTAAAAAATTTCGCCGTCCCATAGGAAGCAACAAAGACATATACGGATAGTTTGATAAATACACTGATGATCCAAATAAGCACAGCTAAAATCTCCAGATTCTGAATAAAGTCCATTAAAGAAATCACACTTGCCGCATCAAAAGCAGGGAATCGCAAATTTCCTGCCACTTGCCCGCCAAAAATAAATAAGACCGCTAGCGCCATAAACGTCACGAGCATCGAAGAGATAACCAAGGCGATAACAGCTATCTTTGGGCCTTTTTTGGGTTCTGCCATAAAGGAAATAAGCATCAGCACAACCACTGACTCACCAAAAAATGATAACGGCGTTAAGCCGCCATGAAAGATAGCCCCAAAATCTTTGTCCGATAATATTGGCATAATCCGATTAACGTCCATGTTTGAAATTGAGAGAACAAGCATACAAAGAATTGATAAAAATATGATTGGACCAAACACTTCACTGCAGCGGCTAATTCCTTCAATGCCGCCAATATAGCACCCATAAATAATGAGCAAGACCATTGTAATAATTAACACCCATGGCGGTGTAGATTCCAAAAGAATAATTTTGGTGAACTCGACAAATTCACCCATAATATTTGGAAGGACCAAATACCATTGAATAATGTAACATAGGACAATGGCTTTCCCGAGCCATTTGCCAAAAATCTTCTGACTGAATTCTATCAATGTATGATCTGAATAGAGGAGACCTGCTTTTGCTGCGACAAACACAATCATTATTCCTAAAACCGAAGCAAGGATAAAGGAAATCCATGCGTCATGTTTTGCCCTAAATATAGCTGGACTAATTGTAATTAAGATCGTATTGCCGGTTTCAAAGCAAAAAAGAAGCCAAAAAAGCTGCAGATTTGAAATTTTCATTTTGACTTCCCACTTTCATTGACAAATAAATTTGGCCCTGTCATCCCTTTTTCGTTAATCTTAATCTTTACTCTAATAGCGATTTCTGCTTCTGGGAAGACCTGATCCCATTCCTGTCGTATCGATTGCCACTCTTTTGGCTTTTTTCGAGAAAATACTTCACCAAAACCAAAGATATCAGCACCATATTCTTTTTGCACTTTTGTAATGGTTTTCATCACTTGCTTTTTTGCCTGTTTTTCAATTTTCCTCTCTATTAATATTTGATTTCCTAATTTACGCGTATCTAAATTCGTATTGTTTTCATAAATAATTCCTTCACCAGTTAGACTTATATTGATTTTTGCTTTCTTGCTTTTCTGAAGTTCAGGTTCAATCTTGCTATTGAGTTTTGTCAAAGTAACACTGACTTTCCCTTTTTTTAATGGAACAGAAATGTTCACTTTTTTTAAAAGCCCCACTACCCAAAGCTGATTGCGATTTTCCTGCACATTTAAGAATCCCTTAAGCTTCAAATCACGGTCAAGGATTCCGACACCGCCCATTTCTAATATTTCATCCGATTTTTTCCCGCCTTGACCTTCTTCAAGCGTTGTCTTTTTCACATATGGGCTTGTTGGCCAGAGGGATTCGCTGCTTACTGCCCTAAGGAGGCTTAAATATGTTTTGCCTGCTCGGCCGCTAAAATTCTCATGCTCTTTAAGTGTTGCCATGGAAGATATGTTCTCCAGGGGATAGGAGAAATTCAGCGCTTCTTGAGCGGTCATGTCTTTAACAATAAATATATCTGTACGCAAACTAACATCAGCGCTGCGGTTATTAGCATCGAATTTATATTTGAACCCATGTTTGGCAAACTCTTCACTTATAAATATCACCCTCCGCTGGCCAAAGAATGCGTTCCTTGAAAGCTTCGCCTGTAAATTTTGTAATGCGTCCCCTAAGTCATCCCCTTTTGCTGAAACAACAAATGAGTTTTGTTTTCCACCAGGACTGCTTTGTGTTTGTGCATTTGTCGGTGCTACGATTTGCCCGCTAATAATAATTTTCTCATCTTCTCCAAAATCCCAGCCTGTTGCCAGCCAGATCGCTCTGTCATTTAATTCTTCCCGGTCCCAGCAACCAGATAATACTAAAATGGATAATATTACAGGCAGGTATAAGTTAATTTTCATCATCACTCTTCCCTTGGCTTGGACTAGGCATTTGCCCTTTTGGAATACGTTTGTCGTTCTCCCCAGCTATCAACGCAGGACGTCTGTAAAACGACCACCTTGGCGCTCTGATTAACACATCCTTAAAACCTTGTGGTATTTGCGGAGCAATGGGGCTAAAATAAGGAACGCCAAAAGAACGAAGATTGACAAGATGGATGATAAGAGCAATAAAGCCAAGGACAATTCCATAAAGACCCAGAATACCCGCTAAAAGAAGCATGATAAATCTGATCATTCTAAAGGCTGTACCCAGGCTGTATCGCGGTACAGCAAACGATGCAATCCCTGTAGTCGCTACAACAATGACCATAGGAGCTGAAACAATGCCAGCCTGAACTGCAGCCTGTCCAATAACAAGGGCACCTACAATACTAACCGCTGAACCTACTGCTTGAGGGAGCCTAATTCCCGCTTCCCGCAGTCCCTCAAAAACAAACTCCATGATTAACGCCTCAATTGCTGCAGGAAATGGCACACCTTCTCTGGCAGAAGCAATGCTGATTAAAAGCGGAGTAGGGATCAGCTTCGGATGAAAGGTCGATAGAGCAACGTATAATGATGGCAAGAACAAAGCAATATTAAATAAGATATAGCGGACCCAGCGGATAAAGGTTGTATAGAATGGCCGCTCATAATAATCCTCTACAGCCTGCAAACCGCTCCAAAATGTGGTGGGGATAACGAGAGTAAAAGGGGTATTATCAACAAATATAGCCACCCTTCCTTCCATCAGATTCCCAGCAACAATATCTGGCCTTTCTGTATTTTGAATTTGCGGAAAAGGGGAAAGGGGAGCATCTTCAATAAATTCTTCAATAAATTCAGACCCCAAAGCCGCATCAATTCGAATCCTGCTGATTCTTTCACGTATTTCTTTTAGAAGTGATTCAGGGGCAATCCCTTCGATGTAGGCCATTTCTACTCTTGTTTTTGTGTATTCCCCAATTGAAAAAGCTTCAATTTTTAGTTTGGAGCTGCAGATTCTTCGGCGAACAAGTGTTGTATTGGTTCTTATCGATTCCGTAAAACTATCCTTAGGTCCGCGAATCGTCACTTCTGTTGTCGGGGCTTCGATCGACCTTTTTTCAAAACCCTTTAAATCAGCAAGTAAAGCATTATTCTCGCCGTCCACAATCATTCCAATCTGTGCCTGCAGAATGCCGGTAACGAGATCTTCCATATTTGAAGCAGTCTTAACCTGTGTGATGGACAGGAGCTCTTGTTCAATATGCCTGTATATCGATTCATGTTCATGATGACCTTTTGGAAACTGCTTTAAAACAAGAGGTTTTAGAATGAATTCATCAAGGGTTTTAATGTCCACTAAGCCATCAAAATAAAAAAGTCTTATGGTGCATTGGTCCGAAATATCAACCTGTTTAGCTACAAAATCTGAACAGTTTTGAAAAAGTTCTTTAATCTTCTCACCATTTGACTCGCCATTGGCAGTTAAAATTTCTGATTTTTTGTCAGAAGGGATTGGGTCTATTTTTTTTAATTCTTGCAGTCTTTTCGGTTTACGAAACTTGTACATGTCCAATCGCCTCCAGCCAATACATATATGTATATATTTCCAAATCACTGAACTTGTATGTACCTATTCTTTAACTATGGATAAAAAGCTTTGCCGAAACGAAAACTTTGCCAGGATGAACACTTTACTGCATGGGGAAAATACCTATGTGAAAGGGAGAACTCTCTTTCCAAAATTCTCTATAGAGGAAGTGCAAAAATGGACATGATCAAATCACTGATTGCGCTTTTGAATACAGGGAAATTGAAAGAAATGACCCAAATGATGGGTATGCAAAAGAAAAAGAAGAGCAGAAGTATGATTTGGACCCCGCTGATAGGGCTTGGTTTGAGTGCTGCTGCTGTAATGGTCAATAAGTTTTTAAGCAGCAAGGCAGCGGCCCCAGTTCAAAAAGCGATGCAGCCCGTTAAAAATGCAATGAATAAAGCTCCAACTACTGGGGCAGGCGGTCAAATTCCAGCGGCCTTACTAGCGGAGTTTGCCAGTGAGCTTGATCCGAAACAAAAACCTGGTGCCAATAAGAATAAAGCTCCAACCCCACAGGTGGACCAGCTAATGAATGCATTAGGAGATAAGAACAGTGGAAAATAAAATAGAAAATACGAAGCCAATTATAGCTCCAGGCATGGATGACCATGAAGAATTAGACATAGAGGCAACTAATGAAGAAGTTAAAAAAGGTGAATATACGAAGGTTGTTACATTATCTTATGATGAAGCAGACCCGAGCTAATAAGAGAAAGCAGCTTTTTGAGCTGCTTTCTCCATTTAAATCAATTTTTTCGCTGTGAAATTTTCGTCCTGAACGAGCCAAACTTGCGGGAATGGATTTCCTAGCACCCAATAGCTTACGCCGCGCAGTCCATATTGTTTAACCGTATCAAATTTAGCCTGAACACTTCTGGCATCTTCAAACCATACCTCATGCTGCTGTCCATTTTCATCAGTGTAGCGGAAGAATGGGGATTGATATGTTTCATTATATTGAATAGCTGCCCCATATTTAGCTGCCAGCCTTATGGCTGCTTGAGGACTAACGGTTTTTGCGAACGTGCCCTGAACCCATGGGATTTTCCAGTCACGGCCATATAATGGCATACCCATAACAATTTTCTCTCTAGGTATTACTGTCACCGCATAATCGAGTACCTTTTCTACCTCATTAATTGGGGCAATCGCCCATGGACGGCCGCCAGCCCAGCCCCATTCATAGGTCATTAGAACAATAAAGTCAACGATTTCTCCTTGAGCTTTATAATCATGTGCCTCATATAACAAGCCCTTTTGATCTGCAGTGATTTTAGGAGCCAGCGCCGTTGATACTAAAAGTCCTAATGGACGAAGCCTTGCCACAACCCGGCGCAAAAAAGCATTATAATTTTCGCGATCTTCCGGATAGACATACTCAAAGTCAATATTTAAGCCTAAATATCCCTTGGATCTCATTGTATTGATGATATTGGTAATAAGGGTTTCCTGCAAATCCGGATTGCGAAGAATCGATGCGGCGAGGTCTGAACTGAATTTGTTTCCGGAGAAATTAGTTAGACAGAGGAGAGGTGCTGCATGCTCCTGCCAAGCGGCTGCAATTAATTGCTCTTCCTTCATTACTGTAAGCGATCCATCCTCTTTAACAGCATGTGTAAAAGGGGAAAGGTAGGTTAAATGCTCGCCAATGCTCCGTACTTCATTGATTGCATCTTGGTCTGTCCCTGTTATATAAGCGTTTACATCGATAACAGGTTTTGTTATTTCCGGCACTGTAATAACCTGACCGACGATTAGGTTATTTGGATTGGTGATTCCATTCATTTGCATGATGGAAGCAACTGTCGTTCCGAATCTTTGGGCAATCTTCCAAAGCGTATCTCCTGATTGAATAGTATAAACTTGCACTGGTATTTTTAAAACCTGGCCTATATAAATCACTGACGCATTAGTCAGCCTATTAGCTTCTGCAAGACTCTGAACCGAAACCCCGTACTTTTGGGCAATTTGCCAAAGTGTGTCACCGCGCTGAACTACATATGTGGTCATTGGAGCGGGAATGACAAGTGCCTGCCCAACCACAAGTGTATTCGGATTCTCAAGCTGATTGGCTGCAGCAATCTGATTCATATCCGACTGATAGGAATTTGCTATTTTCCACAAACTATCGCCCCTCTGAACGATATGTATGTTCATATCCATCACTCCCACGAATAATTCAATCTTGTAGCAATATATTCGTTGGGCTGGACTTCGTGCTTGTACAGGCCGGATATGTGACCAGAAAAAAAGCAGCTGTGTGAGCTGCTTTTTAAAAGTTCCTTTTTAACTTGCTCCCAATTTATATTTAATCTCCTGAAGAATGGTTTCAAGTGAGGTAACCACACCTTTATCATCCTTGTACATGATATGTTTAGGCTGAAAATGAATAGGGGATTCCAACCCTGCAGAAGCTGCTATTCGAAACAAGCCCTTTCGTAAAGTAACAACATAATTAGCTACACGGTATTTCTTTTCATCAATCACCAATGCTTTTTGCAAGTCGGGATCAGTTGTCGCTACTCCTACCGGGCAAGCATTGGAATGGCACTTCATCGTCTGAATGCATCCTACAGTAATCATAAAGCCTCTTGCGATATTGACAAGATCTGCACCCATGGCCAAAGCAATGGCTATTCGGTCAGGAGTAAACAGTTTCCCGGAAGCAATGATTTTTACTTTGTCCCGGACGCCATACTTTTCAAGGGTAGACACAAGAATCGGCAGGGCCGATTTAATTGGCAGACCAACGCTGTCAACTAGTTCCTGATAGGATGCACCCGTGCCGCCTTCACCGCCGTCAACTGTAATGAAATCAGGGCCTTTTCCCGTTTCTTTCATATATTTGGCTAATTCTTCGACACTGTCGACGCCGCCAATGACCACCTTCAATCCAACAGGTTTCCCTGTATGATTCCTTATTTTTTCAATGAACTCGCACAAGGATGGAATATCAGCCAGATGACGGAAGCGGTTCGGGCTATCAATTGATTTAAAAGGTTCAACCTTGCGAATATCTGCGATCTCGGGTGTTACTTTTTCCGCATCAATATGCCCGCCGCGTGTTTTTGCACCTTGGGCTAATTTTAATTCAAAGGCTTTTATTTGCGGGATCTCACTTTTTCTTTTTAATTCATCCCAATCCATTTCTCCATTCTTATCTCGAACGCCAAACATCGCCGGACCAATCTGCATAATGATGTCAACATCACCTTTTAAATGATAAGGGGAGAGGCCGCCTTCACCGGTGTTCATCCAGGTGCCCTTTGCCATGCCGAGCCCTTCGGATAACGCTGTAATCGCATTGGGACCGAGTGCTCCATAGCTCATTGCAGACATGCCGATTAGTCCCTTAAGTTTGAATGGATATTTAATGTTTGGACCAATTACCACAGCATCCTCATCGCTTAATAAAAAAGCAGAGGTTTCTTTGTTTTCCCATTTTTCTTCGCGCTGAGAAAAAAGCGGGTCCTTTACTAGAAGATATCTCTTTGTGCGAACATTCGTATCCATATCCATCTTTAATTCCTCAGTTAATTTTGGAAACATATCATTTCGAACATAAAAACCTTCCTCATCAAAGTCTCGCTTCGAGCCAAAGCCTACTACATCACGGAGATATTTCGCGCTTTTGACAATATGCTCGTAATCATCCCTTGAAAAGGGCTTTCCCTCCGTATCATTATTAAACCAATATTGCCGCATTTCTGGGCCGATTTTTTCCAGAAAATAACGGACCCGCCCAAGAGCAGGGTAATTTCTTAGTATCGAATGCATCTTCTGATTACGGTCAAATAGCAGAATTCCTGAGAGAAATAATATAAGGCCAATTATTATGACTGCAAACAAAACAAACCCTATGATTATAAAAATATCTGCAATATTCACTAAACCCCTCCTATACACCATACATTCATTTGGTTTATTTTTCGCGTTTAAACTCAGCTTTATTCCGGAACTTAGGTTATTAGAAAAGTATGAGAGAAAAGGTTCACAAATATTCCACCTTTTCTGATAAAATAGTAAAAGAATCACACCATGCAAAAGGAGAGATAAAAATGATTTCGAAAATGGAACATACTGCAATTATTGTGAAGGATATGGATCAATCCATCAGTTTTTATAGCGAACTATTTGGCTTTAAGCTGAGAATAAGAGGGGAAAGTGCTGTACGAGAAATGGCCTTTTTGTATCTTGAACAGCAAAAAGATATGGAAATTGAACTAATTAGAGACAAAGAGCCAAAGGAATATTCTTCAAACAGTGTAGTAAACCATCTGGCTTTTACTGTCGAAAACATCGATGAAGCGATCTCCTATTATAAGAATAAGGGAATTACCTTTACTTCCGATGAGCCGAAGCCAACCATTGATGGCGGACGTATGATCCTTTTCTATGGTCCAAATGAAGAATTTTTGCAGTTTGTTGAAAAAGGTAAATAAAACTGGAGGCTTCCTATGAATCGATTTGCTGTGAATCTATCAACCATATTTACGGAAGTGCCATTTTTAGAAAGATTTAAAAAGGCCAGAGAGTGCGGCTTTTCGTTTGCTGAGTGCCAGTTTCCCTATGAATATGGCATTGATGAGATAGTAAGAGAACTTGAGGAGCAAAAGCTCACACTATTATTAATCAATTTGCCTCCTGGGGATTGGGACAATGGGGAGCGGGGCATTGCTATTTTCCCTGATCGGACAGAAGAATTTAAAGCATCAGTTGAAAAAGGCATAGCCTATGCTCAAGGGTTAAATATTTCTCTTATCCACTGCATGGCTGGAGTAATGTCTGCCGATATACATAAGGATGAAGCAAAGGAAACCTTTATGAAAAATATTAGGTATGCGGCAGAAAAAATGGCAGTACATAATATGACTTTATTAATTGAACCTATCAATCCTTTTGATATGCCAGGGTACTTTTTGTCTGATATCGACGAAGCAGTAAGTTTAATTACCGAATTAAATCTTCCAAATGTAAAGCTGCAATACGATTTTTATCATATGCAAAGAATCCAGGGCAATCTCCTTACCACATTCGAAAAATATAAGAATGTTATCGGACATGTTCAAATCGCTGATGTGCCTGGACGTCATCAGCCTGGAACTGGGGAAATCAATTATCGGAACGTCTTTCAATTTTTAGAAAAGAACAGCTATAACGGCTTTATAGGGTTAGAATATATCCCCAGCGGTAAAAGTGAAAATAGCTTTAACTGGCTAAGGGAGGGGTAGGCAAATGAATATTGGGTTCATCGGTACGGGTGTCATGGGGTCAAGAATGGTCAAAAGAATGCTGCAGGCGGGTTTCCAGGTGACGGTTTATAATCGCTCACCGGAAAAAGTAAAGCCTCTCATTGATCTTGGCGCTAATCGAGCAGAGACCATTCCATCCCTTTCAAGCCAGTGTGAAGTGATTTGTACTTGTCTATCCATGCCAGCAGACGTATTAGAGGTTTATCTCGGGGAAAATGGCATCATCCACCATGCGAAGCCTGGCATGATTTGCGCGGATTTTACAACAGTCGGACCAGATACGTCTAAAACTGTCTTTGCTGTGGCGAAGGAAAAAGGGATAACCTATCTGGATGCACCTGTAAGTGGCGGACCAGAAGGGATTGAACAAGGAACCTTGACAATTATGGTCGGTGGAGAGCAAAAAGGCTATGACGTGATCTTGCCAATGATTAAATCCTTTGGCAAAACCATCGAGTTTCTCGGCCCGTCAGGATCAGGAAGCATTGCCAAGCTAATTAATCAGTATCTTGTTGCTGTCCATTCCCTTGCAGCCTCAGAGGCCATGGTAACAGGTGCGGCATATGGTTTAGATTCGGAAAAGCTTTATCAGATCTTAAAGCAAAGCTATGGGCAAAGCCGTATACTGGAACGGCACATGGAACAATATGTTTTTCCGCGCCAATTTGAACCAGGCGGAGCGGTCAAATACGTACATAAAGATGTGAACCTAGCCAATCAATTAATGCAGGAAATTGGCATGAACAAGTTTACGGGACAGCTTGCAGAGGAAGCATTTGCAGGAGCGATCGGCCATGGCCTGGCAGATAACGATATGTCAGCAGTCATTCAGCCGCTCGAAAAGGATTGCGGGGTCATTATAAAAAAGAGCATGAATTGATTTTGTTTTGGCACTAATCCAATATTGGATTAGTGCTTTTTCTATGTGGAATAGTATGAGAAATAGCAGAAGTTGACACTAAAGAATAATAGGTTTATAATTATCTCGAATTCAAGATATTTTAATTAAGTTAATCCTTATAATAGGAGTGAAAATAATGAGCAAGAAAACAACTGGGATACACCATATTACAGCCATTGTCGGTCATCCACAGGAGAACGCCGATTTTTATGCTGGAGTTTTAGGCTTGCGTTTGGTTAAAAAAACGGTCAACTTTGATGATCCCGGCACCTACCATTTTTATTTTGGCACAGAGGACGGAAAGCCAGGCAGCATTATCACATTCTTCCCATGGGCTGGCGCCCGTCAAGGAATCATCGGGGACGGCCAGGTTGGGGTAACATCCTACGCTGTTCCAAAGGGCGCAGTGGGTTTCTGGGAAAAACGTCTCCAAAAATTCAGTATTCCTTTTACAAAGTCCGAACGCTTTGGGGAGCAGTACTTGCAATTCGATGATCCCCATGGCCTGCACTTGGAGATTGTTGAAAGGGAAGAAGGTGAACCTAATACGTGGTCATTTGGCGAAGTAACACCAGACGTTGCTATTAAAGGCTTCGCTGGAGCAATCCTTTTATCTGCGAAGCCAGTGGAGACAGCAGATCTGTTAGTAAATCTAATGGGACTTGAGAGGATCGGTCAGGAAGGTGACTTCATCCGCTTCCGATCTTCAGCAGATATCGGAAATATTGTTGATTTGAAAACAACAGCTGGACGTAGAGGTTCTATGGGTGTGGGAACTGTTCATCATATTGCTTGGCGTGCGAGTGATGATGAAGACCAGTTAGAATGGAAGCAATACATTGGGGAACATGGGTACGGTGTAACACCAGTTCAGGACCGAAACTATTTTAATTCTGTTTACTTTAGAGAGCATGGGGAAATCCTATTTGAAATTGCCACCGACCCTCCAGGATTTGCTATTGATGAAACACCCGAGAGGCTCGGAGAAAAATTAATGCTTCCCCCACAATATGAGAAATATCGGGAGCAGCTCAATCGCAGGCTGATTCCAATAGAAGTGAGAGAATTAGATTAATAAAAGGGAGATAAATAAATGAAACATATATTTAAGCAAGGGAAAGATCCATCCAGACCAACCTTACTGCTGCTTCACGGGACAGGCGGAAATGAAAACGACCTTCTGCCGCTTGCTGGCATGATTGATGATCAGGCCGCGGTATTAAGCGTGCGCGGTAATGTATTAGAAAATGGCATGCCGCGTTTCTTCCGGAGATTAGCAGAAGGTATTTTTGATGAAGAAGACCTTATTTTTCGCACAAAAGAACTGCATGAATTTTTAAATGAATCTGCTAACCAATATGGATTTGATCGAAACAATATAATCGCAATTGGCTATTCAAACGGGGCCAATATTGCAGCAAGCCTGCTATTTCACTATAAGCACTCATTAAAAGGTGCAATCCTTCACCATCCGATGGTGCCAAGAAGAGGGATTGATCTTCCGGATTTGAATGGAACAGACGTGTTCATTGCTGCTGGTACTAATGATCCGATTTGCTCACCTGAAGAATCAAACGAACTGAAATCATTGTTAGAGCATGCCAAGGCAAAGGTTGAGATACATTGGGAAAACCGTGGACATCAATTAACGATAGGTGAAGTTGAGTCGGCAGCTAAATGGTATATAAGTACTATTGTCAGTGAAAAATAAGCTATACTAACGTTCTCTCAAAGTCCAAAACAGCTATGAATAAATTCTAAGAAGAGAGGGATAATTTGTATGGCAGGTGGGTTTTGGTCCAAACTATTTGGAAATTCAAGTAAAGAGGAGACTGAAAAAATGACCAATGTAAATTTAGCCGTAATTTTTTACAGCATGGGCGGAACTAACGTTCAATTATCGAAGTGGGCCGAAGAAGGAGCAAAAGAAGCCGGCGCTAATGTGAAATTGTTTAAAGTAGAAGAGTTAGCACCTGAATCAGTTGTCCAGGGAAATGAGATATGGAAAGCAACAACTGAAGCAACAAAAGATATTCCAGTTGTCACTTCAGCAGATATTGAGTGGGCAGATGCCATTATCTTTAGCGTGCCAACCCGATTCGGAAACATGCCATCACAAATGAAACAATTCTTTGATACCCAAGGCGGATTATGGGCATCAGGCAAAACAGCGAACAAAGTGGTCAGCGCAATGAGTTCTGCTCAAAACTCACATGGCGGTCAGGAAGCGACCATTTTATCCTTGTACACAAGTATGATGCATTGGGGTGCTATCATTGTTCCTCCAGGATATACTGATCAGTCTGCATTTAGTTCAGGCGGCAACCCTTATGGAACGAGCGTAACTGTAGGACAAGATGGAAAAATGGTTGAAGATGTACAAGCTGCTGTTAAACATCAGGCTAAACGTACGGTAACGGTTGCTGAATGGGTGAAAAAGGCAAATCAATAACAGAAAAGCCAATCAAAATTATTTGATTGGCTTTTCTGTTATTGAATTTACGAACATATGTTTGTATAATGGAAATAGGGAGGGGATATGAATGCCAAGAAATCCTGGAATCACAAACGATTTTATCATTATGCTATACAAAAGCGGAACGCCATTTAAGAAAATGGCGGAAATCACTGGATTATCGGACCGTGCCATTCGCAATGTTTTATACAAGCATGGGACCGAAATGAACCGCGAAAAATCGTCCGGACAGCCGCGAAAGCATCAAGTTAATGAAAATTTCTTTAAGGTCTGGACACATGAAATGGCGTGGGTTTTGGGTTTATTTATTACCGATGGAAATGTCAACAGCAGCAATCACAGCATTACATTTTCTCAAAAAGATGAAAGAATCCTGCATCTAATTGCCAAGTATACGGAGGCGGATTATATCCTCGCACCATTTGGCCCGACCAAAACAACGCCAAGCTTACTCATTAACTCAAAGGAAATAAAAAAGGACCTGCAGTTGCTGGGAATCACAGCAAATAAATCTTTAACCGTTCCATTTCCAGATGTACCGGAAGAATTTCTGCCTTCTTTTGTGAGAGGGGTTATTGATGGGGATGGCTGGGTAGATAAAGAAGGATATACAATGAACGTCACCACTGGAAGCATTAAATTTGCACTTGGGCTAGTTAGTACATGTCAATCTTGGGGTATTAAAGCTGAATTAAATTCAATGGAAGGACATAAAAGTCACTGCCTATATAGAGTTTGGATTAAGGGGAAAAATCAACTCAAAGTTCTATCCTCCATTATTTATCAAAATATAAATAATGATAATTTTGTCATACATAAAAGAATTTATATGACACAGCATTCTGATCGTTTTTATTATCAAGATGATTATCTCAATATACCTAGGTGGAAATTAATGAATGGGAAGTTAATACATACAGACACATCTAGAATATCCTTTAGAACCAATATTAGCCTAGAAGTATTAAAAAACTTGATGAAAAAGCCGCTAAACTAAATGTTCCAAAAAATTTTTTAATCGAAAAAGGTTTAAACGACATAGTTTCACACGATCTGAATTTATTGCACTACACAAGACCAACCGACCGTATTCAATATAAAACTACTTTTGATAAAGAATTATTAGAGGAAGTTAAAAAAATTGCTAAGATGAATGGAGTCTTTATTAATGATTTAATCGAATTTAGTATAAAGTATATAGACAATTATGGATGGGATAAGAGGGGACAAAATTAAACATCCCTTTTCTTTTTTTAAACTTTTTAGTTTACATAATATATATTATAGGAAGTAATAAATCAAAAAGAAAGAACTGTCTCAATAGCTAAGTATACTTAAAATATTGAGACAGAATTTAATTTTTCATATCTATAGGATGATATCTTTTATTTACGTATTATCCTTTAATGATTCGTTCAACGGTCAACATTCAACAAAAAAATTTATTAGCAACTTTAACAATCAATTATTAACCAAACACAGCCAATTTAAGCTTTCCAGTCTAAATAACACTCTATCTAAAGGAAACAGGAACCATCTTCATTTCCCGTTTCCTTTTTTATTCTAGTTTACATAATGTATTATTCACTATTTTGTGTGCTGTTAAAAAACATTGCCGCACCTTCATTTTTATTGCCTTTTTGTATTATGCTTTTTCCCATTTTGCCATCAGACTCGTAACTTAACTTTTGCTTTCGCCTATTTTGTTTTTTCATGCTGTCACTCCCCTTTTGCTTATTATTGTGTGCCCGACAATGGATTAATATGATTTTACAGAAAAAAACACAGGTATTTGCCCCTGTGTTCATTAAGTATTAACAGTTTCTACAATAGAATTTAAATAGTGTCTAGGTGTACCAAAATATAGGATTTTATTGTACTCATCATAATTTGATTCAAACTGAATATAGATTGGTGAATCCAAAAGCCATGGGTAATTGACATAAAGATTACGATCACCATAAACAATAGCTGACAATGTCTTCTCGGCTTCTCTCTGAAAAATCATATATCGGATTTGTGCATACTGTTTGTCATAATCCTCATCACTCACAAAAATCTTCCCGCAAAGCACATACTGGCCCATTTGCGGAATCCATTCTGCAAGAATTTCATCACGATATTGTTTGTTTATCAATTGGTGGTCATACCGGTATCCTACAGTCAGCAGCAAATCACCCGTTGTTTTGGATTGTGCCAGTGTATACTTTCTTTGGTCAACAGCCCTGAATTCTGTAATGGGCGGCAAAAAAACCACATTTAATTTTGACGGATCCAATAGTTTCATGATAAGCAACCCCCTTAAGCGAATATTGCAGGAACCATGCTTACCATATTTTATGTTAAATATTACCGAATGTGACAACCGCCTACTTGGCCCTTATTTTTTGTATGGTTTAGCTAAAACGACCTTTGTGCCTTTTAATGTCCAATTTCCCTTTTCGTAAAACCATGTGGATTCAACATATGCAATCCCATCAGCGTGATAAGCACCGCTTATAGCCTGAATTCCTTTTAATCCGTATTGATCTCCATTAACCTTAATAGGCTTAAGAACAGAATAGGGATCGACCATTAATTCTGCAGGCTCACTTAATTTGCCATTTTGATATAGCCCCATTTGCTCATAATCTTTTGCTCTATCTTCTAAGTTAAATGTTAACGATTCTCCAGTTTGTTCTATAGTTATGCTTGCTTTATAACCATCAAGAAATTGGCTGTTAATAATAAGCGGGTCTGGAACAGTTAAATCAATAAGGTTAAAATCCTTTAATGAATATAAATAATGGTTTGTAATAGCTCCGCTGCCGCCTGTATTTACAGTCAGAAAAATGTCTTTCACTCCATCATGATTAAGGTCCAGAAACTTAGCTCTTGGTTCAAATCCTCCATCAGCCTCAATTTTATACTGTTTGTTATTAGAAGCAGCAATTTCTAGTTGGATTTCCTTCAAGAACTCTGTTCCCTCATCATATGGCAGACCTTTAATAGTAACTTTGTCCTCTATGCCATCCCCCGTTACATCAGCCTTTTCTTCGCAGATTTCAATAAATTTGTTTTTATCCTTTTCACCCGCATTTACACTATTCAAAGCTGACATCGAGAGAAAGAATAAGGCTGCTAAAGCAAAAATCATTTCTTTTTTCATTTACATTCCCTCCGCGAACAGTCTTACAAAATTAGCTTGCCCGTTTTTGGAAAATAAATGTAATACAGAGAATTTTCTTCCATTTAAAAAGCCCCCTGCCAAAAACAGGAGGCTAAAAAATTAATTTTGTTGTTTTAATGCTTCTTCTTTTGTTTCCCAAGACTCGATTCCCTTTAATCCAGGAATGGAATCTGCATAAAATACAGGGTCTTTCCCTTGATCCCGCTGTGCCTTATAATCCTTCAAGGCAGCATAAGCGACTTTTCCCAGCATCACAATCGCTACCAGGTTAATTAAAGCCATGATGCCCATAAATAAATCAGCTAAACTCCAGACAATCGCTAAATCAACAACAGCACCAAAAACCACCATGCCTACAACAGCTAAACGATAGATAAATAAAGCTGTTGGACTATTTTTAATAAACTCAATATTGGTTTCGCCATAGTAGTAATTTCCGATAACGGAACTGAATGCGAATAGGAAAATCGCTACAGCAACAAATATTGAAGCCCAAGAACCCATATGTTCTGTCATTGCAGCCTGTGTTAATTCAATGCCTGTTAAGCCTGATGTGGAGAAATTACTGTAAAGCAAGATCATAAAGGCAGTTGCAGAGCAGATTAAAATGGTATCAACAAAAACACCTAAGGTCTGAATTAATCCTTGTTTAACAGGATGGGAGACAGCTGCAGTAGCTGCTGCATTAGGAGCGCTTCCCATACCAGCTTCATTGGAGAACAAACCTCGTTTAATTCCCATCATAATCGCAGCTCCAAAGGTTCCGCCAACAGCCTGTTCTATTCCGAACGCGCCTTTAACAATCATCACAATCAATTGGGGAATCTCAGTAATATTTAATAGAACAACGATAATAGCAATGACTAGATAGATAACTGCCATAACAGGCACAATAATTTGTGATGCATGGGCAATGCGTTTGACTCCCCCAAAGATAATCACAGCCGTTAGCACGGCAAGGATTAATCCAATGGTAAGCCGACCAGTGCCAAATGCCTCGTTAAAGGCAATTGAGATTGTATTTGATTGTACCGAATTAAAGACAAGGCCAAAGCAGAACGTAATAATAACGGCAAAAATAATACCCATCCAGCGCATATTCAGACCCTTTTCCATGTAATAGGCAGGGCCGCCGCGGAATCCATCCTTATCCTTCACCTTGTAAATTTGCGCTAACGTACTTTCAACAAAACTGGATGCTGCGCCGAGGAAAGCAATGACCCACATCCAAAATACAGCCCCGGGACCGCCGGCAGCTATCGCAGTTGCTACACCAGCAATGTTTCCTGTACCGACTCGGGAGGCGGCACTAATACAAAAGGCTTGAAAAGAAGAGATTCCTCTCTTGCCCTCTGCGGTAATCATTGACTTATCGCCAAGGATCCTGAACATTTCGCCAAAATAACGAAATTGTACAAAATTATTTTTAATACTAAAATACAATCCCAGTACAATTAATACAGCAATTAGGATATAAGTCCAGACTAAATCATTCAAAAAAGTAACGCCAGATTCTAAACCTTTTAATACTAAATCCATAAAACTCCTCCCTTGATGTTTTTTTACCCGTATTGTAAAACTATATCAAAATAAAATTTATTATACTACCTATAATTTTATGTAAGGTAAAACTTTCCATACATATTAAAAACCAGCCATTCAAAAATAATGTCAGTAATAAAATTAACTAATTTTTGAATGGGCGATTCTCCAATATTACGTGTCTGTACTTAAATCTAATCTTGAAAGTCAATTGGGATCTCGGTAAATTCCTCTGGGTCAAACGGCTCTTCAGATGATGAAGACTCAGATTCATCTGTTTGTTTATTGTCCCCTTTTTCTGCTTTCAATGAAGTCATTTCCTGCAAATCTTCTTTAATCTGGTCTGACACCTCTTTTGGTATGGTATCTTTCCCGTAAGTGGCACCAATATTTAGAGCACCGCTTAGATCTTTTATCCCAAGCTGAGCAATATTGTTGTTTTGCTCATATTTATCTAAATAAAATTTATCAATGCGAACTTCATTAATAACAACTGGCTGTTCACTTACCTTTTCTTCACGTGAAGCTGCAGAAACTTTTTCCTCCAAGGACTCTAGGCGGGCAAGCATCGATTCTTCCCTTTGATTTTGTAATAAAATTTTATTTTCAAGTTCCTGTATATAAGTAATCAGCATGTTAATTTGCTCAAGGCTATTTGCCTCCTCTAATTCTTCTAAACGGTTAAAAATAGCAGAATCAGAGCTTTTATACACAGAGAACTGGTTTTCCAATGCGGCTATACTTGTGGCTAAAGTGTCAATCCTTTCAATAAGAGGATCAACTTTTCTATGGATGGAAGCATGAATCTTATCTTCTGGATATAAAGGTTTATTATCGAATTGTCTGTTTGCATTTAATTTATTCGCTTTGTTTTCGTCTTTCCATTTTAAAATGGAATACATTTTTCCCTCAAGCTTTTCAAGCTTATTTACCCTAACTTCAAGTGCATTTAGTTTCAAGTATTTTTTTTCAAGTTCAGCCATTTTCTCATTTATATTTTCATTATTTTGATTTTGCTTGAATAATCCTTTTATAGGCATATGAATTCCTCACATTTTTTCACTTTATAAATTTTTCGAAAGGGGGGCTTAATCATTAACAGCCTAACAAATATTTCTATTTTCAATGTGAAAATAAATAGCATTGACAGATTGGCTAAGCTTTCAGTAAGTTCAACCATGCAAATTGGAAATCATGTGAAAAATCGCCGTGTAGAGGGCTTTGGTGAACAGAATGGAGATTTTGTTGTATTACACAATCAAAAGTTAGCTATAGATGATTCAGACTTTATGGATGCACAATCAAGCAAACAAGGCTAGGCCTACTCGATTGGTACTCTCTCTTCCTGTATGTTCAGCCTTTTATATGTGAGCGTAAGCAAACCGTCTTTAAATGCAGCTTTAATCCTATTTGAATCTGTTGGTTCTGGCAGATCTACAGTCCGCTGAAACGGGCCTTGAAATCTTTCCTGAAGAATAGGCTGGATACCAGCTATAGGCGAAGCTGTTCCTTTTATCAATAGCTTATTTCCTGATACAGATACGTGCAGATCTTCTTTTTTAAATCCGGCCAAATCTGCAAGGATAATAATCTCAGAATCCGTCATATATATATCCACTTTAGGAAATGTTGGATTTTGGGAAAAAGGATTGGCTGAGCTCTCGGGTCCCGAAGTGCCCATGTCCATATTTTCCTTCATAAATTGATTTAAGGTGGATTGATCAAAAATCCCATTCCAAAAATCGCCTGTTTGATACTTCCTGGCCAGCTCAAGCCATTGCTTTAATTTATCGAAATCCATCCAGTTTCCTCCCTTCTTAAATCATAATATCGGTCATTTTGAATATAGTTCGTTAAGGAGGTGGCTCCATCAAATGGCAGGTGCATCTATTAACATTAATATTTTCCTATTAAAAATTAATTCCTTTGAAAATGCCTCAGCGGTGAATATTGGACAAAATTTATTAGCAGATTGGAATAACTCCGATAAAAAAACTCAAGGTTTTGGGCAAAATTTCGGCGATGAGAGCGGCTTTATTGGCACAAAAAGCTGTGTAGATGACAGGGATCAAATCGACAGCCCTGCTACCTTTCAAAAATTAAGCCGGGACATAGGGATAGACCCGCCGTCTCGGGAAAGTTAGCTGCCCCAGTGCGAAGACATATTTCGGAGGTGGAAGATGGTTTTTTTTGGACCAGTATTTGTCAATTTGCTTGTATTTAAGGTGAATGTAATGGATCGCGGTGCTTCAACAAGTCTTGGACCAAATCAGCATATAGATACCATGATGTCTAATAAACAAAATCAAGGTTTCGGAGAGGAAAACGGGGATTTTTGTTTTTCAAATGTACCAATGATTTTGCAAAACGACTCCGACATAAACGATACAAATTCAGCTAAGGCAAGTGCCATTTAACAGGAGTAAAAAACTTATAAAAAAAAAGATCCCTGCACTGCCATGCAGGGATCTTTTTGTTATTAATCTTGTGCTTGCTGACTGGAAGGGTCTTTTACTTTCCATATTGCATTAGCTTTGCCATTTTCTGTTTCATCAATAAAGAATGAACCATTAGAGTAGCGATCGTTAAATCGGATGTCTGCGGCATTAATTGATTCAACGACCCCTTTTTCAGTTTCAATAAAAATAATATCTGTTTCTTTAGAAATGACCATGCCAATAATCCGATGTGGATTCGATTTTAGTTCACGAAGCATAATCACTCCTCGTTTAGCCCTCGAAGAACACTCAAATTCAGAGAATTTCATTTTTTTAACCGCACCACGCTGTGTTCCAATAACAATTGACTCTTCTGCGATATTTTCGATGAGCTGGCCTCCGGTTACAAAGTCCCCATCTTTAAGGTTGATGCCCTTGACCCCAGCTGCCCTCGTTCCTACCACATTAACCTCTTCTTCATGGAACCATAGTCCATAGCCCAAATGGGTAGCTAAAAAGATGTCCTTGTTCCCATCTGTTTCATGTACATCAATCACTTCATCATCGTCTTTCAGATTAATCGCTACAAGAGGTTTTGTATAACGCTGTGCCTGATATTGTCTGAATTCTGACTTCTTCGCCATCCCATTCTTTGTGATAAACAATAGGAATCCATCCTTATCAAAATCTTTAACTGGCAGCGCTTTAATAATTGATTCATCACTGTCAATTGGAATAAGGTTGGCTACATGCTGACCTAAATCTTTCCAGCGAATATCCGGAAGTGTATGAACGGGGCAATACAAATAATTCCCTTTATTAGTAAACAAGAGCAAAACATCCGTCGTATTCATTTCCAGCTGTGCGAGCAGCCGGTCGGAATCTTTCATGCCGAAATCCTGGCCGTTTGATGCAGCAAAGGACCTAGGACTTGTCCGTTTGACATAACCCTCTTTTGTCACTGTTACGATAACATCCTCGCTGGCTATCAGGACTTCCAGATTAATTTTAATATCCTCAATTTCTGCTTCAATTCTGGTTCGGCGTTCATCAGAAAATCTCTTTCTAATGTCCTTTAATTCCTTTTGGATTACGGAATAAAGCTTCTTTTCACTATTTAAAATCGCGGTCAATTCATCTATTTGCTGCTTTAATTCTTCTGATTCCGCTTGCAGTGCAGTGATATCGGTATTTGTTAACCGATAAAGCTGCAAGGAGACAATTGCTTCAGCCTGTGGTTCAGTAAAGGTAAACTTAGCAATTAAATTATCCTTTGCATCCCGTTTATCCTTTGAAGCTCGAATAGTGGCAATTACCTCATCAAGAATAGATAGAGCTTTCATTAATCCATCAACGATATGCTGGCGTGCCCTGGCTTTTTCAAGATCAAATTGAGACCGTTTGGTAACTACATCCCTGCGATGTCCGATATAGGCATCCAGCAGCTCGCGAAGGCCCATAAGCTTTGGGTGCCTGTTGTGAATGGCAACCATATTAAAGTTGTAAGGAACCTGCAGGTCACTGTTTTTATAAAGGTAATTAAGCACACCCTCTGGATCTGCTTCTTTTTTTAATTCAATCACGATTCTTAGACCTGTGCGGTCTGTCTCATCACGCACTTCGGAAATGCCTTCTACTTTGCGGTCTAACCTGAACTCATCAATCCTTTTAACAAGGTTTGCTTTATTCACTTCAAATGGGATTTCTGTGACTACAATTTGTTTTTTCCCGCCGCGGATCGTCTCAAATTCAGCTTTTCCTCTAACAATAATTTTGCCTTTACCAGTTTCGTAAGCCTTTTTAATTCCATCGACGCCTTGAATAATCCCGCCAGTTGGAAAATCCGGACCTTTAATATATTGCATTAATTCATCCACCGAACAATTAGGGTTGTCCATCCGATAAATGACCCCATCAATCACTTCGTTCAAATGATGAGGCGGAATTTCAGTCGCATACCCTGCAGATATGCCTGTAGAGCCATTAACCAAAAGGTTTGGGAACATAGCCGGCAACACCGTTGGCTCATTTGATGTATCATCAAAATTTGGCACAAATTCGACGGTGCGCTTTTCAATATCCTTTAAAAGCTCTGAAGAGATAGCTGAAAGCCTTGCTTCTGTATAACGCATCGCAGCGGGCGGATCCCCATCATTACTGCCGTTATTCCCATGCATTTCGATTAAGGGATTTCTTATCTTCCAATCCTGACTCAGGCGGACCATAGCATCATAGACGGAGGTGTCACCATGAGGATGGTAATTGCCTATCACATTTCCGACGGTTTTTGCGGACTTTCTAAAGCCCTTCTCATGTGTATTTCCTTCGACATGCATGGCATACAAAATTCTCCGCTGAACCGGCTTTAACCCATCTCGGGCATCAGGCAGGGCACGGTCTTGAATAATATACTTACTATAGCGGCCAAACCTGTCACCGATGACATCTTCAAGAGGGAGATCACGAAATTTTTCAGGTGTGCTCATGAATCAATCTCCTCCTCTAACACAGATATATTTTCATTTTCAAGTATACTCGCATCTTCTTCCATGCCAAACGCTACATTTGATTCAATCCACTTGCGGCGCGGTTCTACCTTATCGCCCATAAGGGTAGTTACACGGCGTTCCGCTCTTGCTGCATCATCAATTCTTACACGGATCAATGTGCGGGTTTCTGGGTTCATCGTTGTATCCCATAGCTGATCGGCATTCATTTCGCCAAGACCTTTATATCGCTGGAGCATGTATCCTTTTCCAACTTTTTTAATCGCATCCTGGAGATCATCGTCACTCCAAGCATATTCGATTTTCTCCTTTTTTCCTGCCCCTTTGCTGACTTTATATAGAGGCGGCAGGGCGATGAACACTTTTCCGGCATCAAGAAGAGGTCTCATATAACGGTAGAAGAAAGTTAGAAGAAGGACCTGAATATGTGCACCATCAGTATCCGCATCTGTCATAATAATAATCTTATCGTAATTAACATCTTCTAGATTAAAATCGGCTCCAACTCCGGCTCCAACCGTATGGATAATCGTATTTATTTCTTCATTTTTGAATATGTCCTGCAGCTTTGCTTTTTCTGTATTAATGACTTTTCCCCGAAGAGGCAGCACAGCTTGAAATCGGCGGTCACGCCCCTGCTTTGCTGAGCCTCCTGCAGAGTCGCCCTCAACTAAATATAATTCGTTTTTCTGAGGATTTCGGGATTGCGCAGGTGTGAGCTTACCCGATAAAAGGGCTTCTGAACGTTTCTTTTTCTTCCCGCTCCTCGCATCCTCCCTTGCTTTTCTGGCAGCTTCCCTCGCTTGGTATGCTTTTATGGATTTTTTGATCAAAAGCGTACTGATATTTGGATTTTCCTCGAGAAAATAGGAAAGATGCTCTGAAACAACTGCATCCACAGCGGAACGAGCCTCACTTGTTCCAAGTTTCCCTTTGGTTTGCCCTTCAAATTGCAGCAAATCCTCAGGAACTCTTACAGAAATAATGGCGGTAAAGCCTTCTCTTATATCAGCGCCATCTAAATTCTTCTCTTTTTCCTTTAAAAGATTTACTTTTCTTGCATACTCATTAAACACGCGTGTCATAGCCGTTCTAGCCCCAGCTTCATGAGTGCCTCCGTCTTTCGTGCGAACATTGTTAACAAAAGAAAGGACATTTTCTGAATAACCGTCATTAAATTGAAAGGCAAAATCTACCTCAATCCCATTCTGCTCGCCCTCAAAGCTCACAACGGAATGAAGGACATCTTTTTCTTCATTTAAATATTCAACAAATGCCTCAATCCCATTTTCATAATGAAAAATTTCGTGCTTTCCTTCGCGTTCATCAATGATTTCAATTTTCATTCCTCTTAAAAGGAAAGCTGATTCCCGCAGCCGTTCACACAGTGTTTCATAGTTATATACAGTTACTGAAAAAATACTAGGGTCTGGCTTAAAATGAATGGTTGTTCCCGTTTGGTTTGTTTTACCGGTCTTTTCAAGCGTAGTAACAGGTTTTCCTCCATTTTCAAAACGCTGTTCATATACATTTCCGTCACGTTTAATTTTTACAACCAGCCACTGTGATAGTGCGTTAACAACAGAAGCACCGACACCGTGCAGACCGCCGCTTGTTTTATATCCGCCCTGGCCAAATTTACCGCCAGCATGTAAAACAGTTAATATTACTTCAGGTGTAGGCTTGCCTGTACGGTGCATTCCCGTTGGCATCCCCCGTCCCTTATCAGTTACACTGATCGAATTGTCTTTATGTATTTTAACAATGATTTGATCTCCATAACCTGCTAACGCTTCATCAACTGCATTATCTACGATTTCATATACAAGATGGTGCAAGCCCCTTGCATCCGTACTCCCAATATACATCCCGGGTCTTTTTCGAACTGCTTCTAAACCCTCGAGCACTTGTATGGCATCATCATTGTAGTCAAAAGCTTCCTGATTTCGTGCCACAAACATTCCCCTTTCATCAACTGCAAAAAGAATGGCTATGATGAATCAAAATAACCATTCAGTTACGTATTCGTCCTTTTATGAATTTATCCTTTAATTATCGAAGAAATATCGCATCATTCAAAACAAGAACGAATGTTCTGTATTGATATTTTACCATAAAGCAAATGGTCTACGCTTTATTTTATCTATTTATTTTGATTTGGCAAATCTGTTTTTCCAAATAGGTGTCAAGAACTAGTGAAAAGAAGAGCATTCTTCCGCCATCTTTTTCCAATAAAAAACATGAGACCTGATAAGATCTCATGCCGGAATATTATTTCGTTAATGCATGTTCAACCTTGATACAGCGGTCCATTACAACAGTGAAACCCTTTTCCTTTAGGAAGTTATAAGCTTCCTCATCTATGCATCCTAACTGAGCCCAATAAACATCAGCGTCGATTTCCACAAATTCTTTTGCTACTTCAAGCAAATGCTCTGAACGGCGAAAGACGTTAACGATATCAATATGTCCTTCGATTTCCTTTAAACTGGATACAGCCTTTACACCTAAGACCTCATCGACTGCTGGATTTACTGGAATAATCTCGTATCCTGCATCCTGCATGGCTTTTGATACCATATAAGATGTTCTCTCAGGGTTTCCGCTTAACCCCACAACTGCAATGCGTTTCGCTTTTTTTAATATTACACCGAGTTCTTCCCGGCTAGGAATTTCAATTGTCATTTATAACCCTCCCACATAATGTTTGCTTCCCTATCTTCATATTACCGAAATTTAACTGGATTTTCTAATCCTGGGAGAGAAAAATTTGAAAATCTTTGATTTTTTATATTAATAGGCGATTTTTTCAAGCTTTTTAACCAGTCTTTTGATAGCCTTATTTGACTCCTTCAGGACCATATTCTTATCAATGGTATTCATGCGTCTATTTTCCATCACTAGCTTTCCGTTAACGATGGTAGATTCAACATCTGCTCTTGTAGCTGAGTAGACAATTCTTGAGATTGGGTCAATGTCAAAGGAGGGGTATACATGGAAGTCATTTAAATTTAAAATAGCTAGATCAGCCTTTTTCCCTATTTCTAGGCTGCCGATTTCATTCTCCATTCCCACTGCTTTGGCTCCGCCTATGGTCGCCATTCTAAATACCGTTCTAGCATTCATAACCGTCGGTCCAGAAATAGGCTTTTGAATGATGGCAGCCAGCCGCATTTCATTAAACATATCAAGGTTGTTGTTGCAAGGCGCACCATCTGCACCAAGGCTTACATGTGAATGGGCATCAAGCATCGAAGGGATATCCGCAATGCCGGAAGCAAGCTTTAGGTTAGACCCTGGACAGTGGCTAACCTTAACCCCTCTTTCTTTAATAATTCTTTTTTCTTCCTCATCCAGCCATACACAGTGGGCAAGAATCAAGCGTTCATTTGCAAGGCCTATGCTGTCTAAATATACAACATTCCTCATGCCATGCTCTTGTTCGACAATTAAAATTTCATTTGCGTTTTCTGAAGCATGTGTATGAACCCGCACATTGTATTTCACAGAGAGATCTCTCACATTTGTCAATAATTCCTCCGTGCATGATACGACAAAGCGGGGGCAAAAAGCGTATTGAATCCTTCCCCCGTCATAGTTATGCCATTTTTCAAGGAGATCAACACTTTCTTGGATGGATGTCTTTGTATTTTCTCTTAATAAAACAGGAACTTCATCTCCTTTATCCATCATGACCTTTCCGGCTAGGGCGCGAATTCCCGTTTGAGCTATGGCTTGAAAGGCTGAATCCGTGTGGTGAACAGTTTCCATATCCACAACCGTGGTCGTCCCGCTCTGCAGCAGCTCGCCGATCCCAAGCATAGCCGAATAATAGATAGATTCTTCATCATGTGAAGCTTCCAGCGGCCATATCTTTTGTTTTAGCCAATCCATCAGTTCAAGATCATCTGCCTGGCCGCGGAATAATGTTTGACAGAGATGGATATGGGTTTGGATAAAGCCAGGAATTACTGTTTTTCCTGAAGCATCAATCACTTTGCTGGCTGCATAGGATAAATCTTTGCCAATATCAGTAATCCGATCATCAACAACATAAATATCCCCTTGAACGATTTCTTCTTTTTCATTCATGGTAATAATTTCTGCATTTTTTATCAGAATACTGCTCAATGGCTTCCCCCTCTTTCCTGGAGATGAATTGGCAGATCGTTTGTCGTTTTATCGTACGAAAGAATTAATTCTTTATAAAAATTAATTGATCTTTTATAGGCTGATAAGCTAACCCATTCATTTGGCTGGTGCGCAAGCTTCTCATCTCCTGGACCATAAATTAAGGTGGGAATTTCACTTCTAGGGTTAAGAACAGCGGCATCAGTATAATAGGAAACCCCAAAGCAATCCGAATTACCTTCATCCTTAATGGCTAAAGCGCATTGGATAATATCCGATGATTCTGCAGTTAAAATGGCGGGACGATCTAAAATTTTTGAGACTTTAAATTGATAGATCTCATTCTTTTCTGCAAGGTCATTTAATTTTTTCTCAAGTTCATCAATTAAATCATCATGGGATTGCGGAGGAACAGTACGAATATCAACACGAAGCGTGCATCTGTCTGGAACCACATTGGTTTGTATTCCACCCTCAATCATGGTCAATGCAAGACTGCTGCTTCCAAGTGGCTCCTTCACTGTCTTCCAATCCATTTTGAGAGAATCTAACACGTTCGTAATCTTAATCATATGGTCTACTGCATTGATTCCCTGGTCAGGCATTGAACCATGCGAGGTTTTTCCATATGTCGTAATTTCAAGCCAAAGCGCCCCTTTATGGCCTACAACTACCTTTTCATTAGTCGGCTCCCCAATGACAAGCGCATCAATTCTTTTCTCCTCATTTCCTTCAAGAAAAACTCGTGCACCACAGCTATCGACCTCTTCACCAGCTGTCGCTAAAAAGGTAATAGTGGCATTGGGTGTATACTTTTCCAAAATCAAAGATTCAAGAGCAAGAAACATAGCAGCAAGCCCGCTCTTCATATCGGAAGCGCCTCGGCCGTAAATCCTATCTCCCACAATCTCACCGGAAAACGGCCCATATTCCCATTCCGATACACCTGGAGAAACGGTATCCATATGACCGCAAAGGAAAAGATGCTTATCACCCTTTCCCTTCAATGTTACTTCGAAATTGCTGCGATTTTCTTCTAAGTATGTCATTTTAAATGACAGTCCTTGTTCTTTGCATCTTTCAATAAAGGCTTCTGTTACACGATGCTCATTGCCTGGAGGATTTGAACTGTTTATTTTTAGCAACTTTTGAAGAAATCTGATTTCATTCATTATTGCGCCTCCACAATTTGCATTTTTATTGAAGTAACCTTAAATCCGTTAACCGGTGCCATATCCTGTGAGCATGTAGTACAAGCGATAACAACATCATCTAATGCCTTGAGCCTTACGTAATCGCCAGGCTTTGAAAGCGGCTCTTCAATAACATAATCACCTGTTTCATCTAAAACATTATTCATAAATAGATTAATAGGATCTGGAATGACCGCTGGGTGAATGTGATATTTTTTTAGCGCATCTGCCAGATTATCGTGGCAGTTCGGATGATCTTCCTTGTCAAAGTCCATCTTATAGCGATAATAATCGCAGGCTGGAAAGAAAATATCATGGACGCCTACAGTATCCTCAATAAGCTGCATCAATGGACGTCTTCTATTGCTATATAATAAATCTCCTTTTTTCAGCCGGATACTGCTTAAAGAAGCTCGCATATGAACTGGGGAAACATGTTCTGTGGGATCCGAATGATTAAAACAGACAAAATCACCAACCTGCTTTCCTTCCATATCTATAATAATCAGCTCTTCACCTTTTCTTAAAAAAGCACTTCTTCCTTCGTATGGAGGAATAATAATTTCTTCACGAATTTTTTCTCTTTTAAAAACATCCCTCACAATGTCACCCTCCTATTTTTATTCTATAAAAACAGCCACTGCCCGAATGGGTGATCCCGTTCCTTTGCGAATGCGCAGCGGAAGACCAAAGTATAAAAATCTCATCCCGGCAATTTGATCAAGATTGCATAAATTTTCTGTATTAGTTATACCGTATTCCCGGCAAATTAGGTGACCGGAATAATTCGTATCATCTGGATGGTCAATCGCTGGAGCATCAATGCCAATATTGACAACACCCTTATCGGCCAGCCATTTTGCTGCCTTATAGTCAAGGCCCGTGTATGTGGTCAGCCACTCGTCTGTTCCATACGAGCGGTTATAATGTCCAGTGTACAGGAGAACAATATCACCTTTTTCAATCAATTGTCCTGAACGGTACAACGCCTCTTCCAGATCACGTTCTGTAATATACCGGTCAACGGGGATATGTGATAGATCCAGACATACCGCTGGCCCGTAAAAATACTCTAACGGCATTTCATCAATATATTTTCCGTTCGGGTCATATTCGTATGTAGCATCACTATGGGTTGGCCCATGCTCATTAATAATTAAATTATTGGTAGCGAAGGGGAAACCAATCTTTTTTTGTGTTTCTTCATGCGTCACGTTTGTGAAAATCATCGTTGTAGGATGAAGGGGAAATACCGGCATCCCATGAAAGATTTCCTGCGTTAAATCCACTAATTTGACTCCCATGTTTTCCTCCTTAACTAGTTTGATATTTACAAAAATGAGGGCTGCTTCCCAAGAGGGATTAACCCAATTGATGTAATGACAGCCCTTTTAAAGTCATATTTTTATAGTACGGTAGGAATAACCTCAAATTTATCTACGTCAATTAAGCCCATATCGGTAATTTTCCACTTTGGACTAGTTACAAGTGACCAGAAGGACAAATGCATGAAAGGAACTTCCATCCCGCATCCTAGCTCTTCTTTCGCAAGCCTGGATAATTCATCCACCTTTTCACTCATTTCTTTTCCTGTCAATTCATCTGTCATTAGTCCTCCTATGCGGAGCGGGAGATCGCCAACAACCTTTCCATCCTTAATCATTGCAATGCCGCCATCCATAGCTATCACACGATTGACCGCTGTAACCATGTCCTCATAATTCGTACCTGCGACAATAATATTATGAGTATCATGGGCCACACTCTCAGCAATTGCCCCGCTTTTTAGATCAAAGCCATGAATAAAGGTTTTTCCTATTTTCCCGGTTCTGCCGTGTCTTTCAACTACAAGCATTGGCAAAACGTCCTGCTGCAAGCAGGGCTGGACAATGCCTTCTTTTACATTTAGAGTATACTCACTCCCGCCTGTCAGGTTTTGAAACGGAATAGCTTCAATGGCACGCACTTTTACACGGCTTCCATTCGCTTTAATATAAAGTTCTTCTTTTTTCACTGGTTTGCGCTTTACAGATTTCTTTACACTTTCTGGATAAGTATAAGATGAAATTTCAATTGTCAATTCACCGTTTTCAGCAGCTTTTTTCCCGCCAAGGTAGACTTGATCAACCGTCATATTCATTAAATCGCTGATGACAGCAATGTCAGCTCTCTTGCCAGGTGCGATGACCCCAACATCTTTAAAACCAAAATGGGTTGCCGGATTAATTGTAGCCATTTGAATCGCCTCAACTGGATCAATTCCTTCGGCAATCGTCCGCCGTACAATATCATTCATGTGGCCGTACTTAAGAAGGTCCGCTGGAACCATGTCATCTGAAACTAAAATGGCTCGTCTTGAATCCATCCCCTCTTCTGTGATAGCGCGAATACATTCAGCCATATTTCTTTGCGAGGATCCTTCACGCATAAAAACACTAACCCCATAGCGAAGCTTTTCCATCATTTCTTCTTTCGTCGTTGTTTCATGGCAGGACACATGTGTACCACCGCTTATAATATGTGCTGCCAGCTCCTTGCCAAATAGGCCTGGGGCATTTCCCTCAACCGTTTTCCCAATGCTGTTTGCATAGGAAACTGCCGCAACTAGATCATCGATCAGTTCGGGAGCGTGCTGATAGACAGGCTGAATATTACTAAAGCTTTGGATTTCACCAATACCCTGTACGTACGGATCATTTAGCAATTCCTTCATGTCTTTTGCGGAAACATCATAGCCAGATGTTTCGAGTCCTGGAGCATCTGGTACCGCACAAGGTACCGTAAACAAAATTCTGTTAGGAAGTGTTTTTGCTTCCTCGATCATCGCTTTCATTCCATGTACACCAAGGACATTGCCGATTTCATGCGGATCCCCGATCAATGTGGTGGTGCCGGTAGGAATCGAGAGCTTTGAAAATTCCGTGCATGTTAGCATAGCGCTTTCAAAATGCATATGTGAATCAATAAAGCCCGGGCTAATGAATTTACCTCGAACATCTTCAATCGTTGTATTTGGACCAATTAAATCTTTGGCGTCCCCAACCATTAAAATATGCTGACCCTTAATGGCCACATCCGCTTCATAGATTTCTCTTGTAATGACATTGATAAAATACCCGCCTTTTAAAACGATATCGGCAAAAAGGTGAGGACTTAACAAGACATCAATGAGTTTTCTATATTGAATGGCTTCTTTTATTTTTAGAGCGTCCAATGTTTACCCCCCAAACGTTGTTCCTTCTAAACTATCAATAATTCCTATAATTGCTGCGTCAATGGGCGCATCTTTATTCCTGATTGCCCGCGAAGCCATACTGCCAGTAACATAGATTACTCTTTCACCGATTCCGGCTCCAACGGTATCAACGGTAATAATGGGGTTCGGTAATACACTGCCGTCAATTCCAATTGGTTGTGTGATTAATAATTTTGATCCTACAAGATTTTCATCTTTTCTTGTCGCAGTGACCCGGCCAACCACTATTCCCATTTGCATAAAAGATCGTCCCCTTAATGTTTAATCAATGATATATTCAACTCTCTTGCCGTATCGATGGCAAGGGGCGTTATGATCGTATTCTTTGAAACAATTAAGCTTGTTTTGTTTTGCTGCCGTGTAAAGCGTATCGTTTCCGCCGTGACAACCGATTTGCTCTTTGTTTCTGTCTCAACTTCAAAGGTTTCATGTTCATTCATTAATTTCATTCCCATTGACTTAATCTGAGATAATTGATCATATAATTTTCTTTTTAAGAGAGGATTCCCTTTATCCAGACCTATCATTTTCCATTGCTGATCAAAGGGATCTGCTCCCGTTCGTAAGCCATACACTTTTTTTCCAGACAAAAGAGCCTGGAGGATGAGCCTGACAAAGGGTCTTTGTTCATTAAATGATAAAATATCTGAGACAAGCGAGAATGAGAGAATTGGAACAAAAACGATATCTATATGGGTGAAATCCAGCTTTGAAAGTTCTTGCACAGCGATCCAGTCATCATTTTCTGTCGCCTCCGCCAATTCTGCCTTGGTAAATTCAGAAAAAACATTTTCCTCTGCGGATAATCGTACAATCCATTTCTCATTCCTAAGTCTTTTCAAAAAGAGAAGTCCTGGTTCCATTCCTATCAAATGAGAGGTAATAAGAGCCAGGACATATGGTTTTCTCTTAGGACCTCCCATATTACTTTGGTTTCGATGGTATAGCCCATGCAGAGTGTGTTCCACTAATGCACTCTGCCTAATTGAGCTCATTATTATTCACCTTTAGATAATAACGCTCTTTCTACTTCACTATGCGGTCTTGGAATGACATGAACAGAAACAAGCTCCCCTACACGGCTGGCAGCTTCGGCACCAGCATCAGTTGCCGCCTTTACAGCACCTACATCCCCTCTGACCATAACAGTCACAAGACCAAAGCCAATTTTTTCATAACCGCAAATCTCCACATTTGCAGCCTTTACCATTGCATCCGCTGCCTCAACCGCTCCAACCAACCCTTTTGTTTCTACTAAACCTAATGCTTCACCCATTGCATATTCCTCCTCAAGTTTTTATTTAATCAAGTTAGTGATCTTCATTTTGTTCCGAATTTGATGAATCAGCATCCGTCTTTTCTGATGGTTTCTTTTTAACTGATGGATTTGTGTTTTGCTTCATTTCCTGGGCTCCATCAGAATTTGCAGCAGAATCCTGATCTGCTATAAGAGATTTAGATTCTAATTTAAAGTTAGGCAAAAGTTTTGCGGAAACTTCACTGTGTGCCCGCGGGATTACATGTGAGGAAATAACCTTGCCGACCCGTTGTGCAGCAGCACTTCCGGCATCTACTGCGGATTTAACTGCAGCAACATCCCCGCCAAAATGCACGGTTACACCAAGATAACCACTTACCCCGATTACCTTTTCAATCCCAACAATTTCTACATTTGCCGCCTTTACCGCAGCATCCGCAGCTGAAACAGCCGTCAAATAACCAACTGTTTCGATTAATCCTAATGCTCGCAATTGTATTTCCTCCCATCAGGAAAATTATTTCATCCTTTCAGCCTTTTTTAACATCTCTTCGGCTGCTTTTGTAACAGCTGCATATTCTCCGTGCAGCAGCAAATAATTTGTTTCAGCAGCATAGCCAAAATTGGCACCTGGTGATTTTTTGAGGAACTTATCAAGAAGAAGAATAGCAGAATAGTAGTCGATTCCCTCAAGCACTGCAGCTCCTTCGACATAAGTCTTTAATCCCAGCTGTTTAGTCAGCCATGGACCGGGGGAGTGAGCTGTATACATCTGTAATGATTTATATGAATTTTGGGATAGCTTTTGAAAAATTGTCTTTACTGCTTTTGTCAGATTTTCCTTATGGTCATCGTATAATTCAAGCACAAAACCTTGTTTGCTTTCCCTGTCCCATGTCAGACAATATTTCATTGACGGAAATACCCGTAAAATCTCATTTAATAAGAATAATTGTCCTACTGTACATTTGTCTGAAGTAACGACACCGATATGATCGGATTTAATCGATCTTTGAAAAGATTCCAGCAGATTTAGGTGCAGACCGGAAAAAATCCAGGCTTTTACCCCATCCCTTGACTGGCCAATAAATTGGCTTTCCTCATTAGTCTTATTCAAGATTTCTCTGTGATGGGGCAATTTCTTCATAGGGTGATTCCCTTGAACAAGGGAAATAGTCTGAAGCTTGGAAAGGGAATCGTTCACCTTTCTATTGACAGGCTGACCGCTTGAATTCTTTTCCGGTACGGGCTTTGTCTGAAGATTGTCTGTTTTTACTGATGAAAGTACGGGAATGCCAGCTAATCTTTTCTGCAAATTTTTTTGCTGATAGTTTGGCCGGCTTATCCCTGGGATCGCAGCCTGATCTTGCTTGCTTTCAGATTGTTTATTCACAGCAGACTTTGAGTAAATAAACCGGCTTTCCCCGCCAAAGATAGGGTTATCCTTTGGTTTTTGGGTTGGCTTCAGTACTTCGGAAACAATGCTTTTCATAAATTCCGACAACCTTCAATCACCTCCTATAGTATTTTTGCAAGCTCAGCGTGCGGACGAGGAATGACATTAAAGGAAACTAGCTCACCGCCAGTCTTGTTATGAGCAGTTTTTCCAACTTCAACAGCTGCGGTTACAGCAGCAACATCTCCCTCAACAATGACGGTTATAAGTCCAGAACCGACCCGTTTTAAATCAACAAGACTGACATTTGCCGCTTTTGCCATTGAATCAAGCGCCTCTATGGCTGCAGTTAATCCTCTTGTTTCAACCATACCAATTGCCTTCATATAAAAATCCCTCCCTTTTTCAGGACAGATATTACTGCTCAATACATTTCTCAGATAAAATGAGCAGGCTATCTCTTATGCGATTATGAATAATTAAGAAAGGTAGTCTTCCAGATTGATCTCTATTGGAATGGAAGTCCTTTTAAACATTTCTTCTTGCCCGAGCGGATAGGTTGCATCAATCCCCATTTTGTCTGTTACTCCCCTTAAGTTATGGGATGCTTCGAGCGGTGAGCCTTTAGCTCCTGGAACAATAAAAACATCACTTGCAGCCTGAACCCTTGTGGCAATCGCCCATTCTACATCTTCTGGATTGAAAATATCAACATCATCATTCACTACTACAACATGTTTCAGGTCTTTGTCACTGGCAAAGGCGGCAAGTGCTGCCTGCTTTCCATCGCCTTCTGTTTTTTTCTCGATTTGGATAACAGCATGGTAGCGTGCAACTCCCCCCATCGGGATATGTACAGCTTTAATACCCGGCACAACCTGCCTTACTGTGCTTAATAAAACCGCCTCGCGCACAATAGCCATTGGAAGTCTTTCTTCATAGCTAGATGGAAAGATCGTTTGATTGATTGCATTATTTCTATAGGTGACTGCTGAGATTTCAACAATCGGCTGCGGTGAACGGAAACCGTAATAACCAGCCAATTCGCCGAAAGGCCCTTCCATTTCACGTTCATGAGGCAGCATCCGACCTTCAAAGACGATTTCTGCATCCGCAAGAACTTCCAAATCCACGGTTTTGCAACGAACAACGTCAAGGGATTGTCCTAATAATGCCCCCGCCACATTTAGCTTATCTGCATGATATAGGTGGGTGCTTATCTGTGAACTTAAAACAACGGCTGGAACGACTCCAAACATAACCGCGATTTCCATTGGCTGGTCAAGCTTTTCAAAATGGGCATATTGCTCAAGCAATTCTGGAGATGTAATCAAAATATTCGTTCTATTTCCTCCGAGATATTGCATCCGTCTTATGGACGTATATCTTTTTTGTCCGGATAAATCTTTTACCACTAGAATTCCTGCCACGTAGTAAGAGCCCGAATCCCCCTCATGGTATGTGGCAATTGGAAATAAATCAGCCAAATCAAAATCACCTGTCACCAAGTTTTCCTGAACAGGTCCAATTTCTTTTAAGGTTGTTGGAACGGGATTTACAATAGAATCAATGAGTTTTGGTATTAATTCCGAGGTCTCGACACCTATGCTATCGGCAACAAGATCACGGTCTCCGCCAAGACCCGCTGCCATGGCCGATTGATACCCTTTGATTTTTTCAAAGAGGAAGGGCTGCGTGCCATTTTTTGAATTAATTACAGCTCCTAATTCATAGCGGGGGTCAACTTCTTTTTTCACTCGATATAATATCCCTCTGTTTTCCCAATCATCTAATAAGGCCCTCATTGTTACTGGTATCATGTCTTTTCACCCCACCTTTCGAGTAAACGATGATCGATGTTTAACATATCCAATATGCGTGCAACCATGAAATTGGCCAGTTCCCAAATTTCAGTCGGCTTATGATAGAATCCTGGTGAAGCCGGCATGATGCAGGCACCCGCTTCCGCAAGAAGGGTCATATTCCGCAAATGGATTAAGTTAAATGGCGCTTCCCTTGGCACAATAATAAAATTCCTGTTTTCCTTTAAAACAACACTGGCAGCCCTGCTTAAAAGTGTATCACCGACACCATTTGCAATGGCACCAAGTGTATTCATTGAACATGGAACGATGACCATTCCATCTGTCAAATACGATCCGCTGGCAATTGAAGCAAAAAGGTTTTTGTTGTTATGAATAGTGGCATATTCCTTAAGGTCCTTCATCGAAATACCGCACTCAAATTGCATGACCTTTTCTCCCATTTCCGTAACAATTAAGTGCGTTTCAATCCCTAACTGATGAAGGGCACGGACCAATGTATAAGCATACAATGATCCGCTTGCCCCAGTAATACCCACTAAAATTCTTTTTTTTCTTTCTAAATTAGACAACCTTATTATCTTGGGAGAATTTTAATTTTGCAGCGTTAATATATTCTTCTGTTGACATGATATCTCCGAAAATATCTATGTCTCTTAATCCCGATACGTGCATTTCATCAGTTTGAGAATCTGTTGCGTCTGAAATACAGATCACATTATAACCATGATAAAGTGCATCAGATGCCGTGCTTCGAACACAGACATTCGTCCAAACACCAGTTAAAACAACTGTATCGATTTCTTCTTCTCTTAAAAACAAATCAAAATCTGTATAGCTAAAAGCACTATGTCTTCTCTTTTGAACGACATAATCTCCCTTATCTTCTTCAGGCTGAAGTTCTGGAATAAATTCTGATCCCCAAGTTCCCTTGATAGCGTGTACTGGTCTTACACGGAAATCACGGTCATTTTTCCGATGTGCTTCTTGCACATGAACAACCTGGATATTTTGATCATGAGCAAAATCAACTAGTTCTCTTATTTTCGGCACTATTCTTTGCCCATTTTTACAGAGAAGAGCTCCCTTTTCATCAATAAAGTCATTTAACATATCAATGATTACCACACAATGCTTTTTCCCTCTTAATTCCACTTCCCATTCATCCTTTCAAAATGTACTTAACAATAGTAATCTTGCAAACTTCTCATTAAATATCACGGAGCAATGAGTAAAAGGTTAGTTTTGAGTGACTGCCTCTTTGGAATCTACTGCGACTGCTTCATATTTTTCATATTTTAATGTTCTTTCAAGCCGCTGAATGCTTTGGCGAGGCACATATTGCCCGTAGCCAGCTTCTCCGACTATACCGCCATTTTCTTCGTCATAGACCATCTTTCCGCGGACAATCGTTTGGACAGGTTTCCCTTTCAGCTTCATTCCATGCAGCGGGTTATACTTTGCCATTGATTCTGTTTTCTTCTCATCAATAACATATTCTTTTTCAAGATCAATGATTGTGAAATCGGCATCTGCCCCAATTTCCATTGAACCTTTCTTCGGATAAATCCCGTAGTGAATCGCTGCATTTCTGCTTGTTACTTCTACAAAACGTGAAAGTGATAAACGTCCTTTATTTAACCCTTCACTGACTATGATTGGCACCATTGTTTCTACTCCAGGAATCCCTGGGAATGCATTCCAAATGGTAGACCCTGGATAATCCTTTTCTGTTGCAATTTCATATGGCGCATGGTCAGTACCGACAAAATCAATCGTTCCATCTGCAAGCGCCTGCCAGTGTGCCTCATTATCTTCCTTGCCACGTAAAGGCGGAGCTATTTTTGCGTAAGTTCCGCGTTCTGTCATCGCATCCTTGGCATTAAGGACTAAATAGTGTGGACATGTTTCAGCCGTTACCTTTACACCGCGCTTTTTCGCTGCCCTAACAAGTTCTACCCCTTCCTTTGTACTCATATGAACAACATGAACTCGGGCATCTGTTGCTTCGGCAAAACTAATGATTAATTCAATTGCTACTTTCTCAGCGAGGCTTGAGCGTGCTTCTGCCCATGCTGGCCCATCCAAACGGCCTTCTTTCTCAAGTTTTTGAGAGTTAAATGTGCAAATGTCGTAGTTTTCGGCATGTACACCAATTGGCAGACCTGTCTTTGACACATGTTTAAAGATTTCAAGCATTTCTGCATCTGAAACCTTAGGGAATGTAGGTACAGAAGGTGTCATATAAACCTTAAAGGCAACAACCCCTTCATCAATTTGCGGATAAATATTATCAATCCAGCCTTCACGAGCATCTTCCCCAGTCATTCCTCCCCAGAAGCAAAAATCGGTATAAGCCTGACCGCGAATGGGATCAAGTTTCTTTTTGAAGCTTTCTCCATCTCTTACCGATGGCTTACTGCAACAAGGCATATCAATTGTAGTTGTTAAGCCCCCTGCAGCTGCTGAACGGCTTCCTGTTGCAAAAGTCTCACGATGTGTAAACCCTGGATCCATAAAATGGGTATGCGGATCAATACAGCCTGGAACAACAAGCTTTCCACCGACATCTATCACCTTAGCTGCATTTAAAAAACTAATATCATTTGAATATCCGACAATCTTTCCATCATTTACTAATATATTCGTTAGAACCTGGCGATCTCCTTGCGGAATATTTGCATTTTTCAGAATTAAATCCATAAAACAATTCCTCCTATTATTAATATATTTTAGCTATTAATTACTTCCCTATTATTTATTTCTACTATTATATAAATATGACTAATCTACATTATTTCAATGGAATGTTCTCCGCTCTGCATGACCTCTTCAGTCTTGGCACTTTTTATATCATTAAAATTAAAAACTACATTAAGCACAATGGCCGTAAGACTTCCCAGTACAATACCATTTTCAGCCAAAAGCCGGATGCCAGAAGGCAGGCCGCCGTAAATAGCCGGAACAACAGCTGAACCCAATCCAATTCCAACAGAGCAGGCAATGATTAAAAGATTTTCATTATTAGTAAAATCTACTTTTGAAAGCATCCGGATACCTGAAGAAATAACCATGCCAAACATTGTGATCATTGCCCCGCCCAACACCGCTGTCGGGATAATCGTAGTTAGTGCAGCAACCTTCGGCAACAGGCCAAGTACCATAAGAATTACCCCTGCTGCTACAACAACGTTTCTCGTTTTTACCTTGGTTAATGCCACTAGACCAACATTCTGCGAAAATGAGGTATATGGAAATGAGTTAAAAACTCCTCCGATTACACAGGCAAGCCCTTCCGCACGAAGCCCTTTTTTAATATCTCTTGATTCTAGTTTTTTTTCACAAACATCACCAATTGCCAAAAATACCCCTGTGGATTCAATCATACTTACAATGGCAACCAGTGTCATTGTTAAAATGGCTGAAAAGTTAAAGGTCGGGATCCCGAAGTAAAATGGCTGAACAAGATGAAACCAATCAGCTTTTCCTACTTCTGCAAAGCTAACAAAGCCCATAAAAAAGGCAACAAGGGTCCCTGCTACTAAGGCTAATAAGACTGAAATCGCCTTCATATATCCTTTAAAAAAGCGATTCATTGCAATTATAAGTATAAATGTCAAAGCAGCTAAAAATAGATTTTGCAGACTGCCAAAACCTTCAGCTCCCTGACCCCCAGCAGCATTGTTCATGGCCACAGGTATAAGGGAAACTCCAATAATAGTGACAACAGACCCAGTTACAACTGGTGGGAAGAATCGCATAATTTTACTCATGAACTGTGACAAAATCATGACCACCACTCCGGATGCGATAATCGCACCGTAAATAGAGGTAATGCCCTGTAAATTCCCGATAGCAATCATAGGCCCAACTGCTGTGAAGGTACATCCTAAAATTACAGGCAATTTGATGCCAAAATGCTTACCGCCAATTACCTGCAAAAGCGTCGCAATTCCGCAGGTAAACAAATCAATTGAAATGAGATAGGCAAGCTGCTGAGCATTTAGGCCAATTGCCGGTCCCACGATCAAAGGAACAATCACAGCACCTGCATACATTGCCAATACATGCTGAAATCCTAAGGTACCTATCTTAATAGGATTTAAGCTATTCAAAGTTCACTCCCCCAATTAAAAAGATTCAGCTTATGACAGCACCGGGATGAAAAAGTTTTTTATCACCTCCAGAAAAGGATAATATATAAAAAACCGCAGTAATAAAGACACCTTTTTCATAAAAAGATGACTTATTACTGCGGTTTCATAAAACTTCCGTTAAACAAAAGTTAAAGGAACCGCTTTCAAAATTGGTTTAAGGGAGATGCGCTTGCACAGCTTCCTCAAACAATATTGAAAAGCTATTCAAAGTAAATTATTGTACATGCTTCTTCACTTACAGGATCGTAGTCTTTCAGAATGGTTTTTACTTTTAGATGTAAAGTTTCTTCAATTTGCCTCTTAAATAACGATTTAAATTCAACAATTAATGCTGAATCAACCGAAATGGTAAGATGCTGAAAGTTTGTACTTAGCATTTTCAATGCCTGGACACGCTTATGCTGAGCAAAAATGAGGATTCTGTCATCAAAGGTTTCAATTCTTTGTTTTTTTACACCGACACCATAGATTTCCTGATTAACGCGATTATACAGATGGGCAATATCTTTTTTAAAAGACGCCTGGAAATTTGTTGATATAATTGACATATTTCCCTCCTGTTATTCACTATATTAAACAAAACGAATTTTCTTGTCAACAATGTTTTCTGAAAATTAGCACTTGACAAAATATTGATTAGGCTATTACACTACAAAACAACTTGAAGTTTTTTAAAATTATAAAAAAATATAGCTGTTCTTTTCGTATAACCTCAAAAATTGGTTTGAGGGTTTCTACTAGGAACCGTAATTCCTGACTACGAAAAGGCTTCGTTATGATCAAAAAGAACAGAAGCCTTTTTTAATGTGCGGGATTTTTTTTCGTCCTTAGATGAACATCACCTAAATATTCCACCTACATCCATTGATGCTTCGCTAGATTTTGCTGCTCAATCATCCAGCTTACCAACTTCTATTACTATCTCAAGCAAATAACACACACATTTATTTCTTTTTTAAAACCTTATATCAATCTAATAAGTTCGTTCAAAAGGTAAATCCTTTTGTAAGTATACCAAGGAGGAAACTTATATGAAAACTTTTCATTTCACTGTTAATGGCTTACAGCGAACAGTCACTTGTCCCCCAGCTAAGACATTGCTTGATGTATTAAGAGAAGATTTATTTTTAACGGCCAGCAAAGAATGCTGCGGGAAGGGAGAATGCGGGTCCTGTTCGGTGCTTCTAAATGGTGAAGTTGTCTGTTCCTGCCTCATTCTCGCTGCACAGGCAGAGAATCAGGAAATTACTACATGCGAAGGCATCGGATTGACTTCAAATATGGATGTTGTTCAGGAATCCTTTGTTGTTGAAGGCGCAACACAGTGCGGCTATTGCACACCAGGCATTATTGTAGCTGCAAGGGCTTTTTTAAATGAGATCAATTATGTGCCATCGACAGATGAAATTAAAACGGCACTTGGCGGGAACCTTTGCAGGTGTACTGGCTATTCAAAAATAATCAAAGCGATTCAAACAGCAGCCGAAAAGGAATTTACTGATAAAGGAATGATTAAATCATAATGTATAGCAGCGCTATTCTGCTTGCAGCGGGCCAATCATCGAGAATGAAAGATGGTCCCTCCCCCTTAAAAGGAATGCTTCCATGGAATGGGAAAACATTGATCGAAGCACAGCTTGAAGCTTTAAAGAAATCGGACGTTTCCGAAATCATTACTGTCGTAGGCCATAAAGCTGAAGATTATGTACATTTAGCTAATAAACACCCTGCAAAAATCATTTATAACACAAACTTCCAAGAGGGAAAATGTTCTTCCATTATAGCAGGTCTTGAAGCCATTAATAAGCACTCTGAATTTATTCTGATTGCTGCGATCGATCAGCCTGCAGATTCAAAAGTAATTAATAGTCTGATTCATTCACTTTATAAAAGCAGGTGCAAAATTGCCATACCAGTTTTTAATGGCAAACGGGGACACCCTATTCTTTTTTCCGCAAAAATATTAACAGATTTATTTTCTATTAATGAAGACACCAAAGGACTAAGAAATATTATTCAAAAATATCATAATGACGTGTTAGAGGTCCCAAGCAGCAATCCTCTTGTCAGACTCAACATTAACACCCCAAGGGATTATCAAGAGGCTGTCCGAATCATCCAAAATGTAAAATAGGAGGTTAGTAGATGCTTATTTCAGAGATCGATGTTGTCTCCCCTTCCAGTTTAAATGAAGCCTTGAAAATCTTGGACATCCAAGGACAAAAGGCAAAAGTTATCGCAGGAGGCACTGACGCAGCCGTTCGTATGAAGGAAGGCAAATGGCTGCCAGAGAAATGGGTAAATATTAACGGGCTGAAGGAACTGCGCTACATAATAGAAAAAGACGGTGCAATCCATATTGGCCCATTAACAAGACATACAGATATTGTTCGCTCCAGATTGCTGAAAGAAAAAGCCGATGTCCTTACAGAGGCCTCACGTGAGGTTGGCGCAGCCCAAATGCAAAACATGGGTACAATCGGCGGAAATATCGGCACAGCCTCACCAGCTGGAGATACCATTCCTGCGCTTTATGTATTAAATGCAGTAATTGAGATAAGTTCATTAAATGGCAAACGCCTGATTCCAATTGAAGAGTTTTTTATTGGACCAGGCAGAACGGTCTTAAAACAAAATGAAATAATAACCAATATTATTATTCAGCCTCAGGATGAAAATGAAATAGGAATCTTTCAAAAGCTCGGTCCAAGAAAAGCACAGTCTATTTCAATCGTCAATGTAGCCATCTCATTGATAATGGGCAGCGACAGACAATGTCTCGGTGGAAAGATTGCCTTTGGATCAGTAGGGCCAACCATCATCCGGGCAAAAAAGTGTGAATCTATTCTTAAGCTGAGCCCTTTAACAGATGAAGCGATTCAAAATATTGCTAAAGTTGCCTGGAAGGAAGTAATGCCTATATCAGATGTGAGAGCTTCTGCAGAATACAGACGTGATATGGCAAGTTCTCTCCTTGAACGGGGGCTTTATCGGTTAATGCGGAGGTGGGAAAACAAATGAAAGACATTATAAATAATAACCAATCGTTAAAATGGGTAGGCAAAAGGGTTCAGAGAATTGATGGTCCAAAGAAAGTAACAGGTGAACTTAAATATATGACAGACTATCATTTCGAAAATATGGTATGGGGAAAAGTCCTTCGCTCAAAATACCCGTACGCCAGGATTAAATCTATCAATACTGAAAAGGCAGAACAGCTTGATGGAGTTGTCTGCGTCCTGACACATAAAGATATACCCGGATTTAATGGGTTTGGCATAGTTGTGCCAGATCAGCCTGTTCTTTGTTCAAATATTGTCCGATGTACTGGTGATGCTGTTGCCCTTGTTGCAGCAGAAACAGAAGAAATAGCCGAACTGGCAATTAATCTCATTGAAGTAGATTATGAGCCTCTTGATCCTGTTACCGATCCTGAAAAGGCCATGACAGAATCAGCACCAAGTCTCCATCCAGATGGAAATATCCATAGCCATGTTGCCATCAAAAATGGTGATATTGATCAAGCCTTTGCAGAAGCGGACATCATCGTCGAAAACACCTTCTACTCCCCTAGACAAATGCATGCTTTCATTGAAACAGAAGGCGGCTGGGGTGTGATGGATGATGACGGTTTCATCACAATAAGATGTCCTGGTCAATATGCCTATCGCGACCGTATGCAAATTGCCCGGGCACTTGCCTATAATCCTGAAAGAATCAGAGTAATTTCCAGCCCGCTCGGCGGTGCTTTCGGCGGAAAAGATGAAATCACGGTGCAAATTTACCTGGCTCTTTTAGCCATGAATACGAATGGGCGACCGGTAAAAATTCATTTAAGCCGTGAAGAATCGGTCATTGCTGGAATCAAGAGACATCCCTTTAAGGTTCATATGAAAACAGCAGCAAAAAAGGACGGCACCTTAATTGCCAACCAAGTCAGAGCTGTAGCCGACACAGGCGCCTATGCTTCGCTCGGCGGAGCCGTCATTGCCTTGGCCATTGAGCATGCCTGCGGACCATACAAAATACCAAATATTGATCTTGACGGATACTGTGTCTATACAAATAACGGCATTGCTGGCGCATTTCGCGGCTTTGGCGTTAATCAGGTGTGCATGGGGATTGAAACACATATGGATATGATTGCTGAAAAGCTCGGAATTGATCCCATCGAGCTAAGAAAGAAAAATGTCTACCACCAGGGGGAAGTTTCAAGTGTTGGCCATGTTGTTAAATCAAGTGTCGGAACATTCAAAACGCTTGAGACCGCAGAGAATTGCGATCTATGGGTTAACCGGGAAAAATATAAAGCTGATGTCAGCGAGCCATGGAAAAAACGCGGGGTAGCTCTAGCCACCTCTTTTCATGGAATTGGCATGGGTATTGGCCTGCCGGATTATGGTGCAGCGACTGTCGAACTTCTTAAGGATGGGACATTCCTTGTTGCTGTTGGCTGTGAGGAAATTGGCGGCGGAAATGGCACTGCCTATGCACAAGTAGCCGCGGAAATCCTTAACTGCGACATTAATAAAATTCAAGTGGTTCAAGGAGATACCTCGCTTACCATGGACAGCGGAACAGTCACAGCCTCCCGCTCCACCTATACAGGCGGAAGAGCTGTTGCAGCTGCCGCACCAAATATGGTCAACTTGCTGAGGAAAACAACGGCGGAAATATTAAAAGTGCCTATAACAGAGGTTTCACTTGCCGAAAATTGTCTAATAGCCAACGATACTACATTATCCTACGAATCAATTTATCAATATCTCTATGAACACCATGAGGACACAAAAGTTGAAGGACATTTTATCCTGCCGAAAGAAAAGACAGAAATCGAAGGATCCGGCGGTGCTCCCCATCATCTATATGGGTATTTAACCCATGTAGTCATGGTAGAAGTAGATACATTAACGGGAGAGACAGACGTTCTTCGTGTGGTATCGATTCCTGATGCAGGCAAGGTTATTAATCCTCAAGGACTCGAGGGTCAGACTGAGGGCGGTGCGATTATGGGCATTGGCTATACACTTTATGAGGACGTCCTTATTGAAAATGGCTACCATAAAACTCGTAATTTCACAGACTATATTATCCCTACCATTCGCGAAACACCGTTCATTGAAACCTTCCCTGTCGAGGATGCCCCCGAACAATCAGGACCGTTTGGCGCCAAGGGCATTGGCGAAGTGGTTATGATCCCGATTATTCCTGCGATCATGTCTGCCATTTATGATGCAACAGGGGCAAGAATTAAACATCTTCCTGCCACACCTGAAAGAATTTTTAATGCTCTCAAAGAGATTAAAAAAACAAAGATACACACATCAAGGTGAAATTATGATTACACAAAGCATGTTCGATAAATTAACAGATTCACTGAACCATAGAAAGGAATGCTTTTTAGTCACCATTTCCGCTCACCCTGACAAAGAGATGGTCGGCTTAAAAGCACTTCTATGGCCAAATGGGGATTTTTATTGCGAATCTCCCCTCTTCTCTGCTATAGCAAAACCAGTTTTTTCAAGCAGCCAAAGACTGATGCAGCGGAAAAAGTCCGGAACCTCCACTTTTCTATGGAATGGAAGAGAAGCTGAATTTTTTGCTGAATACTTCCCTGTTCCTATCCACCTCATTATCGCCGGAGCGGGTCATGTATGTGAACCCGTTGCAGAAATGGGAAAAATGCTTGACTTTTATGTCACCGTTTTAGATGACAGAAAGGAATTTGCTAATAGAGACCGTTTTCCATATGTCGATGAAGTCGTTTGCCAGCCCTACCTTGAGTACTTTAAGGAAGCTGAGCTTACGGAATATACCTATATCCTCCTGCTTACAAGAGGGCATAAATATGATGTTTTAAGCCTGCAAGAACTGCTTAATCGCAAGGAAAAACCTGCTTATATTGGCATGATTGGCAGCAGAAGACGCATTTCTGGCGTCTTTGAAGAATTAAAACAGGATTTCCCTGAAGAATCCTTTGATCAGCTATATACCCCTGTTGGTCTTGATATTGGCGCCGAAACCCCTGCAGAAATTGCCGTCAGCATTATGGCAGAAATATTAAAAATAAAAAACAACAAATCGGGCCATTCCTTAAGCAGCAAAATCAGGGATTATGCAAAATTAGGGTTTCGTGAGGGGGCAGTGAATTGAAACAGCTACAACTGTTCAAAAGGGCCATCGACATTCGGAAAGGAGGTGAAATGGCTGCCATTGCAACAATTATCCGAACCAAGGGGTCAACGCCAAGAAAAGCTGGAAGTAAAATGATCATCTATCCATGCGGAAAAATTGAGGGAACGATTGGAGGTGGATGCGGAGAAGCTGAGGTGATCGAAAAGGCCTTTGAAGTGATCCAAACCAGGGAACCTGCTAAACATATTGTTGATTTGACAAAAGGCCTTTTTTATGAGGATGGCGGTATATGCGGGGGGATTATGGATGTTTTTATTGAGCCTCTTTGAAAAAAATGACGGCAACACCTGTCTTTAAATTTTGGAAAATCAAATCTGATTGGAGTGGTCTTTCATGTCCATGATTGAAAAAGGTTTAGGATCCAACCTTCCACCCTCTAAGAATGGCCTGTTAGAACGGTTGTTTAAACTATCCGATAGGAATACCAATGTTCGTACAGAAGTACTTGCAGGGGTTACATCCTTTTTAACGATGAGCTATATCATTTTTGTTAATCCGGCAATATTAGCTGATGCGGGCATTCCAAAGGAAGCTGCATTAGCTGCAACTATTTATGCTAGTGTTTTCTGTACAATTTTAATGGCGCTTTGGGCGAACTATCCAGTTGCAGTTGCCCCTGGTATGGGCTTAAATGCCTTTTTTGCCTATACCGTTGTATTAGGTCAAGGACTTACATGGCAGACAGCTTTAGGAGCTGTATTTATTTCTGGTGTTGTCTTTTTAATTCTGACCATCACAGGAATACGGCAAAAGATTGTTGACGGAGTGCCACCTGTACTGAAATCGGCTATTGGGGTTGGGATAGGCCTGTTTATTGCGTTTATCGGCTTCCAAAATGCAGAGCTTGTAGTTGCAAGCGATGCAACTATTGTTACAATTGGAGATTTAACAAGCCTTGGGCCTATACTAGCCCTGCTCGGATTAATCATCGCCTCTTTCTTGATGGCGAAAAAAATGAAGGGTGCCCTGCTGGTAAGTATCCTTGCAACAAGTATAATTGCAATGATCACCGGATTTATTTCCTACCCAAAATCTATCAGCGATGTGGTTTCGTTTAATCTTCCTAGTTTATCCGAAACTTTTTTAGCCATGGATATTAAAGGAGCCATCGCGTACGGTATCATCTCAGTTATTTTCTCATTCACAATCGTCGAATTATTTGATAACCTGGCAACTTTAATTGGTTTGACAAAGAAAGCCGGGTTAATGGATGAAAATGGGAAAATCCAAAACCTTGACCGTGCACTGCAGGCTGATGCGATTGGGACAATGGCCAGTGCATCGTTTGGAAGCACAGCATTAAATGCCTATGTTGAGAATGCTACTGGTATACAAGAAGGCGGAAGAACGGGTTTAACCGCTCTGACAGCTGGCATCTTATTCTTTGCTGCACTAGTTTTTGCACCGCTGATTGTCTTCGTTCCTTCTGTTGCAACAGCACCAATTCTTATCCTTGTGGGTGCCTTGATGATCAGCGAAATTAAAAATATCAGTTTTGATGATTTTACAGATGTGATTCCAGTATTTCTAACAATCATATTAATGCCATTAACCTACAGTATCGCTACAGGTCTAGCCTTTGGGTTTATTTCCTATACCCTTTTGAAGCTGCTGACCGGAAAGACACAGCAGATTCACTGGATCATGTATGTGGTCAGCATCGCTTTCATCATCAACTTTATTATGGGTGGTCATTAATTTTAACAGAAAGAGGGGTATTGTTTGAGGGTAACAAAGGATGCTCTAAAAAAAAGAATTGATGTTGCGGCAAAAAGAATTCCCGCCGACCTGGTGATTAAAAACGGCAATGTTGTAAACGTTTTCACTAGAGAAATTTTAACAGAGGATATCGCGATTGCCGACGGTTATGTGGCTGGTCTTGGTGAATATGAAGGAATTGAGACTTTTGATGCGTCCGGCAAGTATGTGATTCCCGGCTTTATTGATGGGCATGTTCATATAGAATCTGCTATGGTAACTCCTGCGGAGTTTTCCAATGTAGTGATTCCGCATGGGGTAACAACCATTATCGCCGACCCCCATGAAATTGCCAATGTGACGGGTACAGATGGGATTGATTTCATGCTCCAAGCATCAGAAGATATTCCGCTGGATGTCCTGCTTATGCTGCCTTCTTGTGTTCCGGCAACACCCTTTGAGAATGCGGGAGCAACTCTTTTAGATTCACATCTGGAGCCCTTCTATTCTCATCCAAGGGTCATTGGTCTAGGCGAGGTCATGGATTATCCGTCTGTGTTTTATAAAGATGATATAATGCTGGCAAAGCTTTTGAGTGCCCGGGCAAAAGAAAAGCATATAGATGGCCATGCTGCGGGGATTGATGGGGACGGCATTAATGTTTATATGGCTGCAGGGATTAAAACAGACCATGAATGTGTTACTGCAGAAGAGGCACTCGATCGCCTTCGCAAAGGGATGTATGTCATGCTTCGTGAAGGTTCAGCCGCAAAAGACTTAGTTACGCTTTTGAAGGCTGTGAATGAAAACAACGCGCGCCGCTGTTTATTTGTAACAGATGATAAGCATCTGGATGAACTTATTGATGACGGGAGCATTAACTATAATGTAAAGACGGCAATCCGCCAAGGTCTTGACCCGCTCCTTGCCATTCAAATGGCGACATTAAATGCTGCAGAGTGCTTCGGACTTAAATCAAAAGGGGCAATTGCTCCGGGTTACGAGGCTGATCTCCTCATAGTAAATGACCTTGAAAGCATTGGGATTGAGCGAGTGTATAAGGGCGGAAAGCTTGCAGCTGAAAATGGCAAAGTCATCCTGTCCGCCAAATCCAAAATAGTTCCCTCGCCATCCATTATCGACAGTGTCAACATTAGTTCGATAACAGCTGAAAATTTGCAGATGAAAATGGATGACAGCAGCGAGGCAAATATCATTGGCATCATCCCGAATATGATTGTAACTGAACATTTAATTGAAAACGTTGATATTAAAAATGGGGCTTTTCAAATTAATCCGGAGAAGGATCAGCTGAAAATTGCTGTCATTGAGCGGCATAATAATACCGGCAATATTGGACTTGGGATTATTAAAGGTTTGGGAATAAAAAATGGCGCTGTTGCCTCAACAGTTGCACATGACTCGCATAATATTGTTGCAGCGGGAACATCTGATGAAGATATTTTAATGGCTATTGAATGCACTTCAGACATGAAAGGCGGCCTTGTTGTTGTTCAGGATGGGGAAATGATCGCCGGACTATCTCTGCCAATTGCCGGACTGATGTCAGATATGGGATCAGGAGCCATCTACGAAAATTTCTCAGAACTTAACCAGGCTCTAAGGCAGATTGGCTGCTCCATGACTTTTAATCCTTTTATCACTTTGTCTTTTCTTGCTCTGCCAGTTATCCCGGAATTAAAGCTAACAGATATTGGCCTATTCGATGTGAAGAAATTTAAGCATATTGATATACAAGTGATGATGAATAATTAAAATGAGGCGGCTCCTGTTTTGGAAGCCGCCTTTTAATCTATTAATCTTACATTCACTTTTTTGTCATTTGTTTATTTTCTAGTGACAATGCAAGCCATGCGGAATCATCAGCAAAATATCTGGACCAGCTTGCTACACCTGCTAAATTGTACCTAAAGGCAAGCTCTGCCCGCTTATTTAGAGAAAGCTCATCTTCCAGCCAGACTTTGTAGGTAAGTGCCTCCTCCTCGATGCGAAGCTCAGCGTAATTTTGTCCGCTCATCTCATCATAGACAGGAGCGATGCCATTTTCGTCCATCCATTGCTTCACTTTTACCATCGATAGCGCTTTTGATGAAACCTCTCCGGAATCCTTCACTTCCCATAGCCTTGTATAAAGCGGAACGCCAAGAATTAACCTTTCATTTGGCACAACCTCAAGAAGTTTCTGCAGATTCTTTTCGACCCACGGTAAACTGGCAACACTGCCGGCAACAGGCGACGTTCCCCAATGTTCGTCATACGCCATAACAGCCAAGTAATCTACAAGTCCAGCGAGCTTGTCTCTCTCGTAAAAAGCGGACCAATTACCGCTCGTGGAAATAAAGGTAATGTCCATAGAAACGATCAAGCCTGCTTCATGAAAATAGGGGACTGCTTCGCGAACGAACTGAGTAATAAGCGGGCCATCTTCTGGATTCACATTTTCAATATCGAGATTAATCCCGTTTAGATGATACATTTGGCTGTAATGAAGAAGCTGCCTGATCATCCTTTGTCTTGTCTCGAAATTTTTAAATGCTTCATGTGTCAATGCTGGATCAAAGGCATTGGAAAACAATCCCCATACCTGGTAGCCCTGGCCTTTCGCCCAATTCACATAGTCAAGCGAGCCAAGATTCTTAATCGAACCCTGCGCATCACCCAGCTCAAACCAGGTAGGTGAAACGACATTGACGCCAGGCATGTTTGGAATTTTTTCAGTGTCAGGATTTTGTGTATAGACAGCTTCCCATGTTAAATGAATTGGTCCGTCAATCTTTGGAGGCAAGACTGGCTCCTTTCCATGATAAATTGCGACTTGCTCTGTATCTCCTTCAATTACATGGTCCTTTTTAATATATCCTGCTGACCCGTTTTCTTTTCTAATGAAATAATAATCCTTTTTCTCGCCCTCGATATATACCTTTTCCGTATTTTTCAGCTGATCCGTATAAGGAGATTGTAAACTAGCATCCGTTCTTAATCGAAGCTTTTCCTCATGAACTTCATGATCGGTAATTTTTGCATGTTTGATTTTGTCTCCATCTTTTTGAATCCATATCGCATTGGAATCTGGCAGTTTTGTATAGGAAACTGGATAGTAAGCCAATAAAGGTTCTAAAGCCAAGTAGATTTCATCATCCTTCATTTTAGATACAGAAAAATGCAGCTCAACAGGCTTTTCATTAACAAAATACGTTAAGGATTCAGAAGGCATTTGTACAACTTTATTTTTCGTCGTAATGATGACTGAATTTGATTTCTCATCATACGCAATTCCGTCATCGAAGTTCTTTTTTAAAAAAGATATCGGAATATACACGCTATCACGTTCGATCAAAGCATTCCCGTTTTGGGCTCCTGCATATAATATCGGGTATTCCCCTTGAAAATAAGCGGTCTTTTTTGATGAAGCGAATGGATATAATAATAGTAGAATACTAGAAATAATCAATAAAAAAGCAAACAAAAGACCGGCAATAATCCATCCTTTTGCCAACTTTTTTGGTTTGCGGTATTCAATTTGCGGCATTCTTCGACCTCCCTATAGATATCCTAACGAACATGCCCTAATTTGAAAAGAAGAATTTCCTCTTAATATGACCGAATCATCATCCGTATTTTCGAAATACTTTAAATTGAGCATGGTGTGAAATATGTGGGACATGGTACAATAAAAACACATAAAATTGAGATTCACACCTTGGCAGAAAATACACTGTATTAAGGGTAACAAAGTTTGAAGGAGAGTTTTCATGGTAATATATGGCGTAATTATTATTTTAGCTTATTTACTGGGGTCGATCCCGTCTGGATTAATTGTAGGGAAAACCTTTTATGGAGTAGATATACGTGAACATGGGAGCGGCAACTTAGGCGGAACGAACACGTTTCGGACATTAGGTGTAAAAGCCGGGCTGACCGTTACCATTGCCGATATTTTAAAAGGAACTGCGGCTGTACTTCTCCCTGCTTTATTTGGATCAGACATGCACCCATTGATGGCTGGCATTTTTGCGGTTATTGGACATATGTATCCAGTTTTCGCAGGATTTAAAGGCGGCAAAGCTGTGGCTACCTCCGGCGGAATCCTTTTAGGTTATGTTTTTCCAATGTTCCTGCTTCTGATCGCCGCATTCTTTATTAGTTTGTATATTACAAAATATGTGTCGCTTTCATCAATGATTGCAGCCATTGTTGCTGTTATTTATTCAATAGTCGTATGGGATATCCCACTAATGATTGTTGTATCTCTTCTAGCCTTTTTTGTCTTTTACAGACACAGAGCAAATATTAAACGAATTATCGAAAAAACTGAGCCAAAGATTAAATGGCTTTAATAAAATACACATATTATTCTTAGAGCAGCAGGACATCGAATCCTCTGCTTTTTATTTTGTATAGAATGGCGTTCGTTCGAAAAACACAACGTTTTGTTCTCTATTTAAAATCTTTACTTTTTCTGTTATTATTATAGTAAGATTTACCTGTTTTTCTATTTCTCTGCTAAAATATTTTAAAATATAACAAAACCGAACATAAATTGCTTTTTTTCGTCATAGATTAAATCGAAGTTTTTAATTTCAATCGAATTTATGAATCAGTTTAAAGGATGGTAATAATATGGATACAGAAAAAAAGCAAAATAATCTTAATCATTCCCAAGCCAATTTGCAGCAAACAAAAAATGAGGAACTGCTTTCTTACAATCAATTAGCCGCAGGTATTGCCCATGAAATAAGAAACCCGCTAACAACAGTAAAGGGCTTTATGCAGCTGTTAAGGCCCTACCTTGAAGAAATCGGAAAAGAAATCTATGTAGATATTGCCATTGATGAATTAGATCGGGCAAACAAACTTATATTTGACTTTTTAAATGCATCGAAGCCCAGTCAAAATATGCAAACAGATGTAGCGCTAAATAAGCTGGTACAGGAAATGACTCTTTTATTTGAAAGTGAAGCTATTCTGAAAAAAATCGATCTTGGCTTTGCACTGTCTGTTGATGAACCCGTCGTGACCGGCGACGCAAATCAGCTAAAACAAGTCTTACATAATATTATCAAAAACGCTATCGAGGCAATTTTAACAAATCAACAAAAAGGAAAAATTCATTTGAACGTTACTGTGAATGGTGATAAAGCATACATTATGATTGAGGATAACGGATGCGGCATGGACGAGGAAACCCTTACAAGTATGTATATCCCTTTTTTCACAACAAAGCAATCCGGCACGGGGATCGGAATGTCTATATGCAAGAAAATTATTGATAATCACCATGGGCAAATAAATATCAGCAGTTTTCCTGGGAAAGGAACGGCTTTTACCATTGAACTCCCACTCAAAAACAAGCGGCAGAGCTAAATTGCCGCTTGTTTTATTAGATTTTTAGAAGTTTAAAATGCTTGTTCCCTAAAAGATCTGAAACATAGTCAAGCTTCGCATGATCAAAATAAACAAGATCTTTTTCGTGAATTAATATTTTGATTCCTTCTATTTCAAATTCTTTATCATCTGTTAATGGCCGCTCTTCCAGAGACAGCTTAAGTTTGGGACCACCTCAGCCAATTCCCATAGTCAGGCGGACATACAGCACTTCATCATCAGATTTTTGTTCCTTTGTAATTTCCTGTATAAGCTTCTGATGGGCACTCCCAGTTAGCTTTAACATTACATCACCCCGCTCTCGTTTTTTATTATATCCCCTGCCTGTTGAAAATTCACCAGATAAGAATTTTTCCGAACTTTTTAAAAAATTTAGCGAAAAATCAAGAAATTTGTATTATAGTAGGGTAAAAGTGATGCGAAGGTGAACGGGTCTATGAAAAAGATAAATAGTTTACTATTTTCCCTTCTTTTATGCATAGCATTGGTTATCATATCTGTCTTTTTAATGATTCAAATGTATCAAGAGGCTTCTGCTAAGGAAACAGCCCCTTTGCAAATTCATTTGCATGAGGCAAAGCAAACAGTTTCCCTCTCAAAGACTGTGATTGAGACAGTTACCATCGGAGGCATCGGTGATATTTTGATTCATGATTGGGTATATAACGATGCTAAAGCAGCCGCTGGATATAACTTCAAGCCAATGTTTGAACAGGTCAAACCTTTGCTGCAGCAGCCTGATGTTTTGCTTGCGAACCAAGAAACCATTCTTGGCGGAGAGACATTTGGAATTTCCAGCTATCCCTTATTTAACAGTCCACAGGAAGTTGGCGATGCTTTAATAGATGCCGGTGTTGATATTGTCTCAACTGCAAACAATCATTCACTCGATAAGGGCGAAAAGGGTCAGATTGCCTCGCTAAATTATATGGATCAGATTGGCCTTTCCCATGTTGGGACATATCGAAGTCATGAGGATAAGCAAAAACTTAAAGTCATCACCAAAAACGGGATTAAGATTGGTTTTCTCTCCTATACATATGGGACGAACGGAATCCCAGTTCCCGAAGGAAAAGAATATCTAGTAAATCTGATTGACAAAGAAGCGATAAAACAAGAAATTTACCGAGCAAAAGGTGTGGCGGACGTACTGATTATGAGCATTCATTGGGGGAATGAATACCAACGTCATCCTGTTGAGGCGCAAATAGAATTAGCACAATTTCTTGCGGACGAAGGGATTGATGTGATTTTTGGTCATCATCCCCATGTTCTTCAGCCAATGTCCTGGATTAAAGCAAAGGATGGCCGGGATGTGTTCGTTGTATACTCATTAGGAAACTTCCTTTCAGGACAATATCATGATTATAAAGATATTGGCGGAATGGCTACTGTTGAAATTACTAAAGAAGTCTATGATGGCGGAAAAAAGATTACAATCAATAATCCGCAATTTTACCCAACCTATGTTTCTAATAAGGGGTTAAAACAATACCGAATCGTCCCATTACAAAATGCTGCAAGCTATGGATTAAAAAATGCAGAAAATAAATATAAAGAAATCCAGCAGCATATGCTTGGAGGCCTGAAGTAATGGTAAAATAGCTAGAGGAATAATGAGAGGGTGAGACCGGTGACGAAAATGAAAAAGCAGACTGCACCGCTTATATATATGCAGCTTCTCCTATTCATTGCTATCATACTCTTAGCTCAATATCAGCTTTTTACCTTTGCCTTTATTTCGATTTTTTGTTTTATCCTTTATTTAATGATAAAAAGTGAACCAAATCGATTATTCATTTGGACAGCTGCTGCCTATTTACTGGGATATGTTTTTTATTTGTACGGGGATCGGCTAACAGAGGAATTGCCGTTTAGTTTCAGCACGATCATGATTGTTAAACGCTTTTTATTGCTATTTCCAATTCTGTTCATTTATTATGTATCAAAGAAATTTGGCAAAAGAGCAAATGACTTTTATGGCTTGCCCAATTGGAAGGAAAAGATCTCCTTCCCTTTTATTTGGAAAGGTTTCCATACGGTTTCTATTAAAACCTTTTTAATGATTGCTTTAAGTATCAATGTGATCGCCTTCATCCCATTGATACTTAAAGAAAACATGGTGCTGAGCCTTTCATTTCTTACATTCCTTATACTTTTTTCTGCTATTAATGCCATTATAGAAGAAGCTTTATGGAGAGGCTTATTGTTGACAAGAATGAAGGATCTGGCCGGAGAAAAGGCAGCTGTTATTTTTTCTGGACTCGCTTTTGGATTGTCCCATTTGGCGCTTGGCTACTCTTTGCCGATTTGCCTGGGATTTGCAGCAGGGGGAGTTTTTTATGCTGGTATAACTGTTCGTTCCAGGAGCCTATTTCCAGCAATGATCTGGCATTTTTTCTATAATGGTTTGATGATTGTCAGCGGAATCATTCCTTATCCCGGCTGACAAAACAAACAGGGTTAGAGTAGTCAGTATGCTCTAACCCTGTTCAAACCAAATATGGTTCTCTAAACCCTCACTTTTTAAGATCTTTGCTCCTTTTTCACCAATTAAATCAAAATGAGAATAACCGTCTTCCCGGTGATGGATCCACTCTTCCTTTAAGCAATACTTTTTTCCCCATTGGATTAATTTATTTAAATCACTGCACCCAACTTTTGTCACTGTCTTACTGCCTGGAAACCGATCATCAAGCCAATAATGGGTTAAAAATGCAATTTCCCCCTGGTCAATTTTTGCTTTCCACAATCTGATATCCTCTTTTTTTATTCCAAATGCCAAAACAAGCCCCCCTTTATTTCCATCAACTTAGCTCTGTACAGGCTGTTTTTTTGCCTTTTCATAGGCTTCATGCCAATCAGGAAAAGATCTTTTAATTGAAACTGGACGGAAACTCTCCCTTTTTACGCATGTGTGCTTGGACATACCAGTAACAGCCAGCTCACCTTCTGGTGTAAAAATCTCGTATCCATATACAATGCGAAGACCATCATATTCCTCAACCCATGTTTTTACAGTTGCTATTTGCCCATATCTTAGCGGTTTTTTATACGATGCCTGAATATCTAAAACAGGAGAGAGAATCCCCTCCTTTTCAAGCTGAGCATAGCTAAACCCTAATTCATTTATCAGCTGTGTTCGCCCTAATTCCATCCAGACAAGGTAGTTGGCATGGTAAACAACGCCCATCTGATCGGTTTCTGCATATCTAACTTCAATTTCCCTTTCAACAACTAGCATGATGATTCCCCTTTTCTCATACGATTAAGTGCCAATTCAAAGTCCGCTTTTTCAAGGAAGGATATTTCTTCTATTTGTTCCATTTCCTCATGTTCAGACATTAATCTGATCGCCTGGAACTGAATGGCTTCATCTGTTAAATTAGTAGCAAATCTCCCATTGCCATTATTCGGTGCAAGCTGCAAATGCTCTTTAAGATAATCAATAGCCTCTTCATTTAACCGATATTGAAAATTTGAGGCATAGGAAATGATAATCTGCAGCAATTCTCCAGCTGCATAATCAGGAAAATGGAAGAACTTTTTAAATCTGGACTTTAGCCCAGGATTGCTTTGGAGCAAGGATTCCATTTCCTTTGGATAGCCAGCAAGTATCACTACGAGATTTTCGTTATGCTTGGTCATTTCATCAACAAGCGTATCAACAGCCTCTTTGCCAAAGTCTCCTGGAGCAGCACGCAGCAGCGAATAGGCTTCATCTATAAATAGGACACCGCCTAGCGCTTCTTTAATTTTTCTTTTTGTTTTTATTGCTGTCTGTCCGACATACCCTGCCACGAAATCTGATCTGCTTGCGACGATTAAATGGCCTCTTTTTAATAGGCCGCACTCTTTTAGCAATTCGGCATAAATTTTTGCTACTGTCGTTTTCCCTGTCCCAGGGTTACCCGTAAATACGGAGTGCAGTTGGATGGGGACTGCAGGAAGCCCTTTACTTCTTCTCATCTGCTGTATTTTCACGAAGGAAATAAGCCTAGTGACTTCATGCTTTATTGTATCAAGACCAATAAGACCCGCTAGTTTTTCGCTGGGACCTGCTGATTTCTCCTCTTCCTTGATTTCAAAGTCTTCTTTTTCCAATAAGGTATAGCTAAGGATTTGCTCTTCCTGACTGGACTGAGCTCCTTTTTTGAAAATGGCATTCAGTACAATATTTTTGACAGTCCGTGCGTTACCAAATGTTTCGTCCACACGTTCATTCTCAATTTGATCCTCAAGAATATACTTTGCTTCTTCCGTTATCATATAATCATTTTCATAAGCAAATTTTTCTGCCATTTCAATGAGTTCTTCGTTTGAATAGCTTGGCAGGTGAATGTGGTTAGAATTTGGAAACCGGCTTCTCAATCCTGGATTGGCATCAAGAAATTGTCTCATTTCCTCAGGATAGCCTGCCAGGACTACAGCAAATTTACCCCCGAAGTCGGAACCCGTCATTAAAGAAACAAGTGTATCTATCACAGCCTGTCCGTAGTCATTTCCTGACTGACCAATTCTTTTCAAACTATAGGCTTCATCAATAAATAACACTCCACCGAGAGCCTTTTCCACGATGGAGCGGACATTCTCCTCAGTCTGCCCAACGTATGCACCGACAAGATGGGAGCGGTTCACTTCAACTACTTCTTCCTTTGGCAAAACACCCAACTCATGATAAATTTTCGCTAAAAGCCTTGCCAAGGTTGTTTTTCCTGTCCCCGGATCACCGGTTAAAATCATATTCAGGCTTAATTCATCCTTTGTTTTAAAGCCAAGCTGCTTGCGATTTTTTTGATAGGTAAGAAAGCGGTAAAAGTCATTCATTCTTTCTTTAACAGATTCTAGTCCAATCATATCTTGAAGCTCATCCAATGCACTAGCTTGGCTTGGCTGCCTTAAATCTTTGAAGATAAAAAGGTCCTTCCATTCCTTTTTCATGTCCTCGATTAAATCAAGATGATTTTTCATATCGCTATAATAGCCCGAATTATAAAACATACCAGAAACAGATTGGATAAATTCTTCCGAGGCCTTTAATAATAATTCCGTTTCATTAAGGATCTTTTCTAATATATCTATTAATTGTTGATATTGCTGATACGATGACTGTTCCTTTGATGATTCCATGGCATTATGGATGGTTTGCCGCTCCAACTCTGCCAATGGCAAAAATTGCTGGCAAAGATCTATAATTTGCTTGGCAGTGCCCATTTTTGCTTGTCTGCTGTCTGTTTCCCGTAACGCGGGGAAGGATAACACCTGCAGGAATCCTTTTTTATCGTTCCACTGTCGTTTTGATATGACATCAGCTGCCAGCTGATTATTTATATTTAATTGATGCGCTTTCTGAATCCAAGCAAGCCCAACCGAATCTTGCTCAAATTTCCCTAGCCGCGAAAGGCCGGCGATCGTCAATAATTCTGAAACAGTTTCACGATCCCTATCTTCCTGCAAGGATTTAATTGCGGCGATAACTGGCCGTTCATCCGTTAAAAAGCCATTATCGGTTAGCTCGGACTTCCATATTTGTATTTGTTCATTGAGATAGCTTTGATTTTTATGTTTTTCCATTATGTATCACTCTTCATATTAAGATCCTTTCTATCTTAACACATCCTCATCAGTTCCAAAAAAGAAAATGACCTGACCCAATAGATGGGGATCAGGTCTCGGTGATTCGTTTTCTAGTTACTGATAGTTATTTTGTCCGCCGTTCTGCTGTGCGTGTGCTTCATCCTTAATTTCAGAGCGCATAGCTTCAATACTTTCTCTGCGGCGTTCGTTTTTTGCCTCAATATTGGCACGGTCTTGGCCTTCAGCAAACTTTGCAGCAGCCTCGGCCTCGTGAATATTCTCAATCGTGTTTTGTACCATGGATTGCAGCTTTTCGACATTATCACTGCGGTCATCTGGCTTCGGTTTGTTGTTATAAGTCATTTCCAGTTCCTCCTTTGATCATTGGTGATGATACAAGGTTAGTTTGCGAAAACTCCTGAAATTTATCCAGGAGAAACATGGGCACCAAAGTCTTTTGCATTCATAAAAAAGCCCGCTTTCTCTCGTCTAGTGAAAGCGGGTTGAATATCTATTTATTCACCTTTTGTTTGCATAACCTGCGGCACACCGCCTGTATTGCTTTGCATTTTCTTGCCGTTATTTCCGCCATAGCCCTGTGGCTGTGTACCAATATGGTTTGGAGTATACTTTCGTGCATCTCTTTTTGGATTTCCCATAATGAATCCCTCCTCTATCTAAAGTATCTGCTAGTCAGTTAAGATTCATTTATGGAAATGTATGTCACTCCGCTTTATTTAGACGCTTTTCCTCTAAGCGTTCCTCAATTCTTTCCATGGCAGCTAGGTCGCGCATGATTTGACGCTTATTTTCCGAAACAAGTTCAGCGAATGAACGCTTTCTCGGTTTTCTCATTGATAGTCACCTTCCTTTAACCTATAGTACAAATATTATGGCCATTTTTAATTGTAATTATTACAACTTTTTGAAAATTTATAGATTTTTGCTTTTTGTGGTTAAGCACCTGCAGCGAAGATCAACTAAGCGACTAAAATCAACATTGAGCTTTAACACAGCCTTATTGTTGAAAAAAGAAAAACACCGGGATCGCCGGTGTTTACATTTCGGAAAGATATTCTTTCATTCGCTGGTATGACATGGTGCTGTAGTGTTTAAATTGGATAATGCCTTCTTCATTAATAAACAAAGTGGTTGGAATAGATAGGATCCTATATGTGGTGTTAGCCTCATCCTGTTTATCGAGCAAGATGGGAAAGTGCAGGCCTAATTTTTGGGCATAACCAGACACATCACTTTCAGGGTCAATATTGATGGCGAGTATCACAATGTCACCCTTATGTTCCTTATAGAATTTCTGCATGGCGGGCATTTCTTTTTTGCATGGCGGGCACCAGGTAGCCCAGAAGTTCACCATTACTTTTTTACCTCTAAAATCGGAAAGCTTGACTGTTTCACCGTCCAGGTTTTTTAGTTCAAATTCAGGCGCCTCCATCCCGATCTCTGGCCCAACTAATTTTGTTTTAGCAGGTTCCTCAGTTTCCATGGCATGTACGATTATAGCAGTCATAAAAGAAATGAAAAAAAAGGCAGCTATTGTCTTTTTAAACAACTTTATCGACATCCTTTTTGTCAATGTTACTAGTATTTTTGCCCAAATGCCTAGAAACATGAGGAAAAATAAAAAAGCGTGAGATTTCAAAGAGAAATCCCACGCTTTTTGAAAATTAGTTAGCTAATTTTTCACGAAGAACCATTTGTAAAATACCGCCATGACGATAGTAGTCAATTTCTACTTCTGAGTCGAAACGGACAACAACTTCGAATTCTTTCTTATTGCCTTCTTCATCAGTTGCAGTTACTTTTACAAGGTCATGAGGCTTGACGTTTTCATCGATTTGAACATCGATTGTCTCTTTGCCAGTTAAGCCAAGAGCTTCAGCATTTTCGCCTTGCTTGAATTGAAGTGGAAGAACACCCATTAATACAAGGTTAGAACGGTGAATACGCTCATAGCTTTCAGCAATGACTGTTTTGATGCCTAGAAGGTTTGTACCTTTAGCAGCCCAGTCACGTGAAGAACCCATTCCGTAATCTTTACCAGCAAGAACAACAAGGCCAGTTCCATTTTCTTTATACTTCATGCATGCATCGTAAATGGACATAACTTCACCTGTTGGCCAGTAAGTTGTATAACCGCCTTCTGTTCCAGGTGCTACTTGGTTACGGATACGAATGTTAGCAAATGTACCGCGCATCATGACTTCGTGGTTTCCGCGGCGTGAACCGTAGGAGTTGAAATCACGAACTTCTACACCATTCTCAAGCAGATATTTTCCAGCAGGTGTATTTTTGCCAATTGCACCAGCAGGAGAAATATGGTCAGTTGTTACGGAATCGCCGAATTTACCAACAACGCGTAAACCAGCTAATGGTTTTACTTCATCTGGATCCTTTGATAATCCTTCAAAGAATGGAGGATTTTGAATATATGTTGAATCATCATTAAATGCATATAATGCATCGTCATTTGTTTCAATCTTATTCCATAGAGCATTGTCTCCGAATACATTTTCGTATTCTCTGCGGAATAATTCTGGTGTAACAGTTTTCTTAACCACTTCATTAACTTCAGCAGTTGTTGGCCAAATGTCTTTAAAGAAAACGTCGTTTCCATCTTTATCTTTGCCAATGGCATCGTTCTTAAGATCGACATCCACAGTTCCAGCTAATGCATAAGCAACAACTAGCGGTGGAGAAGCTAGATAGTTAGCTTTTACAAGCGGATGGATACGTCCTTCAAAGTTACGGTTACCTGAAAGAACAGATGTAACAAGAAGGTCGCTTTCAGAAACAGCTTTTTCAATTTCTGGCAATAAAGGACCTGAGTTACCGATACAAGTAGTACATCCGTAACCAACAAGGTTAAATCCTAGCTGATCTAGGTATGGCTGTAGACCTGAATCACGAAGATAGCCTGTTACAACCTTAGACCCTGGAGCTAATGAAGTTTTCACATAAGCTGGCACCTTCATGCCAAGCTCTGCTGCTTTCTTAGCAACTAGACCCGCTGCAACTAGAACATATGGGTTAGAAGTGTTTGTACAGCTAGTGATAGCTGCAATAGCAACCGCACCAGTCTTCATTACAGTCTCATTGCCGTTTTCAAATTTAACTGTAGCTGTTTTATCAATTTCCTTCTCGTCAAAGCCAAAGCCTTGGTTGCCCTGTGGAGCAGTAACCGCTTTGTTGAATTCTTCCTTCATTGCTGAAAGAGGAATTAAATCCTGCGGACGCTTTGGACCAGAAAGGTTAGCTTCAATTTCATTAAGGTTAATTTCAACTACACTTGTATAAACTGGTTCAAGGCTTGGATCAAAGAATAAACCGTTCTCTTTGCTGTATGCTTCAACCAAATTAATTTGTTCTTCGCTGCGGCCAGTTAAACGCATGTAATTTAATGATTCAGCATCTACTGGGAAGAATCCGCAAGTTGCGCCATATTCTGGAGCCATGTTAGCAATCGTTGCACGGTCTGCAAGTGGAAGTGATACGACTCCAGGACCGTAGAACTCAACAAATTTGCCAACTACACCATGAGCACGAAGTACTTGAGTTACTTTCAAAGCAAGGTCTGTTGCAGTTGCTCCATCAGGAAGCTCGCCAACTAATTTAACCCCTACAACTTCCGGTACAGGGAAATATGAAGGCTGTCCAAGCATGCCTGCTTCAGCTTCAATACCGCCGACACCCCAGCCAAGAACACCGATACCGTTAATCATTGTAGTATGGGAGTCAGTTCCAACTAGTGTATCTGGGAATGCTTCTACTTCGCCGTCTTCGTTTTCAACAGCATGAACAACATTTGCAAGAAATTCTAAGTTTACTTGGTGAACGATACCTGTTGCAGGCGGAACTGCACGATAGTTATCAAATGCTTTTTGCGCCCAGCTTAGGAACTGATAACGCTCCTGGTTACGTTCAAACTCAAGCTGCATATTGAAGTTAAGCGCATCTTGGCTGCCGAATCTGTCAACTTGAACAGAGTGGTCAATAACAAGATCCACTGGTTTAAGCGGGTTGATTTTATCTGGATCTCCGCCCATGTCAGCCATTGCTTTTCGAAGAGAAGCAAGGTCAACAACTGCAGGAACGCCAGTGAAGTCTTGAAGGATAACACGGGAAGGTTTGAAAGGAACATCAATTTCCTTTACTTCGTCTGTTCCCCATTTTGCTAGATTTTCAACATGTTCTTTTTTAATAACGCGTCCGTCTAATTGACGAAGGACAGATTCTAATAGAACCTTGATAGAATAAGGCAATTTAGAAACATTACCCACCCCAGCCTGTTCTAGAGCAGCCAGGTTATAATAGTGATAAGTTTTCCCGTTAACTTCTAATGCTTTGCGGGAATTGAAAACATCATTTTTTGCCATCGGGTAATCCCCCTTCTTACATAAATATTCAATTGAAATGAAATAAATTGTCAAAAAGTTAGAATATTCGCCCCATCCAACTTTTCTCACAATTACTATCTTAATACAACCTTTAACATAAGTAAATAACAAGAAAGTTATTGTTTCCGATAAGTTTTTCTTATCTCAAAGGAAAATGAACAGATTTTTTTAATTATTAGCCCATCCCTTTAATTATTTCTCTTATTCATTATTGCTTTACAAACTGATTTTATTATAGCAAAAAAGCTTTTATTTAACATAAAATAACAGCTCCAAGGCAAACTATTATTTGGAGGTGAAGAAAATGGCAAAAAGAAAATCGAATCATGTCATCCCTGGCATGAATGCCGCTAAAGGACAAGGGATGGGTGCAGGATTTAATGAAGAATTTGCTAACGAACCATTGACAGAAGCGCAAAAGCAAAATAATAAGAAGCGGAAAAAGAACCAATAAATGAGAAAAGCCGAGGACACCCGCACAGCGGCGAGCTAGATTATCACTAGATGGAAAAATTAATCCATCTCTAACTAAAAAAAGAACCCAGCTAACGGGTTCTTCCTTTACTAACTTATTGAAATTGATTGACCTCAGTGACCATTTGGCCCAAATCTCTTTGAAATTGCTCTAACTGGCTGCGCTGTGTTTCAGAAGCGACCTCAAGGGCATTTTCAATTTGTTCATATGCTTCATTGACCTCTTGCTTTAAATGCTTCAGCTGATGGCCGTAGCTTGCCGAATCCTTGACTATTTCGTAATACAGTTCCTGTGCATCTCTAATTCCCTGCTGTGCAGCTTGGAATGCCTGCTGTTTATCTTTATTGTATGGCATTAATTTTCACTCCTTAATGATTTAGTAAGTTTAAATTGTGCAGGTGTGAAAAAAAATATTCCGTATATATTTGCAGAGATTTTCCATGCTAATGTTGAGGAGGGATAGATATGAACAAAAATGATAGCAAGGATATGAGAAGGAATGCTCCAAAAGGAGGAAACTCAGGCCAGCCTGAGCCGTTAAGCGGTTCAAAAAAAGTGAAGAACCGTAACCATACCAGACAAAAAAATAACTCTGGACATGATATGTAGGATAGGTCCAGGCGCCGGGGCTGCAAAAATACAACAGCCCCGATTTTTTTCTGTATGCAGGTCATTTAGCACCCTTTTATCTCGTGATTTGTCCTTCATCGACCTTATGAAGGACATCTAGCCTCATTTTTCCTCACGCCTTGTACTTCATCAATCTTATGAAGGACATTTAACTCCATTTTTCCCCGCGATTTGTCCTTCAGAAAGATTGCAAAGCCCCAACAATGATTTCCTCTTCTTCTTCGGAAACAGATCGCAAATCTATTAAGACCTCATCCTTTTGAATCCGGACAATGATGCTCGGCGAGCTGTCTTTCCTTAACTTTTCTGCAAGCTCTTGTGCTGTCAGGGTATGATGTTTTATTACTGCAGCATAGGATGGCAGTTCAACATCCGGCATTGTACCTCCACCAACCTGGCCAATACTTTCCGTGAAAGAAACTTCATATTGATCAGCAGCAGACTTTAATTGTGCAATAAAACCTTCTGTCCGTTGTTTCATTTCCTCCTGTGTAAGCAGCAGTTCGTGAATGATAGGAATATTTCTGACCCCTCTGTCTCCCTTTACATATTCATTTAAGGTACCCTCTAACGCAGCAAGTGTCATTTTATCGACCCGCAATACACGTGCAAGCTGATGCGTTTTTAATTGATCAATCAGCTCTTTTTTTCCAGCGATAATTCCCGCCTGCGGACCTCCTAATAGCTTGTCCCCGCTAAATGAAACAAGGTCAGCTCCCTTATTTAATACCTCCTTGACAACCGGTTCATCACCGATGCCATGTTTGGTGAAATTATATAAAGCTCCGCTGCCAAGGTCTTCGTAAAAAATGACTCCGCGCTGTTTTGCGAGCGTTGCGAGTTCCTCTGTTTCAACAGTTTTGGTAAAACCGATAACTTTATAGTTGCTTGTATGCACCTTGAGGACCATGGCTGTTTGCTCGGTAATTGCCTCTTCATAATCTTTCAGGTGCGTTTTATTGGTTGTGCCAATTTCAACAAGATGTGCCCCGCTTTCTTCCATAATAGAAGAGATCCTAAATGATCCGCCGATTTCCACAAGCTGACCTCTGGAGACAATAACCTCCTGATTAGCGGCTAAAGCCTTCAAAATTAAATAAACAGCAGCCGCATTATTATTAACAACCATGGCCGCTTCTGCACCTGTCAAAGTTTTAATTACCCCTTCTACATGACTATGCCTTGAACCCCTTTTTCCCTCCTCGATTTGATATTCAAGATTTGAATAATGAACAGCTGTTTCCAGCATATGTTGAGCGGCATCCTTGCTCAGCCTCGCGCGTCCCAAATTAGTATGAAGAATTGTACCCGTTGCATTTATTACTCTCTTAATGGTATAGCTGAATTCCTTTCCTGCTGCTTTTTCTAATTTTTGAAAAATGACATCATGAAAGGCGCTGCTGCCAGGTTCGGGCCCGTCCCACGCACCTTCAAGCATGTCAGTCCGAATGCCGCTGATAACAGCTTTTAAAAGATTGGTTATATGTATTAAATCAATGCTATTGTTATTCATTATTTGTAAAAAACGCTCGTCTTTTTGAAGCTCATGTATCGGCGGTATATATCTTAATAAATGTTTCATTCTGATCCCCTCCAATTTCCCACTTGATTATATCATCTTTTATGATGGGAAAAAATTGGACTTCAAAACCCTAAGCGCCTTAAGCTAGACATTCCATGAGCTTCTCTCTCAAAAAAACCTCCCCATATAAATATGAGAAGGCTTAATAGAATTAGTCTTGCAGCTCTTTCAATTTTTCTATAATCTGCGATGACTTTGGAAATAGCCCGGTGTCATCTTTAGAGTATATTTTTTCTCCGTTTACGGATACTTCAAATACTCCTCCTGAGCTAGGTATAAGCTCCATTTTTTCGATTTTATGTCTAAATTCAGTAAAGAGATCTTCCGCGAGACCCGCGGCTTTTGGTGCGTAGTTTCACATCATGCAAAATTCAACTTTTATAGTAAATGTCATGTTGGCCTGACCTCCTTTTTTAAAAAATTCAGCTTTTAATATATAGTCATTGTAGTACAAACCTTTTGTTATTCGCAAATAAAGCATACTTTTACCAACCTATCCATCGTACGATAGACGAGAGGGTCTTTTTGTTCGTTAAATAGGATAAACAATATGTGATTATTTTTCTCAGAGAAGGTATACTTAAATCTTGGAGGTGGATACACATGACAGAACATGAAAAAATCCGTTTAACATCAATGTCAACCAAAGCTGGCTGAGGATGCAAAATTGGTCCTGAAGACCTGGCGCAAGTTTTGCGTCAATTACCAAAACAAGATCCCATTCCAGAATTACTGGTGGGGAATGAAACATCAGATGATGCTGGTGTGTATAAATTAACAGACTCAATCGCCCTAATCCAAACCGTCGATTACTTCACACCAATCGTAGACGACCCTTATATGTTCGGACAAATTGCTGCGGCAAATGCTTTAAGTGATGTATATGCCATGGGAGGCCAGCCGAAAACAGTTATGAATATTGTCGGCTTTCCTGTTAAAAAACTTGGCGGAGACATGCTCGCTGAAATCCTTAAGGGTGCAGCAGATAAGGTAAAAGAAGCTGGAGCCATTACTGTCGGCGGACATTCAGTGGATGATCAGGAACCAAAATTCGGACTTTCCATTACCGGACTTGTTCATCCTGAGCATTTCTGGAGAAATGTCGGCGCAAAGCCAGGAGATGCCCTTGTCCTAACTAAGCCAATCGGAGTTGGCATCATGACTACCGGGATAAAACGCGGGGCGGTCACTAAAGAACAGGAAGCAACTGTAACAGATTTTATGGCCATGCTAAATAAAACAGCGGCCGAAATCTTAATGAATTACTCACCAAATGCTGTAACGGACGTAACTGGATTTGGCCTTGTAGGCCACGGAACGGAAATGGCTAAAGGGAGCAATGCAAGCTTTGAGCTCGATTATTCTAAGGTGCCGATCCTTGAAGGGACGGAAGAACTCGCTGCCGCTGGTATTATCCCTGGCGGAACGAAATCCAACCATACATGGGTGAAGGAAGATGTCTCTTATGAAAACCTTAGCCAGGAGGAACAATTTATTTTATGCGATGCGGTAACCTCTGGAGGGCTTCTTGTTTCCATCCCCGAAAAGGAAGCTAAAGCCTACGTGGAAAAACTGCATGACGCAGGACTTGGATATGCTGCCATTATCGGAAAAGTTACCGAGAAAAAAGACAAGCTCATTTACGCAAAAAAATCCCTTGATTAAAAAATCAAGGGATTTTCCTTATTTAGTCTGCAATTTATCCAGCATGTCTTTTGTCATTGCAGCTAGGTCATATTTGGCTTTAAAGCCCCATTCTTCTTTGGCCGCACTTGCATCAATTGAATTTGGCCAGCTTTCAGCAATTTCCTGGCGAACAGGATCCACTTGATAGGAAATTTCGAAACCTGGGACCGATTTGCGAATTTCAGCAGCAATTTCCTCTGGATCAAAGCTCATTGCTGTGACATTAAAAGCGTTGCGATGCTTAAGTTTGGCAGAATCCGCCTCCATTAAATCCATAATGGCATTTAACGCATCAGGCATATACATCATATCCATATACGTGCCTTTATCAATATAGGAAGTGTATCGGCCATTTTTAACCGCTTCATAATAAATTTCAACGGCATAATCGGTTGTTCCCCCTCCAGGAGGGGTTACGTATGAAATTAGGCCAGGGAATCTTAATCCCCTTGTATCTACGCCAAACTTATGAAAATAATAATCGCAAAGTAATTCGCCGGAAACCTTATTTACCCCGTACATAGTAGTTGGACGCATAATGGTATCCTGAGGAGTCTGGTCTTTTGGTGTTTGCGGACCAAAAGCGCCGATTGAGCTTGGTGTAAAAAATTGACAATTAAGCTCTCTTGCAGCCTCAAGAGCATTTAAAAGCCCGCCCATATTTAAATTCCAGGCAAAGACAGGATTTTTTTCTGCCGTAGCAGAAAGAAGTGCAGCCATATGAATAATTGTATCAGCCTTGTGTTTTCGCGCTGATTCAATTATTGTTTTTGTATCTGTTACATCAACGACTTCAAAAGGGCCGGACAAAGCTGCCTCAGAATCATTTTTGCGGATGTCTGTGGCAATGACATTATCTGCACCATAAATATCTCTTAATTTCATTGTCAGCTCTGAGCCAATTTGCCCTAAAGCGCCTGTAATAAAAATTCTTTTCATAATTTCCTCCCAGCCTTCCCTTGTTGAAAAATCCTCTATTTCTCTAAATAATTTCCAATTCTTTTCCAACCTTCTCGTATATGGAAATGGCCTGATCTAGCATTTCCTTCGTATGTGCCGCAGACGGCATATTTCTTACTCTTCCGGTACCTCTAGGAACTGTAGGAAAAACGATGGATTTAGCATAAACACCGTTATCATCCAGTTTCTTGCTGAATGCCTGGGTTTTAACCTCGTCACCGATGATACAAGGGGTAATCGGTGTTTCGCTATTGCCAATATTAAATCCTAGCTTTTTTAAGCCTTCTTTTAAATAATTGGCATTTTCCCATAGTTTTTCATTCAGCTCTGTACTTTCCATTAATATTTCAATCGCTTTTAGGCTGGCAGCCGTATCAGCAGGTGTTAAGGAAGTAGAAAATAGGAACGGACGGCTTCTGACCTTGAGCCAATCAATTAATTCGCTCTTCCCGGCAACATAACCTCCGACAACGCCGATCGCTTTTGAAAGTGTGCCAATTTGGAAATCAATTTTATCAGAAAGACCAAAATGCTTAACTGTTCCTGCACCCTTTCCTAAAACTCCAGATCCGTGTGCATCGTCGACATAAGTAATGAGATCAAATTCCTCGGCAATTTCAACGATTTCAGGCAATTTAGCAATATCGCCGTCCATTGAGAAAACCCCATCAGTAATGACCATAATTTTATTATATTGCCCAGATTCGGTTGCCTCTTTTGCTTTAGCCCGCAGATCATCCATATCGGAGTGGTTAACGCGGATTATCTTTGCTTTAGATAAACGGCATCCGTCAATAATGGATGCATGATTTAGTTCATCTGAAAGGATAGCATCATTTTTGTCCATCACAGCTGAAATGGCAGCCATATTACAGTTGAAGCCTGATTGATAAGCAATAGCAGCTTCCGTATGTTTAAATTCAGCCAGTTTCTTTTCAAGCTTTAAGTGGATATCCAATGTTCCATTGATTGTTCGGACGGCTCCCGCTCCTACCCCATATTTACCAATGGCCTCAACCGCTGCATCTTTTAAGCGCTGATCTGTCGCCAGGCCAAGATAATTATTAGAAGAAAGATTTATAAGCTCCCTTCCATTAATTTTTATAACAGGGCCATTAGGGCCTTCAACTGGGTCAATGACATTGTAAAGACCCTTCCCTTTTAAATCCTCAAGGTTTTCCTTTAAAAAAGCATCCAAAGTTTTGCTAGTCATAGTTCAATCCCCCATAGTAATGATTTCATCATGATGTCACTGTTCAAAACACATATGTCCTTCTGAAAAACACAGTGACAACCTTGATATATTAAGGATTATCACATATTACTTTACCATATATATTATTTTTGTACATATATCACGGACAGTTTTTTTGGCAAAAATTTTGCCTTTTTATAGTTTGCCCATTTTTATCATTTTGATGGGATGGCAGGCTTGACCTACTCCCGAGGATTTTTTGCACAAGATGTTCTTTTGTCCACTTTTTTTAATATATATATAACGAATGTGCTTGTTATAAAATTATATTAAATATTTATTTATAATAATTATAAATAGATATTGATTTTTAATTGAAAACTGTTATCATTGTGTTCAAGAAGTAAATTTTGCAATGAGGTGATTGGTATGAAAGAAAAAAATTATTTAACAACCAGCTGGGGCGCCCCTGTTGGAGACAACCAAAATTCGATGACAGCTGGTTCCCGAGGACCGACATTAATTCAGGATGTTCACTTACTGGAAAAATTAGCTCATTTCAACCGCGAGCGTGTGCCTGAACGTGTTGTTCACGCAAAAGGTGCGGGTGCACATGGCTATTTTGAAGTGACAAATGATTTAACTAAATACACAAAAGCTGCCTTTTTATCTGAAGTTGGCAAACGCACACCGATGTTTATCCGTTTTTCAACAGTCGCCGGCGAGCTTGGCTCTGCTGATACAGTGCGTGACCCGCGCGGATTTGCAGTAAAGTTTTACACAGAAGAAGGCAACTATGATTTAGTTGGGAATAATACACCTGTCTTCTTTATTCGTGATGCGATAAAGTTCCCAGATTTTATCCATACACAAAAGCGTGATCCAAAAACTCATCTGAAAAATCCAACGGCTATTTGGGATTTCTGGTCGCTATCGCCTGAATCTTTGCATCAGGTGACCATTCTTATGTCCGACCGCGGCATTCCAGCAACATTGAGACATATGCATGGGTATGGAAGCCACACCTTCAAATGGGTCAATGAAGACGGTGAAGCAGTATGGGTGAAGTATCATTTTAAAACAGAACAGGGCATAAAAAATCTCAGTGTAGAAACCGCAGCGAAATTGGCAGGTGAAAATCCTGACTACCATACAGAAGATTTATATAACGCGATTGAAAATGGCGATTATCCTTCTTGGAAATTAAGTGTGCAGATCATGCCATTAGAGGATGCCGACACATACCGCTTCGATCCATTCGATGTGACAAAGGTTTGGTCGCAAAAGGATTATCCATTAATTGAAGTTGGCCGAATGGTCCTAAACCGGAACCCGGAAAATTACTTTGCGGAGGTTGAACAGGCTACCTTCTCTCCAGGAACCTTTGTACCAGGTATTGAAGCTTCACCTGATAAAATGCTTCAGGGGCGTCTGTTTGCCTACCATGATGCGCACAGATACCGAGTAGGTACAAACCATCAGATGCTGCCGATCAACCGGCCGAAAAATGAAGTGAAAAACTACCAGCGCGATGGTCAAATGCGTTTTGACAATAATGGCGGAGGCTCTGTCTACTATGAGCCAAACAGCTTTGGCGGACCTGCTGAGGCTCACACGCACAAACAAACGCCATTCCCAGTTACGGGTACAGCCCAGAGCACGTCTTATGATCATAATGACCATTACACACAAGCTGGCGACCTATACCGCTTATTATCTGAAGAAGAGCGCAGCCGCCTTGTTGCTAACATTGTTGCCGCAATGAAGCCTGTTGAAAAAGAAGACATAAAGATCCGTCAGATTCAGCACTTTTATAAAGCAGATCCAGAATACGGCACACGCATTGCCAAAGGCTTAGGATTGGCTATTCCTCAGGAAGTAAAATAGAGATTCAAATGGATGAAGGATTCGTGATTCATACACGAATCCTTTTTTGCATTTGGAAGGAAGATAGTCTAGTCTAAAGCATAAAAATCGAGTATGATGAAAAAATGAATGATTTTTTATCTAAAGTGAGGATTTATTACAATGAGTTTATTAACTGTAGAACAATTAAGTCATACGTTCGGTGACAGGACCTTATTTAAGGACGTATCTTTTCGCCTGCTTGCCGAAGATCATGTTGGTTTAGTCGGCGCCAATGGTGTCGGCAAATCTACCTTAATGAATATTATTACTGGCCAGCTAATCCATGATTCCGGCCGTGTCGAGTGGACACCAAGCGTTCACTACGGATATCTTGATCAGCATACCGTATTAACGCCAGGAAAAACGATGCGCGACGTATTAAAAGACGCTTTTCTTCCGCTATTTGAACAAGAAATGGCACTGAATGAAGTCACTGCCAAAATGGCTGATGCAACGCCTGAAGAACTGGAAGAATTATTAGAAGAAATGGGCAAAATTCAAGACAGACTGGATGCCGGGGGCTTCTACTCACTTGATATCAAGATCGAAGAAGCTGCACGCGGATTGGGACTTGATGCGATTGGCCTGGATCGTGATGTTTCCGCACTCAGCGGAGGGCAGCGGACAAAAGTTCTTCTAGCCAAGCTTCTTTTGGAACAGCCGCAGGTTCTTCTTCTCGATGAGCCGACGAACTACTTAGATGTAGAGCACATCCGCTGGCTGACCAGCTATCTAAAAGACTACCCATATGCGTTTATTTTAATTTCCCATGATACAGAATTTATGAACCAGGTTTCCAACACCATTTTTCATTTGGAATTTTCCAAGCTGACCCGTTATACGGCAAGCTACGAAAAGTTCCTTGAATTAGCGGAAATTAATAAAAACCAGCATATTAATGCCTATGAAAAACAAAAGGAATTCATCAAGAAGCAAGAAGAATTTATCGCAAAAAACAAGGCCCGCTATTCCACAACAGGACGGGCTAAGAGCAGACAAAAGCAGCTTGACCGCATGGAGCGAATTGATCGTCCAGAAACAGCAATGAAGCCAACCTTTGAATTTAAAGAATCACGCGGCAGCAGCCGTTACGTGTTTGAAGGTGAGGAATTTGAGATTGGCTATACTCATCCGCTTTTGCCGAAAATGTCGATAACGATTGAACGCGGTGAAAAAATTGCTATTGTGGGCTGCAACGGTATCGGTAAATCTACCCTTTTAAAAACGATGCTTGGCAAAATTGAGCCAATCAGCGGAAAGGTAGAACGCGGTGACTTCCTCTTCCCTTCTTATTTTGAACAAGAGGTAAAAGCAGACAATATTACACCAATTGATGATGTATGGAATGATTTTCCTTCATTAGATCAGCATCAGGTTAGAGCAGCCCTTGCTAGATGCGGTTTGAAAAATGAACATATTTCACGTCCATTGAATCAATTAAGCGGCGGTGAGCAGGCAAAAGTTCGTCTATGCAAGCTTATGATGAATGAGAGCAACTGGCTGCTTTTTGACGAACCAACAAACCATTTGGATATTGATGCAAAAGCAGAATTAAAACGTGCCCTAAAAGCATATAAAGGCACCATTGTCCTTGTCTGCCACGAACCTGACTTTTATGAGGATTGGGTAACAAAGGTGTGGAATGTGGAAGAATGGTCGAATCAGCTTCAATCTAATTAAGATGATAAAGGTCCCCGAATTTTTAAGGGGATCTTTTTCTATAGGCCCATTTGTGAAATTTATGAAATTTCTATTACGCTCTTAAAATAGCCAATAAAAAGTGTATAATAAATTGACACAAAAAATATTTTATGAGGATAATAAATGAATGAATAAAAAGAAAATTGCCTGGATTACCGACAGCACTGCCTTTATTACAAAAGAATTAGCCGATCACCCTGATGTGTATATCGTTCCTTTAACGATAACTTTTGGAGATGAGTCCTTTGAGGATGGGGTTGAGCTTCAAACAAACGGGTTATATGAAAGAATTCGTTCCTATAAAGAAATACCGAAAACATCACAGCCAGCAGCCGGAAGATTCGCTAAATTGTTTGAAAATTTGAAAGAAACCTACGAATCCGCGATTGCCATTCACATTTCAGGCAAATTGAGCGGAACGATTAACAGCTGTTTAACAGGTGCCGAACTTGCTGGATTTGAAGTGAAAGCGGTTGATTCGCGATCGATGTCCTATGCAATCACAACCTTAATATATAAGGGGATGGAAATGGAAAGAAACGGGCATTCCAGCCAGGAGATTGCCGAAAAGCTTAGAGTGGAAGCAGAAAAATCTGAGAACTATATCTTGCTTGGAAGCCTTGATCAATTTTACAAAGGCGGCAGAATGTCAGGTACCGCCTACCTGCTAGGCAGTTTACTGCACATAAAGCCAATCATTCAAATAAATTCAAGCGGAGAGTTTGCCTTATTTGATAAAGTCCGTTCCGAAAAAAAGGCAATCAAGCGAATGCTCGAATTATTCGGAGAAGCTTATCAGAAACATTCCATCTCACAAGTGCAAATTCTTCACGGAAATATTCAGGATAAAGCCGAAAAGCTTGCTGAAGAGTTTCGCGTGCTTTTTCCAAATCTGGACATTTTTATTGGCGAAATTAGTTCAACAATCGCCGTTCACTCTGGAGAAGGTACATTAGCCACCATGTGGCACAATGAATAATAAAGAGCTTGCCGCTGGCAAGCTCTTTTAATTTCGTCCAAATCCAAAAAAGAAAGTTTTGCTTCGTAACATTTTTGCTGATCGATCAATTAAAAGCTGGTAACCATAAATAAAAATAGCAAAGGCATAGTACATGGTAAATATATAGATCGATTTAAAATTCTGCAGCTTATAGACGTTAGACTTTTGAAAAAAAGCATTCAATGGAAAGGCGAGCAACGCATCCATTACCCCGTTAAGCAACAGATACCGTTTAAATTTCCCAAAACAAAAGTGAAAAATCCATAGCGTCCCAGAAAAAAATGGCCCATAGATAAAACTTAAGTCCATTAAAGCTAACTTTGCTATGCCTCCTTTAACCGACCACCAGCGATATCTTAATGCAAATAAGGAGACAATAATCACCATGAAGGAACAAAAGATGGATACTGGCAAATATCTATGAAAGGATTTTTTAGGTAAAAATAATAGCGTAGACCATGAAATAAGAACAATGCATAAGCGAATTAAATTAGCTGCCAAAAGTCTTCCTCCTTCCCAAAACATATCTTTTGCAGTTTTTGGAAAAGTATGTGGAAGACAGCACTATTTTTAGCCTACTCTATTATGTTTCTCTTCCATCATCATGATTGCCTCTTCGTTCTTGGCAATTTTCTTAAGCTGAGCATTTAAACGCTGATTAATCTGGTTCAGCTCTTCATTGAAGATCTTAATGGATGTCCCCTTTAGAAAATCAAAAAAGTCTTTCATATGTTCCCTCTGAAAAGAATCCATATTTTCAACAAGTTCTTTGATATCCGTAATATCAATTTGATTGACCTCGACTCGATGCTCAATGCTATTAAGCTTCTCTATTCGATCCATTTTTTTCTCTAAAATCTTAACACTTTGGTCAATTTCAGATAGCTGGCTCTTTATGTCGTTCATACCATGCAAAATCTCCTTCAAGATTTCCTCCATGTGTATCGCTCCTTCCTTTCATTTTCTTTATCTTAACACCGTGTTTTCCGGGAGTCTGTGGATAATTGTTTACAATTGATTTTCAAAGTATGAATAATGTGTGAAAAGAATAAAAAAAGACAGCAGCTATTTAATCTGCCGTCCTTTATGGGTCCTCTTGTATTTTCCAATAAGATTACTTTTCCCCAAAGATTTCCGCTTGCAGTCTTCGGCCTGTTGGTGTTGCGGCAAGACCGCCTTCAGCCGTTTCTTTTAATGCAGTAGGCATTCTTTGGCCAATCGTATACATAGCATGAATGACTTCATCACATGGGATTCGGCTTGTTATTCCTGCCAATGCCATATCCGCCGCTGTCATCGCATTGGAGGCCCCCATAGCATTTCTTTTCACACATGGAACCTCTACGAGTCCTGCGACAGGATCACATACTAAACCAAGCATATTCTTCAGGGTAATAGCCATCGCTTCCGCTGCCTGGCTCGGCGTGCCGCCTGCCATCTCTACAATTGATGCCGCAGCCATTCCCGCGGCCGAACCAACCTCTGCCTGGCACCCCCCTGCAGCGCCTGAAATAAAGGCATTATTTGCTACCACAAAACCAAAGGCTGCAGATGTAAACAAGAATTCAATCATTTCCGTCCTTGTTGGCTTCAAGACTTCCTTGACAGCAAATAAAGTCCCAGGAACCACACCCGCAGATCCGGCAGTCGGCGTTGCACAAATCGTTCCCATAGCGGCGTTGACCTCATTTGTTGCAACCGCTTTACTAACAGCGTCCAATAAAATATTTCCAGACAGCGCTTTCCCGCTCTGAATATATTTTTGCAGAAGAACCGCATCGCCGCCAGTTAAACCAGAAACAGATGTTACACCTTTAAGCCCTCTTTCAACAGCTTGTTCCATGACAGTTAAATTGCGGTCCATTTTTGCAATAATCTCTTCTCTAGAAAGACCTGTCACTTCTATTTCCTGCTGAATCATAATTTCAGCAGTTTTTACTCCCTGGCTTTCCGCTAACTGGATAAGCTCAGCTACATTTCTAAACATCATAACAGTTACACCCCAATTCTTGCATTTTTCTAATCTACCATTCTAATCAATTGAGTGACATTGTGAACTTTTTCAATTTCCTCAATAACATCTTTTTTAATCTTCTGGTCTACCTCAATCACCATTAATGCCATTTTTCCTTTTTCTTTGCGGGAAACTTCCATATGGCCAATATTAATTTGGTGGTTAGCAAGAATCTTTGTTACACACGAAATCACACCGAACTGATCATTATGCACAACAAGAATCGCAGGATGTTCTCCAGACAGCTTAAGTTTAAATGAGTTAAGCTCAATAATCTCAATCGTTCCGCCGCCGATAGAAATCCCAACAACTTCAAGATCTCCTCGGTCATCATAGAGGTTAATTTTTACTGTATTCGGGTGTTCCGGCACCATTTCCTCAACGGAAAAGACAACCTCCATCCCAGCCTCTTCAGCAAGCTTTAATGACATCGGAATTCTTTCATCAAATGTATCAAAATCTAGAATGCCTCCGACAATGGCCACATCTGTTCCATGTCCTTTATACGTTTTTGCAAATGAACCATATAAAGAGATAACAGCCTTTTTCGGCATTCGGTTAAATAATGTTCTTGCTACCCGGCCAATCCTTGCTGCTCCCGCTGTATGTGAGCTTGAAGGGCCAATCATAACAGGACCGATAATATCAAAAGCGGATCTATATTTCATTTCTTGTACTCCTTTTTTAATATTTTATTAAGATATCTTTATTTCGGTTCGGCCATTTCATCAGAATAGAATTCATGTAATGTCCTAATTTTTTGCAAGTAATTGTAAATTGTAAATTTTGAAACTCCTAAAACAGAAGCAACATATTCAGTTGCTCCCTTGATTAAAAAGGTGCCTTTATCGTCAAGCTGTCTGACACATTCCACTTTTTCATCAAGCGTCATGAGTGATGGCGCTTTTTTAAAGCCGCTAAGAACTTGTTCAACCATTTCATGCGTAATATCCTGGATAGATGTATAGAAATTTTCGGATTTTTCCTGCTGCTCATCAAAATTGACTAATTCCTCAATTTCCCCGCCAAATTGCATTAATAGGCTGATATCGTAATTTATGCATAATGCTCCTATTACCTTATCAACTCGGTCACGAAGAAAAATCGTTGAGGACCTCATGATATTTCCCTTTTTGGATTGTGTTTTATAGTTCGGAATGTCATTTACTTGGTCTTTGTCTTTGGCTAGCTCCTTAAGTACTAAGTCAGTGACAGGTGAGCCGATCTCCCGTTCTGTCACATTTCCCGCGATATGAATAAGCGACTTCCTAAAGTTTGAGAAATCATGAACAGCTACCTCACAGCGTGAACCGAACATTTTAACAAGCATATTTGCCGTTCGAATAGCCAGATCAAATACGAGCTCTTTGTCCTCCTTCAACCTGCACACTTCCTTATCTTCTTTATTATGAGCTCATCATACCACAAAAACTTAGATAGTTAAAATAATATTTTAATAGCTACAAAAAAATTGTAATAGGACTTGTTGTGCTTTTTTAATAAGTGTTCTGGTTAAATCTAGCCGTTGATTTCCGCTCCAATCAACTAAGCAGTTATAATAAACATTAACTTATATCACGCATAATAAAAAAAATACCGCAGCGTATGCTGCAGCATTTTCAATTTACGTTATTTAATACGAGGTATAAACGATTATTTCGCTGGTCCTTCTCTTCTTCTGTGGCAAGATCATACTTTTTCAGCAAATGAAATACCTCATTCAGCAAATCCTGGCTATGCTCTTTCTGCAAAAACACCTCAAATAAATGTCCCATATCGCTTGGCAAAAAATCCTTTTGCGCTTCAAACTTCTGTTTTATATCGTCGTGGGAATGATCCAATTTACACTCGCTCAAACGACTTCCTCCTTCGTGGTCATCATTTATCACTACCCATTGTACATGGAGGAGACAAAATAATCCAATACGCAGTATTGCTGACAAAAAAGGAGCGAAGAAATTACTCTTCGCCCCACCTATTTATTCTTGTTCGCCAAACGTTTTTGTTTCCGGCTGAACAGGTACTTCTTTTTTCACATATCGATAATCGTTTCTGTTGATCGGCACGAATCCATCAGGCCTATAGAAGCGAAGCAGGTCCTTGTAGACAATGTTATCTGACATAAGGAGTTCCTCTTTCGCATTTTCTGCAGGCTGTTCGCATTTTGCCCCATCGATTAATTCACCAGTATCGGTTGCATAACATTTTTCATCAATTTGTGTAACCTCAGGTGATACGAAATCACCATTTCTGAATGGAACAATTTCACGATGGTCTTTAGACAATAAATCAGAACCAATTTCCAAGTAATCTTTTGTATCGATTCCCAACAGATGCAATAATGTTGGGCGAACGTCTACTTGACCGCCCCATTCGTGAACAACTCCGCCTTCTACACCTGGTACATGAATAAATACAGGCACTCTTTGAAGGTTGGCAGCATATTCGAAAGGTGTAATTTCCTTGCCGATAATTTCAGCCATCGCATCATTATGATTTTCGGAAATTCCGTAATGGTCACCATACATAACGACAACAGTATTATCATATAAACCTGATTTCTTAAGATCATTAAAGAACTGCTCTAAAGCCTGGTCCATATAGTGTGCTGATTGGAAATACTGATTGACAACCTTGTCATCTGTTTCGGCAGCTGGGAAGTCAGTATCCCACTCATCCATTTTGAACGGGAAGTGGTTAGACAGAGTAATAAACTTTGTATAGAAAGGCTGTGGCAGACTTTCCAGCATTGGCATAGATTCACTAAAGAACGGCTTGTCTTTTAATCCATAGTTCTTTGTATTCTCTTCAGTCATGTTGTAATACTCCGCGTCAAAGAATTTATCGTAGCCAATCGTACGATACATTTCATTACGATTCCAGAAAGTTTTATAGTTTCCATGGAATGCTGCTGAAGTATATCCGCGTGATTTTAAAATTGCTGGTGTTGCCTGAAGTGTATTTTGTGCCTTATTTACAAAGACTGAACCCTGGGACATAGGATATAAAGAGTTATCCATAATAAACTCTGCATCCGACGTTTTCCCCTGGCCAGTTTGATTAATAATGTGATCAAAATAGAAGGTCTTCCCATCATGTGCCAGAGAGTTCATGAAAGGTGTTACCTCTTGACCATTTAGCTGATAATCAATCATAAATGTCTGCAGTGATTCCAAAGAAATAAAAATAACATTCATGTCTTTTGCTTTGCCAAAGTATTCTGGATTTGGCTCAGCATAGTTCGCTTTGATATAGTTCTCTACTTCTGTGATATCGTTTGAATCTGCTAATGCTCTCTGACTAGCAGATTGAGCATTCTGAATGATGTCATAAACCGTAAAGTTATAAGCACCTAGATATTTCACAAGATAGTTTCGGTCAAACGAACGTGTTAATAGCTCCGGACGATCTGATTCGGCAAGTCCAAGATTAATAATAAACACAATGACCGCTAAAGCCGCTACATAAAATGCAGGTTTTCTGCTAGCTGTTTTCTTAGGGTTGTACCATTTTTTAATAATGAAAAACAATAAAATAAACGTATCTGTGAAGTAAAAAATGTCAAACGGTGACATTAAAGAAAGTGCGCTTTCGCCTAATTGACCGCCATTTGTTTTTGTTTGCATGATGACTGGTACAGTTATGAAGTCATTAAAGAATCGATAATAAACGATGTTAGCATATAATAAAAAAGACATCAGGAAGTTCATGAACAAGAGGACAGCAGACTGTATTTTCCCCTTAAACATCAGTGCTAAGCCTAAAAATAATAAAGCTGAGCTTAATGGATTTAAAAATAAGAGAAATTTTTGAATGTCATTGTCTATGCCCAAACCACTGAATTCAATTCGATATGCTGCATAAGTTTTTAGCCAAAATAGAACGACAATAAGAAAAAAATATTTTAAATTCCCCTTTGTCATTTCTTTTGACAGTTTTAACAGTTTTTTCAAAATTCACACCTCGCATAAATAAAATCAGAAAAACTTAGCAGCCGCTAAGTTTATTAAATATGATTTATTTATCTAGATAATTAATTGCCGAAATCAAATTTTATTGAACGATGTTTAATATATCACATCTAAAAAAAAAATCAAATAAAAACGTGCAATATAAATTTAGTATTATTTCTACAAAATCCCCTAAATATACCCAAAAAGCGTAAAAACCTATATCAAAATGGCTATAATGGTTCTTTTGTCCTGTTTTAGATTAATTAATCTGCTCGCTATAAGTGATTGAAACTTTTGTCCCCTCTTAAACGTCATATATCTTAGAAGACCAAAAGGAGTGCTTAGCATATGAAAAAGCTAATCCCCTTATTCTTTTTTTGTTTTTCCCTTAGTGCCTGCGCTGTGGCAGATCAGCCTGCAGTAGAAAAAGAGCCCGAAAAGCATGAAGTTAGCACCCAGGAGAAACCTTCAATAAAAGAATACTTTCCTCTTGAGAATAAAGTTTATTCCTTTGCTGGTCAAGGAAATGAGTTTGCTTCTTACAAAGAAATTTTTTGCGAAACAGAAGATGGCTATCTTCCAGCAGTCGTTGAAAACGGCGGAACTCGAATCTTAAAAGTCTACCAGCTGACTTCTGATGGTATTTATACTGTATATGAACAGCCTGAATATTATGAACAAAAGATTCCTCCCATTGAACAAGTAAAAGATCATTTTTTTAGTCCAAAACCCCAATTAGCTGCCCCATTATCGAACGGAAGCGGATTTAACAGCTGGAAAATCATTGAGACAGATGCCAAATTAAAGCTGCCGTTCGGAGAATTGGATCATGTGATTATCCTTGAACAAAAGGAGTCAGGGGATCACTCTACCGTTACATCCTATTGGGCTCCCGGTTATGGAAAAGTAAAGCAGGAGTTTATTTATACAGAAGAAAACGGGGAAGAATTTATAGTTACATCTGAATTAGAGAATATTAATAAATATTAGCATATAGGGTGAGTACTTATGCTTCTCTCCCTCTAACAGGACTTTGTTCCTGTTGCCCTATCCCAATAAGAGGTATAATGAGATGGGAAAAATTAATTACCGAGGGAGGAATTTCATCCTATGCCTTTTCCAAATACCGATGAAACAATGCAATTAATAAAAGATTTGGTATCCATCCCAAGTCCATCAGGAAGTACCTCTGAGGTTATTGCCTTTGTCGAAAAATATTTACAGGATCTGCATGTAGAAACAAAAAGAAATCGCAAAGGCGGATTAATCGCTACATTAAAAGGGGCTGACGATAAAAACCACCGCATGCTCACTGCCCATGTTGATACATTGGGGGCAATGGTAAAGGAAATTAAACCGAGCGGCAGACTTAAACTTGACCTAATAGGCGGATTTAAATATAACTCTGTTGAAGGTGAATATTGCCAAATAAAAACAGCAGATGGCAGAATTTATACTGGTACCATTTTAATGCACCAGACTTCTGTTCACGTATATAGGGATGCAGACAAGGAAAAGAGAAATCAGGATAATATGGAAATTCGCCTGGATGAAAAGGTGTATAACGCTGACGATGTACGTGCTTTAGGAATTGAAGTTGGCGATTTTATTTCATTTGACCCCCGGGTCGAAATTACGCCTTCAGGCTTTATTAAATCCCGTCACCTTGATGACAAAGCTAGTGTAGGGATCCTGCTGCAGTTAATCAAACAGCTGAAGCTCGAGAATATTGAATTGCCATATACAACCCATTTTCTTATCTCGAATAATGAAGAAATCGGCTATGGAGGGAACTCAAATATTCCCCCTGAAACCATTGAATATTTAGCGGTGGATATGGGAGCTATGGGTGATGGACAGTCAACGGATGAGTACACGGTCTCTATATGTGTCAAAGATGCCAGTGGTCCCTATCACTATGAACTAAGGCAAAGACTTGTAAAGCTTGCCAATGACCATGGAATTGAATATAAACTTGATATTTATCCGTACTATGGCTCAGATGCTTCAGCTGCCATCCGAGCTGGGCATGATATTGTTCATGGATTAGTAGGTCCCGGAATAGATTCCTCACATGCCTTTGAAAGAACACACAAATCATCCATTGAAAATACAGCACAGCTGCTTTACCATTATGTAAACTCTGAGATGGTTCAATAAAAAAAATCCTCCTGCCGGAGGATTTTTTATTAATTAGACTGTCTTAAAGCTTTAACATTGAATAATATTTAAATGAATGGTGCGCATGTCTACGGCTTAATTTAATACAGCCATTTAATTAAAAGAAGGTTTTAGCCCCCATGTAGCGAGATTTCCAATAAGAGCTGCCCATATCGCTGATGGTCACTCCTGTTGATGTACCTGCATGAATAAATTGATTGTTTCCTAAATAGATTCCGGCATGGGACGGACTGGAACCTGTATTAAAAAAGACAATATCCCCTTCTTTTAGCGATGAAACAGTCTTTGCTTCACTCCAAATGGCTGCTACTGTCCTTGGAATAGATAAACCAACATGGTTAAAGACATAGTTTAGATATCCGCTGCAGTCAAATCCTGCCGGGGTGCTTCCGCCCCAGACATATGGAACTCCGATGTATTTCTTTGCTTCTGCTATTAAAGCATCCACTGTTGCGGCAGGAGATGAAATTTGCCCAGATGTACTCCCAGCAGGAATTAATAGGGTTTGTCCAACATTTATGATGTCTGAATTTAATTGATTAATAGATTTTAGCTGTGCAATCGTAACATTAAATTTATTGGCAATAATCCAAAGAGTATCACCAGATTGAACCTTATATGTATTGACGGACTCTTGCTGACTTGGCGGTGCAGGTAATGTCGATCCGCTTTTTACAAGCAGCTGTTGCCCTGGGTAGATGACATCTGATGATAAGCCATTCATACTCTTAAGCTCATAAACACCCATTTTTAACTTATTGGCAATGATCCATAGAGTATCCCCGTATTGCACTGTATAGCTTTTGCTAGTTTCCTCATGGGAATGCGGGGCAAGCAGGGTTAACGTTTGGCCAGGGTAAATGACAGTACTTGAGAGGCGATTCCAATCAGTAATTTGCTGAATTGATAGATTATTAGCTTGAGCAATCTTCCAAAGTGTGTCGCCTGAACGAACCTGGTAGTTATTCTCGTGAGCACTTGCCTGGCCATTGAATGAGGTAAACATGATAGTTGCAGTTGCTGCCATTGTAAGTAGCTGTTTTCTCATGGTGAACTCCCCTTATTTTTTCATTTATATCCTTATTTTAGTAAGAATTCTAGCAGTTTCCCAGCTGTAAAAAGTGGGAGGTAAGGGGGATTCTGCCATATATGCATAATTGTAACTTCCCTTCTGAAGCTATAACGCAGAATTACCTTGCCACCTGGAAGAATAAACTTAAAAAAAAGAAGCCAATCCTAGATTAGCTCCTTTGTGGTAATTTTTTCCGTTTATACTCATAGCCAAATTCTTTTGTTTTCTGTTCGTTTTGTCAGTTGCAGTTGGTCTAACCTTTCCAAAAACAGAATCAAATATTTTCGGGAAAGCCCGAGAATTTCTTTTGCATCTCCAACCTCAAAGTCTTGACCCGTGCCTTTTTTCAATTTTTCCACTGCCTGCTTGAAATGATCCCCGTGCCAGTAATATTGATCATCAAGAGGAACAATCTCTTTTTGATCCTCTAAAAATCGTTTTAAATCCGGTATAAGCTGGGCCGGTATTCCTGCATCCTTGAAATATTCCTCTATATATTTCACTTTATATTCATCCTTCTTCAAGTCAGCAAGTAAGCCTTCTGCCCGTCTTTGCCAATTATTAGGGATATGCGGAGTGAAATCAATATTGTAAATAAATTGACCCTTTCTCCTAATTAGCGCGGATTCAACTCCTTGCTCTATTACATATTCTAGAAGCTGTTTTTGATAGTCTTTTTGCATCAGCTGCAGAAGTTCGGCTTTATTCATCCCTTGCTTCATCGGATGGGTCTCATGAAAATCGCTGAGCCGCTCAGCGATCTCTTCCTGGATTTTATTTTGGATTGATCGGAGAGTGTACTCCTTCTTATTATAATAAAGAAATTCTTCATTAAGTAATAGCTCCTGGATTTCAAGGCGATCAAGTGAAGTTCTTTTGATGAGTTCCTCTATTGACAAACTCTTTTCCTCAAGAAGAGCTGAGATAATCCGCTCCTTTGGGGTGCCCTCTTTTTTCTTTTCAAGTTCCTTAATAGTCTTTAAGCCAAACCGGTATCTTTCCCCGCGGGGATCAATGACCCAGCCGCCCCCTATGGTTTCCTGAGGGCTTGGACGTCTGATAATAAAACGATCGCCCCGTTTTGCGACAACGTCTTCATCCAGTCTGATCTGACACAGTATTTCATCTGATTCATTCTTAATTTCATTACGGTCAAAAAAGACAATCCGCCCCATAACCTCTGAGGTTCCAATATGTAATTTAATTGGCATTCGCTGTTTCACGATATAATCAAGATCCTCTGTAATACTTAAAGCTACGTCAACCGTTTTTGTTACAGCAAACTGCTGGGAAGAAACAAGTACGTCCCCTCGCTTAATTTCATCTCTATCAACCCCTGATAGATTGATGGCCGCCCTTTGCCCGGCAAACGCCTTCAAAGCTTTCTGATTATGGACTTGAAGCTGGCGAACACGAACTTCAAGGCCTTTTGGCATGACCATTAAAGTTTGTCCTTCTTCAACTGTTCCTTCATATACTGTTCCTCTGACAACAGTTCCTTGACCTTTTATTGTAAAAACCTGATCAATCGGAAGACGAAAAGCTCCCTTAGAATCTCTCATCTGCTGTTCTTTCAGTGTTTCGATAATGAGTGATTTTAGTTCGTCAACACCCTTATGTGACAAACTATCAGTTAGGATCACTGGAGAATGCTCAAATACCGTCCCTTTTAATTCTTCAAGAATATCTTCACGGACAAGGTCAATGAATTCTTCTTCAACTCTGTCAATCTTAGTGATAGCAACAATTCCGCTCTTAATCCCTAATAACCTTAAAATTTGCAGGTGCTCCCTGGTTTGCGGCATGACTCCTTCATCTGCAGCAACCACAAGAACAACTAAATCAATTCCCGCAACACCTGCAATCATCTGCCGAATAAATCTTTCATGCCCTGGTACGTCAATGACAGAGATCTGCATGCTGCTATCTTCATAAAGCGGGGCAAATCCCAATTCAATGGAGATTTGCCTTTCCTTTTCTTCTTTTAGACGATCTGTATCTACATTTGTCAAAGCTTTTGTCAGCGTTGTTTTCCCATGATCGATATGTCCTGCCATCCCGATAGTAAAATACCTTGTATTCACGTTATCCTCCTGCTTTACATTCTCGTCAATATGTTTATCTCTGGGACCTATTAAACTTAAATTTGGCCGTTGATTACCACTTCAGGCGCTACGCTTTTCCGGGGGCATGAAGTGGTAAGCTACGATAGAAATTGAAATTCTGTTTTGCTTCCTCTTTGTGTTGCAGTCACCTCAAGGCGAGCATCAATTCTTTCCTTTAACTCTGGAACATGCGATATAATGCCGACTAAACGGCCGCTGCTTTGGATATCGATTAATGCCTCAATCGCTTGATCCAGCGATTCCGGGTCAAGAGTCCCAAAGCCCTCATCGATAAACATTGTCTCCAATGATACTCCGCCGGCATACTGCTGGACTACATCTGCCAATCCCAGTGCCAAAGCCAGAGCAGCTTTGAAGCTCTCGCCTCCGGACAGTGTCTTTACATGCCGTTCCTGTGCTGTATATTGGTCAAATACAAGGAGCTCGAGACCACTTTGAACATTCCCTTTCGACCGGTCCTTTTTCCTTTTCAATTCAAAGCGCCCGCTCGTCATTTTTCTAAGCCGAACGTTGGCTGTACGTAAGATATCATCTAAAAAGGCAGCTAGGACAAAGCGTTCAAAAGTAATCCGATTCGTGTTTTGTCCTTTGGAAATATCCGCTAGATGTCCGACTATTTTGTAGCGTTCTTCCAAAGCCTTGATTTCATGATTTATTTTTTCCACCCTGTCGAGCGTATCTTCATTATCCCTTTTTTGGATATATAAATTAGTATATTGCTCCTGTAAGAGACGGATTTGGTTCTCGGCCATCTGAAAATCATTATTCAGTTTATCCATATCTGGTTGTTCAATATCTCTAAGCAAGCGATTTAATTCCTCTAACTGATCACGGACAGATCGAAGCTCTTCTCGGTAACTTCTTAATGACTCTTCCAGCGCTTTTATCTCTTGCTCTGACCGCTTTGCTTCATTATATTGCCCATAGACTTCAAACCCCTGCTGGTGCATCTTTTGAATAAAGGCTTCTCTCTCAAATTTCAGCTTTTCAGCAAATTTTACCGCGTGTTCTTGAATCGTTTCAAATTTGGCGGACTCAGTAATCAGCTTATCCTTTGATTCAAGATAGCGCTGCTGTGCTTCCTCCAGTCTTTTCATGAGCTCCTCTTGTCTTTGTGCAGCATCCTTACATTTTCTTTCGTACAAATGGACACTTCGAAGATCTTCTGGAACCTTCTCCATCATCCGATTTAAGTTTGTCATTTTTCCGGTATATAGAATGGTTAAATCATTCAATTGTTCAATTAATTTTTGCTGCTGATTCAATTCATTTTCTTTCTGTTTTTCCGTTTGATCTAATTCCTTCACACATAAAGCGAACCTTTCTTGTTTAGCAGAGGCTTCCTTTTGCAACTGAATCAAGCTGTTGCGCTCCATCACCTTTTTTTCTTGCCATTCAGGAAGTGCTTCTAAGTTAAATTCAGCATATTGCTTTCTAAGATCTAGCAGCTGCTCCTTTATTGCCTCGCTTAGTGAATGAACGGAAGATTGCGCTTCATAAAAGGAGGATTCTGCGGCAGCTTTTTCTTTTTCCAATGCTGCTGCCTGCTGTTTAGCAGCCTTCAAATCCTTTTCGGTTGGGATTCCCTTATCAGTTGTTGCCGGCTCTGGATGATGATTCGATCCGCAAACTGGACAAGGTTCCCCCTCATGCAGCTGTTTTGCTAGAATACTTGCTTGTCCATGAAGCCATTTTTGTTCCATTTCTGTAACTAAACTTTTTGCATCTGCAAGACTAGCAGATATTTGTGTTAACAGCCCCTGGCGCTGCTTAAATATCTTTAATGCTTGTTGATATCGGAAATTTTGCTCAGCGAGTCTTTTTAAGCGGACAATTTCATCTTCTGCTTTTTCAAGTTTATGACTGTTTTCAAAATAAGTGAGCTTAGCCTGTTCAGCTTCTTCCTTTTCCTTTTTTAAAGATGATATGATTTCTGCTTTTTCCTGTATAGAAATCTGGAGCTGTTCGTTAACGCTCTTCTTTTTTTGAATTTCAGCCTTTAGCTTGCCCGCTTCCTCCTGAACATCTGACAGCAAATAGACATCTTCCTTCATATTCTGAAGAGCGCTGATACTGTCTGCTATCCTTTTCCGATCTTCTTCATTGTCCTTCTCTGCTTCCCATTTGGCTTCATTTTCTTTAAGCAGGGTGCTCAATGCTGTCATATTTAGCTTTATTTTCTCCAGGCTTTGATTGGTCTGGTCCACCTCTTTTTTTAAATGGTGGCAAAGCTCTTCCTGCTGCGCAAGGAGGGCCGCTTTATGAGCAAATTCAATTTGTTTTTCAACAGTATTAAATTGTTCTCCCATCATTTCCAGTTCTGATTTTCTGGCTGCCAGGTCATCCTTTGCTTTCAATTGTTTGACGATCGTCTCAGCCTCATATACCTTCTGCTGTATCCGATCACGATTCTCTTTCTCCCGCTTTAGCTGATCTGCCAGCTTTCCCAGCTCGGCATTCATGAAGTCTATTTCCTGTGATAGCAGCGGCAGGATTACTGTGTCATTTTCATTTCCAGCCTCTAAATATTCCTTTAGCTCCTCCTGAAAAAGCGCATGGATTTGCTTAAGGGCATGGCTGCGCTGCGCTGTCTGGCTTTCGACTGTTTTTTTTAGCTCTCCTGCATTCTCTTTAAGCTCTTCTTCAATCCTTTTATAAATTTGTGTATGAAAGAGCCGCTGCAGGATAAGTTCCTTATCTTTGCTTTCAGAAGTTAATAGTTTGCGGAATTCGCCCTGAGGAATCATCAATATTTGGCGAAACTGGTTGCTGTCAATAATCATAATCTCTTTGATTTTTTCATCAACCTCACGAACATTGGAAGCAAGCAGCTGTCTAGTGCCATCACTATCAATTTCGTATAGTTCAGCCTTTGCTCCTATGATCCGGACACCGTCGCCTCTTTCCTTTTGTTTTTCCTGCTGAGGAGATCTTATTATATAGTAGGTTTTATTTCTTAGAGCAAATTCAAGTGCAACCTCAGTTGCCGTCTCGCTTTTGGCGAATTGGCTTCTAAGGTCAGGACCGTTCCGATCTTCACCGCTTGCTTTTCCATAAATAGCGTAGCTGATTCCATCAAAAATGGTTGTCTTCCCCGAACCTGTTTTTCCTGAAATGACAAACATCGTCCGGTTTCCTAAACTAGTAAAATCTATTACTTCTGTTTCTGCATATGGCCCAAATGCCTGCATTGTCAGCTTTAACGGTCTCATTTCTTCGCCTCCTCCCGTAAAACCTTGCTGATAATATCGGTCATTACAGAATTTTTCTCTTCAGTAAATTCTGCGGTCGTCATCTCTTCATAAAATTCTTTAAAGAGTTCAATCTCTGTCTTCTTTTTATCTTTAACGGATGAAAATGACTGTTTTTTCTTAGCATCAATGATATCTAGCTTACGTTCAAAATGAAGAACATTAGGGTAGACCTGACGAAGCTTATTCATTGGGTCAAGAATTGCCCCTTCATCTTGAATAACTATTTTTAGGTAGTCTTCAACCCTTTGTCTTTCATAAAAACTTGGATCTAGGAGTTCATCAAGAAATCCTTCGATCTCTCGCATATCCTTTTTTGGACTGAGGGAACGTTTGCGGAGATCAAAAGTGCCGTTTTCATTCATCTCTATAATGGATATTGATTTATCCTGCTTAGCTTCGGAAAAAGAGTATTTTAGAATAGATCCAGAGTAGCGTACCTTCTCATGGTTAATAGCATCCGGACTATGAAGATGGCCAAGTGCCGTATAAGAAAAAGGTGCAAACAGATCAGCTGATACACAGCCCGAGCCTCCAACGGAAAGGGACCGTTCAGAATCACACGATTGTCCGCCAAGGACAAAGGCATGTCCAACAAAGACATTTGGCTCATTAGGATTCAGAGTTTCCTCGATTTTCCCAATTATCGACTTCATGGCATCCTGGTGAGAATGAATCGTATCATCATCCAAAAGATGTCGCACCATTCCTGGTTCTGCATAAGGAACCATATAAAAATTAACACCTTGAATTTGTACAGGTTCAAAAATATTTTCGAGCTTTCCAGATAAATAGAATTTGCTTTGTTTATACCATGTGCTTCCGAACGATAACCGTTCTGCACTATCATGATTGCCTGAAATCGCAACTACTGGTGTTTTTAGTTCCACATTAATTTTAAACAACACTTCATTGAGCAATTCAACTGCTTCTGTCGGCGGAACAGACCGGTCATATAAATCACCTGCTATGATCACAGCATCCGGTTGTTCTTCCTCCACTAGATCAATAAACTGGGATAAAAAATAGCGCTGGTCCTCTGTCATATAGATTCCGTGCACGAGCTTCCCTAAGTGCCAATCAGCCGTGTGAATAAATTTCATAACTTACCCCTCGTTTTCTCATAATCTTGCATTCATTATATCAAATATCCCGCGAAATCCTAAGAACATTCGTTCTGTATTTGTACAAAAAAATAGACACCTGCATAATAAGGCGTCCCAAACTAATATAAATGCGGCGGCGGCCGGTCCTGATGACCCCCACGACCTTCCTAAAGGAAATTAATGCTTGACTAGCTGCCTTTCATTTACCATTGACCACTAAAAACGGCCAATAAATATAAAAACAGCCCAGCTAAAGATAGCCGGGCTGTTGAATAGTTAGAATTAAAGTTTATTTACGTTAGCAGCTTGTGGTCCACGAGCTCCTTCAACAACGTCGAAAGAAACTTCTTGACCTTCTTCTAATGATTTGAAACCTTCAGATTGGATTGCAGAGTAATGTACGAATACATCGTTTCCATCTTCGCCTTCGATGAATCCGAAACCTTTTTCAGCGTTAAACCATTTAACTTTACCGTTTTTCATGTAAAAATGTCCTCCTATTGGCCCAAAGACCATGTGTAAATTCACCATTCACAACGATTATAGCTTTTACCCATTATTACTCATCCAATGAAAGTTTCTTTGGAGAAATCTTACCTGTAAAAAAATAATACGATTGTAAAACGGCTATTTTTATTTTAGCACCCGCCGATTTAAAAGTCAATAAAGGTTAGTGCCTGCCTTTTTTAAAAAATTTCAATTTATCCCTTTAAAAATAGGGTTTTGAACAAGCCGATTTGGACATCCCCGCATAGTATATTACGGGCAAAAATAGGAGGTGAAGCAGATGCCTGAAACTTGGGATTTGATGCAGTTTTTGAATCAAAACTATTTAACGCTTGTTCCAGTCCTATGGATCCTTGGGTTTGCGCTTAAAAGAACTCCTTTTATTCCAGACTGGTCAATCATTTGGGTCTTGCTGGCCGTTTCAATAGTTGCTGGCGGCCTTGTGTATGGTTTTTCATCTGAAGCAATCATCAATGGAATAATAGCCGCGGGTGTCGCTGTATTTGGACATCAAATGAAAAAACAGACTTTGGAAGGTAACAATGCAAGACTTCTTAAGAAAAAGAAATAAAGGCGAGTTTTTAGCTGCAGCTGCTGTACTGCAGCTTTTTTTCATAAAAAAGACCGTTCACCATAAGGATGAACGGTAAAATTGTAGACCACAAAGACCTAAGGGAGGAGATCTTCCATACTATATTATTAAGAAATACAGTTTTTGATTGGACAACCCCTTCCGCCAATTAATTATTTTTCAAAAAAACCTTTTTAGCCAAACTGGTTTCTTAAAATAAACTTTTGCACCTTGCCAGAAGGTGTTCGCGGCAGAGCATCTATAAAAATTACCTTTTTCGGCTTTTTGTAGCTTGCTAAATGCTGCTTGCAATATTCAATAATATCATCTTCAGTCAATCCAGCTTTTTCCTTCCTTACAACAATGGCGCAAACAGCTTCAATATACTTTGGATCTGGTATGCCAATGATAGCAACATCCTTGACACCCTCAAGACGATACAGCACATCTTCGATTTCAGCAGCGTATATATTCTCTCCGCCGCTTCGAATCATATCTTTTTTTCGCCCAGCAATAGTTAAAAACCCTTCCCCATCAAACTTTCCCAAATCACCAGTAAAGCAAAATCCATCGGCAAATGTCTTTGCCGTTTCAGAAGGTTTTTGCCAATACCCCTTTGAAACAGCGGGACTTTTAATAGCAATTTCACCTATTTGGCCAGTTGGCATTGAGTTGCCATTATCATCTACGACTCTTATTTCGGTTAAAGGCATCGGTGTTCCAACCGTATGTCCCTTTGTGTAAACATCCTCTGGATTTAATGATGCACAAATGGGAGTCCCTTCTGTAAGCCCATACACCTGGACCACTTTTAAGGAAGGAAAGAGATCCTTAAGTTTTTCAAGAGCCCAAGGCATAATTGGATCCCCGCCTGTAAATATCGTATTAAGATGAGCTAGCTTATATCGGTTGAGAGCTGGTGAGTTAAGCATATCGTAAATCATAAATGGAAATAAGAAACAGTCGGTCACTTTTTCCTCTTCCATTACTTTCAATATTCTTTCGATCTCAAATCCGGTGCTTTTTGTAATTAGTACGGTTCCACCCATCAGCATTATTGGCAGGGCCACATCCTCCCATGCAGCAACATGATAAAGTGGTCCAGTTGTCATGCCAATTTCCTGACCAGTAAATTTCCATCTTAGAACTTGCATGACAGAAAACCAATAAGTGGTCTGATGTCTCCAAACGGCACCCTTCGGCCGTCCGGTTGTTCCAGATGTGTACATAAGCATGACCGGATCATCCATTTCAATATGCACTTGTGCCTCATCTGTTGATCCCTCTTGTAAAATGGTCCATGGATGCGACCAATCTGGGATATCTTCCTCCTGATTCTGCAGACAAATATAGTTTTCTACAGGGACTTGATCAATGATGCCTTCCAGCACCTCTGTTAAACTTGAATGAAAGCATAACACCTTCGTACCAGAATCATTTAAGGCATACTGAAATTCATCACTGGACAGACGAAAATTCAGCCTTACTGCAATAGCGCCGATTTTGGCCGCAGCAAAATATAACCCAATGTATTCCAGACAATTAAACAGAAGAATCCCAACGCGGTCTCCCTTTTGGACTCCCAGTTCCCGCAGCTTATTTGCATATGAATTGGATATTAGATGGAGTTCCTTATACGACCAAGATCTTCCAGATTCTTCTTTAATGGCTGTCTTTGCAGTGTTTGTACAGTCAGCATCATTTGCCATTCTCCTGATTATATGGCCAATATCCAAGACATGCGCCTCCTTCTTTATAAATTCATCGGCTTTGGCCAGACGATCATGTTTCATGATGATTTCCCTTTTCACAGAATCAGCCCGATTCCGCCAACAAGATGCACCAATCATCGAGGATCAAAATGTCCGAAGTTCCTTAATAATTTCCTTCGCCCGATCCAGACGGATATTCCCTTCCGCAATCATCCTGCTGACTATCTGCTCAAGATTGCCGCTGGAGGCACCTGCCATGATGGCAATATTCTTTGCATGCAGCTTCATATGTCCTGCTTGTATTCCTTCCGTTGCCAAAGCCCTTAATGCGGCAAAATTTTGTGCAAGTCCCACTGAAGCCATAATTTCCGCAAGATTTTCCGAGGTCTCAGCCCCCAAAATTTTTAAATTAGTTTTCGCCTTGGGATGAAGGGAAACTGTTCCCCCCACTGTCCCAACAGCTAATGGCAGCTCAATCGTTCCGATTAAATCTCCGTCACGGTTTTTCTCCCATGTTGTTAATGGGGAGTATTGGCCCGATTTTGCTGCAAAAGCGTGTGCCCCCGCTTCCACGGCTCTTGTGTCATTGCCTGTTGCCAAAACAACCGCACTAATTCCATTCATAATGCCTTTATTATGGGTGGCAGCCCGATATGGATCCATTTTGGCAAACTGGTAGGCTCTTACCACCCCATCAACAGTGTCCTCGCCAATATCTTGTTTTTTAATAATGCACCGGGATCGGGCAAGCCTTTGGTCAGCTAAATTTGAGATAATCCGTAAACACACTTGGCCATTTGTGATTTTTTCTAATAACGGGGCGATACTTTCAGCCATCGTATTGACCGTGTTGGCCCCCATTGCATCTTTTGTATCAACAAGCAGGTGAACAATAATCATCGGGTCATCGCTGTTTTCAAGAATACGCACCTGCAAATCACACGGACCGCCGCCAAGACTTTCTAAGGTGGGGTCCTGATTGCGGGCAAGTGTGAGGATCTCATCTTTTTGTTCCAATATTTTCAGTCTTGCTCCATGGGTGTCATCACAGTTTAATAGCTGAATTTGCGCAATCATAATCGATCCAGAGGTTGTGGCGAAAAATCCGCCGGAAGGTCTTGCGAGCTTTGCCGCATAGCTGGCTGCCGCTACCACGGATGATTCTTCTACAGCCATCGGAACAATAAGTTCCCTGCTGTTTACGATAAAATTAAGCGCTATACCCAATGGAACTTCCATGACACCAATGCTGTTTTCAATAAAATAATCGGATAGTTCTTCTCCCAATGAACCAAACTTTTTATACCTTTCAATTTCTTCATCCGATAAAGACGCAGAAATTTGCAATGTACTATGCCTTTCTTTCATTGATTTCTTATAAAACGGTTTTTGAGGTCCCTTCATCAAATATCCTCCTATTTGATGCTTGTATTAATGACTTCCCACAATAATGGATGCCCTTGTTACCTCGCGGGCAGCTGATTTATCCAGAGCTTCCTGGATATTCTCAAACTCGAATTCAGCATCCATCATGGCTGCAAAAGGATATTTTTCAATATTTGCAGAGAGGAAATTCAATGCCTTGTGCAGATACCACGGATTGTACCGGACCACAGGATAAATCGTTATTGATTTCCTTGTAAGAAGTCCCGGATCAAATGGTGCTGTTTTTCCAATTGAAACATTCCCGATAGAAACATATCGTCCACCTGGGCGGATATGATGGATTCCTTCACTGAAGGCTTCAGGGATCCCGCTGACCTCAAGGGCTGCATCCACTCCTTTGCCGCCTGTCAATCTTTGGATCACTTCATTCCGTTCCTGAACTGTACTGTACTTCTGTAAATTTATCGTATGATCCGCCCCAAACTTTTTCGCAAGCTCCAAGCGTGATTCAACCGCATCAATCACAATGACTTTTGCTCCCTTTTCTTTGGCAACAGCCGCAGCATTTAAACCTAATCCGCCCGCACCTTGAATCAAAATGGTCTCACCATTTGTCAGCCCGCTCCGATCCAAGCCAAAGTAAACCTGGGAAAGGGCACAGTTAGCACTTGCGGCGGCGACATCCGGCACATTATCCGGCACCTTATAAAAATATTGGGTCGGATGGATATAGTAATGGGAAGCGAACGTTCCGTGGAAATGCGGCGCCTCTTCAGGCTGCTTATTCCAGAATTCATAAGCATTTTCACATAAATGGAAATGGCCGCCTAAGCATGCAGAACATTTTCTGCAGGTGAGATAATAGGCTGCAGTTACCCGATCGCCAACCTTCACCGGCTGTCCGGCATAATCGGCTGTCACTCCCTCTCCTAAAATAGCAACCTCACCAACCATTTCATGACCTAAAACCCCTTTTTGCTTTGTCGGGTGGTGGCCCCTCCAAATATGCAGCTCTGAACCGCAAACATTGGTCCTCCTTATCTTTAAAACCACAGCACCAGCTACAGGCGGCGCCACATCGTATTCCTGGAACTCCATCTTCAACGGTTCAGTCATAACCGCAACCTTACCAATCATTTTCCTTCCTCCTCACAAAATACAAAACTTGAAAATTATTAAGAAAGCATCGGGGGTCAGGCCCCGGTTGAGTAAAGCGTTAAAGCAGCGGGGGTCAGGCCCCCAACACTTTAAAGCGCTAAATTTTCGACATATTTGGCAGCCATAGGACGATTTCTGGGAAGATGGTGATTATCGCTGTTACGATAACCATAATAATGACGAATGGGACGATCCCTCTGTATATATCAGACATTTTTATTTCAGGAGGTACAATTCCTTTTAGATAGAATAGGGCGAATCCAAATGGCGGTGTTAAGAAGGATGTCTGCAATAGAACGGCCAGTACAGTCATCAGCCATAAAACATCGAAATCATAAAGCTGAATTAACGGCAAAAAGATAGGAAGAATGATCATAATGATGCCGATCCAGTCAATAAACATTCCAAGTACAAAAGCAATAACCATCATGGCAATAAAGACGCCCCATTTGCTTAGTCCCATACTTTGCACTAAATTCTGAATCAATGTATCACCATTTAAAGCTAAGAACATCGAAGTGAAAGCTGCGGCACCAACGATTATAATCAAAGCCATCGTGGTAATTTTCGCAGTATCATAGACTGCGTCAGCCAGCATCTTCCAGCTGAATCTTCTATAAAAAATCGTCATCAATAAAGCTAGGAATGCACCAACACCCGCAGATTCTGTTGGTGTAGCGATCCCTGTAAAGATAGTTCCCAATACAGAAAATATGAGAATCATTGGCGGAACAAGGTTAATTAAGCTGCCGATGATCACCTTTCTAAAAGGCATATCCTTCATTTCTTCTTTAGAAACAGCTGGACCCCAATCCGGATTCTTCCAGCAGACGATCAATACATAAATGCAATAGGCGGCGGCAAGCAGCAGTCCAGGTACAATTGCGGCTAAAAACAGCTTGCCAACGGAAACTTGTGCCTGTGCCCCTAAAACAATCAGCATGATGCTAGGGGGAATTAAAATTCCTAATGTGCCTCCAGCTGCAACAACACCAGTTGTTAGCTGCTTGTTATAGCCGTATTTCATTAAAACTGGAATCCCCAAAACTCCCATTGTGACAATAGAAGCACCGACAATACCAGTTGTAGCTGCAAATACTGTTGAAACTAAAATGACGGTAAGTGCAACCCCGCCGCGAACCGGGCCTAATAAATACCTCATATATTCAAATAGCCCATCAGCAACCCTAGAAGCTGATAAAAGATTAGCCATTAGCGTAAACAGCGGAATCGCAACTAATGTATAATTGGACATTGTCCCAAAAATACTGTTAGCAAAAATATCAAATACTTGCGGACCCCAACCTACGAGACCTGCAATAACACCGATTCCCCCAAGCACAAAGGCTAAGGGGTGACCAGTGGCCAAACCAATGACTAGTCCAATGAACATAAATGATATGATAAGTATCTCAATCATGGCCCTGCTCCCTTTCACCTAAAATAGCAATGCGCTTGAGAATTTCGGATATCCCTTGCAATAAAAGAAAGAAAAATGCAACAGGGATGATTGCCTTAAATGGATAGACCGGTGGTGCAAATGCTGTCCAGCTGACTTCCTTCTGCAGCCAGGAGATATAAGCAAATTTCGAGCTTCCCACAAATACCCCAACCACAAAAGGCATAAAGAAAAGAAGGTAGGTGATCAAATCGATGACAGCCTGTTTTTTCTTGGAGACCTTCTCATATAACAAGTCGACTGAAACCATCACTTTATGAAGAAGTCCGTAAGCTGCAACCATCATGAAATGAAAGGCAAAAACCATTGTGGTGATCTCAAAAGTCCAGATCGTCGGAGAATTAAATATCCTGCGGCTGACAACTTCGAAAACAACCAGCAGCATCATGACAATAATTGACCAGCTTGCAATTTTTCCCACCCATTCATTTGTCTGGTCAATTACTTTTGCAATTCGTTTTAGTGCATTCACCCAAACCCCCCCTAGGTTGTCAGTCAGAAGTCTAATGAAAAAATTCACTAGACTTCTGAAATTGTCATGTCTTGTCTTTTTATTTAGGGACCTTCATGTTATTTCCAAATCCCCATTCCCCTTGAAGATCCCTATATGGGGCATACATCTCAAGGTATTTCAATTGGCTGTCTAGCACCTTTTTGAAATCAGGGTTTTCACTTGCGAGCTTTTCTACAATGGCATTCGTCATATCTGTCAGCTTTTGCATATCTGCTTCAGATAGTCTTGTTGTTGTAATTCCATATTCATTTACCATTTTTTGTGCCGCTTGTGCATCCTTATAGGCATATTCAGCAGAGTTAACAGTCATCGTCACTTTACTAGCTTTTTCTATGATTTTTTGCAGGTCTTCAGGAAGGGTATCCCATGCATCCTTGTTGATCATTACGCCATATGCTGAGCTGGTTTGGTGCCAGCCTGGTGTAAGCCAGAACTTTGTCACCTCATGCATTTTAAAAATTTCATCACTCCATGGTGAACTATATTCTAAAGCATCGATTACCCCGCGCTGTGCTGCCTCATAAATCTCTTGAGTCGCTAGGGTAACTGGAGTTGCGCCAAGCTGTTTGGCAAGCTCGCTTTGTATTAAACCGGCCATTCTCACCTTCATGCCCTTTAAATCAGCTAGCGTTTCGATTGGTTTATTGGATCTAATTCCTGATTCCATTCCGGAAATCGTATGAGGGAAATACACGGTATTGAACTTTCCATAGATTTCGTTATAGGCTTCAAGACCGCCGCCCTGGTTAATCCATAGGAAATAGTCCCAGTTGGTTAGCCCCATTGCTTGTGATCCCAATAATTCGAAGGCCGTATTTTTACCAGACCAGTAGTTTGGCCAATCAGCACCCATTTCAACTGTGCCGCCGCTGACTAAATCCAGCACCTGATTAGCAGGAGCCAATTCCCCTACACTATGCAATTTAATGTTCAATCGCCCATTACTTAATTCATTGACCGTGTTTACAAACCTTTCATCATGCATATACTGCGTACTTCCCTCTGCCCAAACACTCGCCAATCTCCAGTTAAATGTTTGATCGCTTGATCCGCCGCCTGAAGAAGTATTTGTATCATTTTGGCCAGATGAAGATGATGATGAACCTGATTGATTGTTCAAACATCCGGAAAGAATGAATACAAAAATCACACTAACAATGACAAAAAGCATCTTTTTGGATCTCAAAATTAACCCTCCCCATTATCTTTAATTAATATAAAGGTCTCTGAAGCGACATAAAAAAAGGATTTCACCCCCCCTTTTTTTCAAGTTCGAACAAAAAGCGTCGATATATATATAACTATTGTTCGCATTAAAGAATCAGGATGCGGCCATAAGTAAAAAAAAAGACTAGAATGATATGAGTAAATTGAAATGAGGTTCAGAGGTAGAAGAGTAGATGAAAAAAAGTGGCAAATAGTAGATCAGTTTAACTTCGTCTGCTAAAAAATATATGCATGTCTTATAGGTTTATGCCCTTTCCCCGAAAAAAAAGCCAAGGAGGTGCAAGGGTCCCCCAGATTTTAATGGGGGGCCAATGCCTCCAAGGCTTTGTTTTAAGTGCACGAATATTTGCTAGATTATGCCTGGCGCTGGTTCATCCAGTTGATAAAGTTATCTGCTACTAAGTCAAGGAACTTAATCGTTGGGTTGTGTGTCAGATTACCGGCATCATCCATTTTCTCATGGACTTGTCCTATATATACTTCATTTCCAGGAAGCAGTGGCGAATTAATTCCTGAGCTGAAAAGAATATCACGAAGATGCTGCTGAGCACGAACGGTTCCTAAAGTTCCCATAGTCGCTCCCATGATCCATGAAGGTTTGCCAATCATCACCTTATCCACACGTGATAGCCAATCCATAGCGTTCTTAAGGACACCTGGAATGGAATAGTTATATTCAGGAGTTACCCAGAGTACTGCATCGGCATCAGCCACTTTTTTCTTGAAATCTAGAACATTTGCTGGCGGATCCAATTCAACATCCTGATCATAGAATGGCAAATCTTTAATTGATAAAATTTCAAGCTCAAAATGTTCTTTATATCTTTCCTTCACATATTGTGCAAGCTTATGATTATATGAATCTTTTCTGATACTTCCTACAATAGCTGCAATTTTCATATAATTTACCTCCTAAGTATTGATGATTGTTAAAAAAATATGTAAGGCTAACATTAAGTAATTCTATCTAGTTAGTATGGATATGTCAAAAACAATGCCTTAGTAGTAGAAACTTAGAGAATCTAGTAAGCTAAATTTCCGCTTATTATTCATGTAAAAACGGCGATTCTAAAGAATCGCCGTTCACATAACTTTTTATGCTTTTACTTTAGGCACGGGCATTTTAATCCACTCGTTGTAGAACGTATCAATATCTGGTTCAAAATCAAGGATGATTGGATACCACGGCGGTACCGCTTCCACCTCAAGCTGAGAAGCACAGCCTGGGCAATAATATTCGCGAATGACCTGCCACTGGGGATCTGGGGACATTAACTTCGGATATATTTCATTCATTTTCTCTTCAGTATCCCTTACAAAAATCCTTGCGTGGAGCTTCCAATTTTCTTTGTAATCACAGAATTCATGACCGCAGTCGCATTTTACAATCCGATCACCGTTGGCTTTCTGAACAATATATAAATGCAATCCATATGGAAGAAGGATGGGATCATCCCAGCTTACGCGATCTTGCAAAACCTCGCGGTAGATTTCAAACCGTTCAGCATCTTTATGGCTTGACATCATTTCCTTCAACTGATAAAACTCTAATGTTCCGTCAATCAACTCGCCAATTCTTTTCTTATCGTATTTCGCCACTTTTATCACCTCTTTGTGTAATTTTTATTATTTCTTTTGTTTGAAACGATTGATATGGGCTCCAAGTGTAGGAACACCTAAATCATCTTCATAAATCATCCACTCTTCAGGAATATCCCAGAAGCCTTTAAATTCATCAGTGAACTTTTCGCTTAAGGCAAAGCTTTGGGCGTACATATGTCTAACCTGAATGGACGCATCCTCGTTAATGATTTTCGCTCTTTCTCCCTGCATCCATTCTTTAGTAGGCTGACTGCGCTCTAAGCGCTGCTTGCGAATTTCTTTGCGGTTTGCCTCCGTAGCTTTAAGATCAACCGTATACACGCCATTTTCCTCTGTAAACACACAGCCGTATATTTGTTCTGCATAGCGCAGGAGGATATATTTTTCATTCAGATCGGTTTCAACCTGCTTCGGATTTCTTTCTAAAGGATCGCCAAAGCCTGGGCCACCGCGAAGGTAGTTCATAATCACATCATAATCGCCAAATGTATCTTGTGTAGATACCGCCTGTCTATCACGATAGATGACTTCAGCTTCCATATTTTCTTCATATGTTGGATTATCTGGGTCCACATCTCCGCCTAACGGGATTGGCAGTCCTTTGGCTATACGCTCTTTGATGTTTGTTTTGTTCGCTTGGAATCGATATCCCGCAGATGCTGGGTATCCGCCCATTAAACCGCAGTCTGTCGCAATGACCCCTGCACCTGCGACGAACATTGTCCATTCTTTTGCACCCCAGCCAAGGCGAAGTGATTGCCAGCCGTTTCCGCCGCGGTATTTCCCAGCACCGCCAGATCCAGGCAAGATTTGTCTTCCTAAGAAAATCAGCGGTTCTAGAAGTTCCCATATTTCCATATCACCCATATCACCCTCTGGATTCCAAAGAGCAGCTGAATGGCTGATGCCATCCTGGACAGCACTTGCCCCTACACCGCAGGATGAAGTCTCAAAACTATTCATTGCTGATAATTGACCGTATTGATCATATCCTCCGCCCATCAGCCAGTTGGATGTATGAGCATTTCCAGCATTTACTTCTTCTAAATACCCACGGCCAAAATAGGCTCGGCTTAGTCCGCGCCAAAGCGGTGACCATGCCGCAACAAGCGCATGCCAAGTGTTTGAGTGGGCTGAACGAATATCATCAGGATTAAACCATGAACCGTATGGGATGCCAAATTTACTTGCATAGTAGGCTCCATCATTGATGCGATCATTCGGCACAAGAGTCTGGGAAAGCATAACCCAAATACCGCTCGTAATAGAAACCGGTGTAGCATTAAATGGATGCCAGCCCCAGCGGTTTGCCCCTTCAAAGTCGATCTCCAGCTTTGCATCTTTATGAACAGTAATTTCTGAAGGTGTATGAATGATTGTATTAAGTTTTGCAAAGGAAGGAAGATCCAAATCCTTAAATGGGATGTCAACAAATGACGCCTGACGATATTTTCCTGGAATGAGCATGGTTTTAACCTGATTGACAAAACCGCGGCGTCCATCCTCAATAATTTCACGCATAAATTGCTTGTAAGCGTCGACTCCCTCTTCCTTGATGACATCAAGAACAAGGTCACGAATCATATGACAGCCGGCGATCCGAGTTTTTTCATCTAATGTCCAATATTTAACCGCACGAACAGATCTAGTGCTTTCAAGGATCCAGTCTTTAGAAAGTGTATCGTTAGTGCCAATTTTCCGGCAGGTTACCTGATAGCCATCATCATATCTTTGCACAGGACCCATTGGCATACTTCCCGGCGCGGAAGCTCCTGTATCGATTACGTGAGTTACACCGCCAGCCCAGCCAATGATCTCACCTTCCCAAAAGATAGGAACCAATGTATGGACGTCACATGTATGAACATTTCCTACATGGTTGTCATTATTACAGAAAATATCCTTATCATTAATGCCTGGATTATCTTCATAATCGTTTTCAATCATAAACTTAATTGCTGCACCCATTGTTCCTACGTGAATAATGATTCCTGTTGATGTAACAATAGAATCTGCTTCTGGTGTATACAAACTGAAGCAAAGTTCACCTTCCTGCTCAACTATTGGCGATGCAGCTACTTTTTTCGCCGTTTCCCTTGCGTGCACAACCCCGCCGCGAAGCTTGGAGTAGATTTTTTCAAAACGGATAGGATCAGTTTCCTTGAATGGAAGAGTTCTTAATCCAGCGTAATGACCCGTCTCTCTGCTGACTTCATCCATTTCTTTACGCATTTGCTTTAGTGTTTTACCGTCCCAGCCAATCGTTTTCCGCTTTTGCTGATCATCCGTAAGAATTTTAGCCAAATTTGGTACCCCCTAAATTTTTTTAGATCGTTGTGTTACTTTACTTCCTTTAAGTGGAAAATACGGTGTTTATCTAGATAAGCTTCAAAACCAATTGGAACAACTAATGTAGTTGCTGTAGATTCCAAAATTGAAAAGGCCTGGATTCGGTTGCCTGGCATTAACTTTTCCATCTCATAAATGTTTGCCCGCAGGAATTCACCATTCCAATAAATTTTACGGTGACCAACCAGCGCATCTGCAGGCGGAGTTTCCCCATAGATTGGCTCCTTTGGAATTTGCGGTTTAGCAACTTCAACAACCCCGCGCACAATCGCACCTGTTATGGAATAGCCAAGCTCAGGAGAGAGTGCTGCTTTTGCATAAACTCTTGCATATGTCTCTTCAAATGTTTTGATAAGCTGTTCCCAATCATCAACAGATTTGAATGCTGAAATTGGCGCCTCGATTTCCAAGTCATTTAATTGACCCTGATACTGCATACGGTAAAGAAGACGGAAATCCACTTCCTCTGGAGCATAATCGTTTTTCTTAAATTCCTCTGTTACCTTTTTCTTCAACTCATCCCATGCTGCCTGCAATTCTTTTCCTGCCATTAAAACATCGGAGTCTTCTGCTTTTTCGGCAACATTAATGTCCAATGTTTTATCATAGCGGTATTCAAAATCTGCAGCACCGCAGCCAAATGCAGAGAATCCAGCTGCCCATGCAGGAATCAAAACATCTTCAAATCCAAGACCCTTTGTATACCCTGCAGTGTGCAACGGCCCCCCGCCGCCATAAGAGAAGCAGACATACTGTGAAGGAGAATATCCTTTTCCCAGAATCATAGATTCCAGATAATTGCGGAGCTGTGATTCTAATAGTTCAATAACTCCATAGGCTGCATCTTCCACAGTCAAGCCAAGCGGATCGGCAATTTGCTTTTTAACAGCTTCATATGCTTTTTCTTTTGAAAGCTTGATTACGCCGCCAATAAAGTTATCTGGGTTAATTAGACCTAGAACAACGTGGCAGTCGGAAACGGTCACCGTATCGATGCCACCGCCTGGATTACATACACCAACACGAGACCCTGCGCTATCCGGTCCTAGCGTAATATTTCCATAGTTAGGATCAATACGGACAAAGCTTCCTGTACCCGCACCTGTTGTATCCATTGATACGAGCGGCAGAGATAGTACGAGTCGTGCCATGTCAGGACTTGTATTAATGGCTAGCTCTCCTTGAGTGATTAAACCAATATCAAAGCTTGTTCCGCCAATGTCTGAACAGGCAACATTCTTTAGACCAAGCTTTTCTGCTAAGTATTTGGCGCCAACCATTCCTCCTATTGGTCCGGAAACACAAGTTCTCGCCAGTTCATTTGCTTTTATGCTAATTGTACCGCCATGGCTAGCCATGATTCGCAGGTCAAAATTAGTGCCCGCATCCCTTAGCGCAGTATCAATATTTTCCAATGTTTTCCGTGATGGTTCAGCCGCATAGGCCTCCACAATCGTGGTATTTGTCCGGTGAGATTCCTTTCTCACAGGATAATAATCAACAGTTGCAAATACCTTGATATCCTTATTTGATTTTTTAACAACTTGTTCAGCAATGTCACGGATACTTCTTTCATGTGCTGGATATTTATAGGAGTGAAGCAAACTAATGACAATGGCTTCAACATCTTCATCAATGAGTTTCTGGATTGCTGGTTCAACCTCATGCTCATAAAGCGGAATGACAACGTTTCCAAAAAGGTCGACTCTTTCGGTTACACCAACTGTCCATTTTCTAGGTACAAGCGGCTGATCAAAGTGATGAGTATTGATATGAATTCGATCTGAATAGGAATAGCCTAGGAAGGATTGAAGTCCGCGGCCCATTCGATGGCTATCCTCCATCCCTTTATTAACAACTAACCCCACACGTCGGCCAACCCTTGAAACAAGACGGTTAAGCATGGCTGTGCCTGAATACACTCCAGCAAGCAAATTCGGGAATTCCTCTTCGATTTTTGCATCCCATTGGCTCAAAGCATCTTTAGCAGAGTTTAATAGTCCAATATGTTCATCGAGTGGAGTTGTCTGTGCCTTACCTACAACAAAATCCCCTTTTTCATCAATAATGAACGTGTCTGTCATTGTACCTCCGGCATCAATGGCAAGAATTTGCGATTTGGCCAAATGAAACTCTCTCCCTTCAAGAAAAAATATCCTTTAAACAGCCTTTATTTTGTGCTGTTCACATTTATTAATAATGCAAGGAGTGTGCCAACATTTTAGAAAATGATTTTCTGCTTAAAATCAAGGTTTTACCCGGATTAATCTAAAGTTCGATTAAATGGAGTGTAGTGAATCGCTACACCTGTAGCGCTACAAATGTTTTTTATAAAACAGTCCTTTTGAATGTTGATTTAGCCTAAGGGGTAGTCTAATATTATGAATATAAAGAATTTTTAAAAATTGTAAAATTTATCTAAATACCTCTTAAACTAGGATCATTTTTTTCGGTAGAAATTATCCGAATCTGATTTAGGGAGGTCTTGCACGTTGCAAAATCCGTTTCTTTCCATAATATCCACAAGTAATCTGCGAAATAGGGCAGGTGAATTAAGAAAGACATGGGAAGATTTCATCTCCAACCGCAATACGAAAGATTTGCAAGATGCCATACGAAATGAAATTCTTTCTTCTTGGAGCCGGTGCCAGTCTATCGGCCTTAATCCAGGGCAAAAAGAAGCCCGAACAGCACTCACCTCACTAGAATTAGAAAAACTTCTATCGGAATCCGACCTCTATCTTGCTGCTAAACCGATTATTGATAATATTTACGACAAATTAATTGGAACGGGCTACCTCATCACATTAAATGACGAAAACGGTAAAATGCTCTATTTAAAAGGTGAACCAGACATTATTAGAAAAACAGAAAAAGTGAACTTCTCACCGGGAATGGATTGGAGTGAAAGTGCGGCAGGAACAAATGCTATAGGGACGAGTATTGTTTCCAAAAAGCCCATTCAAGTTTTCTCTGCCGAGCATTTTTGCGAAGGTTTCCACCCAATGACATGCTCATCCTCACCTATCTTTCATCCGTATACAAAAAAGGTTGTTGGCGCTATTGATTTCACTGGTCTCTGGCCAAGCACACAGCCACACACACTCGGGTTAGCGGTTTCCCTCGCACAGATTATTGAACAAGAGATGCTTTTGATGTATAAGAAGAAATACTGGCAGCTAGAAGAATACTACAATCATTGTAAAACCAAATGGAAAGATCATCCGGTGCTAGTTTTTAGTGACGAATATGTTCTTGTCAATGGTGATCAAGATTTAATAGACACCTTAAACTTGAAAAAAATGAGGCCTATTGAAAACCCTTACTCCCAAATAAAGATGCTGCTTCATAAACCAGACAGCTCCTTTGAAACAGATGGGTTTGAATTCATTAGTGCAAAACCCATTTTATATAATAATGAAGAAATTGGGTACGCAGCTATTTTTAAAAATAAATGCGGCCAGATTATCCCCCTGCTGAACAGTTCAAACCAATATCAAATTATTGGAGAGTCCGCAGAAATTAAAAGCATCTTACATAAATGTCAGCATGTGGCATCGGTTAATACCCCTGTCCTGCTGACTGGCGAAACTGGAACAGGCAAAGAATTGATTGCTAGGTATATTCACGAAGCGAGTTCCAGAAGAAATATGCCGTTTATTCCAATTAACTGCGGCGCGATTCAGAAAGAACTGATAAGCAGTGAGCTTTTTGGCTATGAAAGCGGAACATTTACTGGCGGAAAAAAGGAAGGAAAACGCGGCAAATTTGAGGAAGCAAATGGCGGGACGATCTTTTTAGATGAAATCGGAGAAATGCCTGTCGATTTACAAGTACATTTACTAAGGGTACTCCAAGAGAAGGAAATTATCCGCCTTGGTTCCTCAAAGACGATAAAGATTGATGTAAAAGTCATCGCAGCAACTAATAGAAACCTTGAAGACATGATGAGGGAAGGCTTATTTAGAAAAGACTTGTTCTTCAGGCTCAATGTCATCTCTTTTAAGATTCCTTCATTAAAAGACCGAAAAGAGGATATCATTCCAATCAGCAACTTCTATTTAGATAAATTCGCACAAAAATACGGGAAATCAGCGCCAATCCGTTTGACTGACCGAACCATTCATTTTTTTATGAACTATTCATGGCCCGGCAACATCAGAGAACTGCGAAATGCTATCGAGCATGCTGTTATTTTCAGCAGCTCCAGTATTGTCGACCGCAGTCACCTGCCGGAATATTTGGCCTGCTTGAAAAAAAAGCATTTTAATATAGAAAATGAAGCGGAACAGCTTGGCTACTCTCCAATAGAAAAAACTGAAAAAGAACAAATCACAAAACTCCTCATCGAAACAGGCTGGAACATATCGGCTGTATCCAAAGAAATGAAAATCGCCCGCTCCACTATGTATCGAAAGCTGAAGAAATATAATTTAAATGAGCATGATATTTTAAAAATATAGAATTTGGCACAGCTCCCTTTTTTAATTAAGCAAAAATTTTAGTATATATTTTAATGTGTTTGATACAAAAAATGCTGATTCCAATTTAAGAATCAGCATTTTATCAATTTATTTATCGGTTTTAACTAAAGAATCTGTCCTAAATTGCGGAATGGGCAAACCTAAATGCTCTCTTAAAGTGTTTCCTGTATACTCTTTTCTAAATAGGCCCCTTTCCTGCAATACTGGAATCACTTGATCAACAAACTCCTCAAACATGGTTGGGTAATAAGGGAATAGCAAATTATAACCATCACAAGCCTCATTTTCAAACCATTCCTGCATTTGATCCGCGATTTCTTCCGGCGTACCGAATATAAACCGGTGCCCGCGTGCACCTGCTACCTTTTTAGCCAGCTGGCGTATGGTTAATTTTTCACGGCGTGCTTGGTCAATGATTAATTGACGCCTGCTTTGGTTCCCGTTAGTAGCTGGGATGACTTCAGGTAATTCACGATCCAAATCAAATTGATACACATCTAACCCGCCTAAATAGTCTGATAAAAATGCCAAAGCGATATCTTCAGGAAGCAAATCTTGCAGTTCTTCAAATTTCGCCAATGCTTCTTCCTTAGTGCGGCCGACAATTGGGGATACACCAGGTAAGACTTTAATATGATTTGGGTCTCTTCCGTATTCCTTGGCAGTGTTTTTAATATCACGATAAAAATGCTGCGCTTCCTCAATGGTCTGCTGAGCTGTAAAAATAACCTCAGCTGTTTTAGCAGCAAATGCCTTTCCTCTAGGTGATGAACCTGCCTGTATCAATACTGGATACCCTTGAGTTGGACGGGAAGCATTTAAAGGTCCTCTTACATTGAAATACTTACCTTTATGATTAGGAATATGTAATTTGTTTTTATCGAAATAAATACCTTTCTCTTTATTTCGAGTGAGAGCGTCTTCTTCCCAGCTATCCCAAAGCTTTTTGACAACCTCAACAAATTCATCGGCGATCGCATATCGTTCATCATGTTCTGGATGATTCGGCAAGCTAAAATTCAACGCATCATTTTCATAATAGGACGTAACAATATTCCAGCCTGCCCGCCCTTTACTTATATGATCAATCGATGCAAATTTCCGTGCTAGATTAAAAGGTTCATTGTACGTGGTACTAGCTGTAGCAACCACTCCAATTTTTTCAGTAACTCCTGCCAGATGTGAAATTAATGTCAGAGGCTCCAATCGTATCAGTTCCGACGGATGACTTTCCTCAGTGATCGATAATCCGTCGCTGATAAACAGCATGTCGAGCTTACCCCTTTCAGAAATCTCTGCCAGTTCCTTGTAAAAATCGATATTTTCGAACCCATCTTGGGGTGTATTCGGGTGCCGCCATGCAGCAATGTGATGGCCGGAACCCATTAAGAATACACCTAAATTCATTTGTCTTTCTGACATAACACTCTCCCCCATTTCTCCAATATATATTGCGATTACCCTATCAACATATGATTATTAATCACATAATACCTACCAATTTACCTGGATATCATCCAACAAATAATAGCAGAATTTTCCTTCATGCCTATTCAGTTATCTAAAAAGGGCAATTTTTCAAACTACTATAGACGCACTAAATTTTATTATTTATTTATCCTAATTCAATGAACTTGCAAAATGATTGCCATTCCTTAAAAGATTTACAAGAATGGACAATTCTTCATGGAGCCTTTCCTTCGCGTCCACATCCACTCTAAATTGATTTTTAGGTAATCTTTCTATCATCGAATCAATGACATATACACCTTTCAAAGTAATTGTTGCACCTAGGGCATTGAATACTGGTTTCAGCGCATAATCAATGACCAGCAAATGGCCAGGACTCCCACCTATGACAATCGGGAGTATTGGTTTATGAACAAATGCCTTCTGCGGCAATAAATCAAGATAGGCTTTTAAGACACCAGAATAGGCTGCTTTAAAAACTGGGGTTAAGACAACGATCGCATCCGCTTCTTCTATCTTTTTATTGGTTTTTTTAATTTCTTCGCTGTCATATTTGGCATGTATTAAGTCTTCAGATGGTAAATCGATGACCCTTACTTGCTCAATACTAAAATCGTTTTCTTTCAAAAAGGAAATTACCTCATTCTCAATTCCATTCAAACGTGAGTGGACAGAACTTGATCCAGAAATAATGGCTACTTTTGTCAAAATCATCACTCCTAATTGGTTTCAATCGCGTGCACCGATATAATAAATAACAAGTGGTTACAGCAAAATCCCACCTCTCTGAAATTTCAGAATTATACAAATGAAGATATCACTCATTCTTATTTTATGCAAGCACAAAGAACTGCCTGATCATGTGTACACATTTTTAATCGGCAGCTCTATGTTTTTCATGCATTATTATTCATAAATTTAATTAGGAAGTTACGGTTAGTATTTCACAAATTAAGCTTCAAACTGTTTTTCCAGGGCAGGCGAGGCGGCTTTTATTTTTCTGACAACAAGAGTAAGGACAATTGCTCCCATTACAAAGGTGGCCCCTCCCGCTCCTATTAATACGATTGATGTGCTCAGCCACTTGGCAAGAATCGATCCAATTGCAGGGGCAATCAGCATGGAAAAGGTCTGCAAAGAGGTCGCTGCTGCGGATACCCTCCCCATCATATGTTTTGGAGTTTCAGCCTGTAATAGAAAGCCGTATGGAACAGCTTCTCCAGATCCCATAAAACCGAGAAAAAACGCACCAATTACCCAATAAACTTGAGGAAGGGTCATAATCCCCATGCTGCCAAGACCGATGAGAATAATGAAAGAACCGCTAAATAGGGACGCACTTGCCATAACATGAATTGGCTTTTGTTTCCATTTCGTCCAGTTCCCCATCAAAAAAGAACCAGCCACGCTGCCAAGGCCTACAGCACTAATCAACACTCCAAAATTTCCTGCTGTAAATCCCAGATTTTGAGCAATGAATATAAAGAGGCCATCATACAAGAAAATAATAAAAAACGCGACAGACGATAGGATCACGGCTGTTTTTAGTAATGAGGTACGGGATATATGCCTGATTCCTTCTGAGAGTTCGCTCCAATACTGTCCTTTTTTATTTTTTGATTGCTCATCGGCATCCATATCAGCAACATTAGGCAACGTAAGTAAAAATAAGATGGCGATAAAAAACCCTGCAGCCTCGAATAAGAAGGGACTTTTTGCACCAAATAAAGCAATGACTCCTCCCCCTAGTGCAGGACCAAGAATTTTCATGGTATTAGATGAAAGCTGGCTCAGCGTGACCGCTTCAGGAAGAAGCTGATCAGGGATCGTGTGCCTAATCATGCTTTGCCTTGCTGGGTCATAAATAGCTGCGACTGTGCCTTTTAAGAATACAAAGATTAAAAGTATAGCAAGGTTAGGCGCAAAAAATAGCCCCGCTACAAACACCATCCGTAATAATAAACAGGCAATCATGGTTTGTTTTTTGGGCAGGCGATCAACTAGCACGCTCGCTAACGGACCTACAATAACCCAAGGCAGTCCAAGCACAATGATTACCGCAGCAATCGCTGTTTCATCCAATCCCCAGTGATAGGCTACAATTACCTGTAAGGCTATTAAATCCAGCCAATTTCCAATATCAGAAAAAACTTGTGCACCAAATAGTGAGCGAAACGGCCGATATTTGACAGGTGCAAATATACCAGCTTTCATCTATGATTTCCCCTCTTCCTCCTGAATAGATTCTCTTCTCCTTGTCAGCCGCTTTGGCGTATTTCCGCTTAAATCCTGTCCATGTGGCAGCTGATTTTTTTCTAAAGCAATGATTGATTCTTCAATCCACTTCAAATCGGCCTCCAGCCGTATTTCTGCGTAGCGAATCGCCAGCATGCCATAATCACTGACATATGATAAACCATTTGTTGACCAGCCTTTAACAAATTCAAGTAAGTCATTCGTCGTATCTCTTCTCTTTTGCAAATGGCTGATTAATACAGAACTATCTATATCTTCGTGCCAGGTTGACATCTTCATTAATAATTCATCTTTAACAACCGGGTAGGCCGGTGGAGACTGAAGCCAATTTTCAAATTCCTTCCACCCTTTTGGTGTGAGTTCGTACAGCTTTTTTTTGCGGCCCTCTTCCTCCTGTTCAACCGGATAAATAAAGCCTTCCTCTTCAAGCTTTTTCAATTTCGGATAAATGCTTCCATAGCTCATTCCCCAGTATAAACCAGCGGCTTTATGTTCAAACTCGGCTTTAATATCGTATCCTGTACTCGGCCAAAAGCTTAATACAGCAAGAATGGAATGTTCAATTGACACTTTTTTGTATCCTCCTTGTATCGCTTTGATATATCAAGTTGATATATCATTATGATATGTTGCAAAAGGTAAAAAATCAACTGAAAATTTATAAAACTTTCATTTTCTTGTCCAATAAATAAAAAAAGACTGCCGCTTAGTGCTGTCGGCAGTCTTCATATTGCATCTTTGCATAACATTAGTTCCCTTTAAATATGGGTGCTCTTTTTTCAAGAAAGGCTTGGGTTCCTTCTTTTTTATCATCTGTTCCGTATAGGACGGCCTGCGCCAGACTTTCTATCATTAATCCTGTATCCATATCGGAAGAAAAACCTTTATTAATGACCATTTTAGCCAATTGTACCGCGAGTGGTCCTTTGGCTAAAATAATGCTTGCTTTCTCCTTTACTGCTTCCCATAATTCGTCCTGTGGAACAACTTTGGTTACAAGACCCGCTTCCTTGGCTTCAGCCGCTGAAATAAATTCACCGGTTAAAATCATATCCATGGCTCTGCCTTTACCGACAATTTTGGCTAACCGCTGCGTCCCTCCTGCCCCTGGAATAATGGACAAGTTTAATTCTGGGAGACCTATTTTCGCGTTCTCAGAGGCCACGCGGATATCACAGGCCATTGCTAGTTCGCAGCCGCCTCCTAATGCATATCCGTTAATCGCCGCAATCGTGGCTTTTTTGCTGTTTTCGATTCGGCGATAGATCTCTGATAAATAGCTGATGGGAAGGGCTTCGGAAGCACCGCGGTTTTTTAGTTCATTTATATCTGCTCCAGCGGCAAAGGCTTTTTCACCTGCACCCGTGAACACAATGACCCCAATTTCCTGATCATTCTCCAAGGCTTCAAAGGCTGAAGAGATCTCCTTCACGGTCTGGCCATTTAATGCATTTCGCACCTCGGGACGGTTTATTTTGATAACGCCGATTTTCCCTTCCCTCTCCAGTAAAATATTTGTATAGTCCAATGTTATACCCTCGCTTTTTCATATTTCTTGTGCAATTGGGCCGCGATTATATTTTTCTGTATTTCTGAAGTACCTTCGTAAATTCTTGTAATTCGCGCATCACGGTAAAACCTTTCAATCGGGTACTCGGCAATATAGCCGATGCCTCCATGAATTTGTACAGCTTTGTCCGCAATGCGATTATAGGTTTCCGAGCCAAGTAATTTGACCATCGCAGCTTCTTTGATGACATTGATTTTCTGGTCTACCATCCAGGCAACACGATAGGTCATTGATCTTAAAGCCTCTGTTTCTAATGCCATTTCCGCTAAGTAATGCTGGATAATTTGCTGTTCAAAAATCGGTTTGCCGAACTGGATTCGCATATGGGCAAAATCGAGCGACATTTCAAGGAGCTTATCACAGGATCCCAGGTTTCTGGCAGCCATCCCCGCACGGCCATTTGCCAATATCTTTAATGCATTGACGTAGCCCTGGCCTTCCACACCCAATACATTTTCCGCCGGAACTTCACAATCCTCAAAAAATAATTCAGCAGAATGGGAGCCATGCAGACCCATCTTCTTTTCAATCTTTCCGACTTTAAACCCTGGAAAATCCTTTTCAACGATAAAAGAAGTAATTCCTTTTGCCCCTTTCGATGGGTCAGTTACGGCCATCACGGTAAAGATATCCGCAATCGGCGCATTGGTAATATAATGCTTGCTGCCATTTAAAATATATTTATCGCCTTTTCTCACAGCCGTCGTTTTCAAATTTGACGCATGTGAGCCGGCACTTGGTTCCGTTAAAGCAAAAGCTCCGATTCTCTCTCCTGAAGCCATGTCCGGCAAATATTTTCGCTTTTGCTCCTCGTTCCCCATCTCAACGATGCCGACACCGCCGATACCGGTGTGTCCGCCAATAACGGTTGTGTAGCCATTATGTGTCCTGCCCAATTCTTCAAGCACTGCACATTTGCCAACCATGCTTAACCCCAATCCACCATATTCTTCTGGCACACTAAGAGCAAACAATCCCATTCTTTTCGATTTTTCCATAATTTCTTCAGGAATTTCATTCGTTTCTTCGATTAACATCGCTTTCGGATCGACCTCATGATCAATAAAATCACGGATTCCTTGTTTAAGAGATTTGATATCCTCAGAAAGTTCAAAATTCATTTTGCACATCCCCTTTCTCCTATGTACATAAAGACCTTTGTTATTTCCATTCTAGACCCATCGGTAAATTCCTCTATAACTCTATAAATTTAGCAGACTATTCTTAAAATTTACCGCATTAACGTGCCGGGGGACTGTCCCCCGGTGGTTTAATGCGGTAAATGGGTGGGGGACTGTCCCCCGGTGGTTTAACGCGGTGAAGACATTCGCCACTTGTTAACACATGGTTAGGCCGCCGTTAACGGATAGGGTTTGGCCGGTTACGTAGTTTGCTTCTTCTGAAGCGAAGTAGGCTACTGCTCCGGCAATGTCGCTTGGCTGTGCCAGGCGGCGGAACGGGATGGCTTTTTCCAGAGCAGCCGCAATCCCTTGATTATAGGAGCCAATTTCCTGGAATAGCGGTGTGTCTGCCGGCCCAGGTGCTACACAATTGACATTGATTTTATGTCTGGCCATCTCTCGGGCTAATGTTTTTGTAAAAGCGATGACGCCGCCTTTGGCAGCAGAGTAGACGGCTTCACCGCTTGAGCCGACTCTTCCGGAATCGGAGGCGATATTGACGACTTTTCCATAGCCATTTTCGATCATATGAGGTAGTATTTCCTTACACGTATGAATTTGCCCCATTAAATTAATATTAATAACCGTTTTCCATGTCTCCGGTTCGCTTTTTAAAAATGGCTCAATTTTATCCCATCCGGCGTTATTGACCAATACATCAATGGTTTTGTAACGCTCCAATGAAGTTTTTACTGCCTCCTGAACGCTTTCCAATTTTGTTACATCACAGTAAACTGCCGTTCCTTCACCGCCCTCTTCTTTAATCAGCGCAACGGTCTCTTCTGCATTGGTAAGATTAACATCGGTAACAATGATTTTGAAAGAATTTGAGGCTAATTTTCTCGCAATCTCTCGGCCAATTCCTCTACCCGCTCCAGTAATGAATGCAATACGTTCTGACATATGTTCAACCTCCGTTTTCCTCATTAATATTATTCTTTTACCAATTCTTTAATTTTCTCACGCAGACGAAACTTTTGAATTTTTCCGCTTGGTGTCCGCGGAAAATCATCAATAACTTCCACATGTTCAGGCCAATACTGTTTGGCCACCCCTTTATCGGTTAAAAATGTCTGTAATGTTTTTAATGTCAGCGGTGTCTTACCTGCCTTCATGCTGATAAACGCACAAGCTTTTTCCTGCAGCCTCGGATCCGGCATCGCGACAACCTGGGCATCGGAAATATCCGGATGCTCATATAAGATATTTTCAATATAGGCAACTGGGATATTTTCTCCGCCGCGTATAATGATGTCTTTGCTTCTCCCAGTGATTCGGATGTAGCCATCTTCATCCATAGTGGCACGATCACCTGTCATAAACCAATCGCCGCTGAACTCTTTAAGCGTATCCTCCATGCGTTTTAAATAGCCAACAAAATGAGCAGGGCCTTTGGATAGAAGATTCCCTTCCTGGTTTCGAGGACATTCATTCCCTTCCTCATCCACAATTTTTACCTCCATGCCCGTAAAAGGAATGCCATCTGAACCAATGAGCTTTTCTTCAGGGTCTTCCAAGTTTGTTAAGGTAACCAATCCATTTTCTGTTTGTCCCCATCCTGCTAAAATATTAAAAGTAAACCTTTCCCTTGCCTCTTTAACTAGTGCCCTTGGTATAGGCGCACCATATGCACCGAAGATTTTCAGTGTACGAAGATCAAAGTTTTCTAATCCTTCCTGCCCAATAAAATCTCTTAGGAATGGGGTAGCACCTGCGGTAATCGTTACTTTGTCTTTTTCAATGAAGTCGACAAATTCCCTTGGGTTCCACATATCTTGAAAAATAGCTGTGCCGCCTGCTTGAACCGGTGCACGAACCCCATAGACAAATCCGGTTTGATGAGCAACAGTGGAAGCCATAAACATCACATCATCAGCATTTAAGCCAAGGCGGCCATTCCAATATTGAGCCGCTATACAAAGGCTGTTATGGGTATGCATAACCCCCTTAGGATTGCCGGTGGTTCCCGAAGTAAAGATAATTTGTGTGATGTCGTTTGGATCAAGAGTTATTTCATTGAGAAGATTGATATCTTTCTTTTCTTCCCATGGCACATCAATTAAAGAGGAAAATGATTTCATTCCATTTGCAACATCATCGCCTATGACATAGACATGCTCCATTGCTGGCCACTGTTCCATTAATCGATGAATCATTTCGGGATAGTAGAAATTGCGGAAGCGGCTTGGCACGACAATCATCTTTGATTCTGCTAAACCAACCATATAGCCAATTTCCCGGTCACGATAAAATGGAATCAACGGATTGGTGATAGCTCCAATTTTTGTAATGGCAAGATGCAGGATGACAAATTCAGTCCAGTTAGGCAGCTGGAGGGAGATGACATCCCCCTTACCCAGACCTATTTCATTTAGGCCTAAAGCAACTCGATTTACCAGCTTCTCAAGTTCGCGATACGTATATCTGCTTTTCCGATCAATAATGGCAATTTTATCTGGGTGTTTTTCAATGGCATCATCTAAATAATCCAAAATGGTGCGATTTGGCCATTGTGATTGATAACGTTCAACATATTCCTTTGTTAAAATTGTTTCTAGTTTCAACTCCCATTCCTCCCCATTGACCATTATGTTTTTTTAACCTCTAAACTTATTAAAATCTACCGGTCTTTTTTCCAAGAATGCATGTTTGCCCTCGGCAGATTCTTCCGTATTGTAGAACATGGCCAAGCTGCCCATAGCAAGCTGTGTGATCCCCTGGATATTTGCACTGTCCGCATTAAAAGAATATTTCAGCATTTTAATCGCTGTAGGGCTTTTTTGCAGGATTTTTTCAGCCCATTCCATCGCCGCCTGCTGAAGCTGATCTGCAGGGACTATTTTATTAACAAGCCCCATTTCTTTTGCTTCCTGTGCTGTGTATTGTTCACATAAATACCAAATTTCTCTTGCTTTCTTTTCTCCAACGATACGGGCTAGATAGGCAGAGCCGAAACCTGCATCATAGCTTCCAACCTTTGGACCGGCCTGGCCAAATTTCGCTGTATCTGCCGCAATCGTTAAGTCACAAACCACATGAAGGACATGGCCTCCGCCAATAGCATATCCATTAACGGCTGCAATGACGGGCTTGGGTATGTTGCGGATGGTTAACTGGAGCTCCTCCACCTCAAGCCCGATTCCTCCGGCCAGCCCGCCTGAATAACCATATCCGCCTTCATCACCTTTTTCTTTTTGATCGCCGCCTACGCAGAATGCCTTATCGCCGGCCCCTGTTAAAATAACTGCGCCAATCCTGTTATCATCCCATGCATCTCTTAAAGAACCAATTAATTCACGAATCGTCTTTGGCCGGAATGCGTTATATACGTGTGGGCGGTTAATTGTAATTTTTGCAATCCCATTGTCTTTTTCATAAAGAATATCTGTTAATTCCATTTTGATAGCCTCCTAGATTTATTGAATTTGCAGGACAATTTGCCCTTTAATAACAACATTTTCTCTCTCGTTCCTGCAAAGAACCTTTGCTGTTAGCCATTTACGCTTTTCATTAATATCAATGACTTCAATCTCAGCCGTTATCGTATCGCCAATATATACAAGCTCTAAATACAATAATTCCTTTTGCATCATTAATAGCTGGTATCCGGAAAACTCTTCATAAAGCAATTCAATAACCAATCCTTCAGCTAAGAACCACGGCACAATTGGCAGGCCATCCTTCATTCTTAATACTTTTTCAAAAATTTGGTTATAATTACTTATTACGTGCAGGCTTTGTTCGACGAAATCCAAGGTGAATTCTCTGTTTATCACAGCCATTTGCCCGATAAAAAATTCCTCTTCCACTTTTTTCATATGAATGAACCGCCCATGCTAATAGGAACGGAATTCCTTGCCTATGATGTCTTTGGCAATCACCATCTGATTTGCCTGGGCCGTTCCGTCGCCGATTTCCAGTCCAATGACATCACGCAAACGCTGTTCGAGCGGCATTTCTTTCGTATAGGCATAATGGCCATTCAGTAATAAGCATTCGTGAATCGCTTCTCGGCTGTATTTTGGCCCCAGCCACTTAACAGAAGCAGACTCTTTAGAATGCTTCATTCCCTGATCACGCAGCCATAGCCCGCGATAGGCCTGCCACTTGACCATTTCTAATGAAGAAAAATGTGTAACAATCGGGAACGAAACACCCTGATAGGTGGCAAGCGGTTTCCCGAAGGTATGTCTCACCTTTACATGTTCAATGGTTTCTTCGAGACTTTGCATAGCCGCACCAACACATTGCAGGCCAATCAATAAACGGCTGAGGTCAAAACCATTCATAACCTGTGAAAATCCTTTATTTTCAAGGCCAATTAAATTTTTTTCAGGCACTTCTACATCATTTAAATAAATGGATCCCCTGCTTACAGGAACATTTCCCATATCTTCATAACCTCTGCATTCCACGCCAGGAAGGTCTGAAGGGACGATAAATGCACTGATCCCGCGATTGCCTAATTCAGGGTTAGTTTTAGCAAATATTAAAAAAGCATCTCCTATCGTTGCCACACTGATTCCAGACTTTTCACCGTTCAGTACATAGACATTGCCTTTATGTACAGCTGTTGACTTGATCCCCCCAGCATCTGTACCAGCGGATGGCTCTGTAATGGCGATACCGATGATACTTTCGCCCGATGCTATTTTTGGCAGCCATTCATTCTTTAGCTCTTCACTTGCATGATTCGTTATGATTTCACCAATTAGTGCATTCAGCATCACCGCATAAGTTAGATTAAAATCCCCACGGCCGATTTCTTCTGCAGCAATGCCAGTTGTTACACAATCGGCATCACTGCCGCCATAATCCGCAGGAATTCTAAGGCCTGTTACACCTAAATCCCCTAGTCTCTTCCAAAGATGCCTCGGCATGGTGCCTTCACGATCCCATTTCATATAGTTAGGAAGAAGTTCTTCTTTGGCAAATTCTTTTAACATTTTCCGAAAATGCTCTTGTTCATCTGTAAACGAAAAATTTAACATCGTAAATTCCTCCCTTCTGACAGTAAATATTGCAAAAAGCGTGCCAAAACAAAGCGTGATCATTTAAGGGATATCTTTTAATAACTTTGCATTATTGCGAATCATTCGCAAAAATTAGAATTAAGATTGCGAGATTGAAAAAAGCACATTGAAGAAACAATGTGCGCATTAAAAAAAGTTACTGTATTTTATATTTTGCGATCTTTCGATAGAGGCTTGCGATATGGATGTTTAATAGTTGGGCAGCCGTGGAACGATCTCCGCCTGTCTCCTTTAATGCCCGCTGAATCGCATGGATCTCGGCATTTTCGACCTCGTCTTTAAGGGTTTTGACTGGAGAATAATCTTGTGAAGATGAAGTGAAGTTCTCTGGTGATGCTGCAAAAAAAGGAGTTTGTCTTAAGGTATCCCCTTCAACAATATTCATCCCCCGTTCAATAAAGGCTTTTAACTCCCTGATATTACCCGGCCACTCATATTCTAAAAGCCATTTTTGCAGACTTGGATCAATATACTTTACCTGTAGACCGAACTCTTCATTGAAGTAATCAATGAAATAATGGGCTAATGGAAGAATATCATCCTTTCTTTGCCTTAGAGAAGGGATTTTTAAATCAAAAACATATAAGCGGTAAAACAAATCCTGCCTGAATTTCCCTTCATTAACCAATGTTTTTAAATCACGGTTTGTCGCGGCAATAATTCTTATATCAACGTACTTGCTTCCGGTCCCTCCTAGCCGCTCCACTTCTCTTTCCTGCAATACTCGCAGGAGCTTTCCTTGGGCTTGTAAGGGAAGTTCCGAGATTTCATCAAGGAAAAGAGTACCGTGCTGGGCTAATTCAATTTTCCCTGGTTTCCCATCTTTTTTTGCCCCGCTAAAAGCACCGGCTTCATAGCCAAATAGCTCCGATTCAAATAGTTCATCTGGGATTGCCGCGCAATTGACGGCCACAAATGGATGGTGTTTTCTTGCACTTAGTCCGTGTATTGCCTGTGCAAACAATTCCTTGCCTGTACCGCTCTCGCCCGTTAACAGTACGGTTGAATTACTCGTTGCAATTCGTGCGGCCAGTTCTTTAATTTGTTTGATCGAATAGCTTTCCCCAATGATTCCATCGAATCCATAGCGGTTTGGCCGACTTGATCTTTTCTTTAATTTTGAAATCGAATTGACAAAAGAGACCATGTCGGAATACTCTATTTCATCATGACGGACAAGTATATGGAAAATTCTTGTATCCCTTTCTTCTACTCTTAATAGACAGGAGTAGCCTAGAATTTTGCCAAAGCAAACGTTTTTCTGTTTCCGGTAATTTAAATCTTGAATCATTTCATGGATGGGGGCACCTAGGAGGTCGTTTTGGTTAACTGAAAAATAATCACAAAAGTCGGAGCTTATTTTAACAAGCCTTCCGCTTAAATCGAACTCAAGAAAGCCCAAACCTGCGGCTCCATCAACCAGATTCATGGATTTCTTCAAATTTAATCACCTAATCCGTTTGAATTTAGAAGACATATAACAACTTGTCCTTTAATCACTTCCTTCAGGTCCTGATTAAAACAAGTCACTTTTAAACTAATCCAATTCCTATCCCTATTGATATCCATAATCTCCAATTCTGCTGTAATACTATCACCAACAAAAACAGGATGATAAAAAACCAATTCCTTTTGCAGCAAAATGGAGGCACGGCCAGGAAGCCTTTCATAGATTACCTGATTAATGAGTCCTTCAGCCAGCAGACCAGGCACGATTGGCTGATGATAGTTACTTTTCCAGACATCATGGTCTGGATTGTATACAGCACTATAATCCTTTGTTAATTCCTTACACTTATCTACATCTTCATCGGTAAATTTACGCTGCAGCCTTGCCATCTGGCCAATAAAAAAATCCTCAATAGTATTCATATAAACCCTGCTTTCTGTTTTGTTGAAAAATATCCGTATAAATATCCAATTCTATTAACATCTTAAGATATTCTCATTATACCTTACGTAATGAATATTCTAAATATTTAAGTTATTAAAAAAGACCCGCCAATTATACAAAATGGCGGATCTTTTTGATTAATGAATTATTGTGCTGCTTGCTGCAGTTTTTCTTTAGATGGCGTCTGGTAGATAACATAATCATTGATCTTTGTTACATAGTATCCATCGCCAAGCCCGTATTGGCCACCGTATTCCTGATCGAAACGATACACACGGTATACTTCTCCCGGTTTTAACACTCTCACAAATTGAAGCTCGCCATCTGCACGTTTCCAAAGATTAATAGGCTTCTCGATTACCAATCTGCCAGTCTGACCTTTTTTCAATAACATGCCGTCCCAGTATACGGCCTTGGATTCTTTAGCCGGCTTTGCAGCAGGTTTGTCTGCAGGCTTTTCGGCTGGTTCTTCGGCCGCGTCACTTGGCTTCATCACGTTCCAAAAAAGTTCAGAAAGTGCTTTATAGCCATCCTCGCTTAGATGAATATCTTCTGGATTTGGCAGATAGGCAATATTTTCACCAATAACGTCTTCCGTGGAAACGTATACAGATCCTGATTTCACAGCCACCTGCTCAATTAAAGCATTTAATGTCTTCAAAGCTTGTCCAAGCACAGCCTGGTTTTCAGCCGGCAAATGCGGGAATGGATTGTAATAGCCCATGATGTATAGCTTTGCGTCTGGGTTTAATGTTTTCACTGCGGTGATAATTTGCACAAGATTTTCCTGAACTTCGCCAAGTGTTTGCTTAACTTCGTCCTCAACAAAAGAAATACTCATCTTTTCTTTATCAATTGCAAGCTTTTTTAAAATATCGTTTGCACCAGCATCCAGTGTCACATGGGTAGCTTGGCTCAAAACAGCCTGAATACCAGCATTGTCCCCTTTGGTTACATTATTGGTGATATCATTAAGGACATCTGATGTTGTATAGCCTGATACTGCATAATCCCGGACAAATGAATTCAAAACATCCAATTGCTGAAAGTTTTCCGCAATAAAATCCGGATAGCCTTTTCCAATTGTCTTAAATGGTGTTTGGCCTGCTGCCAAGGAATCACCAAGGCTGACATAATTAACATTCTTTTCTGCTGCCGCTAGACTAGTAATTGGCTGACCGGCGATGCCAACTAAAAGTGCTAGGACAAATAGAATTTTTACAAGTGGTTTAGACAAAAAGAACCCCTACTTTCGTAATAATTTAAGAATATTCCCCCAATTCTCTACTATTTTACATTATGAAAATAGGAAAAAACAATCAAATAGAACCATAGAATTTCGACAGAAGCTGCAAACAACCAGTGAAGACGCTGCAAATAATTGGTTAAGAAGAACTTTGTCGATATTTGCTGGACGTTTTTTATTGAAAATGAAAACGCTTTCAAATATAATAAAAATAGGTGGATGGCATATGTGGCCATCATGGTATTCGGCGTAGGCGGGGCCAATACTTTAATCTGTTACAAGTCAATGGATCATCACAACCACTATTTAGACACTCCTGAAAAAAGAGACCTTTTCATTCTAGTCAGAATGAAAAGGTCTCTTTTATATTTTGTGAAGTGGATACCTATTTAGCTGGGGTCACAGCCCTTTGCTTTCTTTTCACCGCCAGCATAGCAAGAACCATAATGCCAATTAACACACATTGAGGGATAATGGTTTCTAGAGTTGGGAAAAATCCGATGATATCAATTATAGGGATATGTCTGATTAAATGCGTGTCAACTACGCTTGTCAGCTGCAGGGCATGTACGCTTACGCCAAGAATTTTAAATGCCATTAGGTAAATGAGCATGGTTGCACCCTTAAAGAAGGTCCCCATCGGAATTTTTGTACTGTACCTGATAAGCAGCCAAGTAAATCCAAGTAATATTATTAAAGCGATCGCAATGCCCAGTACCAGTTTTTCCGCAGAAATCGATGGAGCCATTCCACCATAAAAAATGAGTGTCTCTGCCCCTTCCCTAAAAATTGAAAGGAAGCTAATTAATGCCAGGGTGATAACACTGCCTGTCGAAAGCGCCTTCCCCACTTTAGCCTGAATGTATTTATTCCATGCTTGAATTTGTGATTTTTGATGGAGCCAAACTCCGACACCAAGCATCATAATAACTGCGATGATCCCTGTTGTGCCTTCTAAAATTTCTCTATTTGCCCCTGCCATCGCAGATGAGAAGGCAGAATTAATGACAATGGCAGCCAGAACACTAAGTAAAATTCCTGCAGATGCTCCAAGCCAGATCCATTTTTCATATTGCCTATGATTTGTCTTTCGTAAAAAAGCAATAAGCGCCGAAACAATCAGCAAAGCCTCAAGTCCTTCTCGAAGCATGATCAAAGCTGCATCCCAGACTGTGTAGTTCTTCTTTTGCAGCAGAGAAAGCTCCTGTTTGTATTCCTTTAATTGATCTTTCAGTGTAGGGTCTGTGTTGGACGCTGAAAGTTTTCCGGCGATTATCGGGATATTATTTTCTAATTCCTTATATAAAGCACCATTTCTTGTTTGTACCTCTCCCTCAACCGTTGGCCATACGGTTAAAAACTCCTCCAGGGCGGCAATTGCTTTTTCGTAATGGTTTTGATCCAGATTTGAGATAGCCTGGTCTAATAAATCAATTAATGTTTGCAAGGAATGATTTTCCTTTTTTTTCGTCTTTGCCACAGCTCCGGAAGCAAAGCTGTTCATGGTGTCAGATAGTCCTGTGAAATGTTTCTGAATCTCAGTATAGCTTTTATCTTCCTTTAAAATAGCGATTCGCAAAAATCCCATTTGTGTTTCTATTTGACCATAATATTCAATGCTTTGGTCACGAACGATTCCTTCATTTTTTGTCCACACCGTTAAAAGCTTTTTATAAGCAGCATTCATTTCTTCCGCATTTTTCACTCTAATTGCTTCTTGAAGAGACGTAAGCGCCGGTGTGACCTTTGTTTTAAATTCATTTCTAAGTTCAGCCTTATCAACGGGATTCATCGCTTTTTCGTAGGCAACAAGGGCATTTGAGAGATTGGATAGTTGTTTCAAAAGTACATCTTTGTTTTTCTCTTTTACAGCTTCTTGCGTTTCCTTTATGTACTTGTCAACTAGCTTTTCCTCGTTTATATCACTTTTATTATTTTCCTGCCAATCCCGTGTCAATGTCTGCAAAGCGGTTTCAACCTCACTCCAGTTTTCCGCTTTTCCATTCATAATTGCATCACCGACAGAAATAAACAAATGGCTATAGCTCTCCTCTGCTGCAGATATTCTAAGTGGCAGCAGCAGGATAAATAGAAGAGAAAGAATACATAACAATTTTTTCATTATTATAAAGCTCCTCATATAAGGCTGGAATTAAAAGTAGGCTCTGGTGAAATGCAAAAGAGGCAGCCGTGATCTCAGCAAATTCACCATGTCTGCCTGCATTCAATTATTCAAAAAGGGCGGCACCAAGGTAGCTTCCTTTTTTTACACCTGGGAAACAGGCAAAAAGTCCGCTGCCGCGATGGGTGATATACTCATTTAATTTATCAGCCCTGCCAAGGCTGTTCTGGATATTAATAAATTGATTAGGATTTTTTTGAAAGGAGATAAAGACCAATCCTGCATCAAAGGCACCGGTATCCGGCCGAATGCCATTTGAATAGGAAAACGATCTCCGCAAGATCCGGTCTTTTACTTGTTTAGCCAAATAAACATGCGAATCAGCAGGAGTAATCGGCTGATTCTTCTCATCCATTCGGTCTAACTCTACGGAATCAAATTCATTAGATTTGCCAAGCGGGGCACCGCTATCACGGTGGCGGCCAAATGCGGCTTCCTGCTCTCCTAAAGCTGTACGATCCCATGTTTCGAGATGCATTTGGATTTTTCTTACAGCCAAATACGCACCTCCAGTCAGCCAGGCTTTTGATTCCCCAGGCTGAATCCAGACAACATCATTCATTTCTTTTTTATCATCTACATTAGGATTTGCCGTGCCATCCTTAAAGGCAAATAAATTTCGCGGTGTTTCTTTTTTTCCCTTTTTGACGGGATAGGTGTTAAACCCTGTTTGAGCCCATTTCATTGTCACCTGGCCTCTTGCATCCCTAATAAGATTTCTTACTGCATGGAATGCGACTTGGGGATCATCTGCACATGCTTGAATACACAGATCTCCACCAACATATTGCGGATCCAGCTGATCCTTTGGAAAATGCGGAAGATCCTTTAGTTCTTTTGGTCTTTGGTGCATTAATCCGAGCTCTGGTTTTTCGAAAAGACTTGGTCCAACACCAAAGGTTAGGGTCAGGCGGGAGGCATCCAGTCCTTCTGTTTCCCCGGTATCGTGAGGGGGCAGCAAGGTATTATCGGAATTTCCTTTCATTTCTCCGTTCATCATTCGTACACTTGCTTCTGTCCAAACTTGAAAAAGCTCTTTAAGCTCATTTTTTGATTTTGCTGTCACATTTAACGCAACAAAATAAACATGCTCTGGATTTTTGGTAAGAATGCCAGATTGATAGGGACCATAGAAGTTGACTTTATTCTTTGCCGATGGATTGTCATCAGAAAATGGCTGAGCACCCATGGCTGTTAACACACCGCCCATGCCTGAGGCTCCGAGAAGCAGCCCCATGCCGCCCACACCCGCGGTTTTTAACATATCCCTTCGTGTAATTTTTTTTTCTAAAATGGATTGCGTTCTTTCTGCTGTCAATTTAATCACTCCACAACAATGGCCATTTGACTTAAAGGTTCACCTAATTGATCTACAGCTTCTGACAATGCCTTCGTATCATCTGGTGTAAGTGTTTCAAAGGAAACATACCCGCCATTTCCATCCTCATATTTAGCAAGAAGATTGTTGATCGTTTGGAAACGGCCTTCAAGTGTTTCAACTAGATTCATATCTTTCTTACTCAGTTTCTCTTTAAAAATCTCATAAATTTTTTCTGCACCTTCAATGTTTGCTTTGAAATCATATAAATCTGTATGTGAATAGATTTCCTCTTCACCCGATATTTTCGAAGTAGACACTTCGTTTAGAAGATCAATGGCCCCAGTGATCATTAACTCAGGGGTAATTTCCACCGTTTCAACTTTTGCCCGAAGCTCCTTTGTATCGTTTAATAATTGTGCTGCTGTTTCTTCATATCCCTTTGTTGTGTTTTCTTCCCAAAGACCATATTCAATTTTGTGATAGCCGGACCATTCCTCTTCCCCTTTTCCTTCTTCCTTAATATCTGCTAATCTAGCGTCAATTCGGGGATCTAATTCTCCAAAGCTTTCTGCAACAGGCTCTGAGCGTTCAAAAAACATTCGTGCAGGGGCATAAAGAGCTTTCGCTTTATCAACTTCTCCGTCTTGTACCGCTTGAACAAATTCACCTGTTTTTAAAACGAACTGATCAATCTGTTCCATCGCAAAATTTTTATAAGCTTCTTGTTCCTTAGCTAAATCGGCTCCTGCAGTTTGCAATTCTTGCGTTGGTTCTTCTTTCACAGTATCATCACTCGCACATCCAGCTAAAAGACCCCCTGCAAGAAGAAATGACCCCGAAACTAATTTTATGTATTTCACATTAAAACCACCTTTATATTAAAAACTATATTAGTAATGATAATCATTATCAACTATAGTGTCAAGAGAATATGTACGATATTTAAGTCAATTTAATTGACTTTTAGAAAAAAACGTGTACAAAACGAATAATATGGGAATTCTCTTAAGGAAAAAGTCCTGTTCGTTCCAGGCAAAGTAATATGGGATCATAACCTATTCGTTGGAGTATTAAGAGTGATTAAATGATATAAAGAGGATTTGTGTATTTTATTAGCGAGGGAATATGTATGGAACCACAAACGATTTTTGTAGTAATGACAAGCATAATATTGATTTTTATTGCCTATTTTATCCCTAAAAAAATGAAAACCTATGAGATTTACGTGACATCACTGTTCGCTACATTGTTCGGACTTCTTGTAGATTCAATCTTGGCTTTGAAATACAAATTATATGTGCTGGATAAGCCCGGAATTCAACTTCCTCCTTTATTTGGACAAGTCATTTTTTATTTTTCTGCCAGTATCATTGTATTAAATCTCTACCCTTACCATAGGCCAATTAAATGGAAAATAGGCTACCTATTAGCAGCAACGATCCTTACATTGGTATTAGAATATGCAGCCTTTAAATTTAGGTTTATCTCCTATAATGAATGGAATATAGGGTATTCCGCTTTATCTTACCCATTCCTCATTTATTTTCTAGTGCTGCATTATAAGTTTTTCAAATGGCTGGTGAAAAAAAGTGCTTGATTCGCAGACTATCAGCAGGTATTGGAGACAAATCAATGATGAACATCTTGCATCCATTTTGCTAATAATTGCAAACCTAGGTATTTTCACTTATAATGAGATTAATAAAAAAATGACTGAGCGAAGGATACGCTCAGCCTAAACAACTGCATGCCGCAGCATAAGCGGCTGACCAATTGGTTAGGCAGACTTAGTAAAAGAAGTAATTTCCCAACACTTTGGAGGAGCGGCGGGCAATTACTTCTTTTTTCTATTGGTGACAAGTGCAATCATTGCGATGATAGCTGCCAATGCCGATGCCAGAAAAATGCCAAATTGGAGCAGCATATTTAATGCTTCATATGTCACCACTTTTAACACCCCCTCTCACTAGGGAGTGCCAACCGCCCATCCGCTACATGCAGCTGCTAGTTTCATATTATCATATTTTTCTATATTTAACCAGAAAAATAGAAACATACGTTCTATTTCCAATATGATTATGTGATCCATGCCTTTACAGCGGAAAAATATACTATCTTGGGCATCGTTCAGCCTGTTCCGTGCCCTCAAACCTTGGAAATCTGCATTCTCGGGCACGGTTCACTCGCTTGCGTTCCCTCAAACCTCGAAAACTCACACTCTCGGGCACGGTTCACCCGCTTGCGTTCCCTCAAACCTCGAAAACTCACACTCTCGGGCACGGTTCACCCGCTTGCGTTCCCTCAAACCCCATAGCCCTGCATTCCCGGTAACTGTTCACCCTTTCAAATCGTATTAGTTAACATAACTCAATCAGCCTTGGCTTTTGTTCACAAAACCCTTACCCCCTATTTACAATCCCTTAATATTTCTTTGGCATAATAAATCTGTCATAGGAAGGGGGACCTATTTTTGTCTAGATTAAAGTTCAAAGATCAATGGTTTAGTTTTTTAAAAAGGTTTTCGCTGCAATCAAGAATTTTAATACTCATGCTGAGTCTGCTTCTGCTGACTGTTTCCGCGGTTGCCTTTATTTCTTATAATAAGTCCAAAGAAAATGCGATTCAGTTTATGGAGCAGCGGATGACCCAGGAAGTCAGAACGATATATGATTTGGCACAGAATTTAATGCTTATTTATGTTGGTGATCAAGAAAAATTTAATGCTAAAATGGAGCAAGTGATTAAAAGGCAGGATGCAGAGCTTGCAAAGGATGGGCTGCAAGGGAATTTCTTTTTAATCAGTGAAAAAGAGGCTGTTCCCTTCAAAATCAGCAAAAATAGTTCGATAAAACTTCCCAAACCCATCCAAGAGGAAATCCGCAAAAAGCAAGATGGGCTCCTTCATAAGGAGATTAACGGGGAGCAGTTTACAATCTCCTTTCAGTCGATTCAGGAATTCAAAGGGATCTATGCGATTGCCATTCCGCAAAAGCTCTACTTAATGGAAATCAATGATATGGCTAAATACATAACCATTGTGGCATTATTAAGCCTTACTATTACCTCAGTGATTATTATTTTATTGGTTAGAAATCTAACTAAACCGCTGTCAAAACTCAGAGAGGTCATGAAAGAAGCAAGGAATGGAAAATTAGACGTAGAAATCAATGCCAAAACATCAACACCGGAAATCATCTCCCTAATCAAAAGCTTTGAAGCCATGATCGAACAAATAAGCTCATTATTGAACAAAATTTCCTCGACAACAAAAGATTTATCAAAAACGGGTACGGAACTTAAGAAATTTTCCGGAGAGGTACTTGAGGAAAACAATCATCTAATGGAAGCCATTGAGGTGGTAAAGCTTGGGGCGGGGCAAACGGCTGCCAGTTCTGACAACAGCATTAAAATGTTCCAAAATATGAAACAATCAATCAGTGCGATCAACGAACATATGCAAAAGGCAATGAATAAAACCCATTCAATGAATACATCTGCAAGCACTGGTGAAAAAAATTTAAAAGAACTCATGCTGGCATTAGATCAATTTGGATTAGAGGTTAAAAGTGTTTCATCTACGGTTAATGAAGTAAAACAGCATTCAGAGTCTATTGCAACGATCATTAATCTAATTCAGCAAATGGCTTCCCAAACTAAGCTTTTGTCCCTTAATGCCGCCATTGAAGCTGCACGTGCAGGCGAGGCTGGAAGCGGATTTGCCGTCGTGGCCAATGAAGTTAGAAAATTGGCAGAGCAATCGGAAGCAGCCACTGGAAATATTAAGCAGACGATTGAAAAAATGGAGTCTATTTCTGTGAAAGCATCGGATGAATACACGGCTATGTTTAATAAATTCAAAGCACATCTGCAAATTGCTTCAGAAAGCAGACAATCATTTGATCTGCTGATGACCGAAATAGATGCTGTCAGTGAAATGATTGGACTATCTCAGGCTGAACTAAAAAAGTTCAACAAAAATCTGCCTGCCATAGAATCATCAGCAGAGGAGTTCGTCTCCATCTCCCAGCAGACAGCTGCCAGTGCGGAACAAATGCAAATAGCTTCACAAAAGCAGGCACAAAAAATGATGAAGCATAATGAAATAGGCAATAGATTGACTCATTTATCCGAGTCATTAGCTAAACTAAACTATTAATGCACTGTACATATTCAATCACAAGAAGAACTGCCCTAATCAAGAAGAAAAGGCAGTTCTTTTTAATTCTCCCCTACTTTCCCGCTTCTGCATTCCCAAGAAGGATGCCTTCATCTTTTTCTACTAATCACAAATTGTAATACCTATGTAAAAAAACTGTAATACTATTCTTCCTTTTTCCACATAGAAATAGAGTAAATAAAAGTTTACCTAATAAAAAACCCGCCAGGAGGAATATTATTTTGAAAAAAGTAATTTATGGAGTAACATTTCTACTTTCACTTTTATTTGCTGTACCCGTGTATGCCTATACAGCTGGGGATGGTGATACCATGTCAGAGATTGCCGTAGAACACGGATTAACGCTAGAGGAATTAGCAGAAGCCAACCCGCAAATCAAAGATCTTGATCTTATTTATGAAGGTCAGACTATTAATACAACTATTAACACAGAAGCAAATAATCCTACTGCCGAAGAATTAATAGAAAAATTCAGCTATAAAAATATTAGGCTCTTAGAATCCAATGTTCCGCCGAGTGCCAGCGATCACGAGGAAGCTTTGCCTCCAAAACCTGAAAGTAATACTGCAGCTTCGCAAATTCAAAAAAGTACCCAAGCATCTATTAAACAAGCAGCTGAACCAATAAGTTCAGATAATAATATAAAACTTTCGAAGTCCGACATTGACCTATTAGCAAAAATTGTCCGAGCAGAAGCTAACACAGAGCCCTTTGAGGGACAAGTTGCTGTAGCTGCTGTTGTTTTAAATAGACTGGAAAGCCCCAAGTTTCCAAATACCGTTAGAGATGTCATCTATCAGCCTGGTCAATTCCAGCCAGTAGCGAATGGACAAATTAACAAAGCAGCAGATGAAGATGCCTATGATGCTGTCTATGCCGCACTATCTGAGCATAGAGATATCGTTAAAGATTCAGTGTTTTTTTACAACCCTAAGATTGCCACAAGCCGCTGGTTAGATTCAAGAACAACAACTGCTGTGATTGGGCAGCATGTATTTAAAAATTAATCTCTGCTCCCGCTCATTTCTTTTCTCCTTTTTCATACCCTCTATCGGACCGATAGAGGGATTTTGTTATGACATCATTTTAAAATCTTTGCACAGACTTCAATATCCGCATCCGATAGCAATTCATCGCCACTTCACCTAGATGTTCCAGCAGGTTGTAGTTTGCATAGGCGCCAACCACCGCACCTATTCCTGGTACGAGCTGCAGCATTTTCACAAAATCAATATAGTCGCGGTATTCTTGCTGGAACTCCCTCCAGTCCATATCAGCCAATTGTAGCTTTGTTTCCTCCCAGTTTTCGATCATGTAAAAGGTTTCCCTTCTTTTCTCATCACTGGAAAAAGCTAATTTAAACACATGAAGGATAAACAAACGCTCATCATATTCTTTTGTGTCAAAACCGTAGATCGCTGCTGCCTCGAAAAGAAACTTCATTTTTATTGAGAGCAAAAGAGGAAAATCTGCTAATCCTAATAGAATGCCTCCAGCCCCGGTACCCGCTCCTTCTATGGCTGCGGTTTTCTGATAGACATTTGCTTTCTCTCTCAGCTTAATGTCGCGTTCTTCTAGTGATCCAAGTGATCGGTCCGGCTTTGTTGTTATGTTCGAGCCAACTAGTGTTGCCTTTACCATATTTCTTATGGCTGACGTCATGATTTCATGGGCTTTTTCAGGGATAAGCCCGTTTATTTTACTTTGTGCCTTTTTAGACATTCGGCTGAAGATCCCAGAACGCTTAAGAAATTTTCTGCTCCATTCCTGAACTTCCTCATATGCTTTTAAGTCATAGTCATTCATTTTCGCCATTCAATCCTTTTTATGTTGTTATCTATTTCTTTACTATACGTTTGGAATGAATATTTAGTTTCATGAAAAAAAACCCTTTCCAACTTGGAAAGGGCTAAATATTTTTATTAAGTGGCTTATATTTTCAGATTAAATCTTATGCTACTTTATTAATCTCTATTTTCTTTCCATCCTTTAACTGTTTGCGGTAATCAGCAGCTGCAGTGAAAAGCACATCGGTTGATGAATTAAGCCCGGTTTCAAAGGAGTCTTGTAAAACACCAATGATAAAGCCTACCCCTACTACCTGCATAGCAATATCATTTGGGATCCCAAACAAGCTGCAGGCTAAAGGAATTAATAATAATGATCCGCCAGCAACCCCAGAGGCACCGCAAGCACAGACGGCAGCAAGAACACTAAGAATGATCGCTGTAGGAATGTCGACCGAAATGTTTAATGTATGAACTGCTGCAAGTGTCAAAACAGATATTGTAACGGCAGCACCTGCCATATTAATTGTAGCACCTAACGGAATCGATACCGAATAAGTTTCTTTATCTAGACCTAGCTTTTCACATAATCTCATATTTACAGGTATATTTGCAGCAGAGCTTCGTGTAAAGAAGGCTGTAATTCCACTTTCCTTTATACATGTGAATACAAGTGGATAAGGATTCTTACGAATGGCTGCAAACACGAGGATTGGATTGACAACTAGGGCCACAACAAGCATACATCCAATTAATACAGCAAGGATTTTTCCATAGCCCAATAATGATTGTATTCCATTTGTCGTAATAGAATCGATAACTAGCCCCATGATACCAAATGGTGCGAACTTAATTACCCATGTAACCATTTTGGTTATGGCATCTGAAAAATTTGAAATCAGCGTTTTTGTCGTATCATTGGCATTTCTTAAAGCAAAACCAAGAATAATTGCCCAAGCTAAAATACCAATATAGTTAGCGTTAACAATAGCATTAACAGGGTTATCAACGACGTTCAATAATAATGTCTTAAGTACTTCTACGACACCCCCAGGAGCTGCTAAATCCTTAGCCCCCTCTGTAAGGTTGATATTAACAGGAAAAATAAAGCTAGCAATAACAGCTGTTAGACCAGCTAAAAACGTTCCTAAGAGGTAGAGCGACAGAATGGATTTCATATTTGTTTCCTGCCCCTTCTTGTGCTGAGAAATGGCTGACATGACCAAGAAGAGAACCAAAACAGGGGCAATTGCCTTAAGAGCCCCTACAAATAAAGAGCCTAAAATGACGACAGGCTTTGCAGCTGCAGGTACGGTTACAGCCAGAATAATCCCAATGATCAATCCAATAGATATTTGTTTTACTAGACTGATTTGATTCCACTTGTTCCAAAGTTTTTTCATAAAAGTTTCGCCTCCATTTAAAAAGATCACATTCATTTGTCATTCATCGTTCAAAATAGAATTGGTCTATCAATTTCTTAATGGATTTATCAATCATCGATTAAACAATATTTTACTTTCTAACAAGTAGTATTATAGAGAATTTTAAGATATATTACAATAGCATTTTTTTCTAAGGAAAATAAGAAACCCGCATCACAAGCCTAGGAAAATACTTTTAATATAAAAGTATTCATCGAAATAAAAAAACTGTTGATTCAACATCAACAGTCTTTTTGCCGGAATTTTTAGTACATCCTATTTAATTTTTGGGCCTTGTTAAATTTGAGTTGATTTCCGCCCAATCAACTATGCATTATAATCAAGATAAAGTTAAACACATCCAATATTTATATTCCAAGATACACTTCCTTTATATGCTCGTCATTTCTCAGTTCTTCCCCATTTCCAGATATAACAATTCGCCCATGTTCTAGTACATATCCCCGATCGCAAATCGCAAGGGCATGGTGGACGTGCTGTTCCACTAAAACAATGGTGATTTCTTTTTTAATTTCTTTGATTCGCTCAAAGATTTCATCTACTAAAATAGGAGCAATGCCAAGCGACGGTTCGTCAAGAAGGAGAAGTTTTGGCTTGGACATAAGACCTCGCCCAATGGCAAGCATCTGCTGTTCCCCACCTGATAGATTCCCTGCAAGACTAGAGATTCTTTCTTTCAGACGCGGGAATAAATCTAATACATAGGTGAATGTTTCTTCCCGTTGCTTTTTTGCCCGTTTGTTATAGCTTCCAGCTTTTAGATTATCTGAAACGGTCATATCCGGGAATACTTTTCGTCCTTCAGGCACATAGGAAATCCCGATCTCAGCCATTTTATGTGTGGGCACATTTGAAATATCCTTATTATTAAATGAGATACTGCCTTTTTTATCAACAAGCCCGATAATTGATTTCATTGTCGTTGTTTTACCTGCACCATTTGTGCCTATCATTGCTACCACTTCATTTTCTTTTACTTCAAAAGATAAATCCCAAATCGCCTGAACGTTCCCGTAGAAGCTCTGTAAGTTATTTACGGCTAGCATAGGCATCCCCCAAATATGCTTTAATAACATTTTCATTTTTCACAACGGTTTCCGGTTTGCCCTGGGCAATTAGTTCCCCATTTTGCAGGACAATAATATAATCAGAAACCGCCATAACCGCTTTCATAATATGTTCGATAATAATGATACTTGTGCCTTTTTGATTAATCCGCTTAATTAATTCGATTGCCCCGTCGACTTCTGGCGGTGTAAGCCCCCCCATTGGCTCATCCATTAAGAGCAAGGCTGGATTGGTGGCAAGGGCTCTTGCTACTTCTAGCCGCTTTAAATTTCCAATCGAAAGATTTCCTGCCAGCATACTTTTTATATCGATCAAGTTCGTTTCTTCCAGCACGTTTTCCGCTTTTTGTCTGGCTTCCTTTATATTCTTGCTCTTTGACAGACAGGCAACCATGACATTATCAAATACACTTAATTTTGATAACGGCTTAACAATCTGAAAGGTGCGCGCAATTCCCATTCGATTCAGCTCATGCGGCTTTTTTCCGGTAATGTCCTTGCCGTTAAAGTGAATGTTTCCTTCTGACGGAGGAAAAGCCCCTGCAATCATATTAAAGCAAGTTGTTTTTCCGGCCCCGTTCGGTCCAATGAGACCAAGGATTTTTCCTTTTTCCGCTTGAAAGGAAACATCGCTGACAGCAGTGACTCCGCCGAAGTTTTTTGTCAGATGTTCTACAGATAGAATGGTCACGATGATTCCCCCTTTTTCCATAGAAGAGATTTTAATTTCTTGAATCCATCTAAAATGCCTCCTGGGAGATAGACGATGACGAGCATGATCAATAACCCGTAAATAACCAGATATAGGGATGGAAAAGTTTGCAGCCAAGTGATGCCCTTTAAAAACTCCTGTAAGGAAATTAAAAGGGCCGAGCCAATCACAGGACCGAGGATGGTGCCGATTCCCCCGAGAACCGTAATAAAAATCATTTCAGCTGACATATGTACAACCATTGTCATTTCAGGATCAATGAATTTGTTGTACATGCCATATAATGCTCCGCCAAAGCCTGCTAAAAAGGCACTTAAGAAAAGAGCGGTACTTTTATATTTAACCGAGCTTAAACCCATGGCTTCTGCCGCTTCCTGGCTTTCACGAATCGCAATAAAGCCATAGCCGGTCTTTGTTTTCATAAAATAATAGCAAAATAGCGTGACCAAACAGGCTAGAAAAAGAGAAAGAAAAAAATACTCAGGCTTTGAAGATATCTCAATTCCTAAAAATGCTGGCGTATGATCTAACATCATTCCTTCCCCGCCATTTGTAACACTTTTCCAGTTGCGGGCAACGATCAAGGCAATTTCCGCAATTGCAAGTGTACCAAGGCCAAAATAGGCGCCCTTTAACCGGAAAATCATTAATCCAATTGGAATGGAAACCAAACCAGCCAATAAACCGCCTAAAAGCAGGGATAAGAATAAGTCGAGCTGAAGCTCATTAACCACATTCATGGATGTATAGGCCCCTATCCCTAAATACATCGCATGTCCAAAGGAAACTTGTCCTGTAAAACCGCCTAATAAATTCCACGCATGGCCAAGGATTACCCAAATTAAAATGGTCGTAATAACCGAATACATGTGCAGATCAGCAAATTGAGGGACCAATAGGGCAAGCAAGATGGTGACAGCGAGGATCGAGATCGTTTGTTTCATCATCTACCCCTCCCAAATAAGCCTTGAGGTCTGACAAGCAGGACAAATAAGAAAATAAGCAGGCCGAAGATATCCTTAAAACCCGTACCTCCTGGGATATAGGTAGCCCCAAAACTTTCCGCTATTCCTAATATAAGTCCGCCAATTGCCGCACCCGGAACAGAACCCATGCCGCCAAGAACCACTATGATGAAGGCTTTGACAATGAACATGGTTCCGATGTTTGCATATATCGGGTAAGTTGTTGCCAAGATATTGCCGGAAACGCCAGCGAATGCTGCCCCAAGCCCAAAAGTGAGTCCCGCAATAACCGCGACATTAATTCCAACAATTTTTGCCGCTTCCGGTTCTTGAGCGGATGCACGGATAGCTAGGCCTGTGTCTGTTTTTATCAAAAATAAATGAAGAAGAAAAATGAGTAAGGCTGTAATAAAGAATCCAATAACCAATGGGGCATTTAAACTAATTGAACCAATATGCCAAATTTTATTTTCCCAGTACAGATTTTCGCCAGTCAGACGGAGGAAATTAGGTCCGAGAAAAAAAGGCAGTGCCATAATATTAGCAATTAATACACTAGCACCTGCTGTGAGAAGAAGTGTGTTCTCTTCGCTGACTTTTCTTGCTTTTTCCACAAAGACGCGATAGAGACAATATCCAATCATAAAACATACCGGTGCGCTAATAAAAATGCTTATAAAAGGATCCAAACCGAGGCTGTTAAACAAAAAGTAAGTAATAAACATGCCGATCATGACGAAATCCCCGTGTGCCATATTGATCACACGCAAAACTCCGAATATCAGTGTCAGCCCTAGGGCGATAATGGCGTACACGCCTCCAATGGATAGGCCGTCAATTAATGTCTGCAGCAAATGTTTCCCCCCTATTTTGACAGAAAGAGAGGGAATATCCCTTTAGGATGTTCCCCTCTATCTTTTATTTTTTATTTCCAGCCAGGAAATGGGATGATTTCTGATTCTGCATATTCTGTTGGATATACGGTCTTCAGTTTTCCATCCATCCATTGTGACACATCGCTCATACCGCGATTTTGATTGTTATAGCCATCGAAATCTTCAAACTTGATATGGCCAAAAATTGTATCCATATCTGTTTCATCAAGCGCCTTATTGACACTTTCGCGGTCAAGGTTTTCCGCACGATTCAAAACATCGGCAATGACATAGATGGCGCTGTATGCTTCAACTTCATGCTCCCCAGGCTCATGGCCGAACTTCTCTGTAAACTTATCGAAAAATTCTTTCCACTTTGGATCCTTTTTGTTGCCATGCCAAGGGCCCGCAGTTAATACAGTGTCCGTTAACTCGCCTGCCTGGTTGGCAAAACCAATAATGGAATGGCCGCCGCCAGTACCGATAAATAGTTCAGGCTGGAGATTTGCCTCTTTTGCGGCTTTAATTAATTGGGTCGCATCATTATCATCGCCAGCTGTCATAATGACGATTTGCGGATCTTTTGCCTTCACTTGTTCCATAATTGGCTTTAGGTCAAGCTCTCCTGCTTTATACTTAAACATGTCATATTGAATATCTGGGTTCGCCTCAAAATACTTCTTTAATCCATAATCATAAACCGCTTCACCATAAGCATTGTCAACATTGACATGGGCAACAGATTCTGGCGGATTCTCTTCCCAGTAATCCCGAAGTGCATTTGTATACATGCCTGCTGTCGGATTTAAACGATAGACATACTCATAGCCGCTCATTGTCGCTAAATCACTGGAACCATGGTCAATTAAATATGGCATTTTATTTTCCTCGGCAACTTGAGCCTCAACCAAGGTCACCCCAGAGGAACGGCCGCCAGTCAGCATTAGGATTTCTTCATTACTGACTAATTTTTCTGTTGCTGTTTTCCCAATATTAGGCTTTTCCTGTGAATCTTCGATTACCACTTCAAGCTTTTTGCCCTTAACACCACCGGCTTCATTGATTTCATCCAACGCAAGAGAATATGCGTCCTTGAACTTTTGTCCGAACACAGAAGAACTTCCCGTCATCGGCAGTACTGCCCCGACTTTAATCGTATCGGATTCTGCAGCCGGAGTATTTGGTGAAGCAGAATTAGAACTTGAGGAATTTTCCTCGTTCCCGCCGCTGCATGCAGCCAGGACCATACTGGCCATCGTTAAACCTGAGATTACCTTTAAAAACTTTCTTTTAAAACTCATCATCTTCCCCCCTATGATAAAAGTTGCAGCCTTATGTATGTCATGTTAAGCAATGTGGACTGGCTTCCTATTACTTATGTCTATTCATATTTTTGAGAAAATTACATATATTTTTCGGAAAGTTATGACATTCAGAAAAACATTATCGTCTGGGAGGAAATTTTCGCAATAATAAGCCTAGTTTACATAACCATAATTATAGTCAATTAATTAACCACCACCTTTTGGGGAAAATAACGGTATCAATTTTTACAGGGAGTTGGCATCAGTGAAAAAGGTTTCTAACGTATTTTGGATTTCCCTTGTTATTGCAAGTATATTTGTGGTCTGGGGTGTAGTTGCCCCCGTTCAATTGGGAAAAATAATGGATGCAACAAAAGCGTTCTTTTTAAATACTTTCGGCTGGTTCTATCAAATATCAGCTACTCTATTTCTTCTGCTTGCTTTATTTTTGATTTTTAGCAAGTATGGAAAAATTAAATTAGGATCTAACGAAGACAAGCCAGATTTTAATCGGGCCACATGGTTTGCTATGTTATTCAGTGCTGGTATGGGAATTGGCTTACTCTTCTTTGGTGTATCTGAACCGATCTCCCATTTTGCCAACCCGCCCATTGGCGAAGGAGGAACGGCGGAGACTGCAATTGTCGCTTTAAGATATACGTACTTGCATTGGGGGTTTCATGCGTGGGCGATTTATTCTGTCATCGCCTTAATCCTTGCTTATTATAAATTTAGAAAAAAACTGCCAGGCTTAATGAGTGTCACCCTGCGGCCAATATTGGGTGAAAGAGCCAATGGACCTATTGGAACGGCTGTAGATGTCATCGCCGTATTTGCTACCATTTTTGGCGTGGCAGCTTCCTTAGGTCTAGGTGCAGCGCAAATTAATGGCGGCCTGCATTATGTTGCAGGTGTGCCTAATAACTTCACCATTCAGCTTATTATTATCGCGATTGTCACAGTTCTGTTTATCCTTTCAGCTAGTACAGGTCTGCAAAAAGGAATTAAGTTTTTGAGTAATGCGAATTTAGTGCTGGCCGTAATACTGCTCTTTGGCTTCTTGATCTTAAGTCCGACTGGATTTGTTCTTGACCTGTTTACAACAACATTTGGAAGCTATATACAAAACCTGCCGAGCATGGGATTAAGATTAGCTCCTTTTAATAAAGAACAAGCAGCATGGATTCAAGATTGGACGATATTTTACTGGGCCTGGTGGATTGCATGGGCACCTTTTGTCGGTACATTCATCGCCCGGGTTTCCAAAGGCAGAACGGTACGGGAATTTATGGTTGCCGTTCTAGTCATCCCCACCATTGTATGTGCCTTTTGGTTTAGCGTCTTTGGCGGCACAGCTATCTATTTTGATTATTTCCAAGGGGCCAATATAGCGGGCCAAAATTTAGAAACAGCCATCTTTCATGTGTATGATCTGCTGCCATTTTCAGGTGCTTTAGTCGTGGTTACACTATTGCTCATTTCAACATTTTTTATCACATCAGCAGATTCGGCCACATTTGTATTAGGCATGCAAACGGCACATGGCGATCTAAATCCGCCTAATGTGGTCAAAATCATTTGGGGTCTGTTTCTCGCGGCCTCTGCTGTTGTCCTGATGTTATCCGGAGGACTGAATGCGATGCAGACGGCAATCATCGTTAGCGCCTTCCCATTAACATTCGTCTTATTCGGCATGTCTGTTTCGATCTTAAAAGATTTTAGAAAAGAGGTTCCTGCTAGAAGCGGGGAAAAGAAACGGGCCAGAAAACTCAAATCGGGAGATGAGCCGGATCCAAATCTGGTCTAAAGCAGTATGATGTTATCAGTCAAAGGATTTGCTGACTGCGGGAGTCCGCTTATCGGACTCCCGATTGCTTTTTTCTTCTGCTTTGTCCGAAGAAGGCATTGCTTTGGACTCTATGCTGGCTTTTTTCTTCTGCTTTGTCCGAAGATGGCATCGCTTTGGACTCTATGCTCGCTTTTTTCTTCTGCTTTGTCCGAAGATGGCATTGCTTTGGACTCTACGCTCGCTTTTTTCTTCTGCTTTGTCCGAAGTCACCCGCTCTTCGGACTCCTGCCAGTTTTTTTCTCTCAGCTTTGTCCGAAGTCACTAGCTCTTTGGACTCCCACTAGTTTTTTCACCCAATCCTGTCCGATGTCGCCGCTTTTCTTCAGATTTGTTCCTCTATGATAAATTTTTTGTAATGACAGCAGCAGGCTTGCGTGTTAATATATGTGTCAAGACACATGTAATTTACTGAAGCTCTTTTCAATAAATCATTTGTGAAATATTTCTCAATCTACCAAGGAGGCAAATTATGAATACTTTAAAATTGCGGAAAATGCTGCAGGAGTTTTTGCTTGAGGATATAGGCGACCAAGATATGACAAGCCAGTCCATCTTTCCCCTCGATAAAAGAAGCCATGGGGTTTTTATCGCAAAAGAAAGCGGAGTTATATCCGGCTTAGAAATAATGAAAGTAGCTTATCATTTGCTGGATTCCACGATACAGGCAGAGTTCCATTTTTCCGACGGAGACCGTGTTGCTGCAGGTGATGTGATTGCAGCAGTTAACGGCCCTGTAGCCCATTTGCTCACAGGTGAACGAGTGATCTTAAATCTTATGCAAAGAATGAGCGGAATCGCAACGATCACCAACAGATGTGTAGAAGTTTTAAATGATCCCGGAATACATATTTGCGATACAAGAAAAACTGTCCCTGGACTGCGCATGCTTGATAAATATGCTGTTCGATCCGGCGGCGGGAAAAACCATCGGTATGGTCTTTACGATGGAGTCATGATTAAAGATAATCATATAGCCTATTGCGGATCGATTACGAAAGCGGTCCAAGCGGTGCGGGAAAAGGCTGGCCATATGGTTAAAATTGAGGTGGAAACGGAAGCGAAAGAAGAAGTTTTGGAAGCGGTGGAAGCTGGCGCAGACGTCATTATGTTCGATAACCGCAGCCCGGAGGAAGTGAAGGAATTTGCCCAATTAGTTCCTAAGACCATTATAACGGAGGCTTCTGGCAGAATAAATCTGGATAACTTAGCCTTCTATTCAGGAACAGGAGTGAATTATATTTCATTGGGATTTTTAACGCATTCTGTCAAGGCACTCGATATTAGCTTACAGGTCAAAGAAGGAAACAAAAAAGCATTTTAAATCCAGTGTTTTAGGCTGTGGGGGTTGGACAGATGTCAAAGAGGAATAAGACGGTCTATTTGATATTGGCCATAGGCGTTTTACTTTTAACAGGATGTAAGAATCAGGCTGAAGCAGTAACAGACAGTGCTTCAGACTCCATAAAAACGACCATCATTGGCGGACGTACTGGCGGCTCCTGGTCTGTTTTTACGGAAGGCATCGCAGAATCGATCCGCCGTGAAAATGAACACTCGATTATCACAGTAGAACCGGGCGGCATTGTAGAGAATCCTGCAAGCGTAGGGACAAACACTGTGCCCTATGGGTTGTCGTACGCAATGACTGCATACGCAGCATACAGCGGGAATGAACCCTATAAGAAAGCCTACAAGGATATTCGGGCTGTCAGTGTAGTCATTCCTGCAAATTACTATCAGCTTTTTGCAAGAGCAGATGTGACATTCGATTCATTAAAAGAAGTTAGAGAACATCAAGCCCCTCTGCGATTGGCGGTCGATCAGAAAGGTTCAGCAGGTGAAATCATCACCAGACATATTTTACAAGAATATGGTGTCACCTATAAGGATATTGTTTCCTGGGGCGGGTCGGTTGACCACTTAAGCGGATCAAAAACTATTGAGTTAATGGCAGATCATCGCATAGATGCAACCGGTGACGCCGTATCTGTTCCATCAAGTGATATTTTAGAGGCTTCCGTTACAAATCAATTGAAATTTTTCTCCTTAGATCATGATGTGCTCAAAGCGGCGGCAGAAAAATTAGGAATGGAATTAGGCACGATTCCAGCAGGAAGTTATAACTTCTTGCATCAAGATTTGGAAACATTGTATACCCCTGCTATTTTAATCGTGCATAAGGACGTGCCGGAAGATGAAGTGTATCGCATAGCAAAATCGATCTATGAAAACTTTGACTATCTAGGTACTGTTCATAGGGAATTTAAGAATCTATCAAAAGAAAACTTCAGCAAGGTTGGAAAGGTTCCCCTTCATCCAGGCGCTAAGAAGTTTTTCAGTGAGCAAGGACTGATCGAATGAAAAAAACAACCAATCTTAAAAGCTATTATTTAACAGCATGGTTAACGGAAAGTGACAAGCGAGACTTATCAGGACTTCCTTTGAAATTATTTGCCGGTTTCGCATTCATTCTATCATTGTTTCAAATTTGGTCCGTTGTTTGGGGAAAATTAGATCCCCTTCAGCTTTTAGCAACACATTTAACGTTCATTCTAGTGTTAACATTTTTGCTGTATAGTTTTTCTAAGAAAAATCACACTCATTCTGGTCCAACGAAAATAGATTATCTTTGTGCTTTGCTTGTCATGAGTGCAGGGATTTATTTCACCATCCATGCAGAACGGATCGCAGAACGAATTCCTGTTGTCGACCCATTAACCAATTGGGATATCCTATTTGGTTTAGTATTTGTCATTTTAAGTATTGAGGCTGCCCGCAGAACGATCGGTGTCCCGATAGTCATAATTGTACTGATTGGAATCAGCTATACACTTTGGGGTGATCATTTAAACGGGCTGGTTTGGCATAGGGAGTTCTCCTTATCAGAAGTGGTTGAAGATTTATCCTACAGCTTTAATGGCCTTTGGGGATCGCCTATTGCCGTTGCAGCCTCATTCGTATATATGTTTTTACTGTTTGGCTCCTTTCTGCAAAAGGCTGGAGCGGGTGAGTTTTTCTTTCAGCTTTCAACTGCGTTTGCCGGAAGGTCACAAGGGGGAGCGGCAAAGGTCGCAGTGCTTGCCAGTGCGTTTTTTGGCACTATATCAGGAAGCCCGACCGCGAACGTTGTGACAACGGGATCCTTTACGATTCCTGTGAGTAAAAGATCTGGCTATCGCCCAACTTTTGCTGCAGCAGTTGAGGCAGCTGCTTCCACTGGCGGAAGTATTTTACCGCCAATTATGGGATCCTCTGCTTTTTTAATGGCAGCCATCACACAGCTTCCCTATCGGTCGATTGTCATTGCTGCGATCATTCCTGGGATTCTATACTATCTTTCTTTGCTTTCTATTGTCCATTTCGAGGCACTAAGATTGGATTTGCCCAAAGCAAAAAAAGAGGATATTCCAAAGGTTTCAGATGTATTAAAAAAAGGATGGCACTACTTTATACCATTAATTGTACTAATCGGCTTTTTATTTAAAGGCTATAGTGCATCAACTACTGGATTTTATGGTGTTTTAGCAATTATTGCTGTCAGCTGGCTTCGGAAAGATACACGCATGGGCATTAGGAAGATTTTCGAAGCAATGGTCGAAGGGGCAAAGTCCTCCATCCCAGTCACAACTGCTTGCGCCGCAGCAGGTCTGGTCATTTCCGGAATTATGTCAACCGGACTTGGCGGAAAATTAACAAGCATTGTCCTAGGATTAACGGAAGGCATGCTGCTTCCAACCCTAATATTAGTCATGTTCATTTGCATTATTCTTGGAATGGGCATGCCTGTTGCTGCAGCATATATTTTAACTGCAATGCTCGCGGCACCGGCCCTAATGGAACTGGGGGTTTCTCTTATGGCAGCCCACTTGTTTATTGTCTATTTTTCCATTTTTTCAGCTATTACTCCTCCCGTTGCTGTGGCAGCCTATGCAGCGGCAGGCATCGCTGACTGCAACCCCAATCGGGTCGGAATCGAGGCTGTCCGATTAGGGCTAGTGGGGTTTATTGTTCCGTTTATGTTTGTTTTGGAACCTGTCCTTTTATTAGACGGCAGTCCAAGCCAAATCATTATAGCCTTTGCTACCGCAACTTTAGGTGTTATTTCATTGGGGGCTGGTGTTGTTGGCTGGCTCTTAACAAAAGCCTCCATGATTGATCGCGTGCTTATGATTGCCAGTGGCTTACTGCTTATCTACCCTCATGTTTTAGCTAGCGGGATTGGAGCAGGGTTATTTATTCTAGTTTTTGTACTGCAGAAAAAACGCAGTTATCAGCACCTGCATGCCCTGTAAGCGATGGAGATTTTACTCTATGGCTTTCAATTTTAAAAATTTTAGAGGAAATTAGTCCGTGCCGATTAGTTTCTTTTGCCCCCATGCCTGCATACAATAGGTAGTATTTCTAATACTTGGGGGCGTTTTTCATGATTCACACCGTTAAGCCGGGGGAAACTTTACATCAGATTTCCAAGGATTACCGGACTCCTCTAGCTGCGATTATTCGGGCCAACCCATCGATTAATCCTAATGTTCTATATGTTGGGCAAAAAATAACCATTCCTGGGTTTCCAAATGCAGAAACGATCCCTTATTCCATTGATATTTCACTTAATAATCGCAGACTTATGCTGTTCAGAAATGGAGGTCTTCAAAAGCAATACCCCATAGGAGTCGGAAAGATGCTGACTCAAACACCTGTAGGAAATTATATTATTATCAATAAGGCGCCAAATCCTGGCGGGCCATTTGGAACCATGTGGATGAGCTTGTCAAAAGAGCATTACGGCATCCATGGAACCAATAATCCGAGTTCGATCGGAAAATTTGTGTCACATGGCTGCGTACGGATGCATAACCGGGATGTTGAAGAATTAGCCCGGACGATTCCTATTGGCACACCTGTTCATATACATTCATGAAAATAAAACAGGATTGAATTCCCTTCGTACTCAATATAAAACTGCACCTCAAGTTTGGAGGTGCAGTTCATTCATTATGAACCTTTAATATAGAGAAAAATTATAACTATAATAATTAGTCCTATAAATATGAAAGGCATAATGCCTGAACTATACACAACATAAACCCTTATGCTGCGGATTGCATTTACGACAAGAAATATGAATAATAAAATCCCTAAAGACATAATGAGAGGCGCATATTTATTTCTTCTCAAGCTATCAGCCCCTTTTTTAAAACTGACTTATTCTTGATTAGGAAATGTGCTGCCAAAGGATATGGGGATCATTTTATTAAGGCTTTTGTAAAACAATATGTAAATCACATCTTGTATTATTCAGGAATTTTGTGGAAAAAACAAGAGACTCCCGCTACAGGAGTCTCATTTACGTTATAGCTAGCTAGATGCTTATTTTTTTTACATATCCTCATTATTTGCATTAGGATCCATAGATTCTTCTGCACCTTCGCCTGCTTTGTTTCCCAATGCACCGCCAGCAATGGCTCCAGCAACTGTACCAAGTGGCCCTAAGATAGAACCCGCTGCAGCACCTGCAACAGCACCGGCACCTGTTCCTAAGGCTTCACCTGCATTGACATCATCACGATTTCGTTTGTTGTCCGCCAAATTTAATCACTCCTTTATTAGTTTGGGCAGTGTAATATTAGCAATAAATTTCCCCCTAGTGTTAGGTTCTTCTACACATCCCTATAAGATAACTTGCCCAATATTGACATTTTTTCTCGGTTTCTTTTTGTCCTATTATTTCCAATTGGGCAAATTAACTGCGGAAGGTAAGTTCGTAACTGAATCACTTTTGTTGGAAGTTTTTATGAAATGGCTTATGCTTGGTGTAGAAATCACATTAAATGGAGGGGAACTAGATGCAATTAACAGTTTATTTAGCTGGACAAATTCACGATAACTGGAGAGAAGAATTACAGAGTAAGGCAAGGGAGAGGAATCTGCCATTAAACTTTGTTGCACCCCAAACCAATCATGATCGGTCCGATCAAATTGGTGAAGAAATTTTGGGCCAACAGCCAGGAGCATTATATAGAGATGATACTGCTTCTGATATTAACAACTTTAGAACACAGGTGCTTATGCAAAAATCAGATATTGTTATTGCTTTATTTGGTGAAAAATATCGACAGTGGAATACAGCAATGGACGCTAGCACAGCCATTGCCATGAATAAGCCAACCATTATTATCAGACCAGAATCCTTGATTCATCCATTAAAAGAGCTTTCAAACAAAGCCAATGTGACTGTTGAATCCATTGATCAAGCGTTAGATGTGATCGGGTATGTGTTTGAATAGAGATATTTTAGGGGGATTGGATTCTGACAGGACCTCGGGGGTTTCACATTACCTTGTCAGAATAAAGCTCGCTTTCTGACTGGATTTCTATTTTTCACCCTTAACTTGTCAAAATAGAGCTTGGATTCTGACAACACCTTGAGTTTTTCAAACCACCTTGTCAGAATAGACCTCGCTTTCTGACTGGATTTCTATTTTTCGCCCTTAACTTGTCAAAATAGAGCTTGGATTCTGACAACACGTTGAGTTTTTCAAACCACCTTGTCAGAATAGAGCTCGCTTTCTGACTGGATTTCTAATTTTTACCCTTGAATTGTCAAAATAAGACTTGGATTCTGACAACACCTAGAGTTTTTCACACCACCTTGTCAGAATAGAGCTCGCTTTCTGACTGGATTTCTATTTTTCACCCTTAGCCTGTCAAAATCCATCATATCTTACTTGCAAAGTTCTTTTTAATAGAGAAACACGAGGAATACTGGATTAATGTACCATTGTTCACTCGTGTTTCCTGCCCCACTTTTAAAAATTCATTTTCGATTGTCCCCCATCGACATTGATGCTGGCCCCTACGATCCAAGAGGCCTTGTCGGATGCGAGAAAAGCGGCTACATTGGCAATTTCTTCAGGTGTGCCGAAACGGCCAGCCGGAATATCATCTTTAACAAACGCTTTGATTTTTTCCGGATTTTCCTCCAGCCGTCTTTTCCAGTTTCCTGATTCGTGCAGAATGCTGCCCGGGGCAATGCTGTTTACGCGGATACCATCGGAAATGACTTCGTCTGCTAAGGATTTTGTAAAGCTGATCAAAGCCGCCTTGGCATTATTATAAGTCACTTTACCTCCGCTTTCCCTGCCGTAAACGGACGTAATATTAATAATTACCCCTTTTTTTGCCTTCTTCATTTGTTCTACAGCTAACTTGCTTAAATGAACAGCAGAAAAGTAGTTTAACTCCATGGCCTCGTAAAACAATGCCATCTCTGTGTCTGTCACTGTTCCGCCATTACTTCCCCCGGCATTATTGACCAAAACATCGATGGATCCTTTTTCTTTAATAAATGTCTCGATCAGCTTCATTCGTTCACTAGCTTTCGTAACATCAGCCTGAAAAATAGCGACCTTTTCCCCAAGCTCTTCTTTAGCTTTTATTAAAAATTCCATGCTGCGTGCAGCAATCGAAACATTTGCTCCTTCCGATAGAAAGGCACTGGCAATCGCCTTTCCAATACCTTTCGAACCACCTGTAATTAAGACGTTCTTTCCTGTTAATTGCAAATCCATGCAAATCCCTCCCTATTCTTAAAACAGGGGGCGGTTCTCATGTTTGCTAGCACTTCCCCTATCTCACAAAATGGGGCAAAATACTGCTTATCATTTTATTTTTATCACAATTTTCCCTTTTGCATGATGTGATTCGCTAAGGGCATGTGCTTCCCGCAATCCCTGTTCACTAAATTCAAAGATACTTCCAACAACAGGCTTTAATTTTCCTTTTTCCATAAGATCAGCCAATTGCTTTAATTGCTTGCCATTTGGGTTGAGCCAATGAAATTTTACGCTGATTCCCATTTCCTCAGCTTTTTTTTCATCTGGGGGCTGAACAATGGAGACTAATGTTCCCCCTTTTTTCAATACATGATAGCTTTTCGTTTGGATTTCACCGCCCATTGTATCAACGACCAAATCATAATTGGATAATTCTTTTTCAAAGTCCTGCTGATCATATTTAATGACTACATCAGCACCAAGCGACTGAAGAAACTCTTCGTTTTTACTGCTTCCTGTTGCTGCAACAAAGTAACCAAGGCTTTTGGCGATTTGGATCCCGATACTGCCAACACCGCCAGAACCAGCATGTATCAAGACTTTGTCACCTGCATGCAAGTGGGCAAAATCAACTAGGCATTGGAGTGCAGTTAATCCGGCAAGGGGAACCGCTGCAGCCTCTTCAAAGCTGATATTATCTGGTATTTTGGCAAGAAGATGTTCCTGGGTCACAATATATTCCGCGTAGGTCCCTGAAGCAGTTGTTTCAGGTCTTACAAAAACTCGGTCACCAATACTTAAGGTCGAAACTCCGGGACCGATTTCCGCCACTGTTCCCGCTGCATCCCAGCCTAAAATAATGGGAAATTCAAACGGAAACATTTCTTTAAGATAGCCCTCTCTGAGTTTCCAATCAATGGGATTAATAGAGGTTGCATGCATTTCTATTAATACTTCCCCCTGTTTAGGTGCTGGTTTCGGCATTTCCTTTTCTATCAATTTCTCTTTGCTTCCATATTTTTCAATGACTATTGCCTTCATATAATCTAATCACCTTTTTCAAAATAATAGGAGTATTATTCCAAGGCTTATTATGTTAATCAAAGTGATTTTTATACTTGGCCATTGATTTGGTTTTATTTTTGAATCAGTTCAAAAAAGGAGCAAATCGTAAGAATGCCTTTGTCAAAGTTTTCTAAGTTAAAATGTTCGTTCGGAGCATGAAGATTTTCATCCGGCAAACCAAATCCCATCAGAACAACAGGAGCATTTAGTGATTGGCTGAAATCCGATACGATTGGTATGGACCCGCCCTCTCTTTTATAGACCGGTGATCTTCCATACACAATTTGATAAGCTTCGGCAGCTTTTTGCATCATCGGACTCTCAATTGGAGTTAAAAATGGATCACCAGTATCCTGAAGCACTACTTTTACGGTACATCCCTTTGGTGCATGCTCCTCCAGATGCTTTTTGATCAATTCCTGAATTTGTGCAGGCTGTTGATTGTGTACTAAACGGCAGGTTATTTTGGCATGTGCCGCATTCGGGATTACGGTTTTTGTGCCTTCTCCTTGAAATCCGCCCCACATCCCGTTAATTTCCAGCGTTGGCCGGGAACTGATTCTCTCTGGATATGGATAATTTTGTTCTCCTCCCGTTAAATCAGTTAAACCTAACGATTGTTTTAGCTTTTCTTCATCAAATCCGAGTGCCTTAATTTGTTCCTTCTCAAATTCAGTTAATTCTGCGACATCATCATAAAAATGATCAACATTGACTTTCCCGTTTGCATCATGAAGAGTGGAAAGCAGCTGAATCAATAAATGATTGGCGTTCTGAACCCCGCCGCCAAACATGCCGGAATGTAAATCAGAATTAGCTGTCTTGAGAGAAACCTCCAATGCACATAGACCTCTTAATGAATAGGTAATAGCCGGAATTCCTCGATCCCACATATCGGAATCAGAGATAACGACGGCATCACAGGATAACTTTTCTTTATTCTCAGATAAAAATTGCGGAAGATTTGGACTTCCGATTTCCTCTTCCCCTTCAATACAAAATTTTACATTCACCGGTAATTTTCCAGTTGATTTCAATAGAGTTTCTACTGCTTTGATATGTAAGAACATCTGCCCTTTGTCGTCTGTAGCCCCTCTAGCATAAATCTTTTCATCACGAATATCAGGTTCGAATGGAGGAGTCTCCCACAGATCAATCGGATCCACAGGCTGTACATCATAATGGCCATATACTAGAACAGTCGGGGCATTTTCCTGATGAAGCCAATCAGCATATATGATGGGATGACCTTTTGTCTGAATAACTTCGACATGCTCCATTCCAATACTTTCTAATTTTCCAGAAATCCAAGAGGCCGCTCTTTGAATATCCTCTTTATGCTGGGATAAGGAACTGACGCTTGGAATTCGGAGCAATTCTTTTAATTCCTCTAGATTAGTATGATGATTACTGGATAATAACTCCGATAACTGACTCATGTTATCACCTTTTTCATTATAATTTATCTATTCTATTGTATACCAAAATGTGGTGATTACCCAAAGCTTAGGTTTTGCTGGAATAAATAGGACTAGCTCTGCTTTTGAACTAGTCCATTAAAAGTTAATCAAGCCACAGGCTCTCTTTGCTGCACTTCACTAAGATACCTTGTTATCCCCTGCTGCAGTACTGGTATTACATCAAAATGATCATTGTACGGAACAGTTAATATTGGGTCATCTTCAAGCCCATTATACATTGGAGCCGTATATTTTACTTGCCCCACCCGATTAGTGATATCCAGTCCTTCTGACATTTGGATATTTATTTTCACCAAGTTGGCTAGGTTACTTTCATACTTGAGATTTCCCTGCAAATGTGTCCGGCTTTGAACGATATCCTCTATTAATATATTCAACTTATATCGTGCTGCCAAAGCTTCATCCATCACTTTATGCCAGATTTCCTGCCCTGCTTCGTTCACAAGACTCAATATGTAGATGGTTCTTGCTGCATTATACTTTATGAAGCCTTCCCACATAATGTCGTCTGTTCCTTGTTCAAGAGCAGTATTAAATGACTTCTTCGCTTCTTTTAGATAGATAATGAACAGCTCTTTATCGTCTTCGTGCATAGAGCCTATTATCTCTTTAGCATGTTTTAAGCGCTGTAAAGAAAACATATTACCCTCGGGGAGTTCATACTTGTTTTGCAGGACAGCAATCGCTTTCTTTTGATAAAAAAGGCCTAAATAATTATAATAAACAGTCTGTGTTACAGGATTTCTAAGCATGGTCCCTCTTACTTCCAAAAGAGACGAGGCAAAATTAAAACCCTCTGAATACACATGATTTTGATAATGTAATACTGATTTGATTAGCTTTACCGACTCTTTTATTAAAACTAAGTTTCCATTACTGACCTCTATGAGGGCTGTCATTCTCTTTTCCATCAATAATAGAATTTCTTGCATCCTTCTTTTCTTCTCTTTTTCCTCTTCTTTTTTGTGATAAAGGTATGGAAGAAATACTAATATATCAATCATATATTGCAAATTGTCGGCGAACTGAATAGCTGTCCTGGATTCCTTTTTAAAAATAATCTCTAATTTTGTAAATATATGTTCTGCAAACTTTCTAGAATCAGACATCTTATACTCCCTAATTAAACTGGTAAAAGAGGTCATATAATTTTCGTTTTCAAGAACATTGCCCTCCATTTGTGAAATTTTATTCACATTATCAATTGAAAGATAGGTAAGAAAAGCCAGGACAAATGCAATGACCGAGATAATCAAACCCACAACCGTAACGGAGTATTCTGTGTTCTTGTTCTTAAAAAGTTCGAGATCATAGATTTGATAAAATGAAAGAACTAAGACAATAGCAAAGACAATAACCAAATAGACAATAATTCTTAACGTTTTAGGCCGCAAAGATAATGCTCCTCCTTTCGCTGATAACGGATATTATAGCATATCATTTGTCCCATATATATCCTGTTTTGGTACAAATGGCATATATGCTGGATTTCCTAAAGACTAGTTCTTGTGCATACGGAAATGAGTATTTTTGTATTCGAACAGGAAATCAGCTAGGATTATCGGAATGGTATTCTCATTTTGACAACTTCAACCAGAAATCAGCTAAAGCTGTCAGAATGACGATCTCTTTTTGACAACTTCAACCAGAAATCTGCTAAAGCTGTCAGAATGACGACCTCTTTTTGACAACTTCAACTAGATATCTGCTAAAGCTGTTAGAATGACGACCTCTTTTTGACAACTTCAACTAGATATCAGCTAAAGCTGTCAGAATGACGACCTCTTTTTGACAACTTCAACCAGATATCAGCTAAAGCTGTCAGAATGACGGCCTCTTTTTGACAACTTCAACAAGAAATCAGCTAAGGCTGTTAGAATCATCCCTAAATAAAATCAGGACAGCAAAAGGAGCTGCTAATAGCTGCAGCTCCTTTTCCTTGTCAGACTTATTCAAATAATGGACTGACTGCTTTTAGGTTGTGAATCCGGTCAATGGCCTCTACAAGTAATGGGGCCACAGACAGTACAGTAATTTGCTCCATTTTCTTTTCAGCAGGCAGTGCAATCGTATTGGTAACCACTAATTCTTTAATTGGAGTTGATTGAATTCGTCTGACGGCCTCACCTGACAGAACAGGATGCGTGCAGCCGGCATAGACCGCCTTTGCCCCATTATCGATTAACGCATTGACACATGTTGCAATGGTTGAGCCCGTATCAATTAAATCATCAATAATAATCGCGTTTTTGCCTTCAATATTACCAATGATATTCATGATTTCTGTAACACTATGTTCTGCTCGTCTACGATCTATAAGGGCAATAGGAGCATTCAGCAATCCTGCCAATTTTCTCGCACGCACAACTCCGCCATTATGCGGGGCAACGACTACAAGATCCTCTAATGCCTTTTCCTTAAAATAGTCCGCGAGTATCGGGATTCCTACCAGATGTTCCACTGGTATATCAAAAAATCCTTGCACTTGCGGTGAATGAAAGTCGATCGTCAGAAGTCTTGATGCCCCAGCCGTTTCTAAAAGATTGGCCATCAGCCTTGCTGTAATGGGCTCCCGAGATCTTGCCTTGCGATCCTGCCGGGCATAGCTATAATAAGGCATCACCACATTGATCATTTGAGCAGATGCTCTTTTTAAGGCATCTATCATAATGAGAAGCTCCATCATATGCTTATTCGGATCTGAGGCAGATTGAACAATATAGACCTCACAGCCCCGGACACTCTCATCAATACTGATTTGGATTTCTCCATCACTAAATTGTTTAACAGAGCATTTCCCAAGCTCGCAGCCTAACAGACTTGCCATTTCCTCTGCAAGCTCCCGGTTAGAATTAAGAGAAAACATTTTAAAATTACTTTTGAGTACGTAGGACACAGTTTTTCCTCCAAGTAAATATATTTATGAGTTTTGTTAGGCAAACAAACCTATAGCTCCGCATACTTTTTATTTATTCAAATACTTTGTCTACAGGATACTTCTTCACGTTCTTCAGAACCTTATTATGGATAAATTCAGCAAAACCTTTTCCAATATGGTTCACCGCTTTTGAAGTTGTTTGTGATTATTTTATCATAAATCCGCAAGAAAAAAGAGAGAATCTGTCGGAAACACTCGAACAATCATTAAGCAGTTAACAGATAATTGATTACAACTCTTATAAACGAACGAACCTTCCCTATGTTTGCCAATGTTTAATCCACTTTTATTTAGTGAAGAATGAGTGCTGAGGTGATCATAATGAAGTTAATTTTAGTAGCAGGCAGTATCATTGTCCCCATAATTATGGTTGCATTGCAAAAAAAATGGCTGAAGCTAAGGACTTTTTTTACTATAGCTGCCATCATAACGGCCTTAATTTTTGGTAATATTGCCTCTATCGCTATTTTCAACATAATCAAAGATGGTACTGTCTTTATGACAAAAATTCATGGTATATTTCTGAATCCCTATTTCTTAATCTCTGGCGCTTATTTAGGCATGTATTTTCTTTATTCGATGTTGCTGCGTGTATTGGATGATAATAAAAAAAATGCCGGGACCCACTGAATGAAACAGTGTTTCCCGGCATTTTTACCATCCTGTCAAATTTTTTATTCCTGCAGTCCATGTTTCAGTCATCCGCTATAAACACTATCACATGTTCCAGACGCTGGCTCATAAAAACAGTGTTGTTTAAATTGACCGGTAAAAGGCTGATTGTACCATGTAGGAGGACACGGAGCATATGGATTAAAGTACCAGAGAGCAAATTTCGCTGGGTGATCTCTCCAGTAGTCCAAATTTTGTCTTGCTAACCTTCTTTCAGACTCCCTTGCCCTTTGATAAAACACATTGCCTTTTTGCACAGCCTCAAAAGAGTAATTTCCTCCTTGTACTTGAAAAATTACTTGTCTTACGGATCTCAAATCCTTAAAGTCAGTGCAATCTGCAATTACTCGATTAACAATGACATTCCCAACATATAACATTCCTTGTTTTCCTTCGCCCTCAGCTTCTGCTCTCATCATTCTTGCCATCAAATCAACGTCTGCACTTCGGTAAGGTATCCTTGCCATTTTGCCACCCCCAAAGTATATTATGAAAAATATCCATCTTTGATGTCCTTGATTGGTAAGTAAAAAAGTTTAATTAATAAAGTTTATGTGTCCAAATATCCAAAAATTCTTTATAAATCTACATTACTTTAAAGGCCCTTTGCCAAATCTCTTCGATTAGCTGATAAAGGAGGCTGTTCTAGCCATTCATTTGCAATCATGAGATTTACTCCATCCTCGGAGAATTTTAAGATTTCTACAGTTAAGCGTGAATAATCAACCACTAGATCAGTTCTTTGGCTTTCTGAAATAGATATCCCGTAATTACCGATTCCTGCATAAATCATCAAGCTAAACTGAAACATCATTAGTTTATCTGAAAAAGGCGATTCCGTTGAATCGGTAATTTCCTGGTCAAACGACATGGGAACAGGAAGTGAATTCATTTCCAAATAACTTCTAAAAACCTTTATATGCTTTAGGGCGATTTCTTTCCCTCTTAAAATATATTTACGAACTTTATCTGATTTAGCCACTTGACTAAAAGCAGTAGCCAAACTTGTCCCTAGTTGATTTGTCTCAACATTTGCATGAAGATTCGTTACCTCTGTTCCTGTTAACGATTCCCTTCTCCCAAGCCCTTCTAATATAAATGATTGTCTTTGCACAAATTCTATTTTTTGTGGGTATGGAATAAATGGGGGGCGAACAGCTAGTCCTTTTTCTAATAAAAGCTGAGTAGTTTGGGTTTTCAATTCCAGGATTGATGTCATGCATTTTGAATAGAAAGAATGAATATCCTCACGATAAATATTCTGCAATACTCTGCCGTAAGTAACTAATCCACCCTTCACCATATTATGAATGTATCTTAAATAAAATATATCCGAAAACAAACGCTTGGCTTTCAAATTAACATCTTTTTCAGTAAATCCTTGTGGAATCTGTATCCCTTCATCTGAAAAAATTCCTCTTATCATTTCAATATGCTGCTGGGATAAATCTAAAGAGTGTGTAACAATTGATTTTATATCCTCATCCTCGATATTTTCAAGAAAATACTTTAACATACATACCGACATACTATCGGCAAGATATGAAGTCCATAAATAGTTTAATTCAGCTGCACTTAACTTAATATGACCCTGATTTCTTTCCAACGATTACACCTCCTAATTTAAAGCAATCTAGGATAATATCTCCGAAAATAGGAAAAAATATCATTGTCACCTAATAAAATCCATCAGCTGCATGTTTTAAGTGGCCAACAACATTGGTTTTAGCACAAAACAAAAAAAACCACGGGGATTTCCTCCGTGGTTTTTTTGTTTTTGTCTGACAGCTTCTTGCTTTCACAAGGGGACAGCCTCTAAACTGTCACATGTTTTTACGCTTCATTTTCCCCCGCATTTTCATTCTTGCTGTCAATGGCAGAGCTTTCCGGAAGCGTAACACTGACATGCTGATCTCCTCTGGTTTTTGAAGCGTAAGACTTAATTAATTCAGCAACATCAATTCCAGTCATTTCTTTTAGAGGTTCTTGCATATCAACCATTGTTTTGGTAATGCTTCTTCCAAAGGAAGGCACGCCCTGGCCATTGCCAGAATCAATGATTTTAACAGAGTCAATATTAGTAAGCGGCTGAGCGATTTTTTCTGCAAAGATTGGCAGCATTTCAATTAGTTTCTCAGTAATAATGACATCTCCGTGTTTTTCCATAGCTTCAGCGAGAAGTCTGCGTGATTCGGCTTCAGCCTTTCCTCGTTCACGAATAACATCTGCCTCCGCGGAACCTTCTTCTCTGCGTATTCTTGCTTTTGTTTCCCCATCGATTTCCGCCTTGCGAGCTTCTGCCTCTGCTTTACGAGTAGTTTCATAGTAGTCAGCATCTGCTTTCGCTTTACGCACTTTACTTTCCTCTTCCTCCAGCTTAACCGCACGTTCACGTTCTAAAAACTGTAGTGTTAATTCTTCTTCTTTTACTTCTTTGGCTAATTTAGCTTTTTCCAATTCGTAGGACTGTTCTGATTTTGCCCGAGCCCGTTCCGTTTCCTCTTTAAAGGCAGCATCCTTTAGATCCTTCTCTTTTTTAGATTCTGCAATTGTAATCTGGCGTTTGTATTCCTCTTCCTTTGCCTCTTGATCCATTTTTGCCCGGTGGATCCGCGTTTCCCGTTCGCTGTCTGCTTCAGCAATCTCGGCAAGCTTGCGAACCTCGGCAATCCTTGGCCGGCCCAAGTTCTCTAAGTAACCATTTTCTTCATCCGCATCACGGATATCAGTTAATCCCAAAGCTGTAATTTTAAAGCCCATTAAATCAAGCTGCTTCTGTGCTATCTCGGAAACATCGAAATTGAACTTCTCACGATCATTATTAATCTCCTCAACTGTCATTTTGGATAAAATCGCGCGCAAATTACTGCCCAGCACTTCAATAATTTCCTCTTCGATTTCCTTCTGGGCCTTCCCTAAAAATTGCTCCGCGTAGTTGGCAATTCCATTTAACGAGTCCGCAACCTTAACCATCGCAACTGCATCCGCAACAATGGGAACTCCGCCATTGGTATAAACCCTTGGTGTTGAAAGCTTTAATTGAAAGGATGTAAGGTTAACGGGTGTAGATGTCTGGAAACGCTTAAGAAGATAGCCTCCGCCGCGGATAATCTTCATCGAGCGGCCCTCTGAATCTGTAAAAATATTACTTTCTTTCTCAGGGTCCCCTAATCTTGGGCCGGTAATAATTAATGCCTCATTCGACTTCGCCGTACGGTAGCGAAATTTCACCCAAAAGAAATAAACGATCCCTCCAAGTACCCCAATAACTAAAATGGGAATTAGAACAATCAGTACGCCAAAAAATCCGGACATTCTCTCTCCCCCTCTTGTTCATTTTCTCTGCCCAACTTATCATACGGGCGAAAGTGCAGAAGGTTTCAAAAAATCCGAATTCCAAACAGCTTTGTATTTAAAAATCGTTTGTTCAAAATTGTAAAGATCATGGAGTGAGAAAAAGAAAGAGCTGCAGATGCAGCTCAGCATTAAATCTCAATGAGTATAGGAACCACCATCGGTTTTCTTTTCATTTGGTTAAACACATGCTGTTGAATAGTCTTTCTGATTTCTCTTTTTACTACATTCCATTGGTTTCGATTCTCTTCTTGCAGCTCACTGACCGTTTTTGCAGTCAGGCGGTTAACATTTTTTCGGAGTTCCGAGAAATCACTGTCTATGAATCCTCTGGATATTGTTTCGGGATCCGATAGCAGTTTTCCCTCGGCTTTGCTTATGGTTAACACTATGATGAGCATACCGTCCTCTGCAAACTTTTTGCGGTCCCGCAGCACAAATTCCCCTACATTGCCAACATCCCCGCCATCTACATAGGCATTCCCTGCTGGAACGGAGCGGGTTTGGCGGGCAATGCCGTCTTCGATATCGACAACATCCCCATTTTTAATAATAAATGTGTTTCCCCGCTCCACTCCAACGGATTCCGCTAACAGCCTGTGATGATGCAGCATTCTAAGTTCGCCGTGAATCGGGATAAAATATTTTGGTTTCATTAGAGTCAGCATTAGTTTTAAATCTTCCTGATAACCGTGTCCGGAAACATGCATACCGGATGTACTTCCTGAACCATAGATCACTTTGGCTCCAATTTCATAAAGATTGTCTACAATACTTGTTATGTTTTTTTCATTTCCAGGGATCGGTCCTGCTGCTAGAATGACCGTATCTTCTGGTAAAACTTCGACGCCGCGGAAGTTTCCAGAGGATAAACGTGCAAGTGCAGCCATCGGTTCGCCCTGGCTTCCCGTACACAAAATGGCTACCTTTTCAGGTGGCAGTTCATTAATTTCATTTTGGTCGATTAACATTCCATCAGGGACAGTTAAATAACCACGTTCCATCGCAATCGCTACGACATTTACCATACTTCTTCCCAGCAGCGCAAGTTTTCGATTGGTTTTTTGTGCTGCATTCACAACCTGCTGAACACGGCTAATATTAGACGCAAAAGTAGAAATAATAATCTTTCGGTCTGCTTTCATGAATGCCGCATCCAAATGGCCGCTTATCGTTTGTTCTGATGGAGTCAAGCCAGGACGTTCGGCATTGGTACTTTCTGATAGTAGAAGCAGGACCCCTTCCCTGCCGATTTCAGCCATTTTATGAATATCAGGACGCTCATTATTTTTCTCCGGTGTTAAATCAAACTTAAAGTCACCTGTATGTACAATATTACCGTCTGGTGTGCGAAAGACCATTCCCAGACAATCAGGAATGCTATGCGTCACTTTAAAAAAGCCCACCCTTATTTCTCCAAACGTCAATGATGAATTTTCGTTAATTTCGATAAGTTCGCTTTCCCGGAGAATTTTATGTTCTTTTAACTTGAGTTCAATTAATCCAAGTGTGAACCGGGTAGCATAAACGGGGACATTTAATTTTTTTAAGAGGAACGGAATTCCCCCGATATGATCTTCATGTCCATGGGTGACTATTAAAGCTTTGACTTTCTCTTTATTTTCGATTAAGTAAGCGATATCAGGGACAATCAAATCAATCCCTAACAAACTTTCATCGGGAAATTTATTGCCGCAGTCAATAACCACGATTTCATTGGCATATTCGATGGCATACATATTTTTCCCGATCTCATTCATGCCGCCTAAGGCAAAGACAGATAAGATATTCTCTTTGGTACTCAAATTAGTATCCTCCCACTACAAATATAACCTTAGTATGTCCTCTATTTTTTCCATTTATATGTACAAAGGAGGTTGAGATGGATATGTACTTTAGAAAGTACCTTGGCTCACATTAATTGATTATCTACTTCTGAGGTGTCGAGGTTATCACCGAACCAATCTTTCATTTTAGATTTTGCTTTATTTTTTACTTCATCGTCTATATATACAGCCACTTGAAAAAGAGCAACCCCCAATGCACCTAAATCATCACCATATCCTATACCTACAGCTACATCAGGTATTAAATCAAAAGGGAAAATAAAATAGCCTAACGCTGCAACAATAGTAGCTTTTGCTTTTACCGGTACATTTGGTTTTTGCAGTACGAAGTAAAGTAATAGGCTTGCATACACTACTGAATGCCCAGCTTTAAATGCAATTTTTCTCAGCTTTTTCCAAAACTTATCCTCTGAATAATGTTTGTCCATGCCATCCATGAAAAAACCCCTTTTAAAATTTTTATTATTGTTATTATTATATTCTTTCCTCAGTAAAATGTTTGGTTATTAAGAGAAAGGCTTTAAATGATCTTTCTTTTTGTCAAAAAAATATAAAAACCATCAACTGAATGGATGGTTTTAAAAAAATATTGCCTAATTATAACCCGCTCATTTATGTCCATTTTTTTTAAAACATCAAAAGAGACACCATTAAATGAAACTAAATTCATAATGATAAAATTGCGAATCCCGAATATACCCATTTTTTTCATACAATCTTTGAGCAGCATAATTATCTGGGGCTGTTTCCAAACTAATACTTTTTGCACCTGTTTCGATGGCAAAATCTTTTACTCTATGTAAAAGCATTTCTCCTATTCCTTGCTTTCTGGCATTTGCATCTACATACAAGTCATTTAATATCCATGCTCTTTTCATGGATATGGAGGAAAATGTGGGATAAAGCTGTGTAAATCCTACATACTTTTGTTGATCTTTAACAATGAATATTACGGAATCCTTATTTACTATACGTTCTTTTATGTAAGATTGCGTACCTTCTGGATCTGATGGCTGATGATAAAACATTCGATACGAATTAAATAACTTTGCAACTCCTTCTAAATCCTCAATCCCTGCTTGATATACTTCCATTTAGATTCCTCCTTGTAAATTGAAGCTAATTCAATTTAACCAATGTTCTGGTTTTTTTAAGTAGTTTGGTATTTTGGTATGGGTGTTCCCTTTAGCTGCATTTATTTGAGATTGTGTTAGAAAAATAGCACCCGTTAAGTTCGCATGACTTAGGTCAGCATCTCTGAGATCAGCACCTATAAGGTCAGTTTTTCTTAAATCAGCGTGTCTTAAATTAGCTGCAATCAAAAGTGTCCCTCTTAAACTTTCTCCCTTTAAATCTGCCCCTTTAAGATTTGCACCTAAATAATCTAAGCCTTTCTTTAATCTTTTCTTTTTATTATTGATAATCACATTTCCACGATAAACTTCACTTGTTTTAAGCAATAAATCATTTACTTTACTTCTATGAACAACAATGTCCAACTTTAATATCTCTTGAGGTTCTGCCATTGTCAATTCAAATGTTTCTTCATAGATATCTTGCAAACTTGAATGGAATGGCTGTGTTTCCTTTAAACTTATAGCATGGTTGAGATACCACAGCATCTCATGCAATTGCTGAACCCGCGGGAATACGGCAAACATTTCTGCGGCACATTCGGGGTTGTTTCTCCAATCAGCCCCATCATACATTCTTTGTGATACATATTGTCCTGCTCCAAAGCACTCATATGAAACGCAGCCACGAAACCCTTTTTTTCTTAATTTATCATGTACCTGACAGCGATTATCACTACATAGATTTTGGCAAGGCTCTCCACTGTCTTTATTAACTGGAAAATCTGCTGATTTAAAATAAGGCAAGGCTACGCAGCATAATCCAAAACACTGAGTGCAATCTGACTTAAAATAATCATTCATATAAAAGACACTTCCGTATTCTCTAGGTTTATTAAAAGTTTAAACTGGTATATTGAGCTTTTCTAATTCTTTAAGCGATTGGTGTACCATTTTTAACAGGCTGATCTGGCTTTAAAAGTACCACATCTCCTTCTTCTGGAACACCTCCGATGACCAATACTTCAGATTTAAACCCTGCAATACGCCTAGATGGGAAGTTTACAACAGCTAACACTTGGCGTCCAATAAGTTGTTCTGGTTCATATCTTCGTGTAATTTGAGCTGAAGAATGCTTTATGCCGATCTCACCAAAATCAATTTCTAATTTAATTGCAGGTTTTCGTGCTTCTGGAAATGGCTCTGCCTTAATTACAGTACCAACACGAATATCTAATTTCAAAAAATCCTCAATTGTTGCCATAGATATTACCTCCTTATTTCACATTTATAATCATTTAATTTTCTTATTAATTTTCAGAATAAGCAATAAAGCGTTTAACCATATTTTACTTATAAATCCCAAAATACTGTTCCAATAGCTCTTTAAACCTATCGTTGTCAATTTCTTCTTTGGTCACGGTTCCATTTGTCCACTGTGTAAATGAACGATCTGTTAATATGACATTTCCTTTAGGTGTAAGTCGTGTGATTAAAGGATTTTTGTTAAATGAAGATTCAGGATGTTCTGCGATAATCGTTTGAATCTCATTAAATTCAGCTACTTCGGTTATACGATTCTTTGAATCGAAGGCATAGCCGATTTTCCAATCTGTATCCTTATGCTTCAATTTCATTTCAAGGACATAGTCTCCATGTTTACTATCCAACTTTTTAATTCGAAACTCTCCAGTATCAGAGGCTACGGTTTCCCCGGTAAAAGGGACTGGTTTTAATGGCAAATTCCCTCCGAACCCTGTATCTATTAAGTATGTTTGTTGCTCGTGAGTGAGAAGAATGGTTACATGAGTTCTTCCAAGTGTATGAAACTCTTGAGCAGCATGATTGTAAACAACCCCGCGCGCTAGGACAGCGTTAAAACCATTTTCTATTAAAAAGTAGTAGAAAATCGAATTCAATTCATAACAAAGACCCCCAACTTGTTTTACTAATATTTTATTGGTTAAGTTTTCTTTCGTAATATCACTTGTTTTATTTTCAATAATACATAAATTTTCAAAAGGGATCTTTTGTGCTGTTTTTTCAAGAATATAATTCAGCGATTGGAAGGTAATATCCTCTTTTTCTGGAATACCAATTCTTTGACGAAATAAAGTATTGAGATCACTCATTGTTCTAACCTCCAATAATCATTCTTTAAATTATTTACTTATACGAATAAGGTGTACCTTCAGTGTTTTAGTATACTGAACTGCTTTATTTCCTATTTTTCCGTATAATTCCACTGCTTTCAAGCGTCCTGCATATGTTCTAGGAGAATATAGCAAAAAATGTTAAGAACAAGGATTCTTTAGCTGTTATAGTGAATGTAGGGCAGGTGACGGGAATGGATTATGTATATTGTATACAACTTACACTTGATTATATTGAAGAAAATCTGCAGGAACAAATAACTCTGGAAGAGTTAGCAGAGATTGCTTGCTTTTCCCCTTTTCATTATCATCGGGTCTTTCAGGCGATGGTGGGAGAATCTGTGATGGAATATGTAAGAAAAAGAAGGCTAACTCATGCAGCAAAACGTTTATTCTACAGTGATGAAAAGGTAATTGATATTGCCATCGATGTTGGTTTTCAGTACCAAGAATCGTTTAACAGGGCGTTCAAGAAATACTATCATGTCTCACCAATGCAATACCGGAGTGCAAAGAGACTCTCAGGACCACTGCGCGGAAAAGCCTGCCTAACCATTAATCATTTTACAGGAGGATATAGGATGGAACCAAAATTAGTCACTAAACCTGCTTTTCACCTAATTGGCTATGAACTGAAAACGAAAAATGAAGGGGGTCAAAACAATCAGGATATTCCGGAGTTTTGGCAGCAGTATATTCAAAATCAATTAGGGCATAAAATTCCAAACCCTTTACACAAAAATGTGGAGCTTGGCATTTGCACCGACTTTAATCCTGAAACAGGCGAGTTCGTTTATGTCATCGGAATGGAGGTAGCAGAGGGGTCCCTGGCACCTGAGGGAATGGTGTATAGAAGTTTCCCTGAGCTGGAATATGCGGTGTTTACGACGCCAAAATCTAATGATGAATCATTCAGCACTTCGATTCAGTCCACATGGAATTATATTTTTGCAGAATGGTTTCCACAATCGGGTTATGAACATTATGGATCAATGGAATTCGAGCTGTATGACGAAAGATGCTACGGGTCCGCGAACAAAGAGATGGACATCTACATTCCTGTAAAAAAACAGACTGTTCAGGCATAGCTTGTAGCCTCCTATTCAATGAAGTTAACCAATACTCTATGAAGGAGCACAAAAGCCCTATCTCAAGTTTATCAGTGAGATACAGGGCTTCTTTATTTTCTAGGTAATCCCTTTTGAAATCACAATTTAGCCATTAGCTCCAAATTTAGACCCTCAGTGAACCGCGAAAACCCCTGGCCGCATAATAAGAATCCGCACCGTTGTGATACACAAAGACGTGCCCAAAGCGGAAATCGCAAAAAAGAGCGCCGCCTAGTTGTCTAATATCTGCAGGCGTCTGCACCCAGCTTGATGTTTTCTTATCAAAATTTTCAAGTTCCTGCAATGCCCGATATTGTTCCTCTGTTAAAAGTTCAATACCCATAGCAGCCGCCATATCGATAGCGCTATTTTCAGGTTTATGTTTTTTTCTTGACTCTAGCGCTTCGCGGTCATAACATAAACTTCTGCGCCCTTTAGGACTTTCCGCTGAACAATCATAAAATATGTACTTATCTTTCTCTTCATCATAACCAGCCACATCTGGTTCTCCGCCGGTTATTTCCATTTCATTAAGCGACCACAGCTTTTCTGGATTGGCCTCCAGCTTCTCTTGAACATTAGCCCATTGGAGATCTTTATGGCGGTGCATATTTTTCTCAAAACGTGCTTTCAATGTGGTCAATAATTCTTCGCGCAGTTCTAGTGACAACTCGGTATTCTTGCTAGATGTCATAGCAATTCCCTCCCTTACTGATTTTACTCATAGTGGTAAAAAATAGTTCTTTTTGACATGAATAAATACTTGCCTATTCCTAGCTTAAACAAAAGCTAGGAGTTTGAACAGCAATTATAAAGATACATTTTTGATAACGCCCTTCCAGTATTGCCACCACTTTAAATATTCATTAAAATCTTGTGGATGATGTTTAATACATGCACTTATCCTAAAATATAGCCCTATCATTACTTCCGAATACATAAACGAATGGTTATTTCCATTATTGAACCTCAATTGTTTTACTGCTGAGTTTATGGATTCTGTTGTCAAATCATCAGGAGAAGAGCAAAAGGCATATATTAAATCGTAAAGAGGATCCCCAATGATCGGGGTTGGATCAATCACACCAATTAGCTGCCCATCATTAAAAATAAAATTATGAACCCCACAATCACCGTGTAATAAGTATGGTTTTCTATTTGTGCTAATCTTTTGGCATAAGTTAAGAACGAGGTTATGGTCGTCCATTGCTAAGCGCGAATCAATTATTTTATTTGCCTCCATAAAATTGTTCATTAGAAAAGACTGCCAAGAAGGTGCTGGCTGATCTAACCATCCCCAACCTATATTAGGAGCAGACTTATAGTGATTTAGAAGTCCCTGCACAAGGGCTTTTAGCATTTCCGTTTTATTATTTTTAACATAGTTGGTTGAGCCTTCCATAAAAGAATAAACGATATACTTGAATGATTCTTCAACGAATAGAAGTTTAGGCAGCAGATTGGATTCCTTGTAAGAATGAAGAAAATTGGCTTCTGATTCAATTATACTTGGTTCATTTAATTTAACGACAAATTTAGTATCACTATGATGAAGGAGGTACAACTCGCTAACAGTACCTCCATTCAACTTCTCATATTCTATTGGTTTTGAATGATTAATCCCGATAATCCCGCAGTTAACTAGGTCTAAAGCAATCTTTTGAATATCCATAATTCTCCTCCAACTTCTTCCCACATTTCCTAGCCAAATTGAAACCAGGCACTAAAGCCCTTTTTAGCACATATGATATGTTGAACTTTAAACCTAAGGAGGACAATCATGTTTTCAAATCAGCCCTATCATGTCCCGTCCTATACTGATTTTTATCGAATGGCACTTGATACTCAACTAATTAACGATATCCAAAAAGCTATTAATGCCGAGTATAGCGCGATTTCATGTTATGAGAAATTAGCCAAAATGGCACCCGCACCAGATGAACGGGACAAAATATTAGAAATACAAAAAGATGAAAAACGGCATCTTTCAGAGTTTAGCAGAATTTATACAAATTTAACAGGGCAACAGCCATCCTATCAAATTACCGAGGAATGCCCGGACAATTATGGGGCAGGCATTGAATTTGCCTTTAAAGATGAACAAGGAGCAGTAGATTTCTATTTAGATATCGCAGATAAAGCACAGGATCTAGCGATAAAAGATCGATTCCGACGCGCAGCATCCGATGAACAAAATCATGCGGTGTGGTTTTTGTTTTTTTTTCGAAAAACGCAGATGTTAACCCCTAGCCAAAGGCAACCGGAAGATTATGGTGCAAAGGGAGCGTTAAACGCTCCATCATTGTCACTAGAGCAAATGCTGACTTATGCTCTTCAGGACGAGTATTTGGCTCAAGCAAGATATAATAATATTATCAGAACCTTTGGCAACGTCAAAACATTTGTCCAGATTAGAGAAGCAGAAAAGAGGCATATAAGTGCATTATTGCCGCTTTTCGAACGTTATCAAGTACCAGTACCTAATGATAATTCTCAATCTTTTATAACAACCCCAGCCAATCTAAAGAGTGCCTATGCTGCAGGCGTTCAAGGAGAAATTGATAACATAGGCATGTACGATAGGTTTTTATCACAAAACATACCTAATGATGTTAAAATAGTCTTTTCCCAGCTGCGCAGTGCCTCTTTAAACCATCTGGCAGCATTTAAAAAAGGGCTTGCAAGAAATTAATTTCATTCAGCAGGTTGAACCTGGCACCGAATTACACGGCTTTATGTGTTGGTTCAGGTTCTCCTCTATATTCCCCGCTCTGCCAAAAAGTCTTTTTGGAAAAAATGCTAAATAGGATGGGAACAACTAATAACACAATGGTTACATAAATGATAAAGTGTACCGAGAGCTGATCTAAAATCTTGCCGCCAAGGGCACTGCCAAACACAATTCCAAAATTAAAGGTACTGGACTGGAGAGAAGTTGCCACATCTTTTCCAGTTTCTACTTGTCTAGTTACTGCGGCCTGAAAGATCGTCACAAGTGCTCCAAATGAAACACCCCATAAAAGGAAAGCAAAATGTGAGACGAAAGGCATCCCCTTAAAGCCTGCAAATAATAGCATTGAGCCAAACGCCAGCAGCAGCATGAAAACGGTCAGTGATCCAAGATGAATGTCTATTACTTTCCCTGCTAATACGACAGATATAATGGTCCCTATTCCAAACAGAATGGAAGCCAACTGAATTCCACCGGCAAAATTAAAATAGTCTACAAGCGGTGAAATATACGTATACAAACCATAATGAGCCATAATTGTTAGGAGGGTCACAACCAAGCAGATGATGACGGATTGATTGCGAATGATGTAAAATGGCGAATTCGCCGTTGTTCGTTTTTCTCCTTCAACAGAAGGCAAAATCATCTGCCCCAAAATAGCAATGATCATAATAATCAGGGCAAGAACGCCGAATTCTATTCTCCATCCAAGCTCTGTACCGATGGTTGTCATAATCGGCAACCCAATCCCAAGTCCTAGGGTGCTACCTGCCATTGTTACCGCAATCGCACGGCCATGGTATTTAGACGGAACCAGCCGCATGGCATAGGCAGAAACCATTGGCCACAATACTCCTGCACTGATTCCTCCAATAAGTCTGGCAGCTGCTGTTAAGTAATAGGTTGGAGAAAATGCAATGACTAAATTAGAAATCCCAAATATATACATTAATAGCGTCAACAGTTTCTTTCTATTCATCTGCATGGTGTAAGTAATTAACGGAATCGTTCCGACAGCAGAGGCAACGGCATAAATGCTCACTAAAAACCCAATAGACGAATAAGATACATGCAGCCCTTCACTCATCTCAGGCAGAATCCCTGATGGCACTAACTCTGACAATATCCCCATAAAAGTAACACTTGAAAGCAGCAATAAATATAGCCACGGAAATTTTTCTTTCTTTTGTTCCATAGTTCCTCCATTCCACCTTTTAATGCAATCTATCAAATTATAGGACGGGAAACAGAAACGATCAATCATACCCCGTTTTTCCCTTATCTTAGATAAACAAAATGCTTTTTCAGTTCATCCTCTGAAACAGCAATTCTATTAGTAAGATCCGCTGTCCTCAGTACGAATTCTTTTACCCCAATAAACTCAGACTCTGCTACAACATAAAAGATTGTTCTCTTTTTAAATCCTTTAAATGGATGCTTTAAACCGTATCTCTTCATTATAAAACCTCTGGTGTTCCCTTCTATTCCGCTTTCTTTATGGAGTTTCAAAGATCTAAAAATATCTATCTGTTTTTACATACCAACAATGATAACGTTGTTTATTATAGACGTTTACATCAACAAATCCAAGCAGCAACAAAGAAAGAACGCTCTTATGGACAGTGACCTACGAAAATAACGTCCCAGTGTCTATGAGAACCGCTCTTATGGACAGCGAACTTCGAAAACAGCTTCCCAATGTCTATGAGAACCGCTCTTATGGACAGCGAACTTCGAAAACAGCTTCCCAATGTCTATGAGACTCGCTCTTATGGACAGGACCCAACAAAAAAAGATTCCAAGTGTCTATGAGCAGTTTTGTCTGAAAAAAGCGACACTAATATAAAGGAATCTTTATGAGTTAAATCGAAATCAACATTACAGTTTTCAGTTTGTCTGTACAGACAATGGAGGGTATGTTGATGATTAAATTCATTATTGCGTCTTAGCACTGATTGGCGGGTCTGGCCTTGCCGTACAAAGTCAAATAAATGCTGAATTTAGCAGGAAAGTTGGCGTATTAGAGGGAGCTACTGTTTCTTTCGCTGTTGGGGCGCTTGCGCTATTCTTTGTGTCTTTCTTCTTCGGGAAAGGTAATTTTCTACTAGTTTTTAGTGCTCCTAAATGGCAATTAATCGGGGGTTTATTTGGGGCGTTATTTATTGTCATTAATATTTTTTCTGTCAATCTTATCGGTGTGGCTTCCACCTTTATGGCGGTTGTCATCGGGCAACTTATAGCTGGGGCGATTATTGACCATTTTGGACTTTTTGGAGGAGTTACCTATCCTATAAACAAATCCAAACTCATTGCCCTTGCATTTATGTTTGTTGGGATATATTTATTTAATAAATCATGAAATAATAAGAATAGTCCTAAAGTACAAGACAAAAAGGAAACCCTTACCTATTGGGTTTCCTTTTATTTCACTTAAAATAATTTATTAAATAGGATAATAACTCCTGCCAGGAGCCAAATGAAAACCCCAGGTCATATGGGCGGTATAAATTTAGAACGGGGTTTTTCATTATTCATTCCTCAAGTGCCGCTGCCGCAATCCTGCTGATGCTTATTTTTCATAGCCATTCCCCCTTTTATGATCTCTGCTTTTACCATTTATCCTCTGTTAAAACATCAATGATAAATTTATAAAATTTCTATCCATGTCTTAATAGCTGTAGCAAGGATTAAAATACCCATAATGATTTGTAAAATTTTGGTATTTACCTTTTTCCCAATATTTGCTCCAATTGGTGCAGCAATTAAACTAGCAATAACTACGATAATTGATGGGAGGATTTCCACATGTCCTGTTGCAATTTTTCCAGACACGGATCCAATGGATGAAATCAGTGTAATAGCTAAGGAAGAGGCAATGGTCATCCGTGTTGGGATTTTTAACACAGTCAGCATAACCGGTACTAACAAGAAGGCGCCGCCTGCCCCTACAATACCAGCTCCAACTCCAACTATGAAAGCAAATAGCGCGGCGAGCCATTTATTATATTTGACTTGATCTAAAGGAATATCATCAATACCTTTTCTTGGAACAAACATCATAATAACCGCAAGCAATGCTAAAATTCCATACACGATATTAATGCCGCTCTCAGGCATATGAGAAGATCCGAATCCCCCAATAAAGCTTCCTATCAAAATACTGATGCCCATGTAAGCAATAAGGGTCTTATTTAAAAATCCACTCTTACGGTAAGCCAAAACACCGCCAATGGTAGCAAAGAAAACTTGGATTGCCGTAATTCCTGAAACTTCATGTGCTGTAAAATGCGCAACCCCTAGCAAAGCAGGAATATACAATAACATCGGAAAATTAATAATGGCACCGCCGATTCCCAGCATCCCTGAAATAAAGGAACCGACAAATCCAATTAGGAAGATCGTAATGATGAAGGCAATATCCACGCAGTTTCCTCCTTTAAAAAAAGGAACCTATTAATGGTTCCTCTTATTTTAACCTTTTCAGCCAAAAACATTACCCCATATGGTATGTTTTTCTTTAAAAAAATATTCATTAAAATGTCAATGTGATGTCCGCATCCTTAGCAAACTCTAAAAAGGTTACCGCTCCGCCTACATCTACTCCATCAATAAATGCTTCTTTTTCTAATCCCATTACATCCATGGTCATTTGACAGCCAATGAATGTAACACCCATCTCTTGCGCTATAGCAACAAGTTCGGGGATAACAGGAACATTTGCTTTTGCAAACCCTTCTGCAAAATGCTCTTTTCCCTCTGGCATTGGAAGTTGCTTATATGCTTCCTTATGAATGAGATTCAACCCTTCAAATGTAAAGAAAATCGCTACTTCTTGATCGGTCGCTGCAGCTGCCGTTGCAATATTAAATACTTTATAGGCATCGAACAATCCACCATTGCTTGCAATAATCGCTACTTTTTTATTCATTTTTGTTCCTCCTAAATGTATAATTGATTTATCGTTTATTACCTTTACCCCTATGGGTATAATACTAATAAAAAAATTTATGGGTGTCAACCCTTTTTTATCACCTTTACCTTAAAAGAAGGATCGCCGCAACGATCCTTCTGCATTTCATTTCAACAAGTCTATTTAAATAGAATGATCAAGGCAAGTAATTAAACGATCTTCAATATCTTTTGCCAATTGTTTCAACGCCTCATCGTTGAGAAGACTAATAAGCGCCGTTGGTCTCGGCATCCCAATTTTTGTTTTTCCTTGATCTTCATAAACAACTATTTTACAAGGCAAAAAATATCCTGCCATTTGGTTTTCAGTTAATACCTTTTGTGCTTCCATTGGGTTACATACTTCAAGAACTTTAAATTCTTTCTGAAAGTCCAGGCCCTTTTCCTGAAGCTTGTCCTTAATATCAAAGTTCCACAGCACACCAAACTTTTCTTTTTTCAAGCTTTCCTCTATGCTTTGAATGGCTTCATCCATATTCTTTTCTGTGACAAGCGTATAATCAAACATGATAATCTTCCTTTCAACGCTTATTTCATATCAATCAAAACAGCATACATCATTTGATTCAGTGAAATAACTTCTGACTGTAAGCCATTTTCCAGCAGGAATTTTTGCAAATCTTCCGGCGGTATTCTTTCATGGAGAGGCGGGCCCATTTCAGATTCGACAGCTTTCCATTCAAGTATGCATAATCGGCCGCCTTCGCTGAGAATTCTTTTACTTTCAGCCACCGCTTTTTTGGTATCTGGTATCTCATGCATTACGAATGCCATAATGGCTTTGTTTGCACTATTATCATTAAGCTTAATATTTTCTAAGTCACTTTGGATGTATTCGATATTTTTTATATTAGCCAAATCAGCTCTTTCCTTTAACAAATCAAGCATCTTTGGTTCAATATCTATAGCATATACAGTTTCATTCGTTTGTTCTGCTAACGGAATGGTAAAGTATCCATTCCCTGCTCCTAGATCGGCAATCCTGTCATTTTTTTGTATATTAAGGATATCAATCACTTTTTCTGGAGGAATTAATTCTTGGCGTTTTGGGTCCAGTAATTTTTCCGCTTTTTCAGGTCTAAATCGATGACCAGCCAATTGCCTCATCTCCTTTTATTTTCCGTCACTTTAAGAGATCCTTTTCATAATTTAGCAGTTATTATCTTGAGAATGATGAAAAGGTAACCGTGACAGTTACCTTTCGTACCACCGTATATTATCTCACCGCACAGCGATTCGGTCCGATTTCCATTTCTCTTTGCTGTTCTTCATCGGGAATAACTTTTCCCATATTTGTTTTACGAATCTCTTGATAAGCATTTGGCTGCGGCGGCAAGTTTTCTGTCACTGTTTTTCTAAACTCGGTTTCATCTTGAATATTTAATCCATGGTTTTGTTGATATAAAACACCAAGTTTTTCGGAAACACTGCCGTCTTCATTCATTTCTTTAATGCCCATATAATGAGCCGACAATACTATTAAATCATCTACAAGCTCTTTATATCTGTGATATAAGGTATTTCTTAAGTCTCCTACCCAATCTTCAGCTTTCCCTGCTAAATCCGGACGGCCAATAGAATCAATGAACAAGATATCTCCTGTTAAAAGATATTGATCATCGATGACAAATGATGTACTACCAATCGTATGTCCAGGAGAATAGATAGCTTTAATGGTTGTATTCCCTACTTTATACTCATCGCCATCATTGATTTGCTGATAGATAAACACAACTTCCTCCGCATCTTTTGGCGGAAGACAGTATGTTGCATCAAGTTTTTCTGCCAATCTTCTCCCACCAGAAATATGGTCTGCATGCAGATGAGTATCAAGAACATATTTGAGTGTAATCTGATAATCTTTTATAAAACCTTCGTATGGGTCCAGCATCCGGATGGTGTCAATCATTGCACCTTCCCCATTCGATTCAACTAGATAAGACAAACATCCTTTTCCAATACGAACAAATTGATAAAATAAATATTTCCTCATGCTTCAAGATTTTCTTCGTTAATTCTTTTGCTGTAATTACTTTAACAGATCCTTCCACTGGCATAATTCTCCTTATAGAGATTCATTAAAATGTTAATGTAACATCAGCATCTTGTGCAAAAGTCAAAAATGTCACAGCACCGCCTACATCAATTCCTTCAATAAAATGTTCTTTTTCCAAGCTCATTACATCCATCGTCATTTGACAGGCAATGATCTTAACACCCATCTCCTGTGCCATAGAAACAAGCTCAGGGATAGAAGGAACATTTGCTTTTTTAAACCCTTCTTGAAAATGTTCAGTTCCAGCTGGCATAGGCAAATTTTTATGTGCCTCTTTATGAATCAGATTTAACCCTTCAAAAGTAAAAAAGATTCCTACCTCTGCATCTGTGGCTGCAGCTGCTGTTGCGATATTAAATACCTTATATGCATCAAACATTCCGCCGTTTGCTGCGATAATCACTACCTTCATTGCTGAATCCTCCTATTTAATGATTGGTTTGGGTTGGACCTGTCCAATCCTTCATACCTGGTACAACGTTTTTTACGTTTTTCAATCCTTTTTGCGTTAAATTTCGTGCCGCAAAGTCACTGCGGTTACCGGTTCTGCAAATGATATGAAGGTTTTCATGACTTTTTAATTCTTCAAAACGCTCTTCCAGTTCACCAAGGGGGATATTAATAGCACCTGGAATATGCCCAAATGCGTATTCTGCTGGTTCTCTAACATCTAAAACCGTAATCTTTTCATTGCCATTTATTTTATTTAAAAGATCCTCTAGACCAACAATATCAGGATGTTTGGCTTCTGGCTTTTCCTCTTCATTACTAGCTTTGCGGAGATAATGTTTTAACACATCTCCCTCTTCAACTGTCCCTAAATACTGGTGGCCTGTACTTCCTGCCCAAGCTTTAATGTCAGCCGTTGAGCCTTTGTCGGTTGCTTGGATTTCCATCACCTGCCCAGCCTCTAGTGTTGTCATTTCTTTTTTGGTTTTTACAATCGGCAAGGGACAAGCAAGGCCCTTTGCGTCTAATACCTTATTCACCGTAATTTCCATCGGATCTCCTCCTTTCTGCCTTATTTTTTTCTAATTTCCATTTTCCATTCACTTGCAAATCTTGCTGATATAACTAAGATATTTAACCAATAAAAAAAAGCACTTTCTTATGTGCATAGAAAGTGCTTTTTTATCTTATTTGTTTTGGGCACAAAGGCTCAAAGACTAACAATGTCATGTTATTTTGCTCGCTTTAACCGTAAAACCTCTGCTCTCGTTTCTAACAATCCACTTGATAAAACCTCAACCTTGGAATCCATGAAATCAATTTTTTCACCAAGATTCTTTTCCACAAAATCAATCCGCTCGATCAATTCGTATTTACTATTCCTTACTTCGCTGGATAAATCATCGACTCTATTTGATAAATCATCTCTGTTTGACAAACCATCGATTCTATTTGATAAATCATCGGTTCTGTTTGACAATCCATCAACTCTATTTGATAAATCATCGAATCTGTTTGACAATCCATCAACTCTACTTGATAAATCATCGGTTCTGTTTGACAATCCATCAACTCTACTTGATAAATCGTCAAATCTGTTTGACAATCCGTCAACTCTACTTGATAAATCGTCGAATCTGTTTGACAATCCATCAACTCTATTTGATAAATCGTCCACTTTTTTAGATAATTCGGTTAAACCGTTCTGGTTTTCCTTCATTTGTTTGGATAACTCCAAGATAGCTTGTAAAATGGCTTGGTATTCTTTTTCCTGTCCCATCGAATTTCTCCTTTTGAAGATATTTTCGTGAGGTAGATTTGCGATTCATGAAGCTAGTTCAAGGTTTGTTTTTTTGAAGTTCTAATGAGGAATGTTATTTTTGAAGGCAGTGAAGTGATACAACTGTTTACTTAAATATTATACGATAAAAAACGACATCTATCTACATAAAACAAGAAACCACTCTAAACCCGAGAAGGCAAAGAGTGGTCAATTGGTGTTTAAGCTAATTTATTTCTTCTCAATCCAAAACTTAATAACATTTTCATCTTGTTCAGTTTTAAGCAGCGTATGACCAGCATTTTTTGACCAGGCTGGCAAGTCGTTTAATGCTCCTTTATCGGTTACGTGGATTTCTAATACTTGCCCGCTGTTTAATGTTTCAATTTCTTTTTTCAGTTTTACAATTGGCATCGGGCAAGTTAAACCTGTAACATCCAAAACCGTATCGGCATTTTCTTTATTTGTATCTTTAACGACAGTCTCTCCTAGATCGTTTGCTGACGTTTCGATATTTTCTTTTTTAATATTGCTTCCGAAAACGGATGAATACGTTTTCCAGCCGCCATCGACATTTTTCACTTTAAATCCGTTATTTGTTAAGATTCGGCTAGCTAAATATCCTCTTAAGCCAACTTGGCAACTGACATAAATTGTTTGGTCTTTTGGAAGCTCCTCTAATCTGTTTCTAAGATCATTTAATGAAATATTCATTGAGCCTTCGATAAATCCAAATTCCCGTTCCATTGGCTCACGAACATCGATCAATAGACCTCCGTCTGCAATGATTTGGTCCACTTCATGCCATTGAATATGTTCTAATTCGCCATCCATAATATTGGCTGCCACATAACCTGCCATATTGACCGGATCTTTTGCTGATGAAAATGGCGGTGCATAAGATAATTCTAAGTTAGTCAAATCTTCAACTGTTAATCCGCCCTTTATCGCAGTTGCAATAACATCAATGCGCTTATCTGCTCCATCCGCCCCTACTGCTTGTGCTCCATAAATTTTGCCTGTTTCTTTATCAAAAATTAACTTTAACGCAATAGGTGCTGCTCCTGGATAATAGCCAGCATGGGAACTTGGGTGAATGTGAACCACTTCATAAGAGATCCCCAATCGTTTTAATATTTTTTCGTTATTCCCAGTAGCTGCAACGGCAAGGTCAAATACTTTTGCAATGGAAGTACCCATTGTTCCTTGATACTTCTCTTTTTTACCCATAATATTATTTGCGGCAATACGCCCTTGGCGATTGGCTGGACCAGCAAGTGGAATCATTGCTTTTGTGCCGCTGATATAATCAACAACTTCAACTGCATCTCCCACCGCGTATATATCTGGATTAGAAGTTTGCAGATATTCATTGATGAGGATACCTCCTCGTTCACCCAAATCAAGCCCTGCTGATCTTGCCAATTCATTTTCAGGTCTTACTCCGATAGAAAGGATCGTCATATCAGTCTCAATCTCGGCTCCATCAGATAGAATGACCCTTCTGCCTTCATCGGCAAATGCTTGAACACCATTTTCTAAAATTAAATTTACTCCTCTTTCTTTTAAATGGGTGTGCAGGATACTGGCCATTTCAAAATCAATTGGAGCCATAATTTGATTGGCCATTTCAATAATGGTTACCTCTATGCCTCTTTCAACTAAGTTTTCAGCCATCTCAACTCCAATAAAGCCACCGCCAACGATAACAGCTTTTTTCGGATGTTGGGCATCAACATAATTTTTAATTTTATCTGTATCTGGAATATTTCTTAACGTAAATAATGTTTGGTTCTCCTTTAATCCTGGGATTGGCGGTACAATTGGTCTTGCACCAGGAGAAAGCAGCAGCTTATCATAGGATTCTTCATAAACTTCACCAGTTCTTAGATTCTTAATTGTAACGGTTTTGCTTTCTGGCTGGATGCTGACCGCTTCGCTTAAGTTACGAATATCTAGATTAAATCGGTCGGACATTCCTTTGACTGTTTGTACTAACAGCTTGCTTCTGTCTTTAATAGTTTCACCAATATAATAAGGTAAACCGCAGTTCGCAAATGAAATATGTTCACCACGTTCTACGAGAATAATTTCCGCTTCTTCGCTAATTCTTCTTAATCTTGCAGCTGCTGTTGCACCACCGGCAACCCCGCCAATAATAATAACTTTTTGTGCCATATACAATTCCCTCCAGTTATATGTCTAAATTCCCCAATTTTATTAAAAATGTTTGTTTATAATACCTATCAGGGTATGATACCCATATAGGTATTATATGACAATATAAATGAATGTAAAGTGGTTTATTGGAATTTCATCATTTGTTCACAATTGCACACTTATGATATAAAAAAACCCCTTAGTTAAGTAAGGGGTATGGTAATTTTCGTCTATATTAATTCCTATCCAAATGGTAGATAAGCTGTACAACCCCAGAGGAAAACGTTCTTGTATTCACTATTTTTAGATTCACCCTCTGTTTAATGTCAATAAACAATGGTTTTCCTTCGCCCAAAATTACAGGATGCACGGACAATCTTAGTTCATCAACAAGTCCTAAGTTAATAAACGTCGTAATCAGGCTTGCTCCGCCGTATAGCCAAATATCTTTACCGGGCTTGTTCTTTAATTTATTTACTTCTTCGATAATATGATCATTTATGTATGTTGCTTTATTTCCATTTCCTTTTTGCGTTCTGGAGAACACATATTTTTCTTTGCCATGCACTAATTGCCACATTTCTTGTTCAGTATCTATACAGTCTTTGTCTGGAGAAAATTGGCCCCATAAATCGTAGCTTTTTCTGCCATACAAAATCGTATCGATTTGCTTTAAAAAATCAATAAATCCCATCTCAGCTTCCATAATGCACCAATCAACTTCCCCGTTTTTCCCCTCAATAAAACCATCTAAAGTAACGGCTAAATCTAAGATAATTCTTCTATGTATTACGTTATTTGACATAAGCTTCCTCCAAATTAAAATTAATCTCCGGATGTGAAAAATGCAAAAACTAAAAAAACTCCACTGGTCTGTTAAGTATGTTTAAGGAGGTCTGTTAAATCGCCGAACTTAAAAGTTGGCTGATAAGAAGAGTCTATTGGAGGGAGATTATTCCGATTTGACCATGCAGATGGGATACCGGCAGATATCGCCCCAAGAATATCAATCGGCGAGCCAGCTACATGCAGGATTTCTTCTTTTTTCACACCTGCTTTACTGTATGCAAATTGATAAATTTTTGGACTTGGCTTATAGGAACCTGCTTCTTCAGCTGACAAAATAAAACCAAACTTAACCTTACAATGGGTCTGTAATTTCAATAACATTTGAATGTCCCCATTTGAAAGCATTCCAACTAAATATCCGCGATGCTTTACCTCCTGTACCACTTGTTCAGCCTCGCTCCAAAATTTGAGTTGATTCCAGTTTTCAATTAAACGTTCTCGATCATTTTTGGCCAGCTCAATATTATACAGCTGCAATGTGTTTTCCAAGGTTTTTCTTGTAATATCTTCAAAACTCATAAATTCTCTTTCTAATGAGTTATGTATGATTAAATACTCGTATTGTTTCGATCTCCATGCTTGGAAAAATGTTTTCACATCCACGTCCTTAAACGGCTTAAGTTTTTTGAGCAAAGGAATGAATGTCCCCTGAATATCACATAAAGCACTGAATACGTCAAATGTAATTAGTTTGTATCGCAACTTATTCCCCCCTTAATTTCTTCTCAGAATTCTCGCAGATGTAAAACAACAAAAAAGAAGATAGAATACATAATTGTCCTATCTTCTTTTTTAAAGGAATTTTTAAAAGATATAATTACAGTTGTATTTATGTAAATATACTCCTGCGCTTAACACCAATTATCTTCCGAAGGTTGCAAGTAAGACTGCACGGCCAAGTGTATGGCCAAACATGTTGAAGCCGAGAAATGCCGGAGTCGCACTGTCAGGTACGCCGATATCTTCAACATCTAATGCGTGTACGACGATATAATATCGGTGAACTCCATGTCCGGGAGGCGGTGCTGCACCCAAAAAGCTTTTCAATCCTGCATCATTTGCTAACTGATAGGCACCCTCTGGCAATCCCGTTCCTTCAGAATTGCCAGCACCTGAAGGTAATTCTGTGACAGAAGCTGGAATATTTGCCACTGCCCAATGCCAAAAACCTGAACCTGTAGGTGCATCAGGGTCATAAACCGTAATGACAAAGCTTTTCGTTCCTTCAGGAGCACCTGACCACGATAAATGAGGCGATTTGTCCTCTCCGCCTTCCACTCCAAAAATGCCAGATAATTGTGGTGTGGAAAAAGTCCCTTTGTGTTTAACATCTTCACTTGTGACTTGAAACTCAACTGCTCCAGGAATTGATTCAAAATGATGATCTGTCATCTATCTTTCCTCCTATTTTTGAATAATCAAAATAATTATAACATATAAATATTCAGAATTAGGCAGCAATTATAACTCGATCATCTATATTGCAATCTGTTTTTATCCCATCTTCTAATTGGTCCTCCACGATATCTAGTGCGTTTAAGTATGGTTATATGTTCTCCAAAAATTTCTCAATCAGTGGCATACGGCCGCTGTTTTTCTTATGAAGAATGCCAAATTGAATTTGAACATTCCACCCTAATCGAACTGGGACCGTAATAATAGCTCCCCCATTAATATAAGGATCATCTTTTAACATTAAATTTGTAAGGATACTTATCCCAAGTCCTTCGGCTACCGACCTTTTGATTACTTCCGTGTTTGATGTTTTAAAAATAATGTTAATATCCGGTACTTCTTTTTGAAAGTCCTCCATTACTTCATGAAAAAACTTGCGATCGTACATGATAAATGGGTAATTTCTAATATCTTGAATGGTTAAATATTTTTTAAGTGCCAGCTCAGAGTTTTTAGGAACGATTGCAGTAAATAATCCATTCGTTTGGAGAGGATGAAATACTGTTTGCTGGTTCATTTTTTTATTAAATGTACTAAACAAAGCAATAAACCCTAAATCAATTTCTTCTTGCTGAACGCCTGCAATGATGTCTAAGTTTTCCATTTCGACTACGTTTACTTTTATTTGTGGATAATCTCTCTGAAAGCTTGCCAGCATTCTCGGCAGATATGTCATAAAAATACTCGGAATCGTTGCTACATTCATTTCACCAATATATGAAGAGTTAATCGATTGGATCTCTTCCTGCAGCTCATCAAACTTTTGAAGCGTTTCTAAAATTTTATATAAAATGGGTTTTCCTTCTTCTGTGGGAATTGTCCCCTGTCTAGAGCGATGGAAAAGCGGTATACCTACTTCCTTTTCAAGAAACGTAATGGACTGACTAATTGCTGATTGTGTAACATGTAAATTTTCAGATGCAATGGTAATCGATTGTGTACGAAGAATTTCACGTACATAAAGCAATTGATCAAGGTTCATTATTTCCACCTCTTACTTAAATTAAATTAATCTTAACATTAAAATTAGTGATTTTACATTAATTTTCATTAAGAATATAATGAAGAAACAGTATTGTATAAGGGGAAAAAACAATGAACCGTACCGAACGTTTATGGACAAAAGATTTTATCATCATTTCAGCCATGAACTTCTTCTTAACATTAGTAGTATTCTTGCTTATCGTAATGATCAGCGGATATGCAACAAGCACCTTCAATGCTTCCACCAGTCAAGCTGGACTGATTTCTAGTATTTTCATAGTAGGTGTATTACTGGGACGGTTATTTATTGGGCGATATATAGAAAAAATCGGCTATCGTAAAATACTATTTCTTGGTTTAATTTTATACACACTTTCATCTGCATTATATTTTATTCAAATTGGTATCCCATTCTTAATTTTAACAAGGGTTATTCACGGCATGATGTTAGGTATTGCTGTCACTGCCACTACTACTATTGTGGCGCTTATCATTCCTGGTTCTCGGAAAGGAGAGGGCATCGGTTATTTTAGTTTAAGTACCATTATTGCTACAGCTGTTGGCCCATTTCTAGGTATACTATTGGCACAGCACACCAGTTATTACTTTATCTTCTTTGGTTGTTTTGTGCTTGGAATTGCAAGCATGGTTATCGCTTTATTTGCAAAGATTCCAAAACCTGCAGGTACAGCTAACCCAGGAAAAGAATCATTTAGTTTTAAAAATTTCATTGAACCTGCAGCTTTACCCATTTCAATTGTCATGTTAGTACTTGGATTTTGTTATTCCAGTGTATTAACCTATATCAATTTTTATGCAATTGAATTGGATCTTGTAAACGCGGCAAGTTTCTTCTTTATCACCTATTCTGCAGCCATTCTCATTTCACGTCCGTTCTCTGGACGTTTATTAGATATTAAAAATGCAAATTATGTTATGTACCCTACTATCCTTTTATTTGCAGCAGGCCTGTTTATTTTAAGCAATACACATAGTGGTTTTCTTTTAATTTTATCCAGCATTATAATAGGATTTGGATATGGTAATATACAATCCTGCTGCCAAGCGATTTCCATTAAATCAGTACCGCCTGAAAAAGTTGGGTTATCTACTGCGACATTCTCTATCTTTTTAGATATCGGTCTTGGATTCGGGCCATATATTCTTGGTCTCTTCATTTCAATCATATCTTATAGTCGTTTATATGGGCTTTTATCAGTTGTTGTTTTACTTACAATAGCCTTATACTATGTACTCTACGGACGTCATATAAAAAAATCTTATCAAATTCTCGCTAAGAATATTTCTAATTCCCATATTGAGCAATAAAGGTTGATCAGAGTCATGCAGTAAAAAAGGTTGCCCTAAAGGCAACCTCTTTTTCTAGCAGTTATCTTAAAAAAGTCTTTTTGAGAACTCCATTATTCTCAAACCCCGCGCTTATTCCCCCAAATATACGTATGAAGCTGAGGCAATACTTTCACATTTCTTAACTCATGATCCAGCATCGCTTTATTAATCAGCCATTCATATTTTTGCAGCAGCTGAGAGATTAGTTGCTGATTGTCTGTTGTTTGGTTATCTTCATTTCCTGTTTGCAGGAAAAATGGGATGTCCGGATAACGTTCATGCACTTTTTTTGCATAGTCGTAATCATGATCATCAAGTACAACCACTTTTAAACTAGTATGCTGCGCTGGGCCTGCTTCCTTTAGTTTATGAATAATCATATCTAAAGCATCGAAGTTTGTTATCATCCCAGAACTTGGCGGTTTAGGGGAAATCGTTAATTCATCAATTTTTAAAAACCAGTCCTGCCACTTGCTTCCCTGTGTTTCCAAAGCCACTTTTATATGATTGGCTTTTAATAAATCAATAAAGGAATCTAGGTTTTTTAACAGGGCAGGGTTCCCACCAGAGATGGTGACAAATGAAAATCCATCACCGCCTAATGTTTGAAGTTCTTGCCAAATTTCCTCTGCATCCATTTGTCTTATTAAATCTTTTCCCGAGCCGTCCCATGTAAAGGCAGAATCACACCATGAACAGGAGTAATCACAGCCAGCTGTTCGAACAAACATGGTCTTTTGGCCGATCACCATTCCTTCCCCCTGGATCGTAGGGCCAAAAATCTCCATTACCGGAACTTTACTCAACTTCCATCCACTCCCGTCTTGCTTCTGCATAACTTGTTGGTGTTTCATATAAACGTACAAATTCCAATCGTGCATCATTCTCTGGTCTTTTATTCAGAGACTCTATCATTTTTTCATATATCCAAACCACCATATTTTCAGCAGTTGTATTCATTTTTGGCAAAGTCTCATTAAGATAGCGATGATCCAGATGTATTTCGATTTCCTGTTTCCAGATCTCTTTAATATCCCCAAAATCAATCACTAGGCCGATTTCATCTGTAAAACCGCTGATCCCAAAGACAACCTTATAAGTATGCCCGTGAAGATTTTTACACTTCCCTTCATAACAGTGAAGGTGGTGGGCAGCATCAAACGTGAACTCCTTACTTACAAGGACGCGTTTACGATGGTATTTAAGTTCGCTTTTTTTAATATCTCGGTCCATTTTCTGCAGATTTTCAACGATTTTAAAACCAAAGAAGCCGTTCTCCATTATACCTCTGCACCTTCTTTTGAGCTGAGATATTTTTCTAACCCGCGCTTTCTCAGTTTGCATGCTGGGCACTCCCCGCACCCATTACCGATAACCCCTTCGTAACAGGTTAACGTTTTCTCACGAACATAATCCAGTGCATCCAGGTCATCTGCTAGTTTCCATGTTTCTGCCTTATCCAGCCACATTAATGGAGTATGGATGACAAACGGCTGATCCATTGATAGATTAATGGAGACATTTAGGGATTTAATAAAAGCATCTCGGCAATCAGGGTAACCGCTAAAATCGGTTTCACACACGCCAGTAATAATATGCTTAGCATTGACTTGACTGGCTAAAACGGCTGCAAAAGATAAAAAGATCAGGTTTCGTCCCGGAACGAAAGTGGATGGCAGCCCTCCATTTTCTCCTTCTTTAATCTCAATATCATCTCTGGTCAGTGCATTAGGAGCTAACTGATTTAAAAGCTGCATGTCTAGTATATGGTGTTTTACATTTAACCCTTTTGCAATATGTTTGGCACACTCAATTTCTTCTATATGCCTTTGATTGTAGTTAAAAGTGACAACTTCAACTTCTTTAAACGTTTTTAATGCCCAAAACAAGCATGTCGTACTGTCTTGTCCCCCACTAAAAACCACGATCGCTTTTTCATCCTTTAACATAAAAAACTTCCTTTCCAAAAGAAAAAACAGTACCCCAAGATGAAGTACTGCTTCTTCTTAGTTTTTTTAAAGAGGGGTGCTAGAACCTCTGCCGCGTATGCGGTATTTTAAATTGTCCGTAATATTATAACATAGAAACACGGGGATAGTTCTGCCGTTTTTCACAAATAAACCAGTGCCAAATAGCTTTAAATGACTTGGATTAAGCCAAAAGGAGTATTTAATTCTCCTCCGCCAAACACCATGACAGGCTCTGGATCTCTTGGATCAGCGAGATCAAAAATCGAGACAGTCCCATTGTTCAGATTGACCACGTAAAGTAAGTCATCAATAACAGCTATTTCAGTCGGTCCGCTCAATCCCCCTGAGTCAAATCTCCTTACAAATGCTGGATTTAATGGATCTGTCATGTCATACATAGTCACAGTGCTGGCAAAACCAAATTGAAAGTTGGCTACATACATGGTGTTGCCGCTTATTGCTAGTCCGATAGGGTTACTTAACTGCGTTGCATCACCAAACGCCTTTATATGATCCGGATGAAATGGATCGGAAATATTGTAAATGGTTATAGTCTGATTGCCAGAATTTGATACATAAAGTAGGTCACCCAATATAACAAATCCGTTTGGCCCATTTAATTCTCCCTCACCAAACCTGTCAAAATGAATAGGATTAATGGGGTCAGTGATATCATATATTTCAATGGTATCAGGAATTAGATTTGTTACGTACAGAGCGTTTCCAGCAATAGCCAATGCATTTGGATTGGTTAACTCCCCTGGTTCACCGAACTTCTTCACATGTCTAGGGAAAATTGGGGAAGAAATATCATAAATTTCAACCGAGTTATCCCCTGCATTGGCTACATAAAGAATATCATCTGTAACCATAAACCCACTAGGAGCACTTAATTCTCCAATATCTCCAAACTCCCTTACATGAGTTGGGTTTTCTGGATTGGAAAGATTAAAAATATCAACATTATTTCCACGAATATTAGAAACGTATAAAAGCCTAGGTCGAATTCCCAAAATATCGCCTCTCTTCATCTATTTAAGATCATCGTATGTAAAAATATAGATAAATGTATAGGAGTCCGTCCTTTTGGGAAATCCCATTTTTTATAAAAATGATAAGGGAACTATCGCAATGACAGCTCCCTGTTGTTGTACAAGAAATGCACTTATTTGACTGTAGATGCTTAATTCACTGCACTAGTCTTCACTTTGTTCATCGATGTTGCTTGTTTTTTCCATACCAATGTTAAAATAATCCCAAAAGCTAATACGACCGTGGCAAAATAATAAGGATAATCAATATCTATATCAAATAATATTCCCCCAAGAATGGGTCCGCTAATGTTCGCCAAACTTGTAAACATAGAGTTCATGCCGCCAACAAAACCTTGTTCATTTCCGGCAATATTCGAAAGATAAGCAGTTACAGCTGGGCGGAATAAATCGAAACCTACAAAAACAAGAAAAGTAACAAGTAAAATAGAAAAATAGGAATGAACGACCGTCATTAAAAAGACAAGGATGGCCGATAAAACTAAGCTGTAACGTATCAGTCTAATTTCACCCCAGATTCTGGTCAGTTTATCAAAAAGGATTACTTGCGCAACAGCACCAACAATGGCGCCGCCTGTAATCACAATGGCTATATCTGACGGTGTAAATTTGAATTTGTGGTCAACAAATAAACTAAAGAACGATTCGAAAGCGGCCAAGCCAAACGAAGCAATAAAAATCAGCAAAAACGCAATGAAATATTTTCGTTCAAAAATGCGACTGAAACTATCCTTGCCTTCTAAGGATGGGTCAGAATTTTCTGTTGAGCGATCTGGCTCTGCTATTAAAATCATCGTTAGGATGGCCGCGATCGTACCTAGTGCACCTGCAAAGAAAAATGGTAATCGTGTTCCAAATTCGGCCAAAAAACCGCCGATCCCAGGGCCAATAATAAAACCAGTACTGATGGCAGCAGACATATAGCCCAATGCCTTGGGGCGAGTATCCGAGTTTGTAATATCAGCAATATAGGCAGTCACACCTGGCATAATAAAGGCAGCACTGACTCCGCCTAAAACTCGAGAAATAAATAACATTTCAATCTCTTTCCCAAGTCCGAATAATAATTCTGACAGGCCGAAAATAAATAAGCCAAGAACGATCATAATCTTTCTTCCCCATTTATCAGCAGCTTTCCCTGCAAATGGCGAAACAATCAATTGAGCAATGGCAAAGGCAGCTGTCAGATAGCCAATCGTCGTCCCATTTAGCCCTAACTCATTCATCAGTGTGGGCAAGACAGGGATAACTAGGCCAATTCCTAAAAACGCGATAAATAAATTCAATAATAATAATCCTAAGGTTATTTTATAAGTCTTCATTTTATTCATTCTCCTTAACAAATCAAATGACAAAAAACATATCCATTTGATTCCTTTACAGCTATTATCCTAGTGTATATAGTAACTATATAGTCAAGGATGGTGATGTAAAAAGTGAATGAAAAAAATGTAAAATATTTAACCACTGGTGAATTCGCCAAGCTTTGCAAAGTGAACAAACAGACGCTCTTTTATTACGATCAAATTGGTCTATTGTCTCCGGTGTTTAAAAATGAAAAAGGCTATCGGTTTTATTCGATTAACCAAATTGAATTATTTTATGTAATTGATTTATTAAAAGACCTTGGCATGTCGCTTAAGGATATTCAGCAATATACGCAAAATAAATCGCCGGAAAGCTTTTTAACACTAATGTATCAGAAAAAAGACGAAATCGTAAAAATGCGCCAGGAAATTGAAATGAAGGAAAAACTGATTGAAACAAAAATAACATTAATGGAAGATGCTTCACAGCTTGACTTTGATCAAATTACCCTTGAACACTTACCAGAAGCCACACTGTATTTAAGCAGAAACATTGAAAATATTTCCGATGAAGAATTTGTGGAGGTGCTTTCCGAATTTATTGGTGAATTGAACGAATCACAGCTTGATACTGGATATCCTATAGGCGGTATCACGAAGCGGGAGCATGTTTTAAAGGGGGAGTACTCTAAATATAGCTATTTATACATGGAGCAGCCACATCCGAAGGAAGGCTATCCATACTTCAAGGCTGTAAAAGGTGATTTCCTCATCGGATACCATATCGGCGAGGATAAAACCATCCATCATACATACAAGAAACTTTTTTCAGAGATGGATCGTTTAGGTTTAACCTTTGGAGATTATGTTTTTGAAGAATACGTGTATGATACCGTTGTAAAGAACTTAAAAGAACAATACGTGACCAAAATTATGATACAGGTTTCGTTTTCATCTTAAACATTTGATGTAAATTTTATTAAAATGAAAAGCTAATACTTGAAAAAGACTAGATATGTCCATGAGAGCCTCGCTCATGGACATGGGCCCTTTGAAATTGGCATATTGTGTCCATGAGAATCCCGCTCATGGACAAGACCCCACTGAAATTAGCTAGATTTGTCCATGAGAAACTTGCTCATGGACAAGTAACCTCTGAAAATAGCTAAGTGTGTCCATGAGAGCCTCGCTCATGGACATGAAACCTCTGAAACTAGCTAAGTGTGTCCATGAGAGCCTCGCTCATGGACATGAACCCTTTGAAATTGGCATATTGTGTCCATGAGAACCCCGCTCATGGACAAGAAGCCTTTGAAAATAGCTAAGTGTGTCCATGAGAAACTCGCTCACAGACAAGAACACTTTGAAAATAGCTAAGTTTGTCCATGAGAATCTCCGACCATGGACAAGACCCTACTAAAATTAGCTAAATTTGCACATGAGAAACTCACTCATGGACAAGTAACCTCTGAAAATAGCTAAGTTTGTCCATGATTACCTCGCTCATGGACCAAGAACCCTTTAAAAATAACAAATCGTGACCATTATTAATAACAAAAAGACCGCCGCAGCGATCTTCCAGCTTGATTTCAAATAAAAACCCTTTTTCCAAGAGGCATCATATCTTATCCTATCATACTATACCCGCCATTTATGGGAAAAACCTGTCCAGTTATCCAATTAGAAGAATCTGACAGTAAAAACATGATCATTCCTGGTACATCTTCTGCTTTGCCGAGTCTTTTCAAAGGGTATTGATTAATAATTTTTCCCATTGTTTCTTCATTATAATCCCATTCCCCTTGGTCAATCATTCCTAATGACACGATGTTACATTGAATATTATTCCTCCCAACCTCTTTTGCTAGGGACTTTAAAAAGCTAATTGTTCCGCTCCTGGCAGCGGCTGAAATAATTAGGTTACGGTCTCCTGTCCTAGCTGAATCACCAACAATATTAATTAACTTTCCCTGATTCTTTCTTTGCATATCCGGTATAAATGTATGAGCTAGGTTAAGTACACCATAAAAATTAATATCAACTTCCTTTTTCCATTCTTCCGGCTGATACTTAAAGAAAGACTTAAATTGAACCCAACCAGCATTATTGACTATATAATCCACTCCTCCCAACTCATTATTGATCAGCTCTTTCATCCTTTTTACATCATCAATGTTAGCCAAGTTTCCTTTAACAAGACATACCTTTCCCCCATAGGCTTCTATTTCTTTGCCTGTTTCCCCAGCCTCCCTTTCAGATGAATGATAATGTAACGCAATATTTGCCCCTTCTTTGGCGGCTGTCAATGCTATTACTCTTCCAACCCCTTTAGCGGCACCCGTAATAAGAATATTTTTCCCATTTAAACCAAGTTCCATTAGAATCTCCTCCTAGAAGTTTTCCTTCTTTTAATTTTAGTAATCTATTTCTTATACTTTGGCTCTGTTATATTTGGCCTTGATTTCCTCTCCAGGCACTTCGCTTTCCGGGGGGCGTTTTGCGAGCCTCCTCGTCGCTAGCGCTCCTGCGGGTTCTCGCTTCAACGCTGATCCCCCAGGAGTCTACGCGACAGCAGCGAAGATCAACTAAGGAGTTAAAATCATTATTTAGCTTTAACACAGCTTTTACTTCTATCACTAGAAGACAGCCCAATCTGCATGACCCTGGGCTGTCTTCATTTATTTCAAAGATTTAATTCCTAAATTGTTTAAAATTCACTGGCCTTTTTTCAACAAATGCATTCTTTCCTTCATGTGATTCTTCTGTGTTATAGAACATTGCCAGACCGCCGAAAGACAGCTGGGTTATCCCAAGGATACTTGCACTATCTGCATTAAATGAATATTTAAGCATCTTTATCGCAGTTGGGCTTTTCTCTAAGATTTTTTCTGCCCACTCCTCGGCTGCCTCCTGGAGCTGCTCAGGCGGGACAATTTTATTAACTAAGCCCATTTCTTTCGCTTCTTGTGCAGAATATTGTTCACACAGGTACCAAATTTCTCTTGCCTTCTTTTCCCCGACGATCCGAGCTAAATACGCAGATCCAAAGCCTGCATCATAGCTTCCTACCTTTGGACCGACTTGCCCAAATTTCGCTGTTTCTGAGGCGATTGTTAAATCACAAACGACGTGTAGGACATGCCCGCCGCCAATTGCATATCCATTTACCGCAGCAATAACGGGCTTTGGAATATTCCGTATGGTCTGTTGTAAGTTTTCTACTTCTATCCCGATTCCGTTCCCTAACCCTCCTGAATAACCATAACCGCCTTGTTCTCCTTTTTCTTTCTGGTCTCCTCCAACAGAAAACGCCTTATCTCCTGCCCCGGTTAGGATAACAACTCCAATTCGGTTATCGTCCCAAGAATCACGAAGCGCCCAAATTAATTCTTGAACCGTTTTAGGACGAAAGGCATTATAAACGTGTGGCCGATTAATGGTTATTTTTGAAATACCGTTCTTTTTTTCATATAAAATATCTGTTAACTCCATCAATATCTCCTCCGAAAGTTTATGGTTATAAGAACATTCTGATTTTTTACTCGCATATATAATCGTCATTGTAAGTTTCTTTTCTTCTAAATCCCTAAATAAGCCACCTTCACCTGCTCATTTTCCAAAAGCTCCTGCGAGTAACCAGCAAGGTCTATTTGCCCATTTTGAAGTACGTATCCATATTCAGAAAGTGTTAAGGCAGTATGGGCATCTTGCTCTACCAATAGAACACTTACTCCAGTTTTATTTATTGTTTTAATAATTTCAGAGATTTGCTGCACAATAATAGGTGCCAGGCCTATTGATGGTTCATCTAAAATTAACAATTTTGGCTGGGACATTAATGAGCGTCCAATCGCCACCATTTGCTGCTGCCCGCCACTTAGTCTTCCTGCTTCTTGATTTAATTTTGCCTTTAAATCTGGGAAAAAAGATAGGATCTCTTCAATAGAGTCTGCTATTTGCTTTTTATCCTTTTGCAGATAGGCTCCAAGCTCCAGATTTTCTAAAACAGTCATTTCCGGAAATAATCGTCTTCCCTCCGGAACAAGGGCGATTCCTCTTTTAACAATTTCGGATGACTTGTATTTGTCAATTTGCTCATTATCAAAAATAATGGTTCCTTCCCTTGCTTTTAAAAGACCCGTAATCGCTTTTAATATCGATGTTTTCCCAGCCCCATTCGCACCAATTAAAGTGGTAATGCTTCCTCTTTTTACACATAAATTTACCCCTTTCACGGCTTCGGCTGATCCATAATTGATATACAGGTTTTTTATTTCTAATAGATTGCTAGCTTCCGCCAAGGTATGCTCTGATAACTTCTTCATTGTTTCGCACCTCCTCTGGAGTCCCTTCAGCAAGCTTTTTCCCATAACTGAGCACAACAATCCGATCACATAATTCCATGACAGCCTTCATGTTATGTTCAACAATAACAATCGTTATATTTTTTTCCGTTCTTAGTTTATTTAAAATAGAAACAGCTTCATTAATTTCTACCATATTCATGCCGGTTAAAGGTTCATCGAGAAGCAGCAGCTTTGGTTGAGTGGCTAGTGCGACACCAATTCCCAGCATTCTTTGTAAACCATGCGGCAGATTTTTGGTAACTTCGTCTTTAACATGAAGAAGATTTAAGAACGTTAATAATTCTAGAACCAATTCTTCCTTTTCTTTCTGTTTCATCTTGTTTAGAACCGTACCCATAAACACATTTTCATACACGGTCATTTCATTAAAAAGAACATTATGCTGAAAGGTCCTAACCAAACTTTTTTTATTTAAATATTCCGGCGGCTTATTGGTAATATTCTCTCCATCACAGTAAACAGCACCCGATGACAGCTGGTAAAAACCTGAAATCAAGTTAAAAGTGGTACTTTTTCCAGCCCCATTTGGGCCTATTAATCCTAAAATCTCACCTTCTCTAACTTGAAACGAAACATTGTTAACCGCTGCAACCCCGCCAAAATATCGAGTTACATCTTTTGCTTCAAGAATCGGCTTCATACTTTAGCCTCCTCTCTGCTTTTTGATTTTGAACTTTTTAATTTAATTAACCTTAAAGATTGTAAAGTGCCAGCTATACCCTTAGGCATAAACAGCATCGCCAGTATAATAGCCAATCCATAGGCCAAAATCTCATAAGAACCAAAGCCTCTTAAATATTCAGCTACAAGAACCAGCAATACTACTCCAATGACAGGTCCGATAAAGTGGTCTCGGCCGCCAATGATGACAAAGCTTAAAATAATAATTGATAAATGGAAGGTAAAATCTTCGGGGCTGATAACAAAATTAAAGTGAGCAAACATAGATCCGCTCATCCCAACTAAAAGTGAGGCAACCACTAATGAAAGAACCTTATATTTCATACTGCTTATGCCAATTGATCTTGATAAATCTTCAGAGTTCCTAATGGCTATCAAAATTTTCCCAAGTTTTGACTTCTCTAAAAAATACATCGTGTATAGGATAAGAAGAGTAACGATTGCGATAAAGCCATAAAATTCTCCCATTGGTGATGTTATTCCCGCAATCCCAGTAACCCCGCCTAAAACATCTGTCCATGCATTCTGGAAAAACAAGCGAATAACTTCTGCAAAAGCAAAGCTTAATAACAGAAAGAAATGTCCTTTTACACGAAAAGCAATGGCACCAAATAGGATGCTAACAATGGCTGCAATGATACCGCTGACAAAAAATGCCACGATAAAGGGAACATTAAAATGGATGGTCAATGCAGCAGAAGTATAGGCTCCTATTCCAAAAAAGCTCGCATGGGCAAGATTGATCTCTCCGCAGAGCATAATAAATCGAAAACTTACAGCTAATATGGAGTAAACACAAAGCAGTGCAAATAGATGAGCCAAATAAGGATCATTCAGCATAAATCCAAAAGCAATGACGATCACCGACACAATAAGCCATCTAATATTATTACCTTGAGACATGTCCCATCAGTCCTTGTGGTCGAATTAAAAGCATGAGCATTACCAAAATAAATGATAGTGCGGTAGCAAACGCAATATCGAAATAGAAAATTCCAAAACTTTCAATTATACCTAATAGAAACCCTGCCAAAATACAGCCAGGGATACTGCCCATACCACCTAAGATGATGATGATAAAGGCCTTCATTAAGTATGCTTCCCCTATATATGGATCAACCACTGATGCTGGTGAAACAAGTACACCTGCTGAAGCAGCTAGGACTATACCAACAACGAATCCCCATCTCGTAATGGATTTATAATCAATCCCTTGGAGTTCAGCAGCTTCTTTATCCTGTGAAATCGCCCTCATGGCTTTACCAAATTTTGTTTTCTTAATAATAAGCGTCATACCAACTGTAAAAAGTAAAGCTAGAATAAAAATGGCAATACGTTCATTTGATATAGACCCGCCAAACAAATGGCTAGTTCCTTTGAAAATAGAAGTAATATTTTTTGGGTTGGCCGTAAACATCAATAAGTAAATCGTTTGCATAACCATAGATAACCCGATCGCAACAATCAAACCCGAAACCATATCGCCATGAAATCTTGAAAATATCGTCATTTCTACTAGATAACCAACGATTCCAACAATTAATATGGCGAATACAAAGGCAAGAAAATAGGCAACATAAATATTTATACTGGAAAACAGTCCCCACTTATCTATAAATAAGTAAGTTAGAAAGGCTCCAGCTGTATAAAATTCACCGTGTGCAAAGTTTACTATTTTCATCACACCAAACAAGAGCGTTAAACCAAGTGAAAAAATGACATAAATAGCCCCTGATTGTAAGGCATTGACAATTAATTGAACAAAAGTATCCAAAATGGTTTCACCTCTTCCTTAACTTGTTACATGGAAGGGGGCGAAAGCTTATTCGCCCCAATTTTTTACTTTTATTTATTAGTCGAAATTCGCTTAACTTCCACCGCAGCTCCATCTATTATTTGAGTAACTGTTACCGGAAGTAACAATTGTTGAGGAACACCATATATATCCTCTCCGCCAAACTTTGTAACGCCAAAGGAGCTATTGACTTCTACTTTTGCCAAAGCCTCTTTTATCTTATCCGCATCCAGAGTTTGTGCTTCGTCTATTGCAGCTTTAAGAGCCATCATAGATTCATAAGACTGCATTGAAATGGAGTTTAAGGTTTCATTGATTTCTTCTTTTGCTCTTTTTGCTAAATCTTTTTGTATGTCCGTAGCTGTATCACCACTAAAGTCTGGGGCTAAGCCTAGATAAACGCCTTCTGCTGCTTCCCCTGCTGCATCTACCAATTGGTCACCGCTTGTTCCTGCACCAATTAATTTAACTCCATCCCAGCCTTGTTCTTCCAGTGATTTTAAGATTAACCCTGCATCACCAGGAGGAGTTGCGCCTAAATCGATCACATCGGGTTTTTCCGCCAAGATTTTTGTAACAATTTGGGAAAACTCAGTAGTTCCTCTTTCATAATAATCTTCAACCACAATATCAATGCCTTTTTCTTTCCATACTTTAAGTGCGACTTTAGCTGTATCAAGTCCTGTAGCATCATTAGGATTAATGACCGCAACAGATTTCAAACCCTTGTTTTGTTCAAGAATATAAGAGGTTAATGGTTCAATAACCTCATAGGGTGTATTTAATGTCGTATAGGTGTAAGGGAAGTCTTTGCCCTTAATTGCTGGTGACCATGCAGAAGTAAAATGGAGAATTTTTGCTGGCTCACTTAAAGTTTGTAAAGCTTGTGTCGGTGCACTTCCAATTGACCCAACAACAAACTTTACTTTATCCTTGTTAATTAATGTCTGAGCTACTTGTGCTCCACCTGTTGAATTGTATTTGTTATCATAAGCTACTACCTCGAAAATATATTTTTTCCCATCAGCTGTTACTCCGCCATTCTCGTTTATTTCTTTGGCTGCTTCTTTGGCAACCCACTCTTGGGTAATTCCCCAGTTTGCGGCAGAACCTGACATTGGGGCAGTAATTCCTACTTTTATAACCTCTGCCTTTTCATCCGTTGTTCCTGATCCGGAATTCGAGGAAGATGATGATTCATTTCCGGAACAAGCAGAAAGGAATAATAACGGAACTAAAGCTGTAATCCCCAAAATTTTCTTAAAATTTAATCGACCATTCTTCACATCAGTTCACCTCTTGCTTTCATATTTTTATAAATGTGGCCAAACCCCGCCAGAAACTGGCATTATATGTCCCGTTATATAGGATGACTCATCACTAGATAAAAATAGTGCTGCATTCGCTATATCAATAGGTCTGCCTAAACGCCCTAACAAGGTCTGCTTACGATATTCCTCAAGAATTTCATTATCCATTCGTTGAACAACCGACGTTTGGATTAATCCTGGTGCAATACAATTCACATTAATATGTGGACTAAATTCCTTTGCAGCAGTCTTGGTAAAGGAGGCAACTCCAGCTTTTGCCGCTCCGTAGTCTGAATATCCGTCAGCCCCCTCAAAATGTATGGAGGATATATTAACAATTTTTCCGTACTTATTCTTTAGCATCATTGGAGCCATAATCTTCGTAAAATTAAGGCATCCCTTTAAATTTAAGGCCATCGTTTGATCCCAGCGTTCTTCTTCTATTTCCAGAATCGATCTCGTTAAACTCTGATCACGAATTCCGCCGACAACATTAATTAATATATCTGCTTTTTGGAATTCATGTTTTACTAGTTCCTCAATCTCTTTCAATTCTTCTAAAACTAATGCATTGGCTCGAACTGCCAAAACCTTGTTATTGTCTGTTTTCTCCAAGAGCTTTTGCTTTGTTTCATTCAGCCTTCTCTCAGATATATCTGTGATCAATAAGTTAGCTCCCTCTTCAGCGAAGCGTAAAGCAATCGTTTGCCCCATTGGCCCGCCTGCACCCGTAATAACAGCAACTTTATCTTTAAGACGCAAACTTTTTCCCCCTTAATTTGGCTGTTTGTTTGTATGCCAGTTTCTAAGTTCTCTTTTTAAAATTTTTCCATTAAGATTCATAGGCATTTCTGAAATAAATTCGACCATTCTTGGAACTTTATAAGCAGAAAGATTTTTTCGGCAATAGGAAATAACCTCTTCCTCGGTTATTTTAGCTCCCTCATTTAGAACTAAGAATGCCTTAGGAATTTCACCCTTTGCGTCATCTGGAATACCCACAACTGCTGCTACTCCAACTTCTGGCAAAGAATATAAAACATCCTCCACTTCGATTGGGAAAATATTATTGCCTCCGCAAATAATTATGTCCTTCTTCCGATCCACAATATAGAGATATCCATCTTCATCAACATATCCTAAATCTCCGCTATACCAACCGTCTTCTTTAAAAGCCTTTTTTGTCGTCTCGATATCTTTCCAATATCCTTTTCCAACTGGGTCCCCTTTAACGACAACTTCACCAATTTCACCTGCTGTCAATTCTTCTCCCTCTTCATTGACAATTTTGATTGTAATGCTGCCAATAGGGACTCCTGCTGATCCTTTTTTTCTAATGCCTACAAGAGGTTCTGCGGTATTTGCTCCAGAGGTTTCTGTTGCTCCATAAATTTGTACAACTGTTACATTCAATTCTTTTTCTACTTTTTCAATGATTTCTGGAGGAACAATAGATCCGCCTGTAATTAAAAGTTTTAATGATGATACATCATATTTCGCTGCATTAAATTTTTGTATTAAGTAAAGGAACATGGTAGGGGTTCCCGCAAAAAATGTGGCTTTTTCGGTTGTAATCGCTTCTAAGACTTTCTCCGTATCCCAGCGTTTTATTAAAACCATCGTACCGCCATTAAAGATGGCTGCATTCATGTTAACGGTTGCTCCAAAATTATTAAAAATCGGCAATACCCCAAGGATGACTTCCTTGCCGTGTTCAAACTTCCAAAAAACCTCCATATCCCTGATTGTTGAATAGATGCTTTTATGAGTTTGCATAGCACCTTTTGGCAGCCCTGTCGTACCCGATGTAAAAAAGAGTACTGCTACATCATCAATGTCGCACTTTACCAACTCGATTTTTCTGCTAGATTGCTGTATTAATTGTTCCATTGACAGCAAACCAGAATTTTCGGGTGCCCCAGATACAATAATTTCTTTTAATGTATCTACTCTTGATTGTACTTCCTGGACAATACTATAGTTATCCATAGATGTTACAATAACTGGCATGGAGGTGCGGGAAACTACATTATCTACTTCCCTGCCTTTAAACATGGCACTCATAGGATTGGCAATCGCCCCCAGCTTTTGACAGGCATAATAACCTATGGCTAATTCAGGACAGCTTGGCAGATAAAGACCAACTACATCTCCTTTTTTAACTCCTAAGCTTCTAAGCGCATTGGCAAATTGTGAGGTCTTCTCATCAAATTCCTTATAAGTGATTCTTTGATCTTCATACACAATAAACGTTTTATCCGGATAACGGTCAGCCGTGTTTTTCAATAACTCAGAAAGCGTTTGCATAGTTTTCCTCCCTTTTTTTAAAACGTCTCAGATAAAAGTAATATCAAAAAATCCCATTCCTTGGTTATTCTTTAACCATATCCTCTATCTCTATTTGGTGCTCACCTAAATCAGGAGATGGTTCAAATGACTGTGCATACTTTCCATTGATTGAAATGGGCGTTGTAATAGAATAAAAATCTTTCCATTTCTTATGATGTGTTTTTACAAATAATGAGTTGGACTGTATTTGAGGATCATTGAAGACATCGGTATAGGAATAAATTTTACTTGCTGGAATCCCCTCATTTTGAAGCTTTTCTATCCAATAGGCTGAGGTTTGATTCTTAAAAATATCGGTCAAAACTTTCTGTAATTCTTTTCGATGCTTTAGACGGCCTTCATTCCGATTAAATCGGTCATCAACAATTAACTCTTCCATTTCAAGTGCTTTACATAATTTTCTCCAGAACTTATCATTTGGAATGGATATGACTATTGGAGAATCCCTAGTTTTTATATCAGTTGCAAATGCAAAAGCAGAAGCATTCCCTAATCTTTCGGGCGGTTCTCCTGTTGCAAAATATTGAGTGTACATTGGAGATTGTAAAAAGACACCAACATCTAGTAATGAAATGGATAGTTTGCTTCCATTACCTGTCTTTTCCCTGTTATATAAAGCAGAAGCAATTCCCAACGCTGCCGTAATACCTCCACCTGCATCTACAATTGGAGTACCTGCTCTAACTGGCGACCCCTCTTCCTCACCGGTAATACTCATCAGCCCACTCATCGATTGAAAGACAATATCCAGACCTGGCCGATTTGAGTACAAACCCGTCTCACCGAACCCTGTAATCAAGCAATAGATAAGTTGAGGGTTCTCCTTAATGAGCTCATCATAGGTAATGTGCATTTTAGCAATTACATCGGGACGAAAATTGGTAATAAAAACGTCAGCCCATCTGATTAAATGATTAAACGTTTGTCTATCATTCGCTTTATTTAGGTCAAGTACTGCGCTTTTTTTATTTCTGTTTACTGAATGAAAGAGCGTATGATCTCCATTAACTTCTACTCCCAAATATCTGCTGTCATCACCTGAGGGCAGCTCTACTTTTATGACTGATGCTCCAAGGTCTCCCAACATCATAGATGCCATCGGAGCTGCGATTACTCTAGAAAACTCCAGTATTTTGACCCCATCCAATAACACAGCTTCACCACCTTCAAAACGTGATCAATTATTGTATTGATACATTTGATTAAACTCACTAGCTGTTTCTTTCACGACTTTTGCTGCTTTTTCAATTTCACTTTTTGCCATAGAGGAAAAACCAAGGCATCCAATGACTAAGCCCACCTCACCTTTGTTGTTAAAAATGGGTGAAGAAATAGCGATAACTCCTTTTGCATATTCTTCAACACTTACTATATAACCGCACTCTTTCCCCTTCTTAAGTTTCAATAAGTATTGATCTTTCTCTATAATGGTGTGAGGAGTCACCTTACGCAGACCATTACTTAAGAAAAGCGATCTTTCCTCCTCCTCCATATAAGCTAAAAACCACATTCCATATGAAACTTCTGTTAGAGGAAATTGATTTCCAATTGACACATTAACTCGATGATTCCCATTAGGTTCCTCTTTTGAAATATAGATCAATCGATCGTCAGTCACTCTGTCAATGAGTACTGCGGTAAGTGAAGTCATTTGAACTAATCGTTCCAAAAACAGCTTTGATAAGTTTAAGTACTTTGTCATTTCGTGTGCTCTGCTGCCTAATACAACTAGATAGGAACCAAGGCTATATTGTTTTGTTCTCGGATTATACGAAACAAATTTTTCCTCCTCCAGAGATTTTAATATTCTCAGACAGGTACTTTTATTAATAGATAAAGCTGAGCTTATCTCACCAAGAGAACTGCTGCTATATTTATATCTGCTTAATAGCTTTAAGATGCCTGCAGCTTTATTTACAGAAGGAGCTTCATATTTATTAACCATTTTTACCTCCCCTCTACAAGAACTTTCTATTATTTGGTATTTTTGAATTCGAGCAATATTCACTTATATTTGTTGGCATTTGAAAAGCAAACCTAAATTTTATATAAGAAATTCTTGACTCTCATATGAAATATCATATTATCATAAAATTCCGAGTATTACATATTTTTAAAATTTTACAAAAAGGACAGAGGGACAGGCACTTTGTCCCTCTGTGAAAAGGAGCCTTTGCTCTTTGATCCGCGCCTCTCTTCCAATACAAGGTTCCTAATATAGCATCTTAAGTGCAAAATAAAGCATAAAAAAACCCTCCAAAAAATACTCTGGAGGGTTCTTAAATAGCATTTTTAATTGACATGTAAGCATATTTGTAATATAGCATTAGCAAAAACTTATACAAAAACCTTCAGCAGTTAATTGACAGCTCATTGCCTTTATTTCGCTATTAAAGCAGACATTTCAGTACTTAAAACTTCCATACCATTTTGGTTATAGGCTGTCAGCAGCCAAGTAACTTCTCCATTTCTTTTCCTTTCTTCTTTTCTAGTTACCTCAGCAATAACATGCAAGACATCGTCAGGATAAACTGGTTTAATAAATTTAAGGTTATTCATACTTGTACCAGCAATGACATCTTCTCCGAATACCCCTAATTCGACCCATAATTTAAAAGCCATAGAAAGGGTGTGTAAACCTGAAGCAATAATCCCCTGAAATCTGCTTTGTTTTGCTTTCTCCTCATCAAGATGCATATACTGCGGATCAAATTGTGAAGCAAATGCAATTATCTCTTCCTTACTCACCTTATAATATGCTGTCTCAAACCTCTGCCCGAGAGGTACCTCATCAAACTTCATCACTTCACCCCATATTAATTATTTTTATCCATTGGTAAATAATACTTATGTTGCACCTTGTATAATTCATTCCTATCTATCTATAAACTAGCAAAAATTAGTCAAAATTTAAATTAGATCCTAGTTTTTCTAATCAAAATATTTTGTACAGTAGAAATTGTACGTTAAAATAGATATCAAAATAAAGTTAAAATTTTACAATGGTGAGAATATGAAGATAAAGTATAGAAATTTAAATAATGTATCAAACAAAAAATCGTTTCGGGATATGCGAAAGTGGCAAAAAGAAAGACGAAGTAAAGTCAAAGATTTAATGAATAATATACCCCAATGTCCCAACAAAAGGGTTCAAGAGCTTGGGGAAAACAGAAGCCGAACTTCCTTTACTTGGATCGGACATTCTACCTTTTTGATTCAGCTAAATGGACTTAATATACTTACCGATCCCGTATGGGCAAAGCGAATGGGTTTTTTGATACGATTAACACAGCCGGGAATACCATTGGAAGAGCTGCCGGAAATTGATGTTGTGGTCATTTCGCATGGCCATTACGACCATCTAGACTTTCCTACTTTGAAAAAACTGAAAGGAAACCCGCAATATTTTGTTCCAATTGGTTTGAAGTCACTTTTCATGAAAAAAGGTTATCAAAATGTAAGAGAGATGTGCTGGTGGGAAAATGCTGAATACGAAGGAATCAATATTTACTTTGTCCCTGCTCAGCATTGGACAAGAAGAACGCTGAACGATATGAATACTTCACATTGGGGAGGATGGATCTTTCAAACTCCTGGCAAAACGCTTTATTTTGTCGGGGATACAGGCTATTTCTCCGGTTTTAAGGAAATCGCTGAAAGATATAATATTGATACGGTGTTTATGCCGATAGGTGCCTATGAACCCGAATGGTTCATGGCCGACTCGCATATTTCTCCAGAAGATAGCGTGAAAGCATTCATCGAATTAAAGGCGAAACAGTTTGTTCCCATGCATTATGGCGCCTACCGATTGGCAGACGACACAGGACCCGAAGCCTTAGAGCGTCTACTGCAAGAATGGCAAAAGCAGCAGCTGCCGCAGGAACAATTAAAAGTATTACAAATAGGCGAAACCGTTATGTAAAGAGGACAAAGCTCCCTTTCCTACTTAAGGACAAGGGGACAGGCACCTTGTCCCGCCCGCTTTCCTGATTAACTTGGCTAAACTTGATAAGCGGGTGACATCCCCCGCTTTCTAAACAATTTTAAACATTCCACATAACTTCCTCTACTACATAGTTCACCCTCCATGGGAAATACTAAAACTATTACCAAATATAAGGACAATATATTATGACTGAAAAGTTAAAAGCTATTCTATGGAGTATTGCTCTGCCAGGATTTGCTCAGTTATTAAAAGGAAAATATTTAAAAGGAGTAATTTTAATTTTTTTAGAGTTCCTTGTTAATGTTAATAGTCATCTTAATTTGATTATTATATATAACTTTCAAGGAAACATTGGGAAAGCAATCGAAGCGGCAAATTACCAATGGCTCATGTTCAACCCCTGCCTTTATATGTTTGCCATGTGGGATGCTTATAAAAACGCCAAAGGAGAAACTCCCCCTTATTTATTCCTTCCTTTTGTATTCGGTGCTTATTTTGTAACAATTGGGCTTATTTACTCTCCTTCATTTAAAATTGGGCAAATGTTAATTGGACCTGTGTGGCTTCCAATTTTGTTTTTAGTCCCTGGATTGTTAGTTGGGCACCTTATAAAGCATCTGTTACAGCGATTAAAAATTTATTGAAAGTGCATATTATTTATACTAAATTTGAACAACGGAGGATTAAAGGATGACTCAAAAACAGGCTTTAAGTTCCAGTGAATTAGGAACATTGTGGATGACCTATCAAGAAAAAACAATGCTGCAAAGAATGCTTGAATATTTTATCGAACAAGCCGATGACAATCAAGCTAAAGAAATTATGCAAAATACTCATAATAAAACTATTCTCTATATTGAAGATATAAAAACTATCCTTAACAAGGAAGGTGCTGTGATTCCTGTCGGATTCACAGAGCAAGATGTTAACACTGGCGTACCCAAGCTATATGACAACATGTTTGATATTATGTTCCTTCGGATTTTCCAAGAGATCAGTATGGGATTACATACACTTCATCTTAATATGTCATATCGCAAAGATATCGTTCTTCTATATAAGGATTTAACTTCGTTTACTCAAGGAGTTTACGATGAATGTGTCGACTATTTGAAAGAGAAAAATGTTTTACCGTATCCTCCTGCTGTAACGATGCCAAAGTCTGTCGAGTTTGCACAGGGAAAGAATTATATGAGTGGTTTTAACTTGTTTTCTGAAAAGCGTGCCTTGAATACAGTTGAAGTAGCACATTTATATCAGTCCATTGAATCAAATATTATTGGCATGCAATTGATAACGGGTTTCGCACAAGTGGCAAATGAACCCGAAGTAAAAAAATACTTTATAAAAGGCAAAGAATTAGCTAAAAAAATTGTGACTAACAATACGCAATTATTTCTTCAAAGTGATATTCAACCACCTTCAACATGGGGAGCAAATGCAACAGACTCAAAGGTACCTCCTTTTTCAGATAAACTGATGATGTACTGTACAAGCTTGTTTTGCAGCTTTGGTTTAGGAAGCAGTGCATTAGGAACAGCATTTAGTTTACGGAGTGACCTCCCATTAAAAATGATTAACGAGGCAAAAGACATATTAACCTATGGACATGAGGGAGGAAAACTTATGGCGGAAAATGGTTGGCTTGAAGAACCGCCTCAAATGCAGGATAGGAACGATTTAACTAAATAATCAAGTTGCATTATGGAAATAATACAGGCTCTCCTTATCCATTTAGGAGAGCCTTTACTTATAAGGACAAGGGGATAAAGGGATGTTCTTCATTAAAAAGAACTTTTTCTTATTCTTAGCATCTGATTTTCAATGATCAAATCAGATGTCAGTCCATTTAAAGTTTTTAATTCCTCAATAGGGACACTAAATTTTCTCGAAATTTTATATAAAGTATCTCCTTTTTGAACCTCGTAGGTTTCGTAATGGTCATTTGGACTAAAATATAATAGTTTTCCTTGACCTTCCGAATCACTATCACATGTTTTTAAAATATTTTTTTCAATTAGTGTGCTGATTATTTGGTTTGCTCTAGATTTATATGAATGTCTTTCAACAGATTTACGGCCTCGTGTTTGGATTTCGGATCTTTTTTCGGAATGATTAAGGTAGTAATTAACTTTCTGTAGTGTTTCTTCCGGGGTTAAAGAAGTCTCTAAATCTATTCCTGGTATAAACCTTTTCCGAACCCCTGGTGTATCTACTGTTAAGAGAAAGCCGCCCGATCCTAAAATTTCATAGGTTCGCTGTGTTAATAAGTTAGGATAGTTTTGCAAACCTAAGACGATCTTTGCGGAGCCATACACTTTATTGGCATCTGCATAACTAAGAAAACCATGAATCCATTCTTTCGGTATTTTCACACCAAAATATTCACCCATTCCACTCCAATTTTTGCCCCAAAAGTCAATACGAATATTCTCCTTAAGAAGCGGCCGAATCAAGATATCTAAAGACCGATGCCGGAAATGCTCTGGATAGCTTTCCAAAATATCGGGATAGGCATTGGCAACAATGGCAATTTGTGTCTCGAATTTAGAATCACTCTCAATTGGATGGTGGATACTCTCTTCATATCCGAAATCTAAATAATCCGAAGGGATACCTAATTGTTTATAGGTATCTACTGTATCAGGGCATATAGTAAAAACAAAGTCAGGCTTAATCGTGTTTATTAATGGAATAGACCAAACTTCCGTATAAGCAGGGTCTTCTACCGCCCAATAAACTAACGGAATTTTATACGTTTCCATCATTTGGCGAATTAAATGCTGCTTAATCTTTGTATGTTCTTCTCCCCAGCCGATAGTAATGGCAAAATTGGGTTTAAAGGTTTCAATCGTTTTAGATAGATTCTCTTGATGAATCGGACCTGAAATGAATACATCATGCCCATTGGCAGTAAATCCTCTAGCTAAACTATTACTCCATATTTCCCCGCTCTCTAAAAAGAGAATACGCATGAATTCACCCCTTTATTTCTTCTTAATTTTTAAAAAATGATTCACTTCAAGAATGTCCGAATGAAGCCCATTTAACTTTTTAATATCATCAATACTTACTCCAAACTTTCTCGATATGCTCCATAAAGTATCATTTGGCTGGATGACATAAACCTCATAATTTTCCTTTAATGTATCCACATAATGAATGATTTTTCCCGCTACAGTGTTTACCGAACTTCCCGAAAGAATACCAGCTCTGATCAGGGTTTCAATGATATAGTTAGCCCGTTGCTCGTATGAGTATTTTTTTACGGATTCCATACCTGCCTTTTTTATTTTCATGCGTTCTTCGGGATGATCTAAATAGTATCTTACAAGTTCAATCGTTTCTTCAGAAGAGTGACTAACGATCATATCCTGACCTGGCGAAAACAATCTCCTAATTTCAGATGTATCATTCGTTAGCAAAAAACCTCCTGACCCTAGCACTTCATAGGTACGCTGTGTTAATTGGGTATCGTGATTTTGTACACCTAAAATAATATCCGCTGAGCTGTACACTTTATTTGCTTCGGTATAAGGAATAAACCCATGAATCCATTCATCGGGAATCTTCTTGCCAAGTATATGCTCCATCTTGTCCCAGTATCGGCCCCAAAAATCAATTCTCATATTATCTTTAAGAAAGGGGCTAAGGAGTGATCGAAGTGCTTTAAAACGATAGTGATCCGGCCTTTTTTCATATAACATTGGATAACCATTCGCTACAATGGCAATAGAGGCCTTATATTTTTCATGGACTTGGGCAGGAAAGTGGACACTAGAGTGATAGCCAAAATCTAAGTGTGCCGAAGGAATGTGTTGTTTCCGATAAAAATCAACTCTGGCGGGACAAATGGTAAATACAAAATCAGGTTCGATTGTTTGAATTAAAGGAAGTGAGAAGCTCAGTGTATACCCTGGATCTTCGGTAGCCCAATAGACATTGGGAATATTTGTGCACGTGACATACTTTCTGATTAATTCTTGTTTTTCTTTGGTATGTTCAGATGTGTGCCCCATCGTAATGATTAAATCTGGCTTAAAGCTTGGTAGTATGTCAATAATACTATCTTCTGTCAGAGGACCGGAAACCATAACGATATGTCCGGCATCGCAAAATCCGTTTGGAAGGCCATAAATCCACATAGGGTCACTTTCTAAAAATAATACACGCATAATTTCCCCTCATTAATGAATAACTCAGTTTTTTAGCATTTCACTTATTTTTACGATTTGATATCCTTGTTTTTTCAGTTCTGGTATGACTAGATTTATAGCATTTGCAGTTGGTTTCCCATTTAAATGGGCTAATACAATGTCATTGCCTGTAAGCTTTGATAAAATACGATTATAAATGGTATTTACAGATGGTTCTTGCCAATCAATCGTATCGATGCTCCAATATATTGTAAAAGGAATACCCATCTCACCTGCTGCTTCTAGAACGTTCTTGTTCCAAGTTCCATATGGCGGACGTAAAAATGGGCTTCCCTTATCGCCAAGAATCTTTTCAAAACTAGCATTCGTTCGTTTCAATTCTAAGATGATTTCATCTTTAGTCAATTTCGTCAGGTCTGGATGACTATACGTATGATTGGCAATTTCATGGCCGTCAGAAACCATTCTTTTTGCAAGCTGAGGATATTTTTCTACCCATTCCCCCGTTAAAAACATGGTTGTCTGTACATGATTACTTTTTAAAACATCTAAAATCATTTCCGTATTTTCTGCACTAGCACCCGCATCAAATGTTAAGGAGATCATTTTGCCATCTTTTAAACCTTTAGAAATGAAAACAGAAGGCAATGAAACGGAATGGCAATACTCCTTATCAATCTTTAAGAGTTGACCCGCGTAAATAAAATCTGTTTCTAAATGATTATCATTTTTAAGTTTTTCTACTGATAGGCCAAACTCCTTTGCAATCTTTCCTAACGTTTCTCCATGACAAATGGTATAGTAATCATATTTATTATCATCGTTATTCTTCTTTTCTAGAACTCTAATTTTCATAGGGAAGCCAGTATCAATTATATTTGTACTCAATCCATTTAACTGCTTCAACTGATCAACGGAAACGCCAAATTCCTTAGATAGACTATACAGCGTGTCCCCATTCTGAACTTTATAATATTCACAATCACCCTGTTGATATGTTGTTCTCTTCTCCATTTTTAAACTGTAAACACTCTTCCCTTTTTTAAAGGCATCATTTTTCTCTAAGACATCTAATATATATTGGGCTCTAGCCTTATAGGAATGAATCTGTACTGCTTCAAGGCCTTGCTTTTGAATTTTTTGCCTTTCCTTCGATTGAAGAAGGATATGGTTAACCACTTCAAGCGTTTCTTCAGGGCTTGAGGATGTAAGTAAATCTTGTCCAGCCTTAAAGACCCGATTGACTTCAGTTGTATTGTTTGTAAGTAACAATCCCCCAGATCCCAGTATTTCATATGTTCGCTGCGTTAATTGTGTCGGCAGATTTTGCAAACCTATAATGATATCAGAAGAACTGTATACTTTATTGGCACTTGTATAATCTATATATCCGCGAATCCAATCCTTGGGAACTTCTACACCTAAGTGCGGACCCATATGTTCCCAGTTGTTTCCATAAAAATTGATACGAATATTATTCTCAATTAAAGGTTTAATTAGGTTTTTCATTGATTGATAACGGAAGTGGCCTGGAAAATAAGAAAGTTTTTTTGGATAGCCATTCGCAACAATAGCTACTGGAGAATAGATTTGCGAATCACGCTCTGCAGGAAAATGAACTTTTGGATGATAGCCAAAGTCTAAATGCTCTGATGGGATTCCCAAATTTCTGTAGTACTCCACTCGATCCCGGCAAATGGTAAAGACAAAGTCCGGATGGGTTCGACGAATATATGGCAGCGTAAATACTTCAGTGGATGTCGGATCCTCGGTTGCCCAATATACATGTGGAGCATTTGCATTTATGGTACCTTCATAAATTTTTCTTTGTTTATCTGTCGTTGAATTTTCAGGCCCCCACCCCATTGTCATAATTAAATCTGGCTGAAATTCTGAAATCAGTTGAGGAATATTCAGATCATCTAATGGACCGGAAATTTTTACTTGATGCCCCAAATCGATAAATCCGTTTGGTAATCCATGAATCCACATTGGGTGGCTTTCCAAAAATAAAATGCGCATTAAATCACTCCTTGCTGCTCTTGACTGGTAAGTTTTTCAAATAAACTCTTATTCTAGTAACATTGATACCGGAACAATTTCATATCCTTCATTTATTAACTTATCAATAATCTCAGGTAAAGCCTTAATTGTTCCATCAAGCGTGCCTGTGATTGAATAAAAGCAGTGCTGTAAAATAATTGCCCCTTCTGTTAAATCTCTGTCTACGATTGAAATAATTTCTTCAGTTGTTAATCCTGACCAATCCAGTGTATCTACTGACCACAAAATCACTTTATAACCTAAATCATTGATTATTTGAATGTCCATATTAGTAAAAAGACCATAAGGCGGACGAAGGATTGATGTTGATTTTCCCATGTATGACCTGATTACGGCTTCGGTGGATTCAATTTCATTTTTAATCTCAGAAGCTGTTAGTTCTATAAAATTTGGATGGCTCCAGCTATGGTTGCCTACCTCATGTCCCTCATTAATCATTCTCTTAAATATTTCTGGATGGTAAGAGATTTGCTGACCAATGACAAAAAACGTTGCTGGGACTTTTTTGTCAAAGAGAATGTCCAATATTCTAGGAGTATTAATATTATCTGGTCCGTCATCAAAGGTTAAAGCTGCCCTTTTTTTATTTTTATTGATCCGTCCTTTATAAAAAACAGTTTCGTCATTTTTACAAGAAGGGCCGGTTAATAAACTTATGGATTGATTTGGACATTCTAAAATTGAGAATCCTAGCTTTTGACTGACATATTGAAACGGGATAAAGATTTTTCCACCATATTTAAATGGCGTCGCAGCGATCGTGTCGTATTTTATTTGATTATCTTCTTCTAATAAGACCACAAAATGATTTACATATAATGTTATGGTTATATTATTTTTTTTCAGTGTTATTGATGGCTCTGAACTTGGTAGCCATCCACATAAATATCCATGGTTTGTACATTCATTATTTTTTCACCAACTGCCTGTATCCATTTAATTTGATTATTAAAGAACCTTGAATATTGTATGTACACGTCAGAAAGATGTATAGGAAGTCTGCCCCAATACATCACACAAATGGGTTTAAATGATTAAAGTCACATCATAAAAAGAAGGGTATCTATGTATACCTTTTTTTCGTTCTAACATATATTAAATCATCATCTACAGCAGGGGAGAACGACATGAAAGATAAATTCTTAACACCTATTTACTATGGAAATGAAGCCTTTCCAATGATTTCTTTTATGGTAAATGTGGCTTGGGGAAATGAGCATCTAATAAATTTATTAAATTTACTAAAGATGAAGAATATTAGTCTTACTTTTTTCCTCGAAGGAAGATGGGTGGAACAAAATCGTAAGTTGGCCACTATGATTAAAGATTACAATCATGAGATTGGGAATCACGCCTATTCTCACGAGGATATGAGAAACCTATCGGCAGAAGACATTCATTTGGAGATTTCTAAGACAAATAAAATAATAAACGAAGTATTAGAGGTAATCCCTAAATACTTCACCCCTCCCTATGGATACTTTGATACAAGAGTTATTGAAGCAGCTGCACAAATGAATATGGCAACGATTCTATGGTCCCTGGATACAATAGATTGGAAAATTGAAAATCCCAATGAGATTATTAATAATATTGTTCCAAACATCCAAAATGGCTCAATCATTTTGATGCACCCAACTGAATCCTCGCTTAAAGCATTACCATATATCATTGATAAAGCTTTGGAAAATAACTATAAAATTGTAAGCATCAATGAGATGTTAAAGTTTTAAAAGAGATTCTTTATTTTCCTCGGAGAGGAGTAGAAAAATGAATAATAATGAGAAGACTACATTCACAAAATACGTGGTAAAAGAAGGAGATACTTTATGGGGTCTTGCAAATAAATTTGGCGTTACCATCAGTCAATTGAAAGAACTGAATAATCTTACATCTGATACCATTATTACCGATCAGGTACTAACCATTAAAGAATTACCCGAAATGGATAACCTCATCCTCCCGTCAGATATAAAAAATAATGATCGGATCTTAAATTGGATAACACCCATAAAAAACTATTCGCTAAAATATGAAATTCCTTTTCCAATTTTATTTGGTATGATGGTCGCTGAGAGCAGTGGTGACCCCTATGCAGTATCCAAAAAAGGAGCCATTGGATTAATGCAATTATTACCGCAGACCGCCAATTGGTTATCTATCAACCCATGTGATCCCATACAATCGATTGAAGGGGCGGCCAGGTATGTAAAAGAGCTTTTTGAAGAGTTTAAGGATTGGGAACTTGCCGTTGCTGCCTATAATGCCGGGCCTGATCAAGTAAAAAAGTATGGAGGCATCCCCCCGATTGAAGAAACTCAAGAGTATATCCAAAGGGTCTTTTCTTTATCTAATGACAAATAAAAAAACACCTTCTGAAGAAACCAGAGGTGGAGGTGAACCCTTTAAGTGGACAAGCATTCCAACTTAGAGGGTTTAATATTTTCCTGCGAATAAAGGAAAAAAGGTTTTATAGTTTGCGATACATACTCAGTTTGATAATATACTGCCTATTAATTTTACCGTTTCATATAACTCGATTTCGTTTGATTCTTTATTACAAAGAAAACCCATAAGCAAAATTGTCGTTTCAGGCTTCAAGGTTTCTTTTACTGTCTGAACAAATTGATCAATAGTGGGAATGTCTACAATATGATCTTTTGGGAGTCCTGATGCTGCGGCCCCTTGTCCAATGTACTTGCCATCTTGTCCAAAAGTATAAAGGTAATGAATATTTTTCTTTGCGGCTACATATCGCCCTATCTTTTTATGTTCTTCGACCGAATAGTTTCCTAATTCAACCATATGTCCTAAAAATGCAATATTTTTCCCTTCTCCAATGTTATCTAACACATCAATGGCTGCTTTCACTGCATTTGGCTTTGCATCATAAGTGTAAGAGATTAAGGTAATTTCATCTTTAAAGCGTTGAACATTCAGCTTATAATAGTCAGGATAATTTTTACCATAGGTTTCTAACCCAAGCTGAATCTCATTAATTGTAAATCCTAAACGATCCGCAAGGGCAATAGCAAATAAAGCATTATAAACATTGTGCTTCCCAAAAACCGGGATTTTATAGGTATAGTCTATTCCATTAATAGGAACTTGAAAGATCATACCACTTTTAGTATAAGCAATTTGGCTGGCATAATAATTGGCCTCCTTTGTGAAACCAACTGTTATTATTTCACCCTTAAATCCTTGTACATTTAATAATTTTGAATTGACATCATCCCCATTTAAAAGTAATAGCCCTTTCGGCATAAGGTTTAAAATCAATTCTGACTTTGCGGAAGCTACTCCAGCTATTCCCCGATCATTAAAATTCCCAATATGAGCACTTCCTACATTTGTTATGATCCCTATGTTTGGCTGAATTAGTTGACAATGTTTTGTAATATCACCCGAGTATCTCATACCGTATTCTAAAACAACGGCTTTATAAGATGGATCTAGTTGCTTTGCATATTGAGATGTAAACCACACGTCATTCCCATTTTGATAAGATTTAAATGTTTTCCAGCGATTTTGCAAAATAGATGCAATCATTTCTTTTGTTGTCGTTTTCCCTGCACTTCCCGTAATTGCAATGATCGGCCTTTGGGTTATCGCAGTATCGGCCACTTCAAAAATCACCTCTATTTTAGTCAATTTAAATCCTGTTTCGTAATAATTTATGGTATGTCCATAATTGCAAAATAGTTACGGCTTTTTTTACATATCGCGGACAAGGTGCCTGTCCCCCTGTCCTATCGCGGACAAGGGGACCGGCACTCTGTCCTCAGCCTAATTTAAGCAAACACCTAGTGAGTCCAATCCAGAAGATGTTTATATACATAAATATGAAGAAACCTTAAATTTCTCGGGAGGATCTTCCATGGAGGCAAAAAGTGCAAAAAACAATCTCTTGATAGAAGAAAGACTAGAAGCCATATCACTGAAAGAGAATCAGGGCGGTGACCTATCAAGCTGGGATTATGTCTGTTATGTTCTGTTGGGGGTCATCTTTCCAGGTATTTTGTTAATATGGGGTTGGTTTTAGTGGATAATCAGAAGGTTAATGAGGCAGAAGGCGCTTATCCATTGCTTCCCCATGAAAGAACTTGGAGTTCACGAACTTTATTTTTGGTGTCAATTAGTACATCAGTTGCCACATGGTGCTTTTTAATTGGTGGTTATATAGGTAATTATTTAAATGCAAAAATGGGAGTGGCAGCATTAACTGCCGGAATGATGATTGGCATGCTTTTAGTATCTCTAGCTGTGATTCCGGCAACAGCAAAATACGGGATTGATAGTGTCACCTCAACTAAACCGCTTTTTGGAAACCGAGGCTGGATTATTGCATTACTGCTGCAATACTTATCTGTAATCGGCTGGAATTCCATTCTCCTCATCTTCTTCGCAAAAGCTGCTGCCCGAATGCTAATCATCACAGGAATCATTAGTGAATCTCAAAGTTCAATGTTGATATCTTCATTAGCAATAGCTGCAGTGATAACCATTTGGCTATTATTAAAATCAGGATCGAAAGCTGTAAAGAATATATCGGCGATTATTGCCATCCTGATAATTTTGGTCGGAATCTGGATGTTATATATGATGGTAAATAAATTTGGTTTTCAAGCGATTGCCGCAGCCCAACCACCCTATGCCTCACACAGCACTATATGGAATTACACAACTGGCATCGAAATCGGCTTGGTCAGTTTAATTGCCTGGTGGCCCTATGTCGGCGGGATTGTAAGAATCGTGCCAAAAGCAAGCCAAACCACCTTGCCTTCCATGCTAGGTCTTGGCTTCCCTGTTGCTGTTATGAGTACGATTGGTCTGCTGTCTGTCTTATTAATCGGTGTGCCAGATCCTACCATCTGGATGATAGAATTGGGAGGCATGATATACGGAAGTATTGTTTTAGCCTTTATAGCATTTGCAAACTTTGGATCAGCCGTTATAGGTGTTTATATATCATGTATAGGCTTGCGAAACTTAACTATTATGCAAAAACAATCATGGAACACCGTTACATTACTAACCTTGGTTCCTATATGTTTTGTGTCTGTAATGATCCCCGACCTATTTTTCGCGAAATTTGGTCATTTCCTAACACTCCTAGGTGTGTTTTTTGCTCCATTAATTGGTATCCAAATCATTGATTATTTTGTATTTCGGAAAAAACAGCTGAGTATGAAAGATCTGTATGATTCAAGCTCATCTTCCGTCTATACGTTTTGGAAAGGTTGGAACCCCGCCAGCCTTATCTCCTTAACTTGTGGTTTTGCCACCTATTTTTATTTATTAAATCCACTAACGTATGGATCAAATACACCGTATCAGTATACTACCGCTACCTTGCCATCGATGGCAGTTGGTGCTCTTGTATACTGGATAATTACTAGATTTGTAGTCATCCCTTTAGGGAGAGGCGGTTATAAGAGCAAGCAACACTGAACTGACGCTCTAAAAATTGCAGCTGATATTAAGGAAATATCATGAAAAGTATGATGAAAAGACCCCGGTTTTATTAGCTGACCGGGGATAAATGAAAACTATTTTTAAACTCACTAGCCCGCATGGCTGGACATTCTGCATCTCTTTAGGCAGTCGCTTTCATTTTATTTGCACCATACTTCCTCCGTTTGAAAAATATTTTTACATATCTGATGACAAATCGATCAAGTCCAATATAATACCTTGCTGTTCCAATAAATAACAGAATGATTTCTACCACGAAAAGCTTTGAATCTAGGCTAGCGAATCCGGCCCCCGCCATTATAAAGTTAAGATTCATAAAGGCACCAGCAACTAATGCCGGAATGGTTGCCAACCCTAAGATTAATCCTAAGCCGACAAGGAATTCTCCCCAAGGGATCAGGATGTTAAAAAACTCTATATAGGGTAAGGCAAATCCTTCAAGGAAGCCTGCATACCAGCCTTGGACTGCAGGATGATCACCGCCGGCATTTGCAATAGCTCCCTGTAAAAATCCGCTTGCGTCAAATCCTCCAGAACTAATTTTATAATACCCCTGTTCAATCCATTGAAGTCCTAGCCAAATTCGCAATATTGACCAAACGAAAGCCAGTTTTGTTCCATTTAAATGTTTTTTCATGATGAGTTTCTCCTTTTCATTGTGAATGATTTCACAAATAAAACCAAAATTTTTTTGGAAATGCCACGGCTGAAAACCTTCAGATTAAAGTCATACGGCAACGCATGAAAGTTATATTTCTTACTAAGGAAATGGGCGCCAATAACTCGCCCATTTCCCCTTCAGAAACTGAGCCTACCCTTAGTCTATTACTTTAAGTGAGAGTTTCATGCCCTCATGGTCTTCAATTGCGCCACATATGGTTGAGCATATGAGATCGTATTCTCCAGGTTTATCTGCTGTGAACTCGACTGGTTCGCCCGCGCTAAGGTCAATTCCTAATTCTTCATTAGTAATCGTATGTACCCCTTCTTCGTTCACTAAATTGATTCTAACGTTTGTCCCTTTTTTAATAGTCAATTCTTTATCTGCATTAAACTCCCAGTTCATTGCTGTAATTGTAAATTCCTCTGCATCTGAAGCTGTTGCTGTTTCAGCAGTTTCTCCTTGAGTGGAACCACTTGTTTCTTCTGGTGCTGCTGCAGCTTGTTCAGTTTCTTCTTGTGTCGAACCGCTTGTTTCTTCATCTGCACCCCCGCAAGCTGCCAGCCCTACTGATAATGCCCCCGCTAATATAAATAAACCAAGTTTTTTCATGGTATTTCGTCTCCTTTCAATTTTTATACCTTTATTTTAATGAGCTTACCCATCCATTTCCTTGATGCAGGTCAAGATATCTTGGCTGCAGGCAATTCTCTATTACATTTTTCAAGACCTTTAATAGTCATAAAAAAAGAAGCAGAGATTCCCCTGCTTCTTTCAATCATTTATTTTCAAATAAAAGCTATTCCACTGTTTTGAATAATCGATCCGTCCCCATGTTGTTTAAATCTTCACTTCACGCAATGTTAAGGAATAATCGCCAACTTGTCCTTTTTGATATAAATTTGTAATCGAGGTAGAATATTGCTGAATGGTTCCTCTAAACGATAAGGGTAGATCAGGTACCTTCACATCAAATGTCCCTTCATATAGCAGCGTTGCTATGTCATGGTACTCCTCGCTCGTGACTTCAAAACCAACTGAAATTTCATTGAAGTTATTTACTTTGCTGTGTTCAAAACTGTGTACCTTAACCAAAGTATTATTTAAGATAATTTCTTTTACCATAGAATTTTTTCCCCTATCGTTATTTACTTGTTTTTCTACGGACCACAGGAGCCACTTCAGTTGCCAGCAATTCAATACCTTTTGCTACATTCGTAAAGGGTTGACCGCCAATATCTAACTGGGCGAGGAAACGCTGGTGTCCGTAGAGTTCGTATTGTTGAAGGATCTTTTCGATAACTTGCTGTGGACTTCCCACGAACAAAGCCGTATCCGGACTAGCCATATGTTCAAAGTCATCCCTTGACATCCTTGTCCCCATTCCACGCTGACGGTTCACATATTCCCAGTAATTAGAATAATAAGGATAAAACTCGTCTTTTGCTTCCTGGGTAGTCTTGGCTAAATAGGTATGGCCAGTTACCCCAACCTTCAATGTTTCTGGTGCATGTCCAGCTTGGCTTCCAGCTTGACGGTAAAAATCGACAAGCGGCTTAAAACGTCTTGGATTTCCACCCAAAATAGCTAAAGCCATTCCTGCCCCAAATCTTCCAGCCCGAACAGCACTCTCAGGTGTACCGCCAACTCCAATCCAAACGGGTATTTTTTCTTGTGCCGGTCTAGGGGCAATATCAGCATTCCTTAAAGGAGAACGGAACTTCCCCGACCATGAGACAGTCTCATTTTGATTCAGTTGTAATAGAAGCTCCATATGCTCCTCAAACAATTCATCATAATCGTCTGTACGATAACCAAAAAGAGGAAATGATTCTATAAAAGCCCCTCGGCCAGCCATTATTTCTGCTCGGCCATCCGAAAGTAAATCCAATGTGGCAAAATCTTCGAATAGACGAACAGGATCAAGCGTACTTAAAACACTTGTTGTACTTGTAAGTCTAATTTGTTTTGTTGCTTGTGCTGCACCAGCCAATAGAACCGCTGGAGAAGAAGAAGCATAATCCAAACGATGATGTTCTCCGATGCCAAATACATCTAATCCCGCCTCATCCGCTAATTTAGCGGTTTGGATGATTTCTTTAACTCTTTCCTTTGCCGTTATCGTTTTCCCGGTAAGTGGGTCCGGGCCGATATCAGCAAGTGTGTATATGCCAATTTCAATACCCTTACATCCATTAACAGCCAATCAACTACATCCCCATTCTTTTAGTTACTTTATGTAAGTTAGTATATTTATACAAATAAATAATGTCAAAGAAAAAGGACAGAGGGACAGGCACTCTGTCCGCGGATTAATCCTCAATGGAACTTAGAAAATGTGCCTTCATAGGATTAATGATTAATTGCTTCTTTCCTAGTTTATTTGTAAACTTTTGTGGGTTTGCACTTGCTTCCAATAGGTTTGCAAAACATGCTCGACAATCGTTTCGGCCGCATTAGGAACATGTATATTATCTAATGATGCTTTCATTTCCTGCAATTTAGTATGATTCAGCACTAGACGATTTAGTCCCTTAACAAGATGTTCCGTCTTTTCAAATGAGATCGCTGCCCCATTACTTTGAAAAAACACGGCATTTTCTTTTTCTTGACCTGGTGTTGCTTTTAATAAAACGATTGGAATATTTTTCACCATTGCTTCTGTTAGAGTAATTCCCCCCGGTTTCGTAACAACACATGTGGCTAGCTGCAGCAGTTCAGCCATATGGGAAACATAGCCAAACACTTGAATATGGTTTTCATACTGATATTTATATTGCAGCTGTTCGTACAATTGTTTATTATTGCCGCAAACAATTAATATCTGAACTTTTTCATCTCTCTCTAGATTTTCACAAATATAGCTTATCTCTTTTGAAACACCATGGGCTCCGGCAATCAGTAATATCGTCTTTAAATTCTTATTAACTTTGTACTTATCGATAAGATAGGGAAGAGAATAGGTTTGTTGAAATTGATTCCGTACAGGAATTCCCGAAACAACAATTTTTCTTTTATCAATGCCTCTATCCACTAGCTGTGACTCTAGCAGTGGAGTAGCCACAAAATATTTATCTGTCTTAGGGTGAAGCCATGAATAATGCAGACAGTAATCTGTGATGACATGATAAGTGGGTATCGTCCTGTTTGTCTTTGATAAATAATATTGGACCGTTTGAATCGGAAAGGTATTAATAATGGCGTCAGGCCGTTCCTTAGTAATGATTTTACTTAATTCCGTATAACCATATGGAAAATGAATGGGTAATTTACGTTTAGAAATTTCTTGACTGCCATAATAAAAAAATCGATATAATTGTCCTCCGCCTTTTGTAAAGCTTTTCAAATATAGCTTTTTAGTAAACTCATGTAATCGTGGGTTTGTTTCTTGATAGATATCTTTTACAACAACATGTGCATTCTTTTTTAGAGTAAATTGTTCTTCAAGCGCTCGGGCTGCTTGTAAATGTCCGTTGCCATAATTAGTTGTCAAAATTAATACTTTTGGCTTTTTCATTAGTTAAAACCCACTCCTCTAATTTTCATCAGCTGTTTGGTATCAAAGAGCCTTAGGCTGGGATTCGCTCTTTTCCTTTTACTACAAGTCTAAAACTGTCTATCAGCTTTTCGAAGATTTCATCCCATGACAAAGTCTCAGCAAATCTTCGGGCTTCGCTTGAAAAAGATAATCGCAGTAAATGATCTTCTAATAATAGGGATGTATACCGGGCAAACTCCTCACTATTCTTTGGTTCACATAAAAATCCACTAAACCCGTTGTTGACTAAATGTTTAACACCGCCAGCATTAGCTCCTATCACTGGCAAACCGGAAGAAAGTGCTTCTAAGACCACATTGCCAAACGTTTCTGTTGGAGATGGGAATATAAATAGATCACTAGATGCATAGAGTTGAGCTAATTGCTCCCCCTCCATAAATCCGGTCCAGGTGACTTTTGTCTTATACTGCTCTGATAATGCTGGGAGCAGCGGGCCATCTCCAACAATCACTAAGTGTGTTTCTTTCTTAATGTGCTCTGGCAGAGATTGAAATGTTTCTAGAACAATCTGAATATCTTTCTCGGGCGCGATCCTTCCAACATAAAGCAAGATATTTTTTTCCTTTATTTGAAATTGCTCTTTAAACAAAGTTCTTGAACGCTTGGCTGGTGTGTAGGCTTGAGGATTTACCCCTCTGCCCCACAAATCAATGTCATGATGTATATTTTTGGATAGTAGTTTTTCTTTTGTGCTTTGTGAAGGAACATATACTTTTTCGAAAGGACGGTGGAACCAATTCATATATTTCCATATCCATTTCTTTAAAAAAGATAAATGATAATATTCGAGGTACTCATCAAAGTGCGTGTGGTAAGAGGCAATCATCGGAATATCGTATTTTCTTCCATAATGAAGTCCAAATAAACCGAGATTAAATGGTGTGGCGATATGAATTAATGTAGGCTTGAAATCGCCTAACGTTTGTTTAATGTGCAGTGGATTTGGTAGAGCTACCCGACAATCGCTATACAATAAGAATGGAATACTTGTAAATCGCTGAACTTGAGGTACAGGCGGTACCGGTGTACTGCATTCAGGAACAAATAAGCGATATTCAATGCCGTGTTTTTCCAGATAATCAGTGTAGCGCTTTAACGTTCGAGCAACTCCATTAATCTCCGGTGCATAAGTATCTGAAAAAATTGCAATCCGCATTTTCTCACACTCCCATTCACGTGCAGAATTTTTATGATCACCTCTACTTTACAAAATGAATGTGAACACAATATTGAAATCTTATTAAATTTACTGTTTAAATTTAACATTATTATAAAATCAGCTTAACATTTCGAGATTATGATGAAGGTGTGGGTTTTGCTTTTACTGGGAGCTTACAATGAAAATGAGGAGGGATTGCAGTGAAACGTATTGGCACGTGGATTGCAGCCAATGACCGGTATGCCTTTCACTTTATTAATCACAAATTAAAGTGTAAATTGTTTGACTTTTTATTGCCAAAATTAACTCATTTAGGCGGCGCGTTATGTACGATCTCCTCCTTACTGCTTATCATTTTATTATCAGATTCCATTATTCGAATGCTGGCATTCAAAGCTCTTCTTTCTCTTGCGGTTAGTCATATTATTGTTCATATAATTAAGAAGGTTTATTGCCGTGAACGTCCCTATGTTACATTGTCTGCCGCCAATTTAGGTGCTCATCCGCTTAAGGATTATTCTTTTCCTTCTGGTCATACAACAGCTGTCTTTTCAATTTCTATTGTATTTGCCTTACATTCTTTGCTTCTAGCTATCATACTAGTACCTCTTGCTATGTTAATCGGATTCTCTCGAATGTATCTCGGGTTACATTACCCAACTGATTGTATGGCTGGCGCACTGCTTGGAACATGCAGCTCACTGTTTTTCTATTTTTTCGTATCGTTTTAAAATGAACAAAGCCAAAGCAGCTCATGATTCCATCTGCTTTGGCTTTCCTCTTGCTTTAAACAACCTTTTCCAGCAATCTAACCAATGGTCGCCCAATCGAGACATACTCAACATCTGCTAGTTGAGCCTCCTCAATCGAGTAGCAATTTCGTCCATCAAAAATAACCGCTTTTTTCATGAGGGTTTTATATTGCTTGATAGGGAATTGTTTAATTTCCTCCCACTCTGTCGCAATGACTGCTCCATCCGCATCTGTTAAAGCTGCATCGATCGTTTTGGCATACACAACTTCCTCAGGCAAATATTTTTTTGCTTGTTCCATACTTATTGGATCATAAGCAACAACGTTTGCCCCTTTTTTTAACAATTCCTCGATAATAAGAATGGAAGGGGCTTCCCTCATATCATCGGTGTTAGGTTTAAAGCTTAGTCCAAGAACGGCCATTTTTTTGTTAAATAGGGAAGGAAGATGCTTGGTTATTTTTTCAAACAGAAGATGTGGCTGTTTATTATTTACATTAATAACAGCCTTAAGCAGCTCAAAGTCATGCTGTACATTTCCTGCAAGCTGAACAAGTGCTTTCGTATCTTTCGGAAAGCAAGAACCGCCATAACCCAGTCCTGCACGCAAAAAAGACTTTCCTATTCGGTGATCTAGCCCCATTCCGTAAGAAACAGCTCCAACGTCTGCCCCCGTTCTTTCACATAAATTAGCAATCTCGTTAATAAAGCTTATTTTGGTTGCTAAAAAGGCATTCGATGCATATTTAATTAATTCGGCACTGCGTATCGTGGTTTTAAAAATTGGTATTTGAAAAGGCTTATTTATATTTTCAATGATGGCAGCGGCTTCTTCATTATCAGATCCGATCACAATTCGATCCCCGTTAAATGTATCATGTAACGCTTGACCCTCTCTTAAAAACTCCGGATTAGAGACAATATCTAATGGAACTTCGGTAAGTTCATTCATAATCGATTTTATATATTCATTGGTACCAACAGGGACAGTGCTTTTTATAACAATAACAACCCGGCTTTTTATGTTTCTAGCAATCTCAATCGCAGCTTGCTTAAGATAGCCTAAATTCGCTGTCCCATCATCTTTCGCAGGTGTGCCAACAGCAATATAAATAACCTCTGCATCATCAAAAGCTAAAGCCGCATTCGTTGTAAAGTTAATTTGCCCGCTTTTTATTTGCGGCAGCAGCATTTCTTCTAAACCAGGTTCATAAATAGGCGATTTTCCTTTTTTCAATAAAGCTATTTTGGCATGATCTACATCAATACAAGTCACTTCATGTCCAATTTCAGCAAACGCTACCCCTGTCACTAAACCAACATAGCCTACTCCAACAACAGTAATCTTCATTAACCAAAAACCTCCATCTTTTTCATGTCTGCTTTTAATCTTTCTTTAAAAGCTCTTCCATGTACGAGCGCAGTCTTGATTGAAGATCTTTTCGTTCTAAGCTAAATCGATGGCAGCTACATAAGACCCAAAGCAGTTTTCAATCCACTATTATTTTACCAAGAGTTTATTAAGCCCCTGTAAAGGTGAGGTAAAGTTAACTGAATCTTTTTAAATTAATGTATGGGTTACAATTTGTTCGTAAACCTCATTTGAACGTTCTTCAGTAATTAAATGCCCTGTTTTTTCGTAGGTAATAATCTTGGCATTAGGCAAGTCATTTGCTAATTGATAGCCAATATTGACTGGAACTACTTTATCTTCTTTCCCCCAAAGCAATAATGTAGGGATCGAAATATTTTTTAATTCTTTACTAGATAGATCACCTTCACGGTGCCTTAAAAGTCTCATTAGCGCTATGTAAAACCCATCTTCCTGCAATGGTTTTCCAAATTCCACAATATGGTTTTCTGTAATAAGAGAAGGCTGATAAAATACATTTTCCAAATGTTCTCTGACTTCCTTACTTTGAACCTTTCTCCTTACGTAATAGTGAAAAAAAGGAAGATAGGTACAGAGGACTAAAGCTTTGTTTGCTCTTTTTAAATAGCCAGAACTCGATAATAACACCAACTTCTTTATTTTCTCGGGAATGATTTTTGCTGTATATAAAGCAATTTGTCCCCCCATCGAGTGTCCAGCTACATTCACATCTTTCAAATTAAAATACTCAATACAATCAGCAACGACTTTTGCGTAATTTTGAAAGGAATAAACAAAGGAAGCTGATTTTTCACTTCGGCCAAATCCAGGCAAATCAATAACAATGATTGAAAAATGTTCTTTTAACAAAGGGATAAGAAGATTAAAAGTATAAATAGAGGAGGCAAATCCATGAATTAACAAAAGAGGAGGCTTATCACTTAACGAGTATTCACAATAAATTTTCACATTGCAAAGCTTGATATACCTTTGATTCCATTCCATCCTTCACACCTCCAACACCGTTTGTTAGAGATATTTTGTACATTTCAACCTTCCAGCATGCAAAAAGGACAAGGGGACAGGCACTCTGTCCCGTTGTTCCATTCTTTGCTAGTCATAACACGCGGTCATAGGACGGAGATGCGTTTACATGAGTTAACCACTGCAATCTTATGAAAGCTAATCGGTTTTAATAAAAACAGATTAGCCATTTCCATGGTTCATGAAAAAAAGCAAACAATGCCAGGCACTGTTCGCCATTAGTAAGGGCTTAGAAAAATATGTAAGTCCCCTGCCATTCATATGAACCTTTCGCTAGCAACTAAATACGCATTAATGCGCCATTAGGCTTTGGTAACTCTTGTTCAGATATCTTATTCATTTTACAAAAATAATCAAAAAATCGTTGGGCCAGCTCTCGATCATTTGGGTCACTCTTCAAAGAAACAATATCACGCAAAATTTGTGCCATCCATAAATTATCAAAATAACGGTATTTCCCTGAATTCCAAGTCATTTTGTGGGGAAACTTTTCATTTTCATAGTAATTCCAGAATAGCATCTGATCTGATTCCGCTTCTGTCAGTTGGAGCCTGTATTCTGAATGTGCAGGTATATATCCATCTTCACAAAGTTTACCGATAAAATTTTCATTTACCATATAAACCCCTAAGATGCGTCTGTCTTTTTCAGGAGTACCTGGATCTATAGCAGTTAAAAGACAAGCGCTATTTTGGTGAAGGCGGGTTGGTTTGTTTGGCTTCCCTTTGTTATTGCCGCTTTTTATCATGCCTGAAAAAACTTTCCACTCTGAGAAAGAACTATTCTGTTCTTCTGGGTCACACCAAAAAACCATTTGTGATTGAGGATGAAGTTTATGATTTTTCATAAGTTTTTCATGCTCAATGCGAAGCTGCTGATTTTTACGCTGCAGTTTTTTCTCTTCTTCCTTCTTCCATTCTTCTCTCTTTCGTTCCAGTTCTTTTTCTTGTATAACCTTTTCAAGTGAATAAGCAGCACTTTGATCTTGCAATTTTAGATGCTTTTCAAATACATCGGGGAAAACAAACTTTTTATTCTCCGACGCAAAATGTATTTCAATAACAGAATCATTATGTTTAACAATACTGCCCATGCCGAAACGCTTGTGTGTCACTTTCTTATTGATTAGATTCATTTTTTTAGTCCTCCTTGTAGAATAACAACTCATTTACTAAATGACAGTGAATGGGTCATTTTATTTTATTAAACTAACTTCCTTAAAAGCCCACACAATTGTTTGTCTTTCTTCAATTAAAAAAGGATATTAAAAAAAACGCATCCATCATTCTTTCTGCAAAAAAAAACAGCAGAAATTTGAAATACGTTAGAAATACGATTGAAAAAACAACTGTAACAATATTTTAACATTTTTTCGAAAAAAATGCAATTTTATTATTGACAAAGCATTTATTTCTGTTGTAGAATAAAAATTTTATTTCCTAAAACGCTGTGACTATTCCTAAATTTTTAGCAACAGCTCAATGTATTAAATCCAAATTTAACGATTTTTTGATTTAAATCGATTAACAGAAAATTAATAAAAAAAAATAAAATTAGGGTTTGCTGCTTTCCTGTGTTATACTTAGTCTACCATTTGTACTTTTACTGTGTTTCATGTTGTTCTTGTAAAAGCCCTATTCATTTATTGAATAGGGCTTTTTGGTTTTACAGCCATAGTAAAAAGATATGCACAAAAAAACAGCCCCTAAATTTAGGGGCTGTCCTCAGCTTTTATTAAGCTTTTTGAACGTTTTTAGCTTGTGGTCCACGTTGTCCTTGTTCGATTTCAAAAGTGACACTTTGACCTTCGTCTAAAGATTTGAAACCTTCACCTTGAATTGCAGAGAAATGTACGAATACGTCTTCTCCAGCTTCACGCTCGATAAATCCAAAACCTTTTTCTGCATTAAACCATTTAACTTTACCTTGTTCCATCATTGTTTCCTCCTAGTGCGGTATCCCACACATGTGTTACTATCCTTGCTCAAATACTTTAGACGAAAAACAAAATGTATTCTCGATCCGAAATAGAACAAAAATAATTCTTTCTTAGAATAACAGATAAATCATGAAAAAGCAAATACCATGAGCCAATTTTAAGATATGTTTTTTAAAACCTTCCTAATCCGCCTTATCGTGAAGCTTTTGGCGGCTGGCACACATCACATTTACGCTGGTGATTATTTTTAAATTTCGTAAATGTTTTTTCAAAATTGCTGCCACACTCACACTTAAATAATAACTTTTGTGAGAAACCGTGAAACTCCGTGCTCAGCAGCTTACTTTCCGAATTTTTTTCAACGAAATCTCTAATTTTTTCGATCGTCCATCGTTTGTTCATCTGTCATGCACCTCCAAATCAGAAAAAATAATTATAACATAAGCTTACACACAATGGAATCACAGGAACGGTTCTTATGTTTCCTAGCGAAAACACAAGAATCGTCTCCCGTGTTATAAAAAGAATATCAAATTTTTACAAAAATATACAAAGTCTTAATATAGGCGATATCAAACAATGTTAATGTGAAATATGTTCAGTTATTGTATTTTAATAGAAAAATAGATTAGGAGGACTCGTAAATGAAGAAAAGAATTCCTTTTGCAACTTTAACATCAGCAGCACTTATAATAAGTATGTTAGCTGCACCTGCAGCTCCTTTAGCTGAGGAGATTCAGCCAGAAACCTCAAATTATACTCTATCAATCATGCATACTAATGATACACATGCGAGAGCAGAAACAGCACCCAACCGCATCACAGCGATTAAAGAAGTAAGAGCGGAAAAACCAGCATCCGTATTACTAGATGCAGGGGATGTTTTCACAGGCACTCTCTACTTTAATGAATACCAAGGACAAGCTGACCTAGAATTAATGAATCTAGCAGGCTATGATATGATGACTTTCGGAAACCATGAATTTGATCTTGGTTCAAGCAAGGATGGCCACAAAGCTCTTGCTGATTTTATTAAAGGAGCCCAGTTCTCATTTGTTAGTGCGAACGCTGATTTTTCAGCTGATGAAAATCTCAAAGGGTTATTCTCTGACCTCGTCTCAAGTGAACCTGAAAAGGGAAAAATCTATAATGGAATCGTGATAGAAATTGACGGTGAAAAGGTAGGGTTCTTCGGGCTAACAACCGCTGAAACAGCAGCTCTTTCAAGTCCTGAAGCAGTTAAATTTGAAGAATATAAGGCAGCAGCAGAAAAAGCGGTAAAAGCTTTTGAAGAAATGGGCGTTAATAAAATTGTGGCTGTGTCTCATATCGGATATGACGATGCGGCAGCAATTGATAATGATTTAACATTAGCAGCAGAAGTTGATGGGATTGACATTATCGTTGGCGGGCACAGCCATACTCAATTGGACAAGCCCGTTGTTGTAGACAAGGATGAAAATGGCGCTGCTAAAGACCCAACTGTCATCGTTCAAGCTGCTTCTCAAGGTGATTACCTGGGAACCGTTGACGTTGGATTTGACGATAACGGAAAAGTAGTTAATCAAGCCGGTGAATTAATTAAGGTTGGAGACAAAAAAGCAGACGCTGAAGCATTAGAAATTTTAAATAAATACAAACCACAAGTTGATAAAGTTGCTGCAACAGAAATAGGCGTAACAACAGATGTCACATTAGAAAACCCTCGTACAAATGGTGATAATACACAGCCAAGTGTACGTAAAAATGAAACGGTTCTTGGCAACTTGATTACGGATGGCATGTTAGCAAAAGCGAAAGAATTTACGGGCAATGGCCATATCATTATGGCTCTTCAAAACGGCGGCGGGATCCGCGCTGCTATTGAAGCAGGTCCAATTACAAATGGTGAAGTGATTACGGTTCTTCCATTCGGTAATACTTTAGCAACTATGGAATTGACAGGCGCTGAATTGAAAGAGGCATTTGAAGTCAGCTTCTCTAAGTACCCTGCAGAAAACGGCGGTTTCTTACATGCTGCTGGCGGTAAAGTACAATTTGATTCCTCTAAGGCAGCTGGTAAACGTGTAGTATCTATTGAATATAAAAAAGCAGATGGAACTTATGCACCCGTTCAGGACAATGAAACATACACAATCGCAACCAACGCATTCACAGCTAAAGGCGGAGACGGCTATGATGTATTCAAAATGGCTTATGATGAAGGCCGCGTAACGGACTTAGGTCTTTCCGATTGGGAAAACTTAGCTGAACATTTATTAAGCCTTGATCGAATTCCGACAATTACAGAAGACCGTATTGTTGATATTTACGGTGCCGTACAACCTGAGCCACATCCGCAAGAGCCTGTGAAACCAGGTAAGCCTGGCGAAACACCAAAGGTGTATTGGGATGGCCTATTATTGAAAAAAGGACAAATTGGCCGCATCACCATTGAAAAGCCAATCAATCTATGGAAAAAAGATGCTAATGGTAAACTAAGCTTCGTTCGCATCTTAAAACCAGGTGAAGTCTATCGAGTTTACGGATATGACAACGAATACTTCGGCCAATACGGTGTCGGTGCTGGTCACTATGTAACCAATATGAAAGGCTATGTAAAATACGAGACACCTTCTAAGGCTAAATTGGCTCAGTTGGATCAATAAATATTTTTAAAAAAGCACATCAAGCAGGTTTTTGCCTGTGCCTGATGTGCTTTTTATGTTTTCAGGGACCCCTATTTTTTAAAACCTTTTGTGCTAAAAACAGTTGCCTTTGTAAAGGTTTAGGAAGCTAGCAGAATGGTAGCTTTTGACTCGTTCACTAGGAAAAAGAGCTTTGCTGTCAGAATACTAGGCTCTTTTTGACTCCTTCTCCTGGAAAAATGGTAAAGCTGTCAGAATACTAGGCTCTTTTTGACTCCTTCTCCTGGAAAAATGGTAAAGCTGTCAGAATACTAAGCTCTTTTTGACTCCTTCTCCTGAAAAAGTGGCAAAGCTGTCAGAATACTAGGTTCTTTTTGACTCCTCCACCTGAAAAAGTGGTAAAGCTGTCAGAATACCAGGTTCTTTTTGACTCGTTATTCAGAAAAAAGAGAAATGCTGTCAGAATGCTAGCAGCTTTTTGACCCACGAACAGCATAAAATACTAAAAGCAGTGCTTTTGACCAGTACAGCAGCCCTTTTTAGTAATTATTTTAAAAGGTGCCACCAAAAGAGGCAACAGCCTTCGCATTTTTCACATTAAGCTTGTCTATTTGAAATCATTTATAGGTCCTTTATCCATTAAAACTTCTACCATATTGGAAGACCCCATCTTAAGTTTAGGTCTGTGCTCTGAGTTTGGCATACTATAAAGCTCTAATGGACTGATAATCACTCCATCTGGCGTATTATGAAGGATTCCAGGCACACATGTATAAATTCTATCGTTATTATTTGCATTCTTAGAGGAGATGGTAACGGAGGTTCCGCTATGATTATCGATACTCATAGAAACCTTATATCTGTAGAATGAGCCTGTTCCATTTGACTGAGCCGAATAAACCACAGGAACCACTGCGAGAATATCATCCGTTAACCTTAATTTAATGATTTCTGTCTTCTTTGAGCCACTATTTCTCCCAACATCCCCCATATGTTGCACTGCCCCATTGCCAAACTGGCTAAGGGGAGGTGTTCCCTTAGCGCCAAACATAGCTACATCTACCTGCCTGCCATTCTTTGTATAGACTAACGCATATATATCATAATCTGTTCCCGTCTTCCAAGATACGGTAGCCGTAATTTCTGGTGTTTTCTCGATGATTACTGGCTTTTGACCTTTGTCGAGACTAATATTACCCTTAACTTTTTCAAGGCTTATAGTTGGCAAGGAACTTTGGCTGCTAATGTTTTCAGTTACTGTTACGGTTTTATTAGGTTCTTTTAATGCTTGTTCCTTAATATTTTGGGATTCAGAAGGATTCTTTGACTCCTCAGAATCAACCTCAACCCCATAATTTTTACATAAGCCTTCAAGACCAGAATCAAACCCGCGCCATATAGATCTTACCTTTGTTTGACCGTTCCTTAAATATAATTCTAAAACTACGATTCCATTTTCATTTGCAAAACTAGATGGGACTAATTGGATATTGTTATCATCTGTCAAGATCTCAGCCTTTAAATTTTTTACATTTGAAAAACCAGTACTATTATCCTCAGTAAGTGTAATAGCTATTTTAGTAATACCTTCAGGGACCTTACTCATGTCAAAATCAATTTTATGTACCATTGTATTCCCTGCTTTCACAGGCGGTGTAAGAGTAGCCACTCCAGAAGCGCTCTTTGGCTGATTATAAAATATTATTCCGCTATCCCCTTGTACCTTATCTGAGTCCGTTAAGAGGAATGCTGTTAAAGAAATATCTATCGTATTAGAAATTTCGTAGCTAACTGTCACATTCCCTTTTTGTGAACTTAAAACCGTGTTTGCTCCCATCTGAAGCAATTGATTCATCTAAACCGCTCCTTCTCTCTATGCATTGATTATTAAACTTTCTTAAGCAATTTTTATATTTTTTTTAATAGCTTAAACACAAAATCTCCCTTTTTCCCCAATATAATTATACATAGTTATAACAACTAGATTCATATTTTTCAGTGGTGGATATGGTAATAAGTGGACAAGGGGACAGGCACCGTGTCCTTTTGAGGACAATGTATAGGAACAAATCTAGTTTCTACTCTTAATCCCATCGAATTATTGGTACCCGATACTGAACCCGTACAAGGGAGAACATGAAAAAGACGAGCAAAATTACTCGTCCTTCTTTAGCCTCTATTTATCAAGTTGGCGTATTTCATACTCCCAATAAATCTCATCTTTTCTCACAGGGTCAGATAAAGTCATTTTAAACTTATCCCCGTACATAAACCCCTCTTTCAATGGGACAGTGCCAGAGAAGAACATCGCATTCTTTTGGCTTATATTTTTACTGGATAAATATTCCAATATATCTTGAGGGTGTAAAATTGAATCGACAGCATCCTCTTGGTATAGAACCCATTCATTATTTATTAGGATTGATGATGTAAGTCTTAATTGATCCCAATGATCGATGACATCTTTTAGAGGCCAAGCTTTATCTGCAAAAGGTTTATCGCAAACTTGCTTAGACTTATTGATATCGACTGATTCTAGATTTCGATCTGTATGATCGCTGCCGACAGTTACATAAGCTTCCTCTGTGCTTTCATCAAAAATAAGGACAAATTCCACCTCTCCGCCTGTTTCACCTCCAAGAACTTCAATACTCTCTCCTTGTGTTAAGGATGATACCCTTACAGGATAAAGAATTGGGATTTCTTCAGGTCCTTGAACGCCAATTTCTGCGAGCTCCTTAATATGTTCCATGACTTTATCCTGGTTTCTTCCTGCAAAACCAATACAGTATGCTTTTGAAACCTCTATTTTTTCAACGCCGCCATTTACATTCAAACTGATTGTTTTTTCCATTTTTCACATTCCCTTCTATTAATCTATTACGCTCCGAAAAGCTTAGGGACGATTAAGGAAACTTCCGGTATATAAGTAATTACCGCGAGCACAACGACTAAGATAATTACCATCGGTACTAAATCCTTCATTAAATTCTGCATCTTAATTTTTGCAATGGCTGTGGATACGAATAAACATACACCCATTGGCGGAGTAATCATACCAATGGTAAGGTTAACAGCCATAATGATCCCAAAATGGATAGGGTCAACTCCAGCTGCCAAAGCTAACGGCAGCATTAAAGGAGTAAAAATTATTAAAGCACTCATTGTATCTAAAAATGTACCGACGATTAGAAGAATAATATTCATTACCAAGAGTAATAAGAAAGGACTATCTGTGAAAGTTCCCAGGTATTCTCCCACTTGTTGTGGAATATTATTAATCGTAATTAACCAAGTAAATAAAGCGGCATTTCCAATGATAAATAAGATGCCTGCTGTAGTCATTGCTGAATCATAAAAGATTTTCGGTAAAGACTTTAAATTAATTTCTTTATACACAAACATTCCAATGATTAAAGCATATACAACAGCTACCACCCCTGATTCAGTCGGGGTAAAAATACCACCAACTATACCACCGATGATAATAAACGGCATTAGTAATGCTAAAATTGCGTCTTTTAAACCGACAAGCATTTCCTTTGGGGATGCTACTGTATCTCTCCCCTTATACCCTCTTTTCTTTCCGATAATATATGCATAAGCAATAAGTCCAACTCCCATTAATATGCCTGGGATAAAACCAGCCAAAAAGAGATCCCCGATTGAAACGTTTGCCATTACTCCGTACAAAATCATAATAATACTTGGGGGAATAATCGGTCCGATGGTCCCCGCTGCTGGAATTAAACTTGCCGTAAAGCGTTTATCATAGCCACTGTTTAACATTGCTGGTATCATCATGCCTCCAATTGCTGCAGTCGTTGCAATGGCTGAACCAGAGACGGCACTGAAAAAAACACTTGCGACAACTGCAACAATTGCTAATCCAGAAGTCATATGGCCAAAAAGAGTTTGAGAGAAATTTACCAAACGCTTTGAAATACCACCTTGTGTCATTAATTCTCCTGCAAGAATGAAAAGTGGGACGGCAATAAGTGCATAGCTGTCAACACCTGATAAAATTTTTTGTGGAATGACAATAAAGTCTATGTCCGATACGATTATTCCAAGTAAAGTTGAAATTCCTAAAGCAAATGCAATTGGTACTTTCAATATAAATAGAATAAATAGAACTCCGATAACCCAGAACATCTATGGTTCACCTCTCTTTCACGAAAAATGAGCGGATAAGATAATAGATCATTAATACCCCTGAAAAAGGAGCCACAGCATATACGTATGCTTTGGATATTTGTAATGCCGGCGTAATATTATTAATTGAATTTAATACATGCTGATAGCCATAATACGTAAATACGATGAGAAATATCAGAACTACAGCACGACTAAAGAAATCAATCACTTTCACAATTGGTTTTGGTAATGCGTCCACTACATCTACCACAATATGTGTATTATATTTGACAGCTAGTGCTGCACCTAAAAAAACAACATAAATAAAACTGAAGGTGACGAGTTCAACTGTCCAGGAGGATGGCAGCTTGAACACGAATCGAAATAATACTTGCAAGAAGGTAACTGATGTCATGACCATTAACGCAAGAATAATAAGGCCTTCTAACCAATACTTTAGTACTTTCAAACTATAACCTCCTTTTATATAGAAGTTTCGGAACCATGGGCCGCAGAATTTTGCAGCCCATTTAGCAAAATATAATTTTACTCAGCCGCACCTTTAATACGCTCAACTAATTCTCCTGGAACTTTATCAGCTACAGTTGTTTCTAAACCATCTGCTACTTTTCTAAATGCGTCTAAGTCTGGCTCAGTAATCGTTACTTTACCTGTTGCTTTTAAAGTTTCGATTGTTTCTTTCTCTTTTTGATCTAAATATTCACGTTGATATTCATACGTTTCGTGGACAGCATCTTCCATAAATTTCTTTTGCTCATCATCCAATTTGTTCCATAGCTTATCACTGACTAATACGATATTTGCTTTATAGGTGTGTCTTGTTAAAGCAATATATGGATTAACTTCATAAAACTTCATTGCATTAATAGTAGCAATTGGATTTTCTTGTCCATCAACAACTCCTTGTTCCATTGCACTATAAAGCTCTGTAAAGTCCATTGGTGTAGGCAGTGCATTTAGCCGTTTCATAAATTCATCCCATATCGGAGCAGGCTGGACGCGAATCTTTAGACCTTTCATATCTTCAGGAGTTTTAACTTCTCGTTTACTATTTGTAAAGTTGGCAAATCCAATCTCCCAATAGCCTAAGGCTCTTAAGCCTTTTTCTGTAGAAAGGTTTAAAATTTCCTGGCCAATTTCACCGTCTAAAACCTTGTATAAGTGTTGCCGGTCCTTAAAAAGATATGGAATTCCAAATACGTTTAATTCAGGGACGATATTTGCTGGTGCGCTGTCTGCTGCAACTGCTGTCATATCGATCGTGCCCGTTTGGATACCTTCAATCGCATCGTCTTCCCCGCCTAATTGACCACTATGGAAGATTTGAACAGTAATTTCACCATTACTTTTCTCTTCAATTAGCTCCTTGAACTTCACTGCTCCAATTTGATTTTGATGTTCTTCAGAACCAACGTGAGCAAGTTTAATAGTAATAGGTTCTTTACTTCCTGAACCTCCGCTGCCTGAACTGTTGTTTCCAGAAGCTCCTTGATTTCCACCGCCACATGCCGTTAAGGCCATTAAGAGTAATGCTGTAAATGTTATTAAGAAGTGGTTTTTAAATTTCTTCAATTTTTTCTCATCCTCATTTTTTGATTATCATTAGCATATAACCGCCGTATGAATAGGGATAAAAAAGACATCCAAGGAAACTTGTTCACCTTTTTTACTATGTGAATTCCATTATTATTCAGCAGCAGCTCTAATTCGCTCCACTAATTCAGCAGGAACTTTATCTGCAACAGCTGACTCGATACCTTTTGAGACCTCTGCGAATGCTTTCACATCTGGTTCAGTAATCGTGACTTTACTGTTAGACCTTAATTTTTCAATCGTTTCTTGTTCTTTTTGCTCTAAATAATCACGTTGATATTTAAATGTTTCGTGAACAGTATCTTCTACTAGTTTCTTTTGTTCATCATTTAGTTGGTTCCAAATTTTTTCACTGATGAAAACTGGAGCTGGCTTATATGTGTGTCTTGTTAAAGAGATATATGGACTTACCTCTTCGAATTTCATCGCACTAATGGTTGCAATAGGATTTTCTTGTCCGTCCACAACGCCTTGTTCCATAGCGCTATAAAGCTCTGTGAAATCCATTGGTGTAGGCAATGCCCCTAGTCGTTTCATAAACTCATCCCAAATTGGCGCAGGTTGGACGCGGATTTTTAAGCCTTTCATATCTTCAGGTTTGTTAATTTCACGTTTACTGTTCGTAAAGTTCGCAAAACCAATTTCCCAATAACCTAATCCACGTAACCCTTTTTCAGTAGCTTTATCCAATAATTCTTGACCAATTTCACCGTCTAACACTTTATATACATGTTCACGGTCTTCAAACAAATAAGGAATCCCATAAACATTAAACTCTGGAACGATGTTTGCAGGTGCACTATCGGCAGCAACAGTTGTCATATCAATTGTTCCGGTTTGAATGCCTTCAATAGCATCATCTTCCCCGCCTAATTGTCCGCTATGAAATATCTGTACGGTTATATCACCATTACTTTTTTCTTCAATTAACTCTTTGAATTTGGTTGCTGCAATATGATATTGATGGGTTTCAGAACTAACATGTGCCAATTTAATGTTAATAACGTCCTTACTATCTGAAGATCCATTGCTAGATGAGCTATTACTACTAGAAGATTGGTTGCCTCCGCCTCCACAAGCTGTTAATGCAATTAAGAGTAGGACTGTTAGGGTACTAAGAAAATATTTGCTTCTCCTCTTCATGTTATCTCTCCCTCGTATATTGGTAGTAAATGATCTTTCTAGAAAAATGCCAGTTGATCTGGATCTTCTAACAAACTTTTGATTCCATTGGGATTTTTAATGAGTGAGTATTTTGGCTTCCCCATCAAAAATGTTTTTACCTTGTATTTTTAAAATCGATGGGGAAGTAAAAAGCAATTAGTCTAAACACGAAAGGGTATGTCAAAATTGCATGTTATCGTTTTTTGATCATGAAGTCCCATATGTACATTCCACAGGGGATATCGGTGTATTTTTTTAAATCTAGTAAGCTTATAAAATTTCCTTTTGATCAGAAATAAACATGTGACCTGGAACATGAGAAATCATAATTGAAGGTTTTGATTTTAATGCAACTGCTTGAGGTGTTACTCCGCATGCCCAGAATACTGGTTCGTACTTATCTTCGTCATACGGAACAAAATCACCGAAATCAGGTTTGGTAATGTCTGTAATCCCAATAACGGATGGATCACCAATATGTAATGGTGTACCGTGTGTATGCGGATATTTAGCCGTTACTTCAACGCTTTTTACAAGTAACTCTTTCCTGACAGGTCTCATACTTACTACTGTTGGCCCATGAAACACACCGGCTGGATCACACTCAATATTCGTCACATACATGGATACAGTTTTGTCCATTTTTTGATGGAGCATTTCAATCCCAGCCTCATTAAGAGCCCGTTCAAATGTAAAGCTGCAGCCTATGAGGAACGTGACAAAATCATCTCTCCAATATGAAGTAATATCATTCACTTCTTCTACAAATTTCCCATCTTTATAAATGTTATATTTTTGCAGATCCGTGCGAATATCAGCATCAGCTATGTTTGGTTTAACAACACCGGCCTCCATGACATCAACTAGAGCACAGGGCTTTGGGTTCCTGTGAGCAAATAATAAGAAATCAAATGCATATTCTTTTGGCAATATAACTAGGTTTGCTTGAACAAAGCCATCACACATTCCAGATGTTGACTTAGTATCAAGATTATTTCTAAATACTTCCCTTTGTTCTTTTGGACTTAAAGCATTGGTTGTGATCACTAAAAAAGCCTCCTTATATAATTGATAGATTAAGGAATTAATTATAAAGTTCTGGTTTTCTATCACGAAAAACAGGAATTTTACTTCTTATCTCATTAACTTCCTCGAGATTTATTTCTGCATAAATCATCGTTTCTTGATCTTCAGCTTTCGCCAATATATCCCCAGAAGGATTATAAATTCCAGAATGACCACAAAATCTTAATTCTCCTGCAGTTCCAACACCATTGGATGTAACAACAAACATTTGATTTTCGATGGCACGTGCTCTTGATAGCGTCTCCCAATGAGCCACACGTGGAAACGGCCATTCAGCAGGCACAAACAAAAGCTGGGCACCGTCTAACGCAATTTTTCTTGTTAACTCAGGGAATCGAAGATCATAACAAATAATGATGCCGCATGTCACACCATCAAGCTCGAAAGTAGCAATGCTATTTCCATGTTCAAAATATTCATCCTCATTCCCAGGTGAAAAGAGATGGATTTTGTCATAGGCATGAACTAAATCACCGGCACGATTAAAGATCATTGCCCTGTTTTTGACAACTCCATTTTCTTTAATAGCAATGGATCCAGCTACAATGTTTGTTTGATTTGTTTTTGCCCAGTCTGAGATGAGGGAAGCACTCGCATTTATCTGAACATCATCAGCGAGTTCAGAAACATTTTGCGGAAAGAAACCCACATTCCATGTTTCGGGTAAAAGGATGATGTCAGGCTGATACTTTTCTTTAGCTTCATTTAAAAGATTAACCATATGCTGCCTATTTTTCTGGTAATCTGATAATTCTACCTTTGCTTGAATACTAACAATTCTTTTTTTCATTTCATTCACCCCCTTGCACTTATTCTTCGCAAGAACTATGCCAACAAATAAAAATAAAGGTGTTTTACAAATTCCATACACCTTTTTTTAAAAAAACCCTATATTTTTTCTGAATTGGGGTTGTTTTTTGAATATATTGAATAAATATTTTTTCACCTTCACCCCTAAAAATTTTAAAAACAAGGAGATTGGTTTAATAAAAATAAAAAATTTCGCCCTAATTGGGCGAAATCACACATTTTTTGGTATTTCGAACATTCACTTTAATGTTGAGGAAAATATTTTTCCACTCTTCTTTGAAGGGCATACCTGCTAATTCCTAATAAAATAGAAGCTTGAGAAATATTCCATCGTGTTTTTTGTAATGCCGTTTCAATATACTTTTTTTCAATATTTTCGACAATCTCTTCTAAATTGACACCACGATCATTTAACTCAATCGTTTGTGTGATCTTTTCTAAATCAGTAGATATTGTTTTAGATTCAGAGGAGGTTTTATCACTGTTTTCTGTTCCAGTAAATTCTTTTGGTAAATCATTGACAGACACACTAGTTGAGTCTGTTTGTAATATCGCAATCCTTTCCATAATATTCTTTAACTCTCTTATATTCCCTGGCCATGGATAATGTAATAATTTTTCTTTTGCCTCCGTCGTTAAGCTAAGTTTTTTTCTTCCCAACTGGTAACAAAATTCTTCAAGAAATTGTTCAGCGATTAATAAAATATCTTCTCCCCTTTCCTTAAGCGGAGGTAACATAATTGGCACAACATTTAGCCTGTAAAATAAATCCGATCGAAACGTATTCTCTTCAACCATTTGTTCTAAATTGCGGTGCGTCGCAGTCAATATACGAATATCTACATAAATATCACGAGATCCGCCGACTCGTTTAAATTTTCTTTCTTCCAAAAAACGCAGGAGCTTTACCTGCATATCTAGGGATAATTCACCAATTTCATCAAGGAATAGAGTACCGCCATCAGCAAGCTCAAACAAGCCTTTCTTCATTTTGTTTGCACCCGTAAAGGCACCTTTTTCATGACCGAAAATCTCACTTTCTATTAAGTTTTCAGGAAGGGCCCCACAATTCACGGCAATAAAGGGTCTTTCTTTTCTGCTGCTTTTCTGGTGAATATATCTGGCGGCAATTTCTTTTCCTGTGCCTGTTTCACCGAGAATTAATATGGTGGTGTCCCTTACTTTCGTAATCCGGTCCAATTCGCTTATTATGGATAGAGTAGCCTTGCTATTTCCAATAAATCGAACCTCGTGATTATCTTTTCGATACAATTCAACCTCTGATTGCAAATTCAATTGATTAAATGTCTTTTTAACCATTAATTGGATCTCTTCAAGGTCAAAGGGTTTATTAATATAGTCGACGGCCCCTAATTTAACTGCTCTGACTGTTGTTTGTGTATCACCAAATGCTGTCATAATAATGACAGCTATATCTGGATAGTTCTTTTTATTTTGTTCAAGAAAATCTAGCCCATTTCCATCTGGAAGCCTAATATCAAGAAATACCACATGCGGGAGGAAGTCATGTATTTTACCTTTTGCTTCATCAAGATTTTTAGCAGTTTCAACTTTATACCCACAATCTTCTAATCCTGCTTGCAGGGACAATCTTAATGAAATTTCATCATCTACTATTAAAATTCGTTTATTCGTCACTTTTCATCATTCCCCTTCCTTCGTTGGAAAATAAAGACGAAAGATTGTACCCATGCCTTCTTCACTATGTATTTCAATTTCCCCTTTATTTTGTAAAACAAGTTGATGTACCATTGTTAATCCTAGTCCTGATCCGGAAGATGATGTCGTGTAAAAAGGATCATAAATTTTTTTAATATCTTCTATAGAAATTCCTCTTCCTTCATCCCTAATAAAAATCCCGCCTTCGTTACAAGAAGAAAAATCAACGGTGCCCCCAACATCCATGGCGTTGATAGCGTTTAAGGTTAGATTTATGATAATTTGTTTGAAATGATCTAGGTCGATGTAAAAGGTAGCTTCTTTCGAGATTCGGTTCTGAAAAGTAATAGGTTTATCTTTATTTTCTTTTTCTAGCAAAATAAGGATCTGATCAACAACATCATATGCGGAAATGAGACGTGCATTTGGCTCACGAGGGCGAGACAGATTCATAAGATTGGTTATTATTCTATCAACCCTGTCAATTTCAGAGGTAATCCCTTGAAAAAGTGCTAGATTTCTTTCATCAAGTTTTAATCTAGAGGAAATGACCTGTGTTGTTGTCTTTATGCCTGCAAGTGGGTTTCGGATTTCATGGGCAATCCCAGAAGCCATTTGCCCCATAGAAGCCAAGCGTTCAATTCTCTCCATTTTTTTCTCAAGTTGCTTCTTTTCTTCTAAATTATCAAGCATTTCCTGAATTGCATGAGCAAGAACGCCAATTTCATCTTTACGCGATAATGGAAACTCTGTTTCTGTTTTAACGCGGACATCGCCTTTTCCAAGTTGTTGGCAGAATGCTGCAAGATTTTTTAATGGCCTGGACAGTTGGTGGGAGAGAATTATAGTAAGCTCGACCGCAATAATCGCAGCAAGTATCATAACTAACAAAGTGTTTTTTTGTATGTCTATAAGCGGCTGAGATAAATAGGAGAAACTAAACGGAATGACAATGACCCAGTCCCATTTTTTTATATGGTAAATCACTACCCATTGTTCCTTCATTTCATTTGTTTCTTCATTCCTTTTATATTTACCATTTTGTTTGTCTAAAAATGATACCCACCATGGTGCTATACTTTCATGAGTTTTTTCATATACGTGGGGATCTTCAATCAAAATGGCAGAGTCTGACTGGAGAACCCATTTTTTTGCAAGGCTTTTCGCATCCTCTTCAGCTAACTCTCCTTGTAAATAATGTTGCTCTACCAATTTTATATAAGTCACTACATTGTTTAAGCGGTTTTCAGCTTCATTGAAACGTTCATCCTTATATGTTTTATACCCTGTCCAATAGGCTGAAACACCTACGGCCAAACAAGGTATGAGCACTACAATTAAAAAGGAGATCATTATTTTTCGTTCAATGGTTCGTCTCTTTTTCATCATCCGAAATCATCTCCTTACCTTTATAAAAAACAAAATTCCTGAAATGATAACAGACGGTACTGCTGGATGAACATATCGACTAAAATCTTCAGGTATTAGAATAAGACTAATAATATAGGTTACAAAGCCTCCTATAATTGAAAAAATGGCATTTCTTCGGTGAACTTCTGGAAAGTAAAGTCCGCCAAACAGTGGAAAAAAGAATGTTGCAGCAATCATCCCCCAGACGTGCCCGGTGTACCTGATGAGATCTTGGAGCGGGGTTAAAGCGATGAGAAGAGCCAATGTTGCAATGACGACAATTAACCATCTTGTATGAAAGAGTAATGCTCGGTCAGAGACTTTATTTTTTCTAAACGATTGATAGATGTCATACACAACACTACTAGCAAGTATAAGAAGCTGTGAATTGGCGGTAGAAACTGTAGCTGCCACGATGCTGATTAATATGAGCCCTTTTAAAGGGGATGTAATAAACTCATTCATCATAAAAGGAAAAATCTCATCATGATGCGGAACACTACCCACTGGTACTAGTAGTTTCCCCCCTACTCCAACAATCGCCAAGGCAACGTAAGCAATAGATATTAAAATAATACTTATTGAAATCATTTGATACGCTGTTTTCTTATTTTTTGCTGAAAAAATACGAATCACATATTGTGGATTGGCGGAAATTCCTAGTGTCATTGCAAAAAAAGAACTTATAAATGAGACAATTGACCATCCTCCCTCAGGTAAAGGGGAAAAAGGGGAAGTTTGCTGATGTTCATTTGTTAGGAAAAATCTTTTTGAAACCATTGCATGCATAATACGAATACCACCAATAGCATCTAAGACCAAAACTGCGGCAACAACAGTACCAATCATAATCAAAACAAAGTTAAGGACATCCGTTCGCGCTACAGAATAAAGACCGCCAAAAGTAGTATAGATAATAAATAAAAAAACGAGGAATAGGCCTACAGTATACGGGATATTTAATAGTTTACCAATAACTAGACCAAATCCCTGGATTTGGAAAACTAAATAAACAATAAAACTAATGAATATAACAAATCCAGAAATCACCTGAATGGTCGTAGACTCATATCGAATTCGAAAAAACTCAGGCACTGTCACCGCGCCATAATCATATAATCGATCGATCGCAAGCACCATAATTCCAGCGCCAAGAAACCAAACAACTGTAGTAAATAACATAGATGAATAACCATTAGAATAGATAAGACCTGTAAAACCCAGCATGGAGATTGCACTAAACCACGTCGCACAAAACGTAGAAATACTTGTCCATAAACCAAGACTACGCCTTGCAATAAAATAATCTTTGATGTTCTCACTTCGGTCAAATCCATGACGTCCAAAAATTAATATCAAAATTGTATAAATAACAAAAAAGCCTAAATATAATAGTGGATCATACATCGAAGTCTTTTCTCCTCTTTCTCATCAAGAAAATCGACAATATTGCAGGAAGAATGGCAGCGAACACGAAAGGAATTCCTACCCCAATCCATGTTATCCATGGAATCCCTAGGACCATTTAAAATCACAACCTTTTCTAAAAATAAAAAAGTCACCTCCCCAATTTTGATTAAAGGTGACTACTTCATTTCTGTTGAAAATAAATTAGATGTTGTATGCTGTACAAATTGATAAATTGGAGTGTATTGTACTTTTTTGTGTTCAATTGTAATGTCACGATAAGATTATTTAAATTTCTCTTTTATCTGAAATAAACATGTACCCAGGAGCATGGGTAATCATTATTGATGGCCTTGATTGAAGGGCAACTGCTTGCGGCGTTACACCACATGCCCAAAATACAGGAACATACTCATTTTCATCATACGGAATAAAATCTCCATAATCAGGTTTTGAGATATCCTTAATACCAATTAATGATGGATCCCCAACATGGACCGGCGCCCCATGTGTATGGGAGTATCTACTGGTAATTTCAATACTCTTTACGATTTCGCTCTTTTTAATAGGCCGCATGCTTACTACCATTGGTCCATGAAAAATACCGGTTTTCTTGCACTCGATGTTCGTTATATAAACAGCAACACCTTTATGTTCCTTTTGATGAAGCATCTCAATACCCGCTTCATTAAGTGCTCTCTCAAAAGTAAAACTGCACCCAATAAGAAAGCTGACAAAATCGTCTCTCCAATAGGATTTAATATCTGTCGTTTCATCTGCAAGTTCACCTGATTTAAATACACGGTATTTTGGAATATCAGTGCGGATGTCAGCATCAGCAACCTTTGGCTTGACTGCACCTGGCTCAAGCACATCTACAATCGGACAGGGTTTATGATTTCTTTTGCTGAAAAGCAAGAAATCAAACGCATATTCTTTCGGGAGAATGACTAAATTTGCCTGCATGAATCCTTCACACAAACCAGAGGTATTTCTTACCTCAAGATTGTTTCTAAATCTTTCTCTTTGATCTTTAGGGCTTAAAATAACAGTGTTCATCCAGCTCATCCTCCATTTGTTCGGTTGAATTTTATTATTTTTCGACTCATTTTGTAAGTCTGCCTTTCTAGAAAAATAGCAATCTCTTAATAAATAACAAATGACTACTTTTGATCAAAGGGTCTAGGTTCAATACCGATTTTGTTTAGTGTATTATGATGAGATGAACTGGCTTATTGTTCCAAATTTAAACCTATTCCCTAATTTCGCCCATCAATGAATGTCATTTTTACATTTTCTGACTTTGCAGCAAATATTTATTATTGTGAATATTATAATAATTATATCACACCTTATGTCAAGTCTTTCCTTTTATGATTTGAATTTTATTTAAAAAATTTTAATGGGGAAAGGACGCGCGGAAAAATGCTCCTCCTGGTGTAAAAAAGAAAGAGTCACTTCTTTCCTTCTTACTCTTTAATGTTTAACAACCACGAAAAACAAGGAAAGAGGGAATAAAAATGACTCAACTACAGTTTAACCAAAATTTGTTAAATAAAACCCAAACCTGTCAGAACCCTAGATGCTTTTTGACTCGCACAACGGAAAATAGATCAAAGCTGTCCAGAATTAAGTAGTTCAGATAACGTGGAGAAAATACGAAAAAAAACAATTAGAAAAGCAAGCCTTTTAGCTATGAGAATCGCACACTAAATAACAGTGTAATCAGCAAGAAAAAAGGCCGACTTAATTAAGTCGGCCTTTGCACTTCTATATTATGTAATCTTCAACTAAAACCCTTTAGATAAATTTCTTGCTTATTAATATTGAATTTCAGATTAAACACGATTCATATGATTGTCTTTAAATTCCGTTGGGTATTTTAATCCATATCCAATCATTCTATCCATTCCAATATGAGCTGACCATATTAATCCGATTGCTAAAGCCGTTTGATTCTCTAATAATAGACCCCAGAAAACAACAATAATCACTATTGTATAGGTATGAAAAAAATTATAAAGCCTTGCACCAATCTTATTATTAATTAAATAACCAAGCATTGAAATATCTGGTGCTAACAATAATACAAAAAATAATAGCCAGCTAAATTGACTGTATCCATAAAAATAAAGACTTAACACGAAGACCGCAAGACCTTCTATATGCAAAAGAATTTTATTCAATTGCATCCCCCCAAAAATATTATTTAATCAATAAATTGTATTCTTCATTCCATTAAAATCTCCCGTTAGGTTAATCTTCTTCATTAGTTTAAGAACAAATTTCCCACAAAATCTTATATCCATTATAACATATTTATTTTTTAAATTCCGAATCGTCTTATAACTTATGCAAAGTAGCATATAAAATAACCAAACCTTTTAGCATAACAATTAGCAGAGTGACAATAACCATTGTCACTCTGCTAATAACTGTGCGATTTCGGGAAACTTTTCAGGTCCAAAACACACATAAACACTGATATAGCACTATATTTATTATGATAATTGTGATTTTCTCCACAATAACTGAAATACTTATGTCAGAATGCCGGCTTCTTTTTGACTCGCACAACAGAAAATAGACCAAAGCTGTCAGAATGTTGGATGCTTTCTGACTCGTTCAACCGAAAATAGATCAAAGCTGTCAGAATGCCGACCCCTTTTTGACTCGCTCAACGGAAAATAGATCAAAGCTGTCAGAATGCCGACCCCTTTTTGACTCGCTCAACGGAAAATAGACCAAAGCTGTCAGAATGCCGACCCCTTTTTGACTCGCTCAACGGAAAATAGATCAAAGCTTCAGAATGCCGACCCCTTTTTGACTCGCTCAACGGAAAATAGATCAAAGCTGTCAGAATGCCGACCCCTTTCTGACTCGCACAACCGAAAATAGATCAAAGCTGTCAGAATGCTTGCCTCTTTTTAACTCAGACAGCGGTACTACCTTCTATAAAGCCTTGCTAATGGCTCTCCGATTGCAAAATATAGATCTAATGCTTCATTCAAGACCTCTGTTTTTCCACCATTCGTCCTTTCGGCTATTTTTTCTAGTTTCTCGAAGTTCTTGTTTGTAATATAAAAGGTATGTCGCTTATAATTTTTTTCGTAATTTTTCGTAGTTGGCCTTGCCATGAATATTCCCCCTCTCACAACTATAATAAAAGGGTTTCAATTAAAAATTCCACGTTTACATGAAAGGTAATTTTTACAAGGTTCGGATTTTACACATTCTTGTTTACATAATAAAATTATAATAAATAATATGAATTTCAAGACACACGGTATTTTCCTTAGGTTTCCAAAAACTACGGCACCCCAAAGTCAAAACAACTTTTGGGGTGCCGTTTAATTATATTCCAGCATCCAAACTGCCAAAAGAACCAAAGAATTCATAATGGATATGTTCTTCAGGCACGCCCCATTGCTTTAGTGATTTATTGACTACTTTCATGAAAGGCGTTGGTCCACAAAAATAAAAATCAGCCTCTTTTGTCGGCAGGATTTGTTGGAGCCATTCGAGTGTAAAAAATCCTTCTTTATCAAAGTTTTTCATTTCTCTATCTTCGTCGGTTGGTTTTTCATATATCACAAATGATTTGACGTTCTGATGTTCGGCTGCCAAATCGTTGACATGTGTTTTAAATGCATGAATGGTACTATTTAATGCTGCATGGATAAAATAAACTTCTCTATTTGGTGTTTCTTTTACAGTGGTATTTAACATACACATCAATGGTGTTAAGCCAACCCCGCCACTTATTAAAACTAATGGAAGATTTGATTCCATATCCAAGTAAAAATCACCAGCAGGTGCCGTGATTGGAATAATATCTCCTTCGTTTACATGGTTATGCAGATAAGAAGAAACAATCCCGTCTGGATAATCCCCTCTTGCCTCTTCTCTCTTAACACTAAAACGGTAATAGCCTAATCCAGGGCTATCAGACAAACTATATTGGCGTAAATGTGTGTATTCTTCATCAGGCATCTCCATTTTAATCGTAATGTATTGACCAGGTATAAACTCTGCTATAGGATTGCCATCTTTTGGTTTAAAGTAAAATGATGTGATTACATCACTTTCTTTCACTTTTTTATCCAAAACAAATTCCCGGAATCCAGCCCATCCGCCTGGAGATGCTTCAGTTGTTTTATACATTCGATTTTCCATACGAATAAACACATCGGATATAACATCATAGGCATCAGCCCAGGCATCCATAATTTCATCGTTAGCTGCATCACCTAACACTTCTTTGATCGCCCCAAGTAAGTTTTCACCAACGATCGGGTAATGCTCCGGTTTGATCTGCAAACTCCGGTGCTTTTCCCCAATTCGCTCAAGAACCGGCATGATTTTACTAAAGTCTTCTATGTTGGCCGCAGCACCATATACGGCATCTGCTAACGCTTTTGGCTGATGTCCTGAAATTTGATGTGTCATATTGAATATGTTTTTTAATTCAGGGTGATTCTTAAACATTCTTTTATAAAAGGCCGTTGTAATCTTTTCCCCATGATCTTTTACAACTGGTAAGGTCGCTTTTATAATTTCCAATTTTTTCGGGTTTAAAGCTTTAACCGTATTTACGACCTCGTGCCATGAATGTTTATTTTCCAAATTTGTTACAGTCATCAATTTAACCCCCTTCTCCTTTTACCCAGTTAGTTTTCCCGCCTTAATGAATCCAAGCTACGGTAAATGTATGAAGTTCGAATGTCTTTTTGGTAAACAAGGAATGGTTCAATTTTTAAAAACTTAGATAGGGCTGTGCCGGCAACAGTACAAATCGATGAATACTCCCTAATTTTTATACTAATAATAAAGGATGGCTTAATTGATTTGCTCAATTTATCAAGGGAAATCTTCATATTTATAGGAGAGGAAATAATGAAGGACTTTTCTAACATTGTCCATATCGGTGAGTTAATCGCCATTTCCAATGTTTTTAAATTAAATACTTATCAAATGGTCACATTTCTTGAAAAGGGTTTGATGGAAGTGTTTGAAAATAAAGAAGCATTTTTTGAAAAATACGGGCAAAAGGATACTTATGGCGATTTAGACTGGTGCGAGTTAAATAATGGAAAAATCTTCACTTTACCCAATAGGACAGAAGTGCAATAATTCCTTTTTTCAGTTTTTAATGGGCCCGGAAGTCCGCAACTGTAAAAAAAGAAACAGCACCCAAGAACTAACTTTTGGATGCTGTTTCTAGCAGGTTCGTAGTCATCAATATCTAAATTTCAACCGATGAGACAGGCAAGAACAGTTTAATCCCCCGCTTATTAAAAGGTAATATTTTCAAATCTGCGATTAGATGACTGATGTATCCGACAAGGCATGTATAATAAACACCGTTAATCCCAAGGGATGCCTCTAATTTAGAAGCAATAATTCCGAAGAAAATAACTCCCAATATCGAATGGGTATAGCTCCGGTGCGCCACAAAAGAAGCGATCAAAATATAGATTCCTAAAAGAATCATCCATATTTCCTGCAATGAGATACCGCCCAAAAGGACACCAATTCCAGTAATCGTTAACATATGCCTCTGCTTAATCTTTGCCGATATGGCCATCATGATCAGGCCAATCCCGATCCCTAACCATCTCTCATTTGCTGTTCCCTCAAAAAAGCTGTAAACGATCACCAAAATTCCAATCAACTGTGCAGCCAGCTGCAGCACTTTATGTGACAAGGTGATTTTTTCACGAAGCTTTCCGTCAATGTCAAGATCTGGGACTAGCGCGGATACTCCGCCCAATCCGACTAAAAATAAAGTGATCGAGGGAGAGGTTTGTAAAGTGTTCGCAACAACAAATCCTGATGCCGCTCCAATTGCTGTATGTGCTGTTCCATTCAATAATCTTTCCACCTCTTTATTTTACTTTCAAAAACATCACTTTTTTTATTTTACAACAAAACATTCGTTCTGTTTAGTTATTCATTGATCCCCCCAAAAAAAATCTGCCGAATTCACGGCAGATTCTATCATTTAATGACCTATTCCAGCAGCATCAACATGTTTTATATGTTCATTATTTATTAGGATAAATATTACCGAAAGCAGAACAAATCCGGCTCCTACTATAAATGGAACACTTGGATAAAGAACCTCTGCGAGTTTTCCTGCAGTAAATGGAGCAATTGCTCCTCCAATAAAGCGAAGAAAGCTATAGGCTGCAGATGCTGTTGAACGTTCAACAGGGGCAGCGTTCATAACAGCAGTTGTAATTAAAGTGTTGTTGTTTCCTAAAAATGCACCTGCTAGGATAACCGCACCAATAATTACCCATTGTGTGGAGGTCCAGATGCCCATTGCAATAAGCAGCAAGGCAAATAATGTTAACATAGCACACATTGACTTTACCGTACCAAACGATTGTTGAAGCTTAGGAGCCATGAAAACAGAAGTGATGGCCAATAATATCCCCCAACCGAGGAATACATAACCCAATCCATGCTCATCTAAACCCATAACAAACGGTGCATAAGCTAATAACGTAAAAAAGCCAAAGTTATATAATGCAGCGGCAATTCCAAAAACTAATAATGAACGGTGTTTTAAGGCACGGAATGGATCTAGCAAAGATGTTTTTTGGTATCCGTTCCTTGCTTTTTCCGATTTAGGCATTAATAACACTAGACAAATAAACGCAATGAGCATAAGTGTTGCAACACCTAGAAACGGACCTCTCCACGACATCGCACCAAGCCAGCCTCCAAGAAGAGGCCCTACAGAAATTCCTAGACCAATTGCCGCCTCATACAAGATAATCGCTTTAGCTGTCCCGCTATTCGAAAGTGAAACGATGGCTGTTAAAGCGGTTGCGACGAATAATGCATTGCCGAGTCCCCAGCCGCCACGTAGCCCAACGAGTGACCATATGCTATTGGAGAATCCCCCAAGTGCAGAAAATACGGCAATAATGACAATACCTGTAAGCAGTGTCCATTTAACTCCTAGCCTTGTGGAAATCATTCCAGTAATAAGCATTGCCACTGCCATAACGGCATTATAACTAGTGAAAAGTAATGTTACTTCACTATGTGAGGCATGCAATTGATCTGCTATTGCCGGTAAGATTGGATCCACTAGACCAAGCCCCATAAAGGCAATAATCGATGCGAAAAAAACAGCCCAAACCGCTTTTGGCTGTGTTAATAGTCCTCCATTTACGACATCAGAATGTGCAGATGGTGCAGAAACTGATTGTTTTGTAGATAACATGAACAATTTTCCCCCTTTTTTCATTTCTGCCTAAGCCTTCGATTTTTTGTAAACACTTTCCCTTTTTTTATAAATAGTTGTATGATGAAAGTACATGATTGTATTATACAACTATTTTCCACTACATCAATAGTACTTTTTACAGGAATACGGTCAATCTTTATTTTTAAAATTTAAATATGATAATATAAGGAATAAGAATATGTTTATTGATGGGATTGAAGATATGCATAAAAAAGATTTGGAAATGATAGAATTGGAACTGACCATCCTTATTCGTCGTTCAACTTTTCTTTCTTCTCACAAAAAATTTGGAAATCTCGACCGATCAGCCTATCTGCTGCTGCGTCGGTTAGCTGACTTAGGGCCTGCTGGTGTCAAAGTTCTAGCAAAAGAATTCCAGCTGGATATCTCCACTATCAGCAGACAGGTAGCTGCTTTAGAGCAAAAAAGGTTTGTGTATCGAATTCCCGATCCATCAGATGGAAGGGCATATACACTTCAAATAACGGAACTTGGAACAAAGGTATTTACGGAGCATAGGAAAGCACGTTTAGATAGATTAGTTGAAGTAACAAATGATTGGTCAGATGAGGAATGTGAGGCATTTGGACAGCTTCTAAAAAAATTCAATCAATTTTACGAAAAATAGGAGATGTTTCAGCTCCTGTTTTTTGGTTTAATAACGATTAGCATTATAGGTGTAACCTGTCTTAGACGTACGTTCAATTTCTAATTGATTCTATGAATAACAAAAGACACACATTATTTAAATGTGCGCCTTTATAATTTCGATAAAGGTATTTTGTTTAGTCTTTACAAATTAACTGCTTAATATTATTCTAGTCTAAAATTTAACATGCTTCTTCCAATAATCTCTCTTCCATTTTTCCATAAAAATTCTACAGCATACTGAGAATTAATTTTCTCTTTGTCGATTTTAATTTTTAAAGGAGTATTAGTGATGTCTATACTATCTTTTTTTATCACTTCATAATCACGATTCTCCGTATTAATATAAATGAAGTTAATTTCCGAGGGATGAGGTTTCATGTTAAGCCAATCAATCAGTAATTCATCGCCTATTTCAACATCTCCGGAATGAATATCAGGGTATTTATATTGGTAATTGTTATCACAATTATTCCAACAAACTTCCTCATAACTTTGATCAAACACCGCACCTTCTGTCCCAGGTACTTTAACTTTTTTTATAGAGGGCATTTCCATACTTGAAAACTCTGGGAGCTTTCCATCCATTGTTTTTGTTTCCTTGCTTGTTTTTTCGATAACAATATTACCTGCATATTGTGCCATACCTGCAGAACTTTTAAATTCAACTTCTAAAATGTAATTCCCCTCGTTGGTTGGGAATTTAAATTCTCCAGAGTCATCCAAAGCAAGTTCGATTCGTTTCTGATCCTTTAATAGGGTAACTGTTATTTTGGCGTCAGTCCAGATGTCTCCTCCATTTTTTTTGTTCTCTTTAAAATCCAAAGACACTGCTTGACCTGAAGGAACCTTTATTTCATTCAGTGATGATGCGTATTCTTCCATATTTTCTATTGTCTGCTGTACATTTTCACTTGCTGTTTTCCAGCTGACATTTGCTTCTGTTAATTGAAAAGATAAACGATCGAAATTCAAATGGGCAGTTGGAACTCCCACATCGTAATCTTCGGCAAAACACCCTGTTAATATTAAAACAAAGACCAACCCTATACATAATTTGAAATAACCTTTCACTTCACACCTCCTGCGCTAAGTATCCCTATATTCCCTCTTCCAATTAAGCAATAGTTTTATTTATTACTATATTAGTAATAAATAAAACTAAATACCAGAGATATAGGGTGATAAATATAGATAAAATAAAAATGACTAAAGGAGCATTTCTTAGAGAAACGCGCCTTTAGTCATTAGCTAGCCATTTTATCTCAAAAAAACACGAATGTCGGCTAGACGTTTAGTTTTGAACTTGCTTTTGCTGCTCCATTACCTTCTTATGTGAAGGAAGGAATAGTGTCATGATAAGATTGGCAATCGCAATAAGAAACACGAGAATAAACACCAGGTGCATACCATGGGCAAGTCCTTCATGAATTAGTTTAGTTGCAGCAGATGGCAGTTTATTGATGGTATCCAAGCTTAGGAGATCATTGATATTGCCCCCACCGCTCCATGCTCCATTCGCATGTTCTTTTCCAAAAGTTATAAGTGAATTATTAAAAATTGTTCCGAAGACAGCAACCCCAACCGTTTGTCCAATTGACCTGGCAAATGAATTAGAAGCAGTCGCGGCCCCACGCATTTGCCAGCCGACAGCTGATTGAACGAGAACGGTTGTTGGGGTGGTAGCGTATCCCATCCCAAGACCAATGACAACCATAATCCCAACAAAATACCAATACTGAGAGTCCAGTCCGACAGCTAGTAACCATGTTCCTCCGAGGGTAATCAAAACAGCACCAACAATGGCGGTGAACTTGGAGCCAATTTTATACATGTAGCGCCCTGCAAATGTTGCACCAAGAGGCCATGCGATTGACATTGGCATGAGAGTAAGTCCAGAGCTGGTCGCACTGTGTCCAAGAATCGTTTGAATCCACATTGGCAAATAAACATTTACTCCTATTAGAACAGCACTAGCCAGGAAACCAATGAGATTGGAAACTAGGATCACCGGTATCTTGAATAAAGATGGAGGAAGCATTGGTTCCTTTACTTTGGTTTCAATATAGCCAAAGAGAACGATAAAGATGACCGCAACAGCAAACAGTACATAAATGGCCGTTGAGTCCCAGGCATATTTTTGCCCCGGGCCTGCATTTAATAGAGCATATAAGAGAGTGGAAATTCCAATTGTGAATGTAAGGGCTCCAAGATAATCAATTTTACGATCATTTTTCAATTCAACTGTTTCGTGAAAGAAAATAGTGAGTAACACAAGTGATAATAAACCGACTGGTAAATTAATATAGAAAATCCAGCGCCAGCTGATTACGTCTACAAAGAACCCACCGACTAATGGACCAAGGAGACCTGCAATTCCCCAGACCGAACTAAATACTCCCTGCATTTTTGCCCGCTGCTCTCCAGGGTAGAGATCGCCGATAATCGTAAATGTAAGAGGCATTACTGCTCCAGCTCCGATTCCTTGAAAAGCACGGAACCAGATTAATTGGGTCATAGTCTGTGCCGCACCAGAAAGCATTGATCCGGCTACAAATAAAATGACCCCCGTAATAAAGACTTTCTTTCTTCCGAATAAATCGGCTAATTTCCCATAAATCGGTGTAGTTACTGCAGTGGTAAGCGTATAGATGGCGAATACCCAGCTGATTAATTTTAATCCGCTGAGATCACTGACAATCTGCGGCATTGCGGTACTAACAACAGTTACGTCAATAGCAACTAAAAGAATGGCAACAAGCATAGCAATAGTTACCATTTTGCGATTTGTTGCTGCTTTTGGCATCCTTTACATCTCCTTAATACTAAAATTTATGGGTAAGGTGAGTTTAGAAAAATAATTGATCATTTGTTATGGCGTTTAGTCCAATAATTTAATTAAACGATATCTGTATAATCTCAATTATTATTACACTTTTTCCCCCGACTCAAGACTAGTCAATTTATTAACTAATATAGTTTAATTTACTGCTATGAATTAGTCAACAACTTGACTTAATTAACTGGCATTATTAGAATTGGTAAAAAATAAATTAAATTCTTTTCCTAGCCAGGAGGTTAATATGGAAAATCTAAAAACCAATATAACTCTAGATTTCTTAAGGATATCGAATCTTTTGAGCAGATATGGGGCAAAAATGGTTGCAGATGTAGGTCTAAATAGTATACAGCAATGGGTTATTCTTAAAGCAATAATAGAAAAGGGAGATATATCAATTGGTGAAATAAAAGAAGAAACACTTGTAACAAAACAAAATATGACTGGGATGATCAATCGTTTACAGCAGGCAAATTTAGTTGAATTATTTACTGACCCTGAGGATAAAAGACGAACACGTGTGAAGGTGACAGAAGAAGGAGAACGAATTTATGAACAATTAAGTTCATCACGCGATGAATTTAATGGCAAATCTTATAATATTTACAATGATCAAGAAATAGTAGTTTTAAGTAATTTACTCAGTCGACTCGTTGAACATTTAAAAGACGACTAATTTTTCAATATCATGCAGCCTGTGAAATTCTAAGCATAAGCTGCCAATTGGCTAATAGGAATAAAAAGAATATAAATAGCAGTGAGCTACATTTTTGCTCACTGCTATTTATGTTTTAAAACATCATTTCATCCATGCTTTTGCTTCTTTTTCTCTTCCTTTTTTCGATGCTTCTCAGCTTTTTGTTGGCGCTTCTCTTCACCTTTTTTGAATTTCTCTTTTTCTTTGTTGAATTTCTTTTCTTCTTTTTTGCCGCCATTATTAGGATGAATGATTACATTATTCTTCTTAGGCGGAACTTCTGCAGAATCAATTCCTTTTATATAAAGTTCATTATTCACTCTGTAGACACTTTCAGGCTGCTGAAAATTTGATTTGTCCGTTCCAAAAGCTTCCATCATCGCTTTAAACATTAACTGTGAGATTTTCGTCGTATTTCCAGTCATATAGTTACCCTGTCCGTTTTGCGTGTAACCAGTCCAGACAGCCATGGTGTATTGAGGTGTATATCCCGCAAACCAGCTATCATTTGCGCTTGAGCTCGGGTATCCATATTTAGCACGAGTTTTTTCATCAAAATTGGTTGTACCTGTTTTCCCGGCAACATCAAGTCCGGCAACATTGGCAGTTGTTCCTGACCCAGCATTTACGACTGTACGCAGCATATCGGTTACCATATAGGCAGTGTAATCCTGCATCACTCGTTTTGGTTCATGGGCAAAGCTAACCTCTTTCCCATCAGGGGAAATAACTTTCTGGACAAAATGTGGTTGATTGTATACCCCACCATTTCCAAAAGCACTATAAGCTCCAGCTATATCCAAAGGATCAACGGTATTGCTTCCGATGGAGTAAGATTCATATACCTGATTATCTTTAAAAGTAATGCCGAGCTGCTCTGCAAATTTCTTTGCATTGTCCATCCCTACCTCTCTCATTGTGAGTAAAGCAGGAATATTGTAAGAGTGTTGTAATGCTGTGCGTATAGTCATGATTCCATGGTATTGACGATCCCAGTTTGAAATAGGCTGACCATTTGAATACGATGTCTTCTGATCATCGATTAAATGACCAGTGGACCATTTTAAATGTTCAATCGCAGGTCCATAATCAAAAATAGGCTTAAATGTGGAGCCAGGCTGACGTTTCATCTCAATGGCAAAATTATGTCCTAGAAATTTTGCTTTAAAGTCGTTTCTCCCGCTTCCAATCGCCCTAACTTCACCTGATTTTGTATCTAAAAAGACGAAGGCTCCTTGAAAATTAGGATTAGGATAGGCAATAATTTCATCGGTGTTCAGTAATTTGTCAGCATAATCCTGAGCTTTTGGATCCAATGTAGTATAAATAGATAATCCGTCCGTGGTGATGTCAACGTCCTTCAATTTTCCCTTTACTTCTTTTACAGCAGCATCCAAAAAAGCTTCATATGGCATGCTCTGTTGCGTACTTTTTGGTAAAAGGCCTTCAGTTACAGGAATTTTTTCTGCTTCCTTCATTTCTTTTTCCGTGATATAGCCCTCCCGAAGCATCGAGCTTAATACAATGTGACGGCGCTTCGTGGCTGCTTCGATATTTTCCGGTATGGTTGGATCATAATTGTTTGGACTCTGTGTCAGTCCGGCTATCATCGCCGCCTGCGCAAGCGTTAATTTGTTCAATTCATCGGACTCAATACCATAATAATTCTTAGCTGCAGCAGCCACTCCGTAAGAGCGGTTTCCAAGGTAGATTTTGTTTAAATACATCATTAAAATGTCCTGCTTGGAATACTTTTTTTCCAGCTGATATGCTAAGTCCCATTCTTGCACTTTTCGTTTCAGTGTTTTCTCTGGGGACAGAAGTGAATTTTTAATGACTTGCTGTGTAATTGTACTGCCTCCCTGAGATCCGAAATCCCCGGTTACGTTCACGAAAATTGCCTTGGCTGTCCGTTTGAGGTCGATTCCAAAGTGTTTGTAAAAATTGGAATCCTCGGTAGCAATAAAGGCATGTTCCAATACTTTTGGCACTTGTTCGTACGTAATTTTTGTCCGTTTTTCCTTCCCGTATTCATAAAGGAAGTTTCCGTCTTTATCATAAAATTTAGTAGAAAGCGGATCTACTAGCTTAGAAGAATCTAAAGCAGGTGTCTCCTTTGTCATTGAAGCGAACGTAATGGCCCCAGCTCCTGTTAAAACAAGACAGAATACCAAACAGGCAATCACCATTTTTTTAAACAACGATCCTTTTTTCAGTTTATCCATTCTTCTTTGTTTATTTTGTTTAGTTTTTTCCGCTTTTTTTCGTTCCTCACGAGATTGATGCACTACTTCAGACATTCATATTCTCTCCCATTTAAAACTTACAAAGTTGTTGTATGCTCAAGTATATCTACAGTTGGATGTACATTCCTTGAGCCTATCTATATAGATTCGTAAGTACCCTTAGCTTTATAGGGGACTATGGGGATTTATTTTAAAAACAAAAATAAAAAAGAGCTGCCAAAGCAACTCATTCCTTACTATCTTGGGTTTGTTTTACAATCTGGCCATATTATAAAAATAAGCGCTCTTCCTTTTTATGCATAAGCACCCGTTTTTTGAAAAAGAACAGGATAATTATTCAGATACTAACTTATTCCTTTCTACAGCCTCAGGCGGTTTTTCCATCCATCCTTTTCCTATGTAAATTTTTGCTGCTTCTTCAACAAACCATGAGACCTTTAATAAAGATTTAGAATACATAAATCCTAAATCATGTCTTCCGTTCACTGCTACGGAATTCCCAATTGCTCGTAATTTCATCGAAAACATATCTATCTTGTGGAATAACATTAGCCTGTTTGAAAATGGAGAAAAAGTAGAGGTTGTCACCAAATCATCAAGAAAAGATGGTGAAGGTAAATTCTCATCATGTAATTTTTGCATATAGTTTTTTATATCGGCTGTGGTCATGTCTCTTCCTTTTTCAAACAGTTTCCGTATTTTTTCGTCCGTTACTACTTGGGCAAATGCCATAAGGACTGCCTTACTAGTTATGTTACTTTCAATATCATCATATAAATGGGCAATTTCTAACGCATGTAAAGGTCTTACATTCTTAAAGAAACCGTTTAAAAAATCTTGTTGGACAAATTCCACCTTTTCCGGAACTGGAATTAAAGGCGGCTTCATAATAAACCCCTTTTTAATCAAAATTGACTTGATCTGATCCAGTAAATCCATAGAAGTATCCATACAGTAACTAAAAAACTCTTTTACATCATTTCTATAAACAAGAGGAATAGCCACACTATATATGCTTAACCCTGCCTTTAGCACATATTTTAAATAATGAACATAGAATTCATCCAGGAATAAACGGGGAGCGTCTAAATTTACGTCCGCTTCACCATACCCTTTTGGAATAGGAAAGTTCTCCTTTTCAAAAATCCCTCTGATTTTTTCCATGAAATCTGTTGTTAATTTCAACGCATTTTCTAATAAGGTTTTAATATCTTTATCTTCTACGTGTTTAAGATAATAACTTATCACGCATTTTGACATACTGTTTCCAATGTATGTTGCCCAAAGTTTACCCATTTCGGCAGATGTTAATTTTTCATTTATATTGTTTTCTTCCATGTGATCAGCCCTCCATCACATCATAATTTATCCAATACCCTCATAATTTATAAAGCTAAATGTACAAACTAAGGTATTTTACTGAAAAAATACCTAAAACTATTTTTCACCTAATACTTCTGCCATAAAAAAAAGAATCCATTTTAAAAAAATTTGATCAAAATGGATTCCTCTATGAAGTTGATTTTCTGACAACCGCCTTTACTATTCGCCAACGATCTTTGCAAAATCATCAAGTGTAGTTGAATACTTGATATAGATCCGTGGTAAAAGATAGAGTTCGTCTTTTATCCCCTTCTCAGAAAATAAATCAGGTGTTGTTGTCAGTCCAAACAAATAGTATTTCTTCGTTTCCGCTAAAACCTTGTTACTGAAATTTCCATATGGATACGCAAGAGCAATAACTGGTTTGCCCGTTATTTTTTGAATTTTTTCTTTGGATTCGTTCAGTTCATATTCATAATTATTTATTTTCGTCAAATCAGGATGTGTCGCAGTATGTGACTGTATAGACATGATCCCCGAATCAGCCAACATTTTTAAATCTGATTTCGATAATCGGTTGGGGCGACCGATAAAGTCAGAAATAACAAAAATGGTACCACTTGGGTTAAAATGTTCGTTTTTCAATTTTTGAAAGATGTTAAATGCATTCAGATTGTTTTTGTACCCATCATCAAAAGTAATGAAAATAGGTTTGTTTACTTTATAAATGTCTTTCCATCGCTCAAAAGTTAATAAGGTGTAGCCATGGTCTCTTAGATAAATCATTTGTTCTGCGAAATTCTCCGGTGTTACATATAACTCCTTAGAACCATGCCCTTTAAACTCGTCAATCGAATGATAGATTAAAATAGGTACTTTACGTTGAGCATGAACTTGTGACGGAAGAACGAATATAAGAAGACATAGGAAAAACACTGCAAGCTTTTTCATCAAACTCCTCGCTTTATTTCCTTTTTTTATACTTTTCATTTATTGTTCCTCAAAAACATAGAGCTATATGCAGAATTAGACCACCACCGTTCCTTTAATAAGTAAAAGTGAAACCGTAAAGACCTGGGGATATTATTACTCTACGAGGTAATAAAAATGATTTTAAGAGTAATTTTTTATTGAAAATTAACACTTTTCCATTTATTATATAGAGGAAGGGAGTTAAGCTATGGAAAAAATGGATGACCTCAGGTTAAATGTAGGTTTATTACGCAGGAAAGTACCGAATCTAACAAGCGCAGCCCGGCAAGTTGGCTTGCGGCCAGCTACCGTTTCTAATCTTTGCACTGGAAAGATTCCCGTTGGCAGAGCTGAAGTACGAACTTTAGCTGCACTTGCATCCTTAGCCAATTGCAGTTTGGATGATCTGATAATCAGAGGGGAGAAAATCGAAATGATTGAAACCAAAATCAAGACGTTAGATTTGTTTGCTCCATTAGCCAAAGGTGGCACTGTCGGTTTGGTTGCACGTCCTGGCATGGGGCAGCTTGTTGTCTTAGCAGAGTTACTTCATCGGTTTAAGAATGAAAAGTATAAAACAATCCTGCTAATGCCTGAAGGCGAACACCAGGGAATAAATGATCTCGTGGAGAATGTAGAAATCATTATTAACACCATTGATGATGCCTATAAGACGATCGCGAATATCGGCGGAGACCAAGAGATTATATTTGTTGCAGACAGAACCCATGTAATAACAGGACACATCCAACAACTGCAAGAGAATCTTGAAGAGATTGGCATTCATTCCGTTACAACTTTCCTCGTTGATTTGACAGGAGACGTGGTTGATGAAGATTTTCCTTATGGACCACTTGAAACCTTATGGCAATTCGATGCTGATCTTGCTGCCCGACACCGCTATCCAGCCGTTAATCCTCTAAGTTCAACATCATCTGTTCTCGAAGGAGCCCATTTAGATCAGGAACACTTCACCATCCAGCAAAAAGCCCTAAAACTTCTTCGCCGCTATCGGGAACTTCGCTCTTTAGTAAATGTTAGCGGGTTAGAAAGAATTCCAGCTACTGAGTTACTAACCTACCAAAGAGGAGAAAGACTTGAAGCCTATTTAACCCAGCCTTTTTATGTTGCCGAGGCCTTTACCAAAAAACCGGGGCAATCAATCCCCCTTCAAGACACGTTGAATGATGTGAACGAAATTATAAAAGGCGCCGCCGATTCTAAGGACGTATCAGAACTAGAGTTTATAGGGAAATTCCAATCCTAGAATAGAGAAAGCGCTCCTTTTTTAGAAGAAGCGCTTTTCCCTTCCTCTATATGGCTTCCGGGAATCATCCACTAATATTTATCAGTCATCGGGATTCCCATTTTAATCTTAGTTTAGAGTGAAGATGCAACCATATTCTCTTTAAGCTTTAGCTGTTTAGACTTCAACTGCTCGAATAAATTCTCAACCGTCCCTACTCCAACATTTGCATACTTTGCCAAGATGACAAGTTCTTTTGGCAGCTGTCCTACGGTTTCGATTTGATCTTCGTTAAGCTGCCGCAACAGGCTTGGGATTCCCGTAAATTCATCAGAAGTAAGCGGGATTTTTGATAATTCTTCGGTTACAACGATATGATCTGCTTGATAAAAGAAAAACAATTCCCCGGGACGTTCTAATGTGAGCTTTCTGCGCGCCTTTTCTTGTTCAATAAATATTGCTAATTCTTCAAAGAAAATTCCTTCATTTTTTTCACTGAAACGTTTGACATGCTTATGCAATCCTTCAAGATTGTTTGGCAGTTCACTCATTATGCGAGCCTGCTGCTCAGCCCCTAATCTGATAAGGAAGGTTTCGGATTTTGAAAAACGCTGCGGGAGTAAAAAGGCATCTCTCAAAAAGTATGGGACTTCAAGCTGCTGTTCTTTGCAGACAATGGTCCTGATTGCAGTAAACCCTGGCTGTTCCGGTGCTGGTGCAGAGGGTTCCTCAGCAGCACTTCCCCCCTCCCCTTGTTCGGGTGTGTGCCCACCCTGAATCGAGGATCTTAAGAGCTCCTCTAATCCTTTTAGCCTTGCTTCCAGTTCACTAACATCATAGGGTTTTTCCGTTTTAGGCGAAGGATCTTGATAATCTGGGACGATAAAATCTACTGGCCCATAGACCTCAACAAACCATTTCACAATTTTGTATACAGCTTCCCATGACAAAAGAGCCTCCGAATAACGGAACACACGTGCATCGTGTGCCGCCTGATTGCCAATTTGCCTGACATAATGCAATGCATCGCGTATTTCGGCAGTTAAATAACCGTTCTCATTAAGTAAATCAATTCTTTCCTTTAAATTTGACCATTGGTCTTCTGGCAGCTTTTCTGCCCGAATAACCTTTTGTAATATGTTTTCAACAAAGATTCTCGCGTGTGTTAACATTGTCCGCGGCCCAGTAAAAATACTATTTTCAAGTTCACGGGCGACTAAGGCAAGTTCCTTTGAGATTGGTTCAAGATAATAATAGAAATAGGATGATGTATTCATATTGAATCCTCCAAGTAAATGATCACTTAATATCGTGTTCATTGTTTCGTATGCTGCCAAATTAAACACCCCCTTTCTTTAAGGGAGTGCCCCATCTGCTCTATGTAGCTGCTAGAATAATAGTAGCATATTTTTTATCGATTAACCAGAAAAATAAGAACAGACGTTCCGTTATTTTTCATTTAAGGCCAAGCTGGATCCTATTCTCTAGCTTGGCCTTTTTCTTAAAAACTTGAGCCAACATGTCTCCTTAAAACTTCCAGGTTATTCGCTTATCATTCCTTTGCAAAAGTAAATTTTATCGAATTTTGTCTAACGCTAAAAAGTTGTATACACGCAAAAAATATTTACAAAGGCAAGAACCAGAGTTAAAATAATTTCATAAATTATATTATTTAATAACCTTTTTTACCTAAAAAGTTGGTCTAAGGAAAGTTTTTTAGCTTGATTCATATTCTAGGAGGGTTGATTGATGGATACTAAGCAAGAATTTGTGGGAAACGAGCATGGGTGGTTAAGGAAAAGCTCAAATGTAAGCCTAGAAGAGGTAAATAATACAGTAAGTGTTCCAAATAAAGGAGGATTTTGGCGTAAACTGCTTGCCTTTATGGGGCCTGGCTCACTAGTAGCCGTTGGTTATGTGGACCCAGGAAACTGGGCAACATCTATAGCTGGCGGTGCACGCTTTGGTTACACACTGTTAATCATCATTTTACTTTCTAACTTGGTTGCGATGCTTTTACAAGGATTGGCATCAAAACTTGGAATTGTCACAGGAAGAGATCTCGCCCAGGCAACAAGAGATGCAACCGGGATGAAAACAGCCTTTGTTCTTTGGATATTAACCGAATTAGCTATTATAGCAACAGATTTAGCTGAGGTTATTGGTTCAGCTATTGCCTTAAATTTATTATTTGGCATTCCTTTATTATTGGGTATAGCGATAACTACATTAGATGTTTTGCTTTTACTTTATCTGCAAAAGAAAAGCTTTCGTATTATTGAATCTATTGTCATTGTTTTAATGGTAACAATCTTTATCGTATTTGCATTCGAAGTCATTTTTTCAAAGCCGGAAATCTCCGCCTTATTTGGTGGATTTGTTCCTAAATCTGAGATTGTCACAAATCCACAAATGCTCTTTATTTCTTTAGGAATTTTAGGGGCAACGGTGATGCCGCATAATTTATATTTACATTCTTCTATCGTTCAAACCAGACAATATAAGAGGACCACAGAGGGGAAAAGAGAAGCCATTAAATTCTCTCTCATTGATTCCACCTTTTCATTAACCATTGCTTTCCTCATTAATTCAGCTATTCTGATTTTGGGAGCATCCGCATTTTATGGTACGGCTTTAGATGTAACAGAAATTGAAGCGGCTTATGAACTGCTCAGTCCAACACTCGGGGTAGGCATTGCAAGTACCTTATTCGCTGTCGCCTTACTTGCCTCCGGTCAAAATGCAACGATTACTGGAACGATTAGCGGCCAAATTGTAATGGAAGGATTTATTCATTTACGAATTTCACCGTGGCTTCGCCGCTTAATTACACGGTTATTGGCTGTTATTCCAGCGTTTATTGTAACTTGGGTCGCAGGTTCTAAAGGAACTGGTGAATTGCTATTATGGAGTCAAGTGGTATTAAGCTTAGCACTGCCATTTGCCGTGATACCGTTAGTCATGTTTACTAGCGATAAAAAGAAAATGGGTGTATTTGCGAACAAATTACCTGTGAAAATATTAGCATGGGTATGTACTGGTGTAATTGTTGTATTAAATATATTTTTAATTGGATATATTGTTGTAACAGGTCAAGACTTAGGGTAAATCTATTTTGCAACCATTGTGAATCTCGTATGCTAGTATTAAGGGGCTGTCTAGAAAGTAGGTATCGACTACTTTTCTGGAGCGCCTTTTTTATTTTTTGCTCTGTTAAATTTGGCCGTTGTTTTCCGCTCCAGGCGCATTGCTTTCCGGGGGCGTTTTGCGTGCCTCCTCAGAGAAAAATCCAAAAGGTAAAAATAAGGGTGGAGAAAATTTGTTGATTTTCTCCACCCTTATTTATTTCAGGGACTTATCGGACAGCCCTAATTGTAATACCATCATCGGAATAATTGATGTTAATGACCTGCACTTTTTTGGTAATTAAAGTATTTATTGTTTTTCTTTTACCAATACTTCACTAATTTTTTGCCCTTTTTCAAAATCAATCTAGGGCTTGCCAGATTAAGACGATTGTAACCATTGTTGCTTATATAAAGATGCTTGCCCTCATGTGTATTAATTCTTTAATTGATTTACTAAAGAGTCAGGCCAAAAATCCTTTTATAACAAATTTAAGGGTATATAATATAAAATAAATGTCAGAACTATAACGAGTGCGCCGCCAAAGATTAAAATATTTGGATATCTTTTCGTGATGTTCATCTCTTTTGGATCGGCTAAATCATCAGGAGCTTTCCAAAGTTGTTGTTGGAATAATCTCTCCTCCTCTGTAACTTCTCCAAACTTTGAACCTACGAAAAGAATGAGTGTTGATAGAACAACACCGATAATAACTGGATGGAAATAGATTGGGAAAGAAAACCAGAACTTCTGAATTATTTCACATACAAATACTGCTGCAAATCCAACGATAATGCTCCAAAATGCCGCTTCCTTATTAATCTTTTTAGAAAAGATACTCGCAAATGCAACTGGTCCCCAAGAAGCTGCAAATAATGTTGCCGCAAAATATCCAATCCACATTACTGCTGGTGGTTGCCAGAAAGTAAATATGAGGATGACAATACTAGATAATAACATTACGATTCTACTAAAACGCAAAAGACTCATGTCACTATTTTTCTTATTTATAAATATATCATTTGAAACACTATTTCCAATTAGCTGCAAGAAGGTTGAACAAGATGAAAGAACAGCTGACATAATACCTAATAATATGAGAATACCCAACCAGGTAGGCATCACATTTATTGCTGTCCAAATAAAGACATTTTCAGAAGGAGTAATATTCGGATTTATGTTATTTACAGTAGTCATGCTTATATGCAGGATGAGATAAATGACCATAATCGAAATCATTCCAATAATACCCGAACGAATAACAACATGTTCACTTTTTGCCATAAGGTATCTACTTGTCTGCCATGGACTTACAGAAACGATTGTACCCCAAACAAGTCCTAAGACAACAGCCCAAATAAGTGCTTCTGCAGGAGTGGAAAAATATGCATTTTCTCCTACTATTCCATGCCAATCAAGTATACCCTCTTTCCCTGGTGTTGAAGCTGCCTCAATAATCGCATTTGGCCAGCCACCTGTAACATTTAGAATAAATGGTAAAGCTACTACTGTAGCAAATAGAAAAATAAAGAACATTAATGTATCATTTACAAGTACCCCCTTTGCACCCGAAAGGAATGTGAAGGATGTATAAGCAAACCAGATGATAATTAATGATACAGTATAGGAAAATCCTGATACGGATGAAAACAGTAATGCTCCTCCCATGGTAACAGCAACTATATAGGCAGATATTCCTATGATCGTTGTAATGCCAGCGGCTCTTTGAATCTTTTTAGAGTTAAATCTTTTACCAAAGTATTCAGGCACCGTTAACGCGTTACTTCTACGTAAAAATCTGCCAAATAGGAAGACCCCAAAAACATAACCACTTGCATTAAAGATGACTAATATTAATTGAATAATTGGATAACCGTCATATGAAAATCCTGCTTCCCCCATAAAGGTTACGGAACTTAAAAAGGAAGCCACTAATGAACCTGTAATTAAGACAGTTGGTGCATTACGTCCAGAAACATAATAGTCTTCTACATTTGCTATTCGTTTAGATAGAACCAGACCAACTAAGATAAAAATTAGAATTCCTATTAGAATACCAACTAAATAAACCATTTTAAATCACCTCTTTTCGGCTATCTTTTTTATCCGCACTTTCAACTTTAGCCATTCGTGATATCATATATTTTGCAAAAAATCCAATGATAACCAAACTGCCTCCAAATGCAAAACTAAAAATTAAATTTCCCAATTAACATCATCTCCCTTTTTTAGTAGTACTTAGCTTGATAGATAGGTTGGATTTGAACCACAACCGATCATACATGTGCTGTTTGATTAGTATCTTCCAAATTAAGAATTGTTTCTAACCCTTCCGTGGTAGCCTCTTCAATCGTCCGTGGTGCTAAGCAGTCACCAATTTGATAAATGGATGGTGCTAAGTTCTTAATTTCCTCATATAGTTCCACATTTGGTACTCTTCCGTATGCAAGAATGATATGATCCCAATTTTCTAGTTCAAGAGTTTCATGTGTGAATAGATTTCTAGCCATTGCTTTATCTTCCTTAATTCCCCCAAAATCATGATGAGTCACCATTTTTACATGTGCCTTATAGAGTCTCTTCATATATTCATTTCGTAAATATTGATGAACTTCCTGCCCAATGTGTAATTTAGTTGTAACTAAGGTCACATTCTTCCCTTTTTCTGCTAAATAGAGTGAAGCTTCAATTCCGGCCCAGTCACCTCCCAAATCAAATACAATTGCATTGTTTCCAATCGTATCGTTTGATGATTTAAATAAATCATCTGCATAAATGATTCTATTATCTGTAACATTACTAACATGAGGTCTGTACGGTCTTGATCCCACCGCACAAATAATAACATCGGGTGCTATTTCTTCCACTTCATTAGCTGTTATACTTTTTCCAAGTTTTATATCAATATTTGTTGTAGATAGTTGGCGCGAATAGTTATCGATCATACTTTCTGCCATTTCAAGACGCATAGGCGCTTTTCGCATTATATTTAATAAACCACCAATTTTATCGTTTTTATCAACAAGAGTTACCTTATGACCTTGTCTATCTGCTGTAATCGCTGCCTGTAAACCAGCAGGTCCAGCTCCAATTACAAGAACATGTTTTACCGAACTACTCTTTTTCAGCTTTGGCAGCAGTTTCCCTTCTTTACCTGCTAAAGGATTTTGAATACATCCAACTGGTAACCCTCTATGATAATGGCCAATACAAGCCTGTAAGCAACCTATACAAGCATTAATTAAATGCAACTGATTGTTTAGAGCTTTGTTCGGCATCTCTGGGTCAACAATATTAGCCCTTGTCATGCCTACAGCATCTGCTTTACCCGAAGAAATGATATCCTCAGCTTCTTTCGGATCAACAATTCTTGTTCCAACAAATACAGGCACTGCTCCAGCCATGCGAATTTCAAAAGCTCGTGATGCATTATAAGCATGTTTCATAGGTGATCCTGGCGCAATATGTGTGGATCCAGCATAGGTACTTGAATCACCTGAAGTAACGTCTATAAAATCCACCCTTACTTTATCCACTAGATATTCCACAATTTGAACCGTATCTTTAATCTTAAGTCCATCCATTGTCATTTCATCCGCACTAATTCGAATCCCAACAGTGAAGTCATCTCCAACCTTATCCCAAATACGTTCTAACACTTCCACAATAAATCTCATTCTATTTTCAAAAGGGCCGCCATAGTGATCTACTCGATAATTTGTATGATGAGACCAAAATTGGGCTGGCAAATATCCATGTGAACAAGCAATTTCTACACCATCTAATCCAGCATCCTTTGCATTTTTTGCAGAAATAGCAAACCCTTCTATGATTTCTTCTATATCTTCAATACTTAACGGCCTAGGCATTGCTCCAAATCGCAAACTAGGTTCAGCAGATGGTGCCCATGCAGGATGTCTATATGTACTTGAAATAACCTCCCTACCGCCATGAAATAATTGAGCAAATACTTTCGTTCCATATTGATGCAGCTTTTTAGCAAGATCTGAAAACACCGGTATGACATTTTTGTCGTACCCAGCAATGGTTTTTCCCGTTAGCATTCCTGATGTATGTACTGCTGCAGCTTCTAAAATAGCTAGTCCTAACCCCCCCTTAGCCCGAGCAGCATGATATTCAATCATGTCTGATGTAGGAATTCCGTTAACTACATGATTGGTTTGGTGTGCTGTACTTATAATCCTATTTTTCAAAATAGTATTACCAACTTCCAAACTTGAAAATAGGTGTTTAAATTGTGTCATAATAGCAACCTCCTAAAATATGTGTAAGCGCTTTTATTATTCGATAGATTAATAAATCGCATAATTAATTACTCTAATACAAATTAAATCTTAGATAGTTTTAAATTATTATATTATTCTAACTATTATGGTACAATTAGATAATCGTATTAAATATATATATGAGTTCATACGAAAGGATGAATGACATGACAATTACAGTTGGTGACCTCGTTGACAATATTCATTTAAAAGCTGAGGTTATAGCTGGGAGTGACGGATTAAACCGTGAAGTAAATTGGGCCCATTCTTGTGACTTAGAAGACCCAACTTACTGGTTAACTGAAGGTGTGTTATTCATGACAAATGGTCTCACGATTCCAGAAGATGAAGGGGGACAAATATCTTATTTACAAAGAATTATCAATTCAGAGGCAAGTGGATTAGCAGTAGGCAAAGGATTACACGCACCGGAATTAACAGCAGGATTAATTGATTTAGCCAATCAATATCATTTTCCTATATTACTAGTAGACTATGATGTACCCTGGATTGCATTTTCTAAAATGGTAGCAACATCAAATGTTATGGAAGAACAGAAAAAAGTGGTAAAAACTATGCGCTTATACGACCTCGTTTCCAAGTCGATTCACCATACATCTCCAGAAAAGATCATTGAGATGATTAGCTGTATTATAGAATGTAGAATTTGTATTATTGACTTGAATAATAGTTTGCCATTATTTAATATGGATATTGAAAAATCTCTCATCGATCATTTTAAAACTTTATCAGTAAATAATGCACCACTCGCAATTAACACTTTTAAATGGTCTGAAAAAACTGTTGTAAATATTTCTTTATCTACTACTCGGCCATTATCAATGTTTGCCATTTCATCCACAACCAAAACTCCGGACGATGTAATTCTTAAACATATAGCAACAATTTTGGGACTAGTTATCGAGGTTGATACAACCATTTTAGAACGTCAAAGAAGAATGGGGTCTGAAATATTTATAAGAATGTTAGAAGGAGTCATAACAGATCAAATGGTTTCTCTACTTCTTCATGAACATGATTTTGAGGAAAAGCCCGTAGTACTTGCTGCAATAGAAAAACATTCATTCAAACATGATTGGTTACATCTTTGGCTGCGTGATTTAAGTATTCCACATCTTATTACAGAAAGAGAAAATTCACTTCTTATATTACTTCCAAACCAATCTGAAGTAATTTCTGCAGTGAAAAATGTATTACCAAAAAACTTGCAAATTGGTATAAGTAATTCAATTAGTAAACGCTTTACAAGAGTCCCTAAGGCATATGAAGAAGCAATATGGGCCTTACAATCAGCGATATCACAGAAAAAAAGAATAGCTTTCTACAGTCAAGAATTACCAACTAGCATTTTCGTGCCTAATAATATAGAAAATGCAACGGAAATCGTTGAACGGGTACTTGGCAGTTTGTTAAATTACGATACTGCCAATAATGGTCAGTTAGTTGAAACCCTTTATGAATATTTAAGTGAGACTCGTTCCTGGAAAAAAACAGCGGAAAAGCTACACATACATAAACAATCTTTAGTATACCGAATCAATAGGATTGAAGAAATCACAGGAAAGCCATTAAATGATATGAATCACATCTCAGAATTCTGGATTGCATTACGAATTGCTATCATGCTCGAAATTATACCTGATTATGGTAAAAAAAATAAAGGGGCTATCTAAAAGATCCCTTTAAAAGACACGAATAAGACCCCGAATGTTAAAAAACGAGGTCTCTGCACAGCCCCACTTTCACCATTCATATTTATCAATTTATCAAACTGAGGCAGTTTTTGATCTTAAATCCAAAAGGTTCCAATCATCTAAAAACGATGGCAGGAACCTTTTTAAAATTCTTCAGCAAGTTGGTCACAGCCTCTTTTTAATGAGAAAAATTATTCACTTTTACATATTCTTATAACTTCTTACTTTCCATTCTTCAAATTTTGACAGAAAAGGATAGACCAGAACAACAATCCCAAAGGTAAGGAGTCCGACTGGCCAGGCTTCAGGCAAAACAAAAGCCAGTATTGTTCCTAGAATGATCACTGTAATGGCACGCCTGTTGTACCTATAGCTTCCATCAAGGACCGCAAGATTAATCGTACGCTTTTGCATAAATACGAATTCCATAAAAATGACGCCAACAACCGGAGCTGCCAAATAACCCAAGAAAGAGATATAACGTTGTGCCTCACTTACGAATATAGGAAAGAAACACAGCAGGATTCCTAATAAACAAAATAATATTGTACTTTTTAGCCGGCCTAGAGATGGGAAACAATTCAGCAGACTGTAACCTCCTGAATAGGCATTATTCATATTAATTAATAGCATACTGATCATGGCTGCTAGAAAAATAACTGCTCCAACCAAGGGGGAATTCGTAAGTTCGTTTGCCGTGATATAGGCGTTCCATTCGCCGGTTGCTGATACAGAATAGATTGCTAGAAATGCCGTAAATGAATATCCAAAGAAATTACCAATCAACAGCCCCCAATGGGCATCCCGGTCCGTCTTGGCATACCTTGTTAAATCAGATGAGCTCCATGAACCTGAAAGAAACTGAACAAAGGCTAGACTGGCAAAAAAGAACATGGACAAAGGTTTGTTAGTAGCCTCCGGTGAATTCCAGACTTGCGCAAAATAAAAAGACTCTTTCTGAGAGGTTAAAAATAAAATAAGAGCAAAAATACCGCCAGCAATCAGGACAGGCAAACAGTATTTCGTTATTTTGCGGACTGCCTCATATCCGACAATCGAGAGAATGGACATAAGTATCGCCATGATAAGACTGATCGGTAAAAGCGGAATCGTCAATCCCCCGAGCTTCTGCAGCATCACTTGAATAAACAGTGCGCCGCTAATTGTTTGTACAGCGAACCAATAGATCAGCACAATCGCTCGTATAGGTGATGAAATATATCTTGCCCCATTAATTCCGAGGAAAGACCGGAATGCATATTGTGAAGGAATCCCGTACTTCGAACCTGGAAGTGACATGATTGAAAAAACAATAAAAGATAGCGATGCTCCGAAAAGTGCAGATAAAAAAGCCCAGCCAAAAGAAAGCCCACCGACCGTAACAGCCAGAGCAGGTACAAGAAAATTCCCCGCATTCGGGGAATAAGAAAATTGCATAATGGCGTACTCAAACCATCTAGTATTTTTCAATTCTTGCGGAACCGGTTCAAGTCCGAATTTCTCCAGTGCTGTTCGATGAATGTTTTGTTTCTCATGCTTAACCAGCGCCGAACTTTTCATTTGCTGCCTCCCCCCTTTTTATGTTTGAATTCTATAACAAAGCTATATATATGTAAAATTAAGAATAGTCATACAATGTTTGTCTGTTTTATTTTACCATATATACACATTAAAAAAGAGACAATCATTTTTGATTGCCTCGATCTTTTACCTCTTTTTCATAAAATACCCACTGGAAGTTGCAGGCATTGCTTGGACGGATGATTCATCATTTTCATGTTTTAATTGTAAAACTGCTAATTTTCATTAATATTGGAGACATTAATAGAAAACTCCTCAAAACTCAATTGTCCTAAGGCAAACTTCGTACTTTCAACAAATATACGTTCATTTTTAGTTAGTTCCTGTTTTGCTGCCTTTTCAATCCATTCATGTTCTATGTCTAAAATATCTAAAACATGCTTTTGTTTTGAAAAAGCCTCATAGTATCTTAATCCAAATTTCCTTTGGGACATAGCATCAATATGTATGCCATCTGGATTTGCAGTTAAGCCTTTTGACGTTACAAAATAGCAATTTTTTTCGGTATGAGCAACTTTAGATAATATCTGGTTTATTTGTTTATATTCTACAGCACTTTTTCCAAATCCTGCCTCTCCAAGATAATGTCCCAACTCACCAATAATTATCGGGATATCCGGTGCATTCAATTCTTCTCTCAAGTGTTTAAATAATGAAAGCAATTTATCTTGATATGTCTTATAACGTTCTCCGTAACTGTCGCTTTCTCCTTGATGCCACAGGATTCCCACTATTTCACTAGTTTCCATAGCGAATTTTGCTTCAGAAATCGCATGTCTTGTTAGTAATCCATCAATTGCCCAATCATCAATAGAGCTTCCTCCCTCGGCACATGGTATGACCCCAATGGACTCACCCGGATGATCCTCTGTCCAAGCCTGAGCAAAAGAGGCCGCCGGCCCAACACCGGATATGTGACGATCAAAATTAAGTGGCTCTGCCATCATTTGCCATCTGCCGTTTCGCAACATATTTATGTGCTCATTATAAATCGGAGATACATCCTCAATAAATCCTCTGCCTGCCATATTTGATTGCCCGATTAATAGTATAGATTTCATTGAAAAACCTTCTTTCTTTGTTTACAAAGATGTAATTAGATTAAATAAGATTAGATTATATTTACATATCTTTTAGATCAAATTGACTTTTAAATTCGAAAATCTTATCAACAGCCTTGTGATAACCACCCGATTTTCGGAAAGATTCCCTTATATTTGCTGCATTTTTTTTGAAAGATTGGTGGTTTAACACATGATCTACAGTTTCAAACAGTTGATTTGGAGTCAAATTTTCCATTTGTAATTTAACTCCAGCCCCGATATTAGTAACTTGCTGTGCGATTAACGGCTGATCAGCACTTAGTGGAATTACAATTAACGGAACCCCGTAATAGAGACCTTCATGGGTACTGTTCATTCCTCCATGTGTAATAAATAATTTAGTGTATTTCAGCACCTCAGTTTGTGGAATATAATTTTTAACAATAAAGTTTTTAGGAATCTCTCCTAATTCAGATAGTTGAACTTTTTCCCCAATCGACATTACCACGGTATGATCAGTGTTCCCAAATGCTTTAAAGCAAAGCTTATAGAAATCTAAAACTTGGTTAAAGACAGTACCCAGTGAAATGTAAATGGGGCTTTCTCCTTTGATTGAAGTATGGTCGAAGTTTTCTAGCTGTAGTCGAGGAGAGATGGATGGACCTACAAATTTGTATGTTTGATCAAAAGCTTCTCCACAAGGCTGAAACTCCCTAGTTGTATAAACAATGGTAAGTTGTGCGGGATTACAAAATACTTCGTAAGGAGAAGGAATAGCCACATCATATTTTTCCCTCACCATTCCCTTCAGGCTTTGAAATTGATCGTTTAATGGTTTATAGATCTCAGCAGGAATGTTTTTAGAAAGCTGTTCGAACATTTTGTTGAATGATGCTTCTGTATGTGCAAAAGTAGTACAAGAATTAATTGCTGGTAGTTTAAGTATTTGTGCAAGTAAATATCCACAGCCAAACATAGAATCGTGGATGATATAATCAAAATCTTCTCCTTCGGTTTGCTCCAGAACACTGGGGATCACGATATCTGCCGTAAGCAAAAGACCGTTGATTCTTTGCAGTAAATAGTTTCTTCCACCTGATATAAAGGCTTGTATAAACTTTTGAACATCAAAGGTTCTAACAGTGGCTCCTGTCTTCTCAATACGCTCTCGGAAATCTTCAATTGTAAAGTACACTACCTCTTCCCCACGCGAAATAAGCTCTTGCACAACTCCAATAGTTGGATTGACATGACCTTCTGATCCAGCATTAATAAATAAAACACGTGCCATTATTACCTCTCCTTAGATAAAATATGTTCATGCAGGCATCCTTTGTAAATAGGGGGCTTATTCTTTGTGAATAATCTTCAACTATGAAGAAAGACGCTTTCCTTAATAGGGAAAAGCGCCCGATTGTTGAAGATCGTTATTATAGTAATGCACTCTTTAGTGAAACACCAGTAAGGCATTGATTTTTTAAATTCTTAATATCATCTATCAGCATTTCAACATTTTCCTTTTTGGTAGCCCAACTGGTACAGAATCTCACAACACTTTGGGCTTCATCGACTTTTTCCCAAAAGGAAAAAGAATATTTTTCACCTAATTTTACTAACACATCATTAGGTATAATGGGAAACTGCTGATTGGTTTTGGAATCATAGCGTAATGAATAGCCTTTTTCAACAAAAGCTTCACGAATCATCATCGCCATTTCCACGGCATGATTAGAAATTTCAAAGTATAAACCATCTTCAAACAAGGTTTCAAACTGGATACCTAATAATCTCCCCTTAGCCAGCATGCCACCCTTTTGCTTAATAAAATACCGAAAATCTTTTTTAAGTTTATCATTTGCGATGACTACGGCTTCCCCAAACAATGCTCCTACTTTCGTGCCACCGATATAGAACACATCACAAAGTCTAGCAATATCTGCTAAGGATAGATCGCTGTCTTTTGAAACCAGACCATATCCCATTCTGGCGCCATCCATAACCAATGGCAAATCACACTCCCGGCAAACTTTGCTTAATTCCTCTAACTCGGATTTACTGTAAGTCGTCCCATTCTCTGTAGGGTGAGAAATGTACACCAAGCCTGGCTGCACCATATGTTCGTGTGTAACATCATTCCAGTGAGCATCATATATTTCTTTTACCTGTTCTGCTCGAATTTTCCCATCATCACTCGGCAAAGTAAGCACTTTATGACCAGTGGCTTCGATTGCTCCCGTTTCATGTCCTGCAATATGACCCGTCATTGCAGCAACTGCACCTTGATGCGGGCGCAATATGGAGGAGATAATGGTGGTATTCGTTTGTGTACCTCCAACTAAAAAGTGTACATCCGCATTCTCTGCATCGCACGCTTTTCTAATATAAGCTCTAGCTTTTTCGCAATGTTCATCCACACCATACCCAGGTGTTTGCTCTTCATTGGTTTCAATTAGTCGATTCAGAATTCGCTTATGAGCACCTTCTGCATAATCATTTTCAAAACGTATCATTAATGGTCCCTAGCCTTTCTAGTTAACAATCTCAAATAAAATTCGGACACGGGGACAGGCACTCTGTCCTCTTGGAAGAGGACAAGGCGCCTGTCCCCGTGTCCGTATTCCCCACATATTATTGTGGTGAGGAACTAAAATGCTTTTCTAATTTACTAGTAACTGCATCATTTTCTGCTCGCACCACTTCTACATATTGTGGTTTGTTAAACAATTGATCAATTTGTTCAGGATATGTCTGTTCAATTTCACAACGTTCAATGGCTTCATTGAATTTTGCAGGATGAGCCGTTGCTAATGTGACACACACCTCATTAGACTCATTACAGATTTTCGCTGCTGCCATTCCACAGGATGTATGCGGATCGAGTAAATACCCTGTTTCTGCATAGTACTTCCTAATCGTTTGCAGACATTCTTCTCCCTCTACTCCATATGCTGAAAAATCGGCTTGGACCTGGCGCAATTGATCTGTATTTACAGCGATTTTTCCATCTGACTTGAATTGGTCCATTAGAGAAGTGACATCATTTGGATTTTCATCAAGCAAATAGTATAAATACCGTTCAAAGTTGCTAGCCACTTGAATATCCATAGAAGGGCTATATGTGCTGCGGAACTCACCCGGCTGGTAGATCCCATCCTTGATAAAGTGTTCTAATATATTATTCTCATTCGTCGCAACAATAAGCTTGCCAATAGGAAGGCCCATTTTCTTTGCCAAATACCCAGCAAAAACATCACCAAAGTTGCCTGTTGGAACACTAAAATTAAGGGACTTAATCTCATTTTCCTTTGCAACTTGGAAATAGGCATAGAAATAGTAAACCGTTTGCGCTAAAATTCGGGCGAAGTTAATCGAATTAATGGCACGCAGATGATATTTTTCTTTAAATGACAAATCTGCGAAAATTTCTTTGATCATTCTTTGTCCATCATCAAATGTGCCCTCGATGGCTAAATTCAAGACACTCTCATCATCGACAGTTGTCATTTGCAGCTCTTGTACTTTACTTACCTTCCCATGAGGGTGCAATATACAAATGCGAATTCCTTCTTTTCCCCTTACTCCCTCAATAGCTGACGCACCAGTATCCCCTGACGTAGCACCAAGAATGTTAATAGTAACACCTGTCTTTTTTGCAATATAGGAATACAAATTTCCTAAAAATTGCAGAGCTACATCTTTAAATGCAAACGTTGGTCCATGGAATAGCTCCAACACATACATTTGATCGTTTATTTTTTGAACAGGAGTGACCTCTGGATGACGGAAGGTTCCATAGCTCTTCTCAATTAATTCCTTGAGCTCATTTTCCGGAATTTCCCCATCGACATAATAAGATATAATTTCGCATGCTAACTCCTGATAAGTCATCTTTGCCATTGATTGGAGCTTTTCATCAGAAATTTGCGGAATTTTTTCCGGAACCAAAAGTCCCCCGTCTGTTGCTAGCCCCATCAGAACCGTATCAATAAAACCAATTTTCTCTACATTGCCACGTGTACTTATGTATTTCATCATATCCTCCAAGATTACAGCTGCATTTGCCTCTGGTTTAATAAAATTTGCTTTTATTATACCATTTTAACTTTGTGAGTATTGAGAAATCTTTTATCAGGTGGTAAATAATATTTTAAAGCGGACAAAGGAACGGTATAAAAAAAGGCAATCATTTCTGATTGCCCCCTTCCTGTTCTAAGGGACAAGGTCCCATCGTCCCATTAATTGGATTCTTTTGCCGGTTGTACAAATTCCACAGTTACACCTTCAAATCCCTCTGGTTTAGCAAAGGCAACCATGGAGTTATGGGCACCAGGTCGCGGACTTCGATCTTTCATTTCTATTGATAAGTCCTCCATATTTTGAAGAGTTTCGTGAATGTCCTCTACCTCCACAGCTATGTGGTGTAATCCACCTCCTGTTTTTTGCAGAAATTCTACAAGGTCCCCTTCATCTCCTAATGGCTGTATCAACTCTATCTGTGTATCTCCGATAGGAAGGAAGACAAGGCGCACATTGAAAGATTCAACATATTCTATCTCCGTTTCTTTTAACCCAAGTCCTTCTCGATAAGGAATAAGAGCCGTTTCAATATCCTTTACGATGATGGCGATATGATTGATCTTCTTGACCATAAGTATATAACCCCTACCTTTTTTATTATTCTAGTAAATTAGTTTAATTATTTTTAGCAATAGTAAGGCTTCGAATTTGTTCTAATGTTTCAGGATTTTCCAATGATGACAAATCACCGATATCTGTATTCAGGTAAGATGCCCGAATAGCACGGCGCAAAACCTTGCCGTTTTTCGTTTTCGGAAGATCAGACACGAAATGAATTGCTTTTGGACGCATAGATTTTCCCATTTTGATCGTTATTAAATGTATTAGTTCTTCTTCTAAATCACTATTATCGTATTCTTCCATTTTCTTTACTACAAAACATACAGGTGCTTCACCTTTAATATGATCAGGTACACCAATTATTCCTGCCTCTACAACACATTCATGTTCGATCAAAACAGACTCTATCTCTGATGGACCCAACCGCTTTCCTGCTACGTTTAAGGTATCATCTGATCGCCCCGTGATTGTCCAAAAACCATTTTCATCAACCACAGCCCAGTCACCATGGACCCACGTTTCTGGCCAGCGATTCCAATAAGATTTCTCATAACGCTCAGGTTCCTGCCAAAAACCTTTTGTCATACCTACCCACGGCTTTTTTAATACTAACTCTCCCAATGACTCGCGTACGGACTGTCCATTTTCAGAAAATACTTGCACGTCCATACCCAACATAGGGGAATTGAATGTGATTGGCGTTATCGGTTTAACCAAAACATTAGTAAGAATTCCTCCACCAATTTCAGTACCACCCGCATAATTAATTATAGGAATCTTTCCTTTTCCAAGTTTTTCAAACAGCCATACCCATGGTTCAGGGTTCCAAGGTTCTCCTGTTGATCCGATAACTCTAAGCTTTTCGAAATCATGGTTTTCTAAATATTGATTGCCATATCTCATTAGGGAACGAACCAGTGTAGGTGAGATTCCTAAATGTGTCACTTGATGTTCACTTGTTAGTTTCCATATTCGATTTGGTTCAGGAAAATCGGGTGCGCCTTCGTAAAAGACAGCTGTAGCGCCGTTTAATAAAGCACCAAATAATACAAGCGGTCCAGTCAACCACCCCATATCAGCAATCCATAGTAATCTGTCTCCTTGTTTTACATCCATACCAATCCCTAAATCTAATGCTGCTTTAATGGGAAAACCGGATTGTGTGTGCACTGCACCCTTGGGTTTTCCAGTCGTACCAGAAGTATATATCAACATCATCGGGTCTTGGCTTTCCATTACTTCTGTGTTGGATTCAGAGACCTCTGTTGTTTCCAAATCTGCCCATTCCATATCAAATCCATCTTTCCATGGAATGTCACGATTCAGCCGACGAACTACGACAACTTTTTCAATTGAAGAAGACGCGGTAACTGCTCGGGCTACTTCTTCTTTCATCTTTATTTCTTTCCCTTTTCTTAAAAAACCATCTGCTGTTATAATCATCTTGGCCTGAGAAGCATTTAATCTTATGGATAACGGATCGGATCCATAGCCAGAAAAAGCTGGAGTGAATATAGCCCCTATTTTGACCGCAGCCAAAATAGCTACAGCTGTTTCCGGGATCATTGGCATATAGATCGCGATTCGATCTCCTTTCTTAATTCCATGGTTTCTAAACCCTTGTGCAACACAATTGATCCAATCATTCAATTCTGAATACGTATATTTCTTTACTTCTCCATCTTCTCCCTCCCATATTAATGCTAATTGGCGGGAGGCAGAAGAATCCTTTGCCCATCTATCAATAATACTCTGAATAATATTCAATTTTCCTTTTGTATACCAATTTGGATGCTTCATCCCCTTCGAAAGATCAAGGACTTGTTCATAAGGGCTGATCCACTCAATCCCTAGTTCTTTTTCCACTTCTCCCCAATACCATTCCGTATCATTTACTGAAGCATCAAGGAATTTCTCATAATCAGAAAAACCTAGTTTTTTCATCCAATTATAAATACGCGTAGACTCCAAATACTTCTGACTAGGTACCCATTCAGCCCGATTATTCATATGATCAATCACTCCCGAAAAAGATTTAGTCTTACACATTACCAAACGGTATATAACAAGTTATTTTAAAATTTTTCAATCTATTCATTAATTAAAAATATTATGAAACTAAATTAACTAGGTTACCATTGCAATAAAATTTAAATACCGATGTCGAATTTGACGTTGTAGCCTCAAAATCTCTTTTAACCTATTTTTCTACTAATTTTCTTCAACTACAAAGAGATAAATAGTACACACTCACAAATAGAACCAACCCAACAAACTGAAATTATTCTAAAGGTCAAAACAACAAGAGATGACCACCAAATGGCAGTCACCTCTTTATTGTTAAGTATCTCTTTTTATTTCGATAACCCTAAAATTAATTCTTTATAGATATCAAAGAAAGCCAAGTAATATTCTTTGTAGACGTATTCATCAGTTTTATGTGCCATTTTTGTTTCGCCTGGACCAAACATCATAAATGGGAAGTTTTCATCTTTATCTCGTAATAGGTTAGATGCATCCGTGACTCCTGGCGAACCTTTAACGGAAACTTCTAAATCCAAATGCTTTTTACCGAGTTCTTTAGCAAGTTCAACCATTTCAGACTGTCCTGAAGTGAAAACACTTGGTAATGACATGGTTACTTCAATATTAATAGTAGAGCCTTCTTTATTGTACTTGTTCGCTGTTTTGTTAAATATGTCAATGACTTCCTCGTTATCAAATTCTGGAATAGTCCGGACGTTTATTTCAGCAACTGCTTTTTCTGGAACTGAGTTTACCTGATTCCCTGCATGAAAAATAGTAGTACTCATAACCAATTTATCTAGAACTTCATTTTTTCGCTCATCACCATTTAATTTTTCGTCTATTTCTAATAGAAATTCCATCAACGGATTAATCGCATTATAACCTTGGTCAGGCATCGAACTGTGTGCCGCTTCACCAATAGACGTTACACGCAAGTTAAGTGATCCTTTGTGAGCGTAAATAATTGTGTCATGAGAAGGTTCAGCTACCCAAAGATATTCAACATCATTCATATAGCCTTCTTCGTATAATTTTTTTGAACCTGCGCCGCCCACTTCTTCACCTGTCGTTGCCATAAAACGAACCGTACCCTTTTTTAGTTCATTATTTTCTTTGAGTTCAATCATCACTAAAGCAAGGTTTAATAAACCTGCTTTCATGTCATTGGTTCCACGCCCGTATAATTTCCCGTCTCTTTCGGTCAACGTGAACGGATCTGAAGTCCACTCGCTCTCATCACCAGGAGAAACGACATCCATATGACCAGAAACGCCAATGACTGGACTCCCGCTCCCAATTTCAGCCACTAAGTTAACACGAGTGTCTGTAACGGGAACAATTGTAGACTCAATGCCGTATTCATTAAATAAATCTTTCAAGTAATTGGCCACTTCGATTTCGTTCTCATTAATAGATTTAATCGCTATAATGTCAGATAAAATCTTTACCTTTTCTTCTACTGTAAAATGTTTCAAACGAACTCCCTCCAAAATCCTATCTGTTTATCATCAATTGGAATACACCTGTATTTTACCCAAAATGGCCCCATTCCTCATAAAAGCAATGGGGCCATTTTGACTATTCTAAATCCAGTGTATGAATTCGATCATTTGAACAATCTGGGCAGATATCTAAAATCTCAAATATGAATTCATCTTCATCTACTTCTTCCTGCCGGCCGCAGATTTCACACACTCTAGGAATAAGAATCGCCTCCTAATTGTTTTATTGTTCATCTGTACTTACAATCTCAAATCCACTATCAATAATGGCCTGTTCAAAATCAGTAAAAGAAGCAGCTTTCTCATCATAAGAAATAACCGCCTCCCCCTTTTCAGGATTAAGCTTTACATTTCGAACACCCCATACATCATGTAAGGCATGATTAATTTTTTCTTCATCTGCTTTACTCATCTTTGTAATAGAAATTGTACGTGTAATCAAATGAATGTTCACCGTCCCGTCTTCAATGGGTGTGCCCTTTTTCTATTTCTTTTCCCATCCCTTTCAAAAATCCCATCATAAATATAAGTGCTGCATTCACATCAGGATCCCGGATGGATTTCATCATGCCCCAAACGCTAATGCTTTCATTTTTCCCGTTCATATCCGATGTTTCTTCTAGCCCTTTACTGATCCCATTTAAAATGATCTTCAATTTTTCCGGTTCAAGTGTTCCTAAAAACTCAAAGGCATTGAAACCATTTTTTATGGTGTTATGCATGCTTGGCTGATTAATTTGTTCCAAGGCGATAGCAGCTGCTTTTTCTCTTGCTTTTAGGAAACCTTTTAAAATATTGAGTACGCCGGAATTTTGCAGCTCATTCAAGATCTCAAGACTAGTTGTTATGGCTTCACGATTTTCTGAAATTTGTTTTAATATGACAGCTATATCCTGTGCTTGTTCTTCTTGAGCTGAAGACTGGATTTTTTCAATTTGCCTGATTGCTTTCGCCATCAATCAGCCCCTCGCTTTCTAACATTTCTGGAATGGAGATAAAATCGGATCGGCGCCATTTTTTCATCGTCTCAACCCCGATATGCGGCTGGGGATTACCGAATCTAAAATTATGGTGCGGTAAAGGTGATTCACCTTCTGTTTCCAGCACTTCCATTTTGACTTGCATTTCTTTGTAATTTGGCGTGTGCGTAATTTTATCATGATAACTGCTAGTAAGTTTGTTAACTGCTCCTTTGCCTTCCGTTGTGTGCATTGGCAAGTATAATTCTCTTCCTTTGACCTGATCCGTCACCCATACCTTTACTTTGACATGTCCATAAGGGGACGTAAGACGAACAAGAGCACCTGTCTGAATGCCCCTTTCCTCAGCGAGTTCAGGCGATACTTCCAGCCATAGTTCAGGAACTTTGCTTGTAATTCCTTCAGACTTATAAGTCATATTTCCTTCATGGAAATGTTCTAAAATTCGGCCATTATTCAGATGTAAATCATATTCGTCACCTGCTTCAAATGGCGGTGTCCAGTCCACAGGGAAAAGGCGTGCCTTGCCATCAGGAAAATGAAATTTATCCTGATATAATAATGGCGTATCCTTTCCGCTTTTCTCTACTGGCCATACAAGGCTTTCCCATCCTTCCAGCCGTTCGTAGGCGACACCTCCAAAAACAGGGGCTAGTTTAGCTGCCTCATCCATGATTTCCCCAGGATGCGAATAGTTCCAGTTTGCACCGAGCTTATTGGCAAGCGCCTGGAAAATCTCCCAATCGGGCTTACTGTCCCCTAGAGGCTCAAACACTTTGTAAAATCGTTGGATGCGCCGTTCCGTATTCGTAAATGTACCATCCTTTTCCAGGCTAGGTGCAGCTGGTAAAACGACATCCGCAAACTGAGCTGTTTTGGAAAAAAAGATATCCTGTACAACAAAAAACTCAAGCTTTTCGAAAGCCGCATGAACATGATTAATATTGGCATCGACCAATCCCATTTCTTCCCCAAAAAGATACATGGATTTCACTTTCCCGGCATGAATGGCTTCGACAACTTGGTGGTTATTGAGACCAGGTTTCTTCGGCAGTTCTGTTCCCCATGCTTTTTCATAACGGGCACGGACCTCATCATTTTCAATGGGTTCATATCCTGGCAGCCAGGCAGGCATCGTGCCAAAGTCACTGGCACCCTGCACATTATTATGACCACGCAAAGGATATGCACCGCAGCTTGGCTTTCCGAAATTGCCAGTGATTAATAGAAGGTTTCCGATCGCTGTGCTTGTATCGGTACCGCCCATATGCTGTGTGACACCCATTGCCCACAAAATACATGTTCCTTTTGATTCGTGAATCGCATTAGCAATGGTAATCATAGTATCTTTTGATAGCCCTGTGATTTCTTCGGCATAATCTAGGGTAAATTTATCAAGGGATTTGATGTAATCTTCAACATGATTAACCCGATTTTTCAGAAATTCTTTATCTTCCCATCCTTTATCAAGGATATATTTCGTGATCGCTGACAGCCATACAAGGTCCGTTCCAGGCTTTGGATGGATATGCAAATCAGCTCTTTGGGCTAAATCATTTTTCCGTAAATCTGCTACAATCAGTTTTTGATCATGCAGTTTATTTGCCCTCTTGATCCTTGTTGCTAGAACAGGATGGGATTCAGCAGGATTTGCGCCAATAACAATGATTAAATCTGCTCCCGCTATATCTTTAATGGTACCGGAGTCACCGCCGATTCCAACCGTACGCATGAGGCCCGTTGAGGCCGGTGTTTGACAATACCTTGAACAATTATCAATATTATTTGTTTTGAAAATGGACCTTGCCAGCTTTTGAAACAAATAGTTTTCTTCATTTGAACATTTGGAGGATGCTATAAAGCTAAGAGAATCTGCTCCATTTTCTTCCTTAATACGAAGGAGTTTTTCCGAGATAAGTGAAAGGGCTTCATCCCATGTCGCTTCAAAAAACTTTTCCCCTTTTCTTATTAAAGGCTTTGTTAACCGTTTTTCACTGTTCACAAAATCCCATCCGAACTTCCCTTTCACACATGTTGAAATTCCGTTGACCGGCGCATCCGGCTGTGGCTGAATTTTGAGAATTTCACGGTCCTTTGTCCAAACTTCAAAACTGCAGCCAACTCCGCAATAGGTACATACCGTTTTTGTACGGTTGATCCGATCCTCACGCATGGCTGATTCAATGTTTGAAATGGCAAAAATCTCTTTATATCCTGGCTCGACTTCTTTTGTTATATCAATCATCGGCTCAAGTATATTATTCGGAATATTTGTCAAATACCCAGCTTTACCGAGCATCGATTTTTCCATTAAAGCATTACATGGGCAGACCGTTACACAATGTCCACATGATACGCAGGACGATTCATTAATCGGAACATCATTGTCCCAAATCACTCTCGGCTGTTCCCGCTCCCAATCAATACTTAATACTTCGCTCACTTGAAGATCCTGACAAGCCTCTACACATTGACCGCATAAGATGCATTGATCAGGCTCATAACGGTAGAATGGATGAGAGTTATCAGGAGGATAAGGCTTCGGGGTAAATTCATATTTTTGATGATCCACTTGTAAATGCTCTGCTGTGTTATGAACCACACAGTTTCCGTTGTTATTATCACAAACGGTACAGTAGAGTTCATGATTTTTAAGAATCCGGGACATTCCCTCCAGCTGAGCTGCTTTTGCCCGATCAGACGCTGCGCTGACCTTCATATTCGGTTCGACCTTTGTCGTACAGGAGCGCTGTAATGTTCCATTCACTTCAACATAGCAAGTATCGCAAGTTTGAATGACGCCAACTCCCAAATCAGGCTGAGAGGAACAAATACCTGGCATAAAAAAGTCATTATCCCTGGCAGCTTCAAAAATGGATTGCCCTTGCCTAGCCGTCATCTTATGATTATCAATAAAAAAAGTAATGTTTTTTTCTTCCAACATAATCCCACCTAATTTAGTCCTCTGCTGTTAAGTATTAGCTAAATTTGGTAATTGTATTACTGATATCTAGTTATTTGCCATGTCTATTGCCAATAGTTGATAATGGAGGGAAAAATTGAAGGAAACTATTTTATTGGATATAATAAAAATTCCTTTTATAAAAATTTTTGGAAAAAATGATTCAAATTATGTGTTTTGGCCCGATTAGAATCAATAGTAGAGTACTAGGAAAGGAGTTAGAATATGATTCAAGAATATATCGAAATTCGCGGTGCACGGGAAAATAACCTTAAAAATGTGTCTTTGCGCATTCCGAAACGTAAAATCACGATTTTCACTGGTGTTTCGGGATCTGGCAAATCGTCAATCGTTTTCGATACCATCGCAGCTGAATCTCAGCGACTATTGAATGAAAACTTCAGTATGTTCGTCCGGACTTTTCTGCCGCGTATACCGCAGCCTGATGCGGATGCCATCGAAAATTTAAGCATGGCGGTAATTGTCGACCAAAAACGCTTAGGGGGCGGCGCCCACTCGACCTTAGGGACCATTACCGATATCTCTCCCATCCTTCGTCTCCTTTTTTCCCGCGCAGGTCAGCCTTATATCGGCGAGGCCTACATGTTCTCATTTAATGATCCGCAGGGCATGTGTCAGGAATGCAATGGAATTGGCCGCAAGCTGCGTGTGGATATGGATAAAGCCATCGACATGTCCAAATCATTAAATGAAGGGGCCATCATGCTCCCTGATTATAAAGTGGGCAGCTGGGAATGGAATATGCTAGTAGATTCCGGATCCTATGATATTAACAAAAAGCTAAGTGATTATTCTAAGGAGGATCTAGAGGAACTCCTGTATGGAAAAGCCAAAAAAGTTAAGGTGCAACTCTCTGGAAATACAATGAATTTGACTGTAGAAGGCGTCATCGAGAAGTTCACAAATAAGTACATCAAACAGGATTTGAAGACGAAATCCGAACGAACACAAAAAGCGGTTGCCCCATACATCACGGAAGGCCCATGCCCAGGCTGCCACGGAGCTCGCCTCAGTCAAAAGGCTCTTAGCTGTAAAATTAACAACTACAATATTGCTGATTTATCTTCTATGGAGGTTGGTCAGCTGATCCCTGTGATAAAGGAAATAAAAGACCCGGCAGCTGCTCCAATGGTGAAAGCAATAACAGAGAGATTACAGCACCTGGTGGATATCGGTCTCGAATATCTTAGTCTTGATCGTGAAACTGACACCTTATCTGGCGGTGAATCCCAGCGTGTCAAAATGGTTAAGCACTTAAGCGGCAGCCTAGTAGATGCTGTGTATATTTTTGATGAGCCAAGTGTAGGCTTACACCCCCGAGATGTACACCGACTCAATGAATTGCTGAAAAAGCTGCGAGACAAAGGGAATACTGTGATTGTGGTTGAGCATGACCCCGACGTTATTCAAGTAGCCGATCATATTATTGATGTAGGTCCATATGCTGGCGACAAGGGCGGCACAATTTTGTACGAAGGAAGTTTTGCTGGTCTGCTCGAGTCTGATACCTTAACAGGCAACCATATGAAGCACTCGATGCCGATTAAAGATCATTTTCGTCAAGCAACAGGCAAGCTATCAGTGGTAAACGCCTCATTACATAACTTAAAAAATGTTAGTGTTGATATTCCAACTGGTGTATTAACGGCAGTAACGGGTGTGGCTGGCTCTGGAAAAAGTACATTAATAAATGATGTATTTCTCCAGCAGCATCCTGATGCAATAGTGATTGACCAAAAAGCAGTCGGTACATCGACCCGCTCCAATCCTGCCACCTATACAGGCATGATGGATGACATACGGAAAGCTTTTGCCGCAGCTAACAAAGTGAAACCTGGTCTATTTAGCTTTAATTCCAAAGGTGCCTGTGAGAACTGCCATGGTCTAGGTGTTGTTTATACTGACCTATCGTTTTTAGAAAATGTCAAAACTCCTTGTGAAGTATGTGGCGGAAAACGTTTCAAAGAAGAGGTATTAGCCTATAAGCTGAATGATAAATCAATCGCAGATGTTTTGGGAATGACCGTTGAACAAGCACTAGCTTTCTTTGATATCAAAAAAGTGGTAAACGTTTTACAGGCCATGAGTGATGTAGGCTTAAACTATTTGACACTCGGACAGCCATTAAGTACATTATCGGGCGGTGAATGTCAGCGCATCAAGCTAGCAACCGAACTGCACAAAAAAGGAAGCATTTACGTCATGGATGAGCCAACTACGGGATTGCATATGTCAGACATTACTCATCTATTAGACATCATGAATCGACTTGTTGATACTGGAAACACGGTTATCGTCATCGAGCATAACTTAGATATCATCAGAAACGCCGATTGGATTATCGATATGGGACCCGAAGGCGGTAACAAAGGCGGTAAAGTCATATTTGAAGGCACGCCAAAGGAACTATTACATGCAGAACAATCACTGACAAGCAAGTACCTGATTCATTAATTGTTCATGAAGCAATTGCCTCTTTAATGTTTCACTGACTGTTAAAAGGAGGGGCCTTCACAGCCCTATGAGACAGGCACTTATGGGACAGCCCCTATTTGCCTAAAATAGGGGACGATTGTTGCTGCTTTAATGAGTCTCTTTAAAGGTTTAAAACAGTAAATTGCCATGCAATGGGGGAAGAAATCGCAGTGATTTTCTCCCCCATTTTTATTGCTATCAATGGTTTATGGCAAATAAAATCACAACTTGCGAATTGATATTCACTAACCGATAATTGGATTGCTAAAATAGATGTGAATGGCTAGGTTAGATTTTACTGTGTTTGAAAAATAAACGGAATAATTCCGTTTACATTAAAAAACACCTTTATTTTTCCAACAATAAAGGAAGTTTTTCCGTTTATCTTATTCAAATCTTCGGTTTTGCCTTATTTAGAACAGGTAATCGGAATTTCTCCGCTTATATCTGCTTCTTAAGCCTCTACTATATACATTAGACGGAAATTCTCCGCTTATGGCATGATGGTTAGTTAGTAAAAGGAATAAATGACGCTGCACACAACCATCATTATAGTGCTCCAGCACTTTTATACATCATTGAGAAACAGTGCTTACTGTAATGGGCAGACTTGTTGAAGAAGGAATTTTTTTTATTTCTTGAATTCTTATTTAATTGATGTAATTATGAATGAGCGAAAGGAGTAAATGACGATGATTAAAGGTTTCGGGGGGATATTTTGGAGAACCAAAAATCTAGATGCAACAAAAAAATGGTACAGCGAAGTATTGAAGATTAAAATAGAAAATTGGAATGGGACTATCATTAAACCCCATACAGGAAATGAAACGATTTTTTCATTTTTTGCTGAAGATGACAAGTATTTCCCAGCAGAACAGCAAGTAATGTTAAATTTCCAAGTTTATAACCTAGATGAAACTATTCAGCACCTTGAACAAATGAGTGTACCTATTGTAAAGGAAAAAGAGATTAGTGAATTTGGAAAGTTTATTTGGATTGAAGATCCTGATGGCAGACTGGTTGAGCTATGGGAGAAATAAACGGGTGCTAATTATCATATTTTGATGAAGGGTGCGATTCTTCAGCAGGAAGAATCGTTTTCTCTTTTTCAAGTAACTGGACATCCTCCCTTATTTGTTTAAATTATCGTTCGAAAAATAGTCGGGTGAAATGCGGCTACTTCACTCATTTATGAGAGTAACCTGACCTTTAAACCTTATTGGCACAAAAATGAGCAGCTGCCAGAACAACCACTCACTTGCTTTCCTTCTTATTTTAGGTCCATTGCTGCTCGAATAAGAGAAGTAAACGGTTGGATTTATATCATCCATCTTTTTTTTTCTAAAATTCCTCATGTTTTCCCAGTACCTTGCAATAAATGGAATTAATCATTGAAAATTCATATAAAGACAAAGAAAAGTTAATTCTTAATGTGCTATGTGAGCGTCGGGAAACTGATCCGAAACAAGATTTAAGATAATGTTATGTTCAAGAAGTGCCTTTAATCCACATAAAACAATGGTAAAACCGCTTGTTGAATCAATCACATGGTTAACGATTTCGTTTGGATTACCTTTAAATCCTGTGTTACTAATTGTGACCAATGTACCATCTGTCCGTGGTGTGAACACCCACTCCACGTTGGTATCATCATCAAATTGAATGAGGATTCTTCTGTTTGGTTCTAATTGTATGACATCAAGTTCCGCAGTTACGCCATACATCTCCCAATCCCATCGAATACGTTTTCCCTCTTCTAATCTTCCACTGCTTTTGGTAAACCAGAATTTTGTAGTAATAGAAGGATTGATAAAAGCCTCGAAAACCTCTTCAACAGGTTTTCTGATAAGCATTTCGACTTTTGCAATTGATACATCATCCAGATTTGTCATTATGTATTCTCCATTTCTATTTTCACTTTTTTGCACTTCGTCAATCCCTTGATTCTGCAAATAGTTCATCTAGGTCGATGCTAATGAAACAGAAAACTTTTATCAGTGATTTGAATTTTTTTGTATGCAGACAACATTTTAATGCTCAGCACGCTTCCGCAATACTTCTAGTTGCTGCTTCCATCCTTGGACATTCCCATTATAGTATTTACGCTGTTCCTCCTCCGGTACTGCAATACTAGAAAAACCATTTTCAATGACTATTTATATTATACACAGAATTATATTTCAAAATTAAAATAGTCAAAACACAATCAGGCAATACCTTCTATTTTGAATGGCAATGGATAAAAAAAGAGCAATCACACTTGATTGCCCTTCGATATAAAAGATTTTACCTTTCACAAGCCCAGCCGTCTTTATCATGGTCATGTTTTGGTGCATATGCAGGATGGTCTGAAGAAACACCGTTAGGATAATATTTTCTTAGTTCAGTACAATTTGCAAAAGAAGCTGGCGCATTTGCATGAACATCCGACCCGCCAGAATTATTTGTGGTTGAGGACGTTGATTGGTTATTGGACTCTTTTTCTAGTAAAGCTAACTTAGCTTTAGATGGAGTTTCATATTTTACTCGATCAGATTTTTGAACAAAAAGTCCTCCACCCAAACCATAGTATCCATTAGTTCCTGCCACTCTATAACTATAAACCCGATACTCCTCACCTTTTTTTAATCTTTTGTCTGGGGTTAAAGTGTCGCCAGTCATCTTAACGGCATTAACATTCGTTAGAATGGTTACCTTCCCTATTTGGCCCTTTTTTAATACTGGTCAAATTTGGTTGATATCAGTTCCTGTGATTTTTCAAAATTTGAATGATAGGGTGATTAGCAGGGAGTATTTTTATTAGTTTAGTTAACCTTTGGGTCCTTTCCAAAGGCATTGGGGTAGATTCCATTATTCGGATGAATGGGTGATCCGGCGGAAGCATTTGTTTTAATTTAATCAAATTATCGCCAGGTTTATGATCCAATTTCATTACTCCTCTCTCATAGATGAATGATAGGTTTAATTGCTATCCAAATCCAATGTTCTAAAATCAGCATCCAAAACAGTTTGTCCTGGAACATTTCCACTATTATTTATGCTAAGCCCGTTACTTGTAACTAAAACATTGTCATCACAATCAAAGAAAGTAACTCTAACTTCGTATATCAGAATAATCATATTATCTAAAAGACCAGTAGAGAATACTGCTGCTGTGTTTTCTTTAATCTCAATTGGACCCCCATCACCCGGTGTATTTTCAGGCCCATTAAATGAAGAAACAGGTACTTCAATTGGTTCATTAAAAGTCCAATCAAAAACCTCCACCTTAACACGTCGCGCACCATTCTTGTTAAGATTAGCGATATTTATAAGAATTTGCAGCGTTTCCAAACTTAAATTACCTAAGAGTCCACTAGATTTTACTTTACAAGGTCTAGTACCCATTCGAAACTTCCTTTCTATAATAAAGTCCTAATATTAAATGCTACAATGGGACAACCCGTAACGGCTAACATCATCTAAAACTTTGCATTGTAAAAAGAGCATAGTAAGTTCTTCACCTAGGGCATGAAGGACATTTCCCTTCGAAAAAGAACATAGTTTGTCCTTCATCAGGGGGATGAAGGACAAATAAGTAATTATATTCATCCGCAGCCGGATGCGGATACCATCGTATCTTGCCTTTTAATTCTTCGGTCGGTGATTCCTATACTTATTAGTGATTCTATTCAACAATATGAAATTTCCCATAAGTATACTTTGAAAAAAACAAAATAAATTTTTCAAATACATCTACTAACTCATTCACAACGTTAGGGATATGCTTTCGGTCTGACCGTATAGAATACCCTATTCCTTGTAATTGGTCGTTAAAATAAATGTCTGGGTGGATTAATTCTTTAAGATAATCTTCCATTTTCTTAAAATAACGATACCAAGATGACTTGCTATATCCAAACCGAATTTCAACAAATCCTCGATCCCGAGTACCCAGAGCAGATGAAAAGTAGGTAATATCAGCAAGCCCCGCACCCACTTTAAGGATTTTATCAAACTCCAAGTGTTTCTTTTCCGAATGGAAATTCAAAAAATAGGGGATTTTATTTCGCAATTCATTAAGCAAATATTCTTTTATATCATCGTCCCTTATGAAAGGATTCGCCGGCTCACCTAAGATGGCATTACCAATATGAGTAGCTGGCATTTGGACATGAGAGTCAATCACTTTAAACTTTTCGTCCACTTCATTAATGAAATGGAGGTTTTCCCAAATATCTAACTCATAAAGTGTATTCAAATCATTAATTCGCCTTATGACCTCCGGATGAATTTCTGCTGCGTAGAAATTGATATATTTTTGCGGATTTTGTCTTAGCAATTGTTTGACTTCATCAATATGGTCTTGGCGGAATTTAGCAGCTGTCCATATGACATACCCATCTGAAATGTTTTGAATGAGCGGAGTAATTTTCTGTTGAAGATGATCGGTCCGATCTGAACCCTTTATTTGATTTTCTACAAAAATTTCCACTCTCTTTTTCTCATTCACAGCATAAAAATCTATTTTTTTTGCACCTTTACTTATTTCTATTTTTATCTTATCAATCGAGTGGCCAACAATTTCCTCTATCGATCTTGGATACTTCTTTTGGGATAAGGTTAAAATCAGTTCTTTTTTTGATCCATTTTTGCTCATAAATTTAGCAGCCTTTATCAAATTTCACTTGAAGAATATCAATAAGTGTTTGTTTTACCTCTGGACCAACTAGCTGCCCGCCAATGGTGTAGTCATTGAATAATAGTATTTCAGATAGTTCTGGAAGCCTGTCTTTTCGTAAGTCAGCAAGGCCTAAAATCCAAAGTATAAACACAGAAGGGATCCTTAATGCTTTTATGATATTGACGACAATAGGCAGACTGGGTGCTCTCCGTTCTCCTTTAATAATTTTGTTAATATAAGCTGTATCTACATCTGCAAGCCTAGCCAATTCCTGCTGAGTCATCCCCTCCTTTTTCATATAAAATTTCACTGCCATACTAAAATCATCTGATACGTGCCGATTCTTTTTCATTATCATCTCTTCCTTTCCTTTGGTAATTTTTAATCTTGATAATATATTTTTCTAAAGAATTGAATTTATACCAAAAAATTTTAAAAAACTTATTAGTATGTACTATAATCAATATTTTTATTCCATTTCCTATAGTCAATATTTAAAAATTTTTAGGTGAATTTATAGTTTCAAGACCTAGTAATCGATGTTGGAGAAGAAGAAAGAAAAAAGCACTCGCTGCCCTGTCGCATCGAATGCTTCCAATCATTTACTCCCTATTTTATTAAATTCAATCAAACCATAAAAGTAGTTCACCTTAAAAATGTATTGTACATTTTCTGCACTACTAACTATTTTGAGCATGCATCAGTTCATATATCTTACGAGCGGTGTTGACATTTCTTACCGTAATTTGTTTGTATATCTTTGATCCAATAATCTTTGACATTCCGCTTTTGGTTACATTTTTCTTATCAACCGACCATAGGATTGCGCCAGGGACATACATTACCGTGTCAATATCTGGCTTAATGACCAGGTTGTCTAGCACAGATTCATCATCAATTTCATCCCACAAAAACATAACATCACTTTTCATATCTTTGTCATTTTTCCATGTTTCAGGAATAGCTTTAATGATTCCTCTGACATCATTGATACTGCGAACTACTACTCTAATATGCAATTCAAAATCATTTAGGATCGCTTCTTCCAAAATTTGTGATAGTTCCGTTTTTGATTGGCTATTGTTTGAGAAAATAATATTACCCGTATTGATGTATGTCAAAACATCATTCATCCCGGCTTGTTCAAACGTTTGTTTTAGGAGCTTCATGTCAATTTTATTTTTCCCACCCACATTAATCCCCCTAAGAAGAGCAATATAAACCATACCCATCCTCCTTTCTATTTTTTTTACCTAATCTGGCCATCATATCTACGTATCTATATCTATTATACTAACCTGGCCTGTATTTCGGGTACATGCGCTCAGTTAGAATCTCATAGACACCGATCCCTTTTTTGTCTGGGGGTTTGTCTATGAGAACCTCTCTCATGGACACAAGCCCTTGTTTATCCGGGGACTTTGTCCATGAGAACCTCTCTCATGGACACAATCCCTTGTTTATCCGGGGACTTTGTCCATGAGAACCTCTCTCATGGACACAAGCCCTTGTTTATCCGGGGACTTTGTCTATGAGAACCTCTCTCATGGACACAAGCCCTTGTTTATCCGGGGACTTTGTCCATGAGAACCTCCCTCATGGACACAAGCCCTTGTTTATTCGGGGACTTTGTCCATGAGAACCTCCCTCATGGACACAAGCCCTTGTTTATCCGGGGACTTTGTCCATGAGAACCTACTAACGGACACCGGTCCCATTTTTTCCCAGGAACTTGTCCATGAGAACCTCGCTCAATAACAATTGTTCTATTTTTCATTAAAGCGGGGGATTTTCCACACCTAAATGAATCCAATCTTCTTTGGGCGGTCCATAAACCCCAAAAGGTTTAATACCTGCTTGGCGCATAAGGATGGTCACTTGTCCGCGATGATGAACGATATGCTTAATTAGCCCCATTAATATTTGGGCATTTGTTTCTTCCCTGCCAAATGCCATTTGTACTTCTTTCAAAGATTCATCTGTCCATTGTTCTTCAATAATTTTGGCTGCAGAAGAACTTATATGTCTGCACGTTTCAGCAATTTCTTTTGCAGAGGTCGGGACATTTTCAGCACCATTTTCTGCTACCTCTGTCTTTAACCCAAAATGAGCTAAATATTCTGGAATGTTTGTTGTAAAATGCCAGGCTATCCTTCCTAATGTACGTCCTTCGGGATAAACCTTTTGATTCAATGAATCATCCGTTAAGCCATCTAAAACCTTTTGCGTAAGCGTTGCCTCGCGATTCCATTCTCTAATAAAGTCAGCAATCGTAACATACATATGTAATCCCTCCATAATGAATATCATTGATTATTATCAGATACATATTTTAAAACATTTGTTCGCATCATTCAAATTCCCTACTCTTTTTTCATTGAAAAGCATCTTTTTCCTCCTGTTAAAAATTAAAAAGACGAACCCTAATAAGTTCGTCTTACATTTAGCTATTTAAACTTCCTTTTAGCCAGACGCGGGGCCGGTATGGACCGACAGGGATTTGTATAAGGCTTGTTTTTTCTCTCGAACGGACTCCGTAAAGTTCATCACTTTGGTTCGAGTCGAATCCTAATAACGGGTGTCCCCCCATCTCTAGGGCACATGCTGTCAAGAGCAGCCTTTGCAAGAGTATCCCTGCTTCCATCTGTTGAATTCTGTATCCTCTATAGCCCATTTCCTTTTTGAGGTGATCTCTGTCTCCAACAACATGCAGACAGAGCGGTACCTGATACAGATTTACAGTGGGGGTTACTAAACCATTTTGCATATACTCCCGGAAATCCCCCTTAGATATTTTCCGAAGGGCATGTAAACTTTTGTCATAGGCGTAAGCACCATCTGGAACACCTTCCACGTTATAAAAAGTGCCATACAAATGTAACCCAGTATCAAGATTACCCTGTGTATGGTTAAGGTCTTTTTGATATGAAAAGGAAAAAGTCTCATTCAACAAAGCAGATACTTTCGGTTGACTAACTTTCCCTATCATAAAATCAAAATCGGGAGAGTGCCTCTCTCTGCAAATGGATGCCAGATCGTATGAAATTGCCTCCGAAAATGGCAGCATGATGAACTCCGAACCTAGTGCATGGTTAAGGGAATCACCTTTTTTTATGTTCACAAATGAATGGGTTGTTTCCAGCATTGAGGCTTCATTGATTTCTCTTAGCATTGGGTAATCTATGACTCTCTTTGAACGGTTATAGGTTTCATGCTTGAGTATTGGAACTTCCCGGCATAATTCCGTTGCAGAAATATTTTTTTCTAGATTAGATTGGTCAACATGATAAATGATCGGATAAATAGATAATGGGATCACAGCATATACACTTTCATCCTGTTCAGACAGCCCCAGCAAATGATTGATAGAACGATCTAGAAATTGATAGCATACCCGTGTTGAGAACCCCATCCTATCGGCCACTTCCAACGATTGCCCAATGAGCACGCCTGCATCTAACCCTTGTAGCCTGTAAGAGAAATTATTGTATTTATAAAAATTTTTTCCAAAAACCGTCGATACAAAAACAGTACAAAAATATTCTGAAAGATTATAACGATTTCCAAGACTTCTGGATAGGTAGGAATCATAGTTACCTTCTCGAACCAATAAAAGGCGGTGGTGTGCAACATCGTAGTGGTAAACTCCCTCTGGCACATCCTCCAGCTTTAAGTACACATATAATTCATTTGGATACAACGCGCCGCCAGATGGAACAAATCTGCGAAATAATTGGGCATAGCTTACAGCCGCCTTTTCTTCACTGCCCTCAATGAAAGCAGTTTGAGAGTATCGAGTAAGACCATATACATACCATAAGTAATGACCAACCTCCTCCAGGCTGGGTATGGAATTAGCTTTCCTCCCTTTGAGTGTTAACGGTGCGTCTGCAGTAAGTGGAATCTCTGGTAAGCCACGGTACAGTTTATAGGGAAGTGGCGCATCTTCCCAATCCGGCTGCCAATCCGATGGAAGAAGTTTATCCGTGTCAAAATGCAGATTGTATAGAAATGTATCTAGTTCCAATCTGAAACCTCCTACTTTTGCAGTTATGGGAAAGGATGGGGATGCGGATTTAACTGTTCATATGTTAACGGCTGCTTTTTAAACCCGAGTTTCACAGGTACGTTGAGTACCCGTTCAAGACCTTTTACACGTGTAAGGTGATGTCCAAACGTCATCGGCAGCATGCCAGGAATTAATACCTTTACACAAAATAAACCGTTTCTTTTAGTTATAGGTGATGTTTGGTCCACCACAATAACATCTAAGTCTAATTTTCGGAACCTATTTAGAAGATCCTCAACATCATCCTTCAAATCTGGATGGACCGGCGGGCATTTAAATTCCTCATCAAATGTACGTAAAGGACGATTTTCATCCAATAAAAAGTTCAAGTTTTTCTCTGCTTCTTTTAATCCGTAAAGCATACCATGGTCCTCCATGGTTCGTACCGCAAACGGATTTTTTAACATTTCTTCATATTTCTGCCGATTCTTCTCCAACATTTCGTCATGCCTAACCATCATTCCTGCAAGCTCGTAAATCGCACTTTTTACTGCCTTTACAGGATCAGGATTAGCTGCGCCTGCACAAATGATGTTTGTACCTTTGGATCTTCTGTTTTTTGCCACTGCCCACACGCTTGGAATCTCATGTTCCATTGTCGCATTGTAAAAATGCAGATCATAACCAGCCACTTCGCGGATCCGGCTAACCATCAGCTGCAATTCTTTATCGTTCGCTGAACTGAGGTCAAGACGGGGAAGCGGGAGTTGTGCATACCAGGTTAATAAGAATGAGTCTCGCTCGACGACCTCCATAATACCATGGAAAATGGCCTCTTCTAAAGTCCCTCCTAATGCACAGCCGTTGGAAGTCTCATAAACAAATCCTTCTCCAAATCCCAAACTGTAATAGGCCAGTAACTCTGGAACAAGAATAGGGCGTTCTTGTAAAAATGAATATCCCCAGACCCAATTCATTGGTTTATCAGGTTGAAATGGCTGAAATGGAAAATGAGGCTTTGCATACTGTTCCTTCTCATGCAAACCTACCTTTGCAGGATTCAGTGCTTTATCCGCCAGATTTTGATAACTATCACGAACGATCTTCCTTTTGCCGCGAGGTTCGATTCCGCAATACCTCTCCAACCCCTCTAAAACAGCCGTCAGCTCACTCATTTCATAGGAAGTAGACCTGCCTGCTACTCCCTCGTCTCCATCAAACAACGGCATGTTCACTAAAACATCAGCGAACGGCAGCCTGGAATCCTGCATTTTCCCATTCATGATTCCAGTACGATAATCGAGATAATCTTGGACTAGCACATTTTTTAATTCATCGATCGAACGGCATCGGTAACCAGCAGGATCCAATTTAGGACTAGCTTCCAACTTGATACAAGCTAATTCAGCTGTGTCTTCAGGTAATGGACTGCACATTGGGCACAACGGATCTGGCAAGAAAAAGTGGCTGGAGTTCGTTAATGTTTTCAGGTTTGTAATGAACATCCGTTCTTCTAAGCAGCTTTGTTCTCCTTGTACGATCTTCATTACTTCGCTGCTAATCAAGGTTGCCATTTGCGATAGTCCCGTTCTTGATGCCCATGCATCACGCAGTACGCCTTCTCCTGTTGCCATTTTCACCCGAAGCCCCAGCATTTCACGGCGATCAGGTCCTGCTAACAAAAGTCGTATGTCGGCACAGTGAGAACATCCCGGTTCATGCGGGCGTACAAATGGACCAATGATTCCCTCACCAAACGAAACAAAACCCCGAAGCCACGGAATACCTAATGTCCTTAATCTCTCTTCCGCTTTTTGATGAAAAGATGGTTTCCAGGTATCATGCAGCACAAGAACTACTTCTGTATGTTCGGGAACCTCTTCAAGAATGCTTTGCCGCCTGACAAGATAGTTTGGGGACAACTGATCATAGACGTATTCCGCTAATAAACCCTCGCCATCTATAAGGATATAAGCAGTCATTAGGATCCCCCCTTTTGAACCTGAACACCATACACGCCTGCCAGCTCTTGTTTTAAAAACGGCTCAAAGGCTAAGTCATAGATTACTAGCCGCATGCGGTTTTGGTTCAATACCTCAATAGACGATTGCAATAGCTCCCGAGACGTCATTTCATCACATGATGGGATATCCAGTTTGCTTTCGCTTCTCTCCAGAAAAACAGTTGACTCCATCTCTTGCTTTACTGTAAAATCCACCTGGTTTTGAGCATCCGAAAGCGCTTGTTCCAATGCCTTTCGTAATGCCAATGTTGTATTTAAACCTACATTATTGTACCAACGGCCATTCGACCTTACCCATACCACTGGGAACCCTAGTACATCCTCTTTTAAACCAATTGCTGGAGCACCATTCAAGGTGGTCAGGGCATTAAAATAGAATCTGCATCGCTTATCTTCCAGGGATCCCAGCTTCATATGATAAACCGTACTTTGGTGGTCGGCCTTTCTTCTATTCAATTCTTCACCTAAATATACTTGGAGGCCTCTGCAAACAGACTCTGCCATTGTTTCCCCAGCACCGATTCCTATAAATTCCTCAGGTATATTTATACCCGCCTTATTTTTCTGATGGCTGTGTCCCAAATTGTGCACATTTACCATTTGTGAAACATACATTTCAATGCCCCTCAGCCCGGCCTCTTTTTTTGCTTCCTCATGTGATAGTCCCGCACAGACAACTTCAGGAAGCAGCTCTGCCGGTCCCTCTGATAAGGGGTTAACTGCTTGAACATAGCACTGTGCTAGTGGAAGCTGAGATAAATTTCGTTCCTCCCAGGTATGGAAAATTCCTATTTCCTCTGACGTTAATCCACTGAAATACTCCAAGAGGTTACTCAATGGTTCATTTCTGTCCGTTTCCTGTTTGAGGCGTAAATCAAAATCTTCCACCAGTTTTATAGTTTCACGTTTAGACGTACTTAGTGGATGGGGGATGAAGGAAAGCCAGTCTCCTTCGAGGGTTTCAAGATCAAGCATGTAAATTTGATGACTCTCATGTGAGTCTGCAATCCCTGTAGCCCTTTTGAAAAATTCGAATACAGAAACATTTGCCAGAATCGATCCCGCTGTTGATGAGAAGGATTGAGGCTGCCGATCTTTTTTTAATGCTGAGTGATGGATTCTGCGCCATGCAGACTCCCAATATCCATCTGTATTTGGGTGGTCAAATGGACCAGAAAGCCCCACCTGGTCTAAGTAGATGGATGGCATAAATGCCTTCTTTTCTTCCTTGCAAACCAGATTAAGGTCCCTCAGCTCATTTATATTGCCATCCTGTGAGACGTATAGAATATAATCATAAGGCTGAATGACCTCTTTCCAAAAACTGCTCTTCTTGTCTTTATGAAAGGGGACCTCATTAATCTCGACTTCGGAATCGGTCTTTCGGGCATTTTGCACGAGTTCATTGATCCTCTGCCAATTAGTTGGAATGGATTCTGTCACCAAGACATTTAATTTGGACAGACCTGATTCAATTAACGCGGAAACCAATGAAACCAGTAAGGGGCCCGAGCCAACGGCCAGAACTTTCGCCTGACGGTATTCTTGAAAATGGTACGCACCAGATTCCATAAAGTTTTCTATAAATTCGATTTGTGAAGCATACTTTTCAAGAATGTTTCGATTCAATTGATGGGGAGCCTCTTTGCTTAGATCCCGAACAAAACCATTGTTATACAGCGTTTCTCCAATTTCGTACACCCTGTCCCGATAAGGGGCCGTTAATCCATTTGTTAATTCTCCCATCGTATGCTCTCCATTGAACATTGGAAGTAATTTTTCAATCCATTGATAGATGGTATTGCCTTCCAAACGGAATGCGCTTAAGTTGTTTCTAAAATACACACCGCCATTTGGATCTGGAAGAAAGTAAGTATCTCTTTTGACCTTCAGACGTGAGGACGAGTCCAGTTTTTTCATTCAGCTCCTCCTTATACATAAACGTACAAATTATGCATTAACAGTTTATGTACGATCTTTTGTCCAATATGTTAAAAAGAAAAGCGGAAGCGCCCTGTTCATCGGCGTATGCCTTGAGCGCTCCAGCCGAAATAGAGAAACCCGAAAAGCCAAAAGGCACATATGTGCTTGACTTTTCGTATGCCTTAAGAGTGAAGGATACTAGCCAATAGGGCGCTAGAACTGACAATTCTCAGAGTTATATATTTTTTGAAGTGTAAGAAATACCCCTGCGGTAAATGATGCAAGGCATTTTTGATTTCACAAAAGTTTTTTCTTAAGGAAATTATTTGGCGTCAAACAGCTCAGGCTGCCATAACCATTAAATAAAACCGAAACCAATGCCGAAACAACTGAAACCGAAGCAGCCACCACAGCCAAAGCAGCCAGCACAGCCAAAACCACCACAACGAAATCCTCCACAATGAAATCCTCCACAACGGAAACCACCACAGCCACCGCAGCGGAATCCACAGCCACCACAACGCCTGCTCATCATATACGGGTCCTGGTTCTGGATATCCATAGGAACTAACTGACCAACTTGATAAGGGTCGATTCCCAACCCTTGCAGCTCATTTTGTAACATTTTGCTTTTTTCCTCCCCATGTTATATTTAGGCTAAACTCAAAAAGAGAGTGAAAGGTCAGCCAGTTCTGTGTAAACGAAATCATTAGTTACGATGTGTACTCTCTTCAACAAAGTATGTTTTTTTTTAGGTCTCTGTTACCAATAAAAGAGCCTATTTCTCATTGAAGGATTTTACAATGTTATAAAAGAAATCTTATGGTTGAGCCCTATGTTCAGTCTGCAAATTTTCCTCTCTTGGTTTAACCTTATATTTCAACATTCATAGATTTTAAGAAAATATCATCGCTACAAAGGAATAAATAAATTTAAGGAAGGAGTTAAATGAATTGGAAAAAGAATATGTTTGGTATATGAGTTATGGTTCTAACTTGTCCAGGGGGCGCTTCATGTGTTATATCGAAGGTGGTACACCGGAGGGTTCCACAAGGACTGAAAGAGGATGCAGGGATACCTCTGCACCTATAAGAGATGAATTTATAGAAATCCCCTATCCCCTCTATTTTGCCAGGCACTCGGATCGCTGGGGTGGTGCACCAGCTTTTATCGGATTAGATCCAGTATCAAACGAAACAACTATAGGGAGAATGTATTTGATTACAAAAGATCAATTCATGGATGTAGCCGCTCAGGAAAATGGATTGAATGAGTTAGATATAGATTTGGATGAAGTAAAAGACAAAAAAAAGCTAAGCGTTGGTGGAAGAATGTACGGAATGATGCTTCATGTAGGTCAAAAGGACGGATACGAGATTTTTTCATTTACAAATAATAGTGATATGGAAGATGTCCAAACTGCAAAGCCGTCCATTCCTTATTTGGCAATGATTTTAGCCGGTATCCTCACAAACCAATCTCTTTCAAAAGAAAAGGCTATCGAGTATTTACATGATAAGCCGGGTGTAAGAGAATATTTCAGCCTTAATGAACTAAAACAACTACTGTAGAAATGAAAAAGGCACGAAATTTTAGCGTACTCGAAAAGGTTACGAATGGATTACATTTGTAGACTGTATGTTCAAAGGCTACTCCCTGCAAACTCGGCTGAAATCGTAGGGGTTTACTTGGGTTACGCTTTTTACTGGAGACACAACCTGCTATCCGCCTTAAAGCAAATAAGTTCAGTGCTTAAAAAGGTTTTTAACGGGCAATTGACTTAAAAAATAATGGGAGAGGAGAACTCTATTTATGGAAATTAGAAAACCAAACGATTCGGAATATAAAAAGGTTTTATCACTTTCACCACAAGCATTATTCGATGGTACATTAGGCGAGGCAAAACCGTCAGATGAAAAAGTCAAACAACTTATTGAACCTTTATTGCAGAAAGGAAGCTATTATTTGATAGCAACTGATGGCGGTAATCTAATGGGTTGGATTCTTATAGGAACAAGTAAAGACCAGTTTACTGAAAAAATATATGGATTTATTTATGAATTGTTTGTGTTAGAGGAGTTTAGGGGAAATGGAATTTCAAAACAATTGATGCAAACTGGTATTGAACATCTTAAACAAGATGGATATTCAGAGGTTCGTTTAAGTGTATATTCAGGTAATCGAGCCATTAAACTGTATGAAAAATTAGGATTCAAAAATAGAACCATTACAATGAGTATGCCCATTTAAAACAAATATCTTTATTGAATATCTAATAGGCTGGTTTATTGAGAATTGGGGATCCAAAAGTTGGTCCCCTAACATTTTATCGAAAAAATCAACATTAAACATTAACAGAGCCTTATTTTTAAAAGTAGTATCAGTGTTTCTTCGTTTTTATTATGTACGCAAAATCTTCTCCATCGCTTTTCCTTTTGCGAGCTCATCGATCAGCTTGTCCAAATAGCGAATTTCCCGCATGGTTGGTTCTTCGATTTCTTCTATACGGACACCGCAGATGACTCCTTTTATCAATCCCCGTGAAGGATTCAGCCGAGGAGCTTCCGCAAAGAAAGTTTCAAAGTCTGTCTTTTTTTCCAGCAGGGCTTCCAGCTCTTCCTGGCTGTATCCTGTCAGCCAACGAATGATTTCATCGACTTCTTCTTTCGTACGTCCTTTTTTCTCCGCCTTCGCAACATAATGGGGATAGACACCTGCGACGCTCATTGAATAAATCCGGTGCTTGGTCATGATACATCCTCCCTTACATGGGTTTAATTATAGTTTGAAAAATATTCGGGTTCAAATTTTATCCTCCTGCAAAAACAGCGATCTGTAGTTCCTGTTGTTTTTACACTCCACGTGTGAGGAGTTGATAGTGTATACAGGATTGATACTAGCTTAAGAATTAGGTTGGAGCCTTCAAATATCGAAGGCTCCCTTCTCCAGCTAAATTGCTTTAGCCACAATAATAAACCGGTGTTGTTTTACATCAAAATAACCCATTTGTTCAATGATTTTATGAATGGTGTATAATTCATCCTTGAATTTACTAATTTCAAAACCTGGGACTTGCCAAGGAATGGCTTTAAGATAATACACCAATGCACCAATATCATAGAATCTTTGAATAGGAAACTCTTCAATACTTTTCAAAACCTCAAAATTATTCTCCTGTATCCCCTTTAAAGCTAGTGTTAAGTTCCAATCAATAAATTCTTCATTTATTGGTACCCTTAGATGTTCATTAATCTCTATGCAATCAAGTCCACCGACTTGTTGCGTTAGGAAAATGCCGTCCTTCGAGATCATTCTTCTCACCTCTTTAGGTGAAAATGACTCATGTTGATTTATGATAAGGTCAAATTTCCCAGTCTCAAACGGAAGAAATTCATCATTATCAATTTGAACTACCTTAACTCCTAAAGGTGTTAATCGTTCTTTTGCTATGGGTACATTAGGCAGATAACCTTCTGTAGCATAAACGGTTGATGGCAAAGGTCTTAATTTTGATAAAAACTCTCCACCACCTGTTCCCATATCTAGCATTGATTTTGCACTTTGAACAAGAGTAGCAGCTATACTGCCGTATGACCATGAAAGCAGCTCACTTTTCATTCTTCCAGTTTCAGATATGAATGAGAAATCCCACCCAACAAAAGGTTCATCTGCTTGTTTTATAAATGAAGAAAACAGTTTGTCATTCATAATAATCACTCCAATAATCATTTTGCAGTTTTTATGATTAATATATTTGGAGGACCTCTTACGACCGTATAAAGTTGTTATGTTTCATGTTCTTTCAGGCTCATATTTAATAACTCCCTGCAAAAAATTAATTTACTTTACTATAACATATTTACCAGTTATTTCTATAAAGAGTATCCTGCTTCCTTCTGTTATTTGGCCGTTGTTTTTCCTATGCTCGTGAAATAAACGGTAAAATTCCGCTAAATTTAGAAATCCTCCTATTTCCCCTAAAAATAAAGGAGGCTTTTCCGATTATATTATCCAAATCATTGGTTTTTGTCTTATTTAGAAAAGCTTATCGGAATATCTCCGCTTATATCTACTTATTAAGCTTCCACTATATACATTAGCAGGAAATTCTCCGCCTATGAATTCTCATTCCCTCACCAAAATCAACATTATATAAAAACAGAGCCAACTAAAAAGAACCCTCCATACAAATCGGTTTGAAGGGTTCCTTTTTAGCTTTTACTTATCCTCTTAAATAAAAACCAAACTGCTGCTCATAAAATTTCCTAAATACGATTCTAGAAAACCCGTGCCATACGTCGTTATCGTAACCATAATCGCCATTATTTCGATAAGGCAAAAAGTAAAGGTATGAAATCAAATAGGATCCCCCCCATATTTTTATTTTTCATTGGCGGTTACAATGGGTTCTGACCTTTCATGCAGCCAGTTTCTCAAATACGCTGGTGAGACGCCTGTATGTCCTCCCTCAAGTGAAATATAAGTTTTATCTTCACTTGAGACCAGATCCATAACAGGATAAACAAGTCCCTCAGGCACTAACCTGTCGTATTTTGAAGAAAGTACAAGCAGATTTGCATGGATGTTATGAAGGTCCATGCTTTTTCCATTTATCTGAATCCCGCCATTTATGAGCTTATTGCCTTTTATCATGTCATCAAAAAGTTGTTTTAGAGAGGCACCAGGAAATGGGATGTGGCTCTTTGTCCAATGATTAAAACGGCGCCAATGTTCAACATATTCTTTGTCGTACGAACGGTTTAACAGGGATAAATAGTGACTAAAGTAAAGGGGAGATGTTATCATTCGGACGCCAGCCTCAATAAATGGTGCAGGAACTAAACCAATGGTCTCCAAAAGACGGCCAACGTCAAGTTGTCCATTTTGTGCAGCCATTAACCATTTAGCAAAAATGGGAAACGTGGAAAAATCAATCGGGGCAACGGTTAAGATCAAGTTCTTCACTGGCTCTTCTGCAATAGCTGTGTACATGGCAGCCAGCGTACCGCCAAGACAATAACCTATAATTGTGACGCTCTTGGCCTTGGAGTGTCTTAAAGCTCTTTGAACTCCTTTTTGGATATATTGTTGAATATAATCATTTAGCGTTAAATCCTTATCTTCATACCCTGGAACACCAAAATCAATCAAATAAACATCATAGCCTTCATGAACAAAAGCTTCTATTGTACTGGAACCAGGTGCTAGATCGAGAATAAATGACTGATTCACCATCGAATAGACAAGAAATAAGGGAATGTTGTACTTTTTTTGTTTAGCGGGATAATACCATAAGGTTGCTTTGTTTTTTTTCCAAATAGCATTTCTTGGTGTGATATCTGATTCAGGCGGCAGTGAAAGAAACGCATTAAAAAAGCCAGTCCAACGCTCTTTTTCCAGCTTTAAATAGTCTTTATCCAGTCTATTTTCAGACATTTCCCTTTGAGCCCTTCTTCGCTTTCATGTCTTTGCATAATGCTTTTTCAACGGTTTCTGTCAGTTTTATGATATGCTCCTCCAAGTTATCGACTTTTTCCTCCGTTTGTAATGTTAGCTTAGCTACATTTGCTACATCATTTTTGGTTGGGACTTGTAAAATATTAAATAGTACCTCGATTGTATTTTGCAATGCTCTAAAATTCCTGCTGAGTAAATCGAGATGCTCATTTGCTAATTTTACGAGATCTTCATCATTTAATAAGTTCTGAATTCGTTGATTAATCTGCTGTTCCAACGCAAGGCCAGTCTTTTTCAGTTTCCCATAAAATTCAGCTGCATTTGCAAACTTTACGAGGTCTTCATTACTTAGTAAGTTCTGTAGTCCTTGATTAACCTGCTGTTCCAACGCAAGGCCTGTCTTTTTCACATTCCCATAAAATTCAGCTGCATTTGCTAATTTTGTGAGATTTTCATTGTTTAATAAGTTCTGTAATCCTTGATTTAGCTGTTGTTCCATCGCATGGCCTGCCTTTTTTAGTTTCCCACAAAAGTCAGCTGCACCTGCTAATTTTACGAAATCTTCATTATTTAATAAGTTCTGTAGTTGATTAAGCTGTTGCTCCGTGGCAAAGCCAGTCCTTTTTAGAATCTCAACGGCGTTTTGATCCATCAGCTGCTTCTGAAGCTTAATTGTCCCTTTCTTCATTTTCTTCCTTTTGTGTTTATGTTTCATATTCTACTATCCTCCAATCATCATTCTTAGAAAATCTTACTCTTCCTTTCGGGCTTGTCCTCTAACTTTTCAAGCAGTAAAAATCATCACTAAACCTGGGCATGAATTCCCCCGTCGACCAAAAGGATATGCCCAGTAACATAATCAGAAGCCTTTGAGCTAAGGAACAGAATGGGGCCCATTAGATCGGTCTCACTGCCAAATCGCCCAGCTGGAATATGGGCTTGTAATGAATGTTTACTATCCTCTAAAATGCCCTTTGTAATTTTAGTTGGGAAGAACCCTGGCGCAATCGCGTTTACCTGAATATTATGAATTGCGAGCTTAACAGCTAAATCCTTGGTAAAGGTAATGATGGCACCTTTACTAGTGTTATAGGCAATGGTATCCATGAGCTGAGGATTCACACCTCCCAGTCCGAGAACTGAGGCAATATTGACAATCTTCCCGCTCCCCTGTAGAACCATTACTTTTGCTGCCGCTTGACTAAAAAGGAATGTCCCCTTTGCATTCACATCCATAACATAATCCCATTTTTCTTCAGGCAGATCGTCCACTGGAGCGGACCATGAAGCACCGCTATTATTCACAAGAATGTCGATCGATCCAAACGTGTTTACAGTCGCATTGATGACCTTTTGAATGTCGGCTGCCTTCGTCACATCACATTGAATAGCCAAACACTGAACACCCAATGGCCTCAGTTCCTTACATACCGCTTCGCATGCCTCAACCTTTCTTGAGCAAAGAACAAGATTAGCGCCTGCTTTTGCAAGGGCAGTCGCCATCTGTTTCCCGAGACCTCTGCCTCCGCCAGTAATGATGGCCGTTTTCCCTTGCAGGTTAAATAGCTCTTGCAAGTGTCCTCCTCCTCCTTTCTTGATTGAAAGAACGATTCTATATATTATAGACAAGCCTTATTTTAATGTGCATAATCTATGAATCTAACCTATGCCCTTTTTACGCTCATCTTTTAAAATTACATAACTTTATTGTTATTTTTCACTTATGTAAAACCACTTTTATCTATGTAGAAAACAGGGTTTAAATGAACGAAAATATGGCATATTAAGGAAATAAACCATTTTGAAGGGAGAATTTTAGTGGATTATCTATCTCGTGAACAAATTATGAATGAATTACAGCAATCTTTTCAGCCATATTTAAATAAGTATGGAATTGAAGATATCGGTATTTTTGAAGAAGAAGGAGAAGGCGATCACTACTATCTTGGATACACCACTCGAAAAGATGGCAAAACCCATCATATTCATCTGCCTTTTCAAAAAAATAATGATGGCGGGTTAGCCCCAGTTGATAGTAAGTGGACGGTAGAATCAGACAATCCGCAGGAAAAAGATCTCAAAGAATTTGAAGATCTTGATGATGTATTCCGTAAAATATACTAAACCCGTTTTTAAGAAATTTGAACCGAAATTTCCTATCTCCATAAAGAAGGAATTTCGGTTTTTTCTTGTGAAAAAGACGATATAATAGCTTTTATAGAATAGTGTAATGTTCGGATTCGTAAAAGGAGGTTTGTTCTTGAATATTTTAATTTTAGGAGGAACTGGACGAGTTGGAAGTCAATTAGTTACTCATGCCCTTGATGACAGACATGATGTATCTGTACTAGTTCGCACTCCAGAAAAAATCCAATTAAATCATGAAAATTTAACGATCATTCAAGGAAATGTTTTAAATAAAGAGGATATCGGACGTGCAATGCAAGGAATGGATGTCGTTATTAGTGCACTCAATACTGACGGGGCAACTGCTCTATCAGAAAGTATGCCATTTATTATCGAAGCAATGGAAAATGAAGGTATACAACGAATTATTACTATAGGAACTGCTGGGATCCTGCAAAGCAGGATTAGCCCCAATTTATTACGATATCAGTCAAGTGAATCAAAGCGCAAATCAGTACGTGCAGCCGAAGAGCATCATAAAGTCTACGATATGCTTAACCAATCAGACCTCGAATGGACGATTGTCTGTCCCACCTACCTACCGGATGGGGAAAGATTAGGTAAATATCGAATAGAAAGTAACTTTTTGCCTGAGGGTGGTATTAAAATCTCAGTGCCTGATACTGCTGAATTTGCATTTAGCCAAATAAAAAATAGCGATTATATAAAAATGCGAGTAGGTATTGCCTACTAATCATAAACTCTTACAGTGTTTACCAAGTTAAAGAAAAGTGGGTGACATGAATGAGAATTTTTGATGCACATTTTCATATTATTGATTTTAATTTTCCAATTATCGAAAACCAAGGCTATTTACCTCCCAGCTATGTTGTAGAAGATTATCAGAATGAAACGGCTAATTTGAATGTATTAGGTGGAGCGATTGTATCTGAAAAAGCTGCTGATAAAATTTTGTACACAAATGCATTAAAATGGTATTTCAAGTAAGAAATTAAGTCTAATTCCTCGGTAAAAAGCAGAGGTATTGGACTTTTTTTCCTTTAAAAGGAAACCTCTATTGGAGTATGCTCCCCTAGAATCAGCCAGAGGTTAGATAGATAGTATATTATCCTTCTTTAAAATGGGATCTCTTCCTTTTGTACGCACTCCCCCACCAGGGAGATATCTCTTGGTTAATGACACTATTTTCATTTAATACATCCCTCTGAAAACCTTATAACACATTGTAGACCATCCCTGATATAAGTTCTGAATGCTTCCCGAATGTTTCCTGATTTCTTGACCATAAAATTCGGTTGCACCCTCCACCTGATCTTGCGCCTGTACCTCAGACAGTTTAATTGCCTGTTAAATCAAAATAATATAATCAAAAATAAAGGTATTTAACCCATTTATATAAGTTTACTTTACTTTTATAAAAGATGAGTTTATAATTTGATTCAAGAGGTGATGGTCGTGAAGAAAGATTTTGGTGATTCGATATCAAATAAGGTTTATGAATATCGTGTACTTGCCAGAATGTCTCAGCAAGAATTAGCGGAAAAAGTCGGGGTTTCCAAACAAACCATCTTCGTAATGGAAAAAGGAAATTATGTTCCGACTCTGCTGTTAGCTTTTCGAATTGCCGAATTTTTTAATGCTGATGTAAACGATATTTTTACTTATGTGAAAGGAAATGATCAAAATGAAAATTAACTTCACAGATATCTCTAACGCAATTTTTCACCCTTTAAAGTCCTGGGCTGAACAAACTCAGGGAAATTGGAATTTGCTCATTTGCAGCGGATTTGTATTGCTTTTATTCGGGGGGATTGTAACATACGTATTTCACAAAAAAATGGGTAAAGCTGACGAAAGAACAACGCAAATATCTTTAAAAAGTGCCCTCATTGTGTTATGGGTAGTCATTCTGTGCGACATGATTTTCCCGAAAGAATATATGTGGCAAGTTTTCTTCTTATTTAAATATTCTCTTGCATTCCTCGCTTCAGGAATCTATCTAGCTTTTCGATATAAAATGGACTTTTTTTAACTAAAGAATAAAATTCCATTAGTGCAGGACATACGGAAAAAAATTGGCAAGGAATGATTGAAATTGGGAAAAGAGGTGGGCAAATAATTAGGACAATAATCAAAAGTCGGCCGCCAAAAACGGTTTTAATCATTCTTTTCACCCTGTTTTTAGTGTCGATAAACGGGTTCCATCGACTAGAGAAAGACTTTGTCTATCCGATTGTGCCTGTAGCGATCAAGGCCGATTTTTTATCGGAGGCCTACTTTTCTGAGCTATCAGAGCAGTATGATCAAATTCGCTCTGATTATAGAAAGTGGTATCTATTTGATACATCCAATGCCATTGCCTCACACGCAATCCTAACACAGATGATGCATGATTTGGCGGAAAATCAAAAGGTTCTGAATGGGCTTAAGCATTTTGATCTGTTTCTTGAGACATTTGATCAACATGTTAAACAACTCCCTTCTATCACGGGAGAGATTCATTATTTTCGCAATGAACTGAATCAATATGGTGAGGCACCTGAACAATTAGAAGAAATGATTGAACTAGTGGCATGTGGCAAGTGGCAGATATTCAGTGCCAGATATCACCGGTATGAATCAAGCGAATATGATGCTGCTTATAATGTGAAGTTTATATCATCAGATGGTCGCTTTGAAGTTGTCTATCATGCTGAGACGGGTCAGATGGTTAACGATCCGGTAAACATGGGCACGTATAATTATGCGCCGGGGAGTATCCATCCATGGAAATATTACCAGCACCATAAATACGATAAAATTCCCTGGAAGAAATGGGGTAATACTAATCAGATTTCATACAAGGAAATTACTAAGAGGCAGTCAAGGCATGGCTCAACGGAGCAAAGGAAAAGTACAGAAGAACTCAAAAACTTAATTAAAAACAAACTATCAGATTCAGGGAAGAAATGCTACACCAAGGTTCCTAAGCAAGCAGTTTCTCTTTTCGCCAGTCCTCTTTAAGCAACTCATATTGAAGTACCACTCCTATAATTTATTACTTTATTTCTTCGTTTTTTCTCTATAACGTTTGACGAACTTAGGAGGTAATAATTGCAAATTTAGGTATTTTAACATATAATTGAGTATATAATAAGAAAAGCTGAGCAGAGGAATGCTCAGCCTATGCAACTACACGCCGCAATGATAGCGGCTAGCCATGAATTATGATAAGGATTAAAAGAAGTAAACTGCCCTAATCTGGCCGGAATGGGGCGGTTTACTTCTTTTTTCTATTGGTGACGAGCGCAATCATTGCTACGATCGCTGCCAAAGCCGTCGCTAGAAAAATACCAAACTGCATTAGCATATTCATTGCTTCGTAGGTCACCATATTTACACACCCCCTTTCATAAGGGAGTGCCAACCGCCCATCCGCTTTATGTAGTTGCTAGTTAAATATTAACATATATTTCTACTTTTATCCACAAAAACAAGAACATAAGTTCTGTTACCCTAGGTAAACTTTGCTGGTAAGTTTCATATCTCCCAAAGAACGGGGGCTATAGAAAAAAAAGACTGTCTTGTTGACTGTCCTTTTTTTTGGTGAGATTAACACAAATACATATTAAAATACCTACTACTCATTTATAGAGTTATTATGGCTCTCATCATGATTTTTGGAAGCCGTTTCGTCATCGACTTCAGCCCCCTCTACGATCTGGTTACCGATAGCACCGCCTGAAACACCGCCTATTACAGCACCAATTAGTCCAAATGGAGCACCTATCATAGCACCTGCAACGGCATCATTAAGAGTTCCTGTAGCTTCACCAAAGTCACTCGCATCTTGATTAGCATCACTGCCAGCTTGATTGTTGTCACCTTCTTCTACATTTTCACCAAAGTTATTGCGTTCTTCGTTACTCTGATCCATCTGTTCACTTCCTTATTTATTAATGGGGAATATACTAATGATGAAAGCACACCATTTCAAACATATACTGCCCAGATGAAGCAGTTTTACTCTCAATATGTTGGTTCAAGATAAAGTTGTCTTATCGGCAGCTAATTTTTCTAACTAGTGAGAGACTGAATATTTGAATGAAAACAAAAAACAAATCAATAATTGGAATTTAATGGACCTCTCCCCCATCATTTTGACATGTATAATCTTACCTTCTAATTATGTTTGTCTATACATAATCTGCTTGTTTCTCATAAATTATAAAGTCTCAATTAATCTTTTAGTAACTGATTAATAGGCTGTTATATCAAATTTGAGAAAGGAGATTCAAATGGGAATTAGGAAATTATTAGACATCGGGACTCTTGGTGGCCAAAACAGCTTTGCATTTGGTATAAATAACCTTGGGCAAATTGTTGGGACATCCGAACTGGAAAGTGGGCAATCGCGAGCTTTCCTCTGGGAGAATGGTGAAATGATGGACCTTGGGACTCTTGGGGGCAATTTTAGTCAAGCATTTGGTATTAATAACCTTGGACAAGTCGTTGGTGAAACACAACTGGAAAATGGGCAAACCCATGCTTTTCTTTGGGAAAACGGTTCAATGAGAGACATCGGGACTTTGGGTGGAACATTTAGTCGTGCCTTAAGGATAAATGATCATGGACAGGTCATTGGAATATCAGCAATATCAAATGGACAAGGTGCAGCATTCCTTTGGGAGAATGGTTCAATGGTAAATCTCGGTACACTTGACGTTCGTGATATTAATAACTTAGGACAGATTGTTGGAGTTTTTAGTGGCGTTGCTGTAAATAGCCATGCATTCCTTTGGGAAAACGGAGTGATTTCAGATCTCGGGGCTCTTGGTGCAGATACAAATTCTAGTGGGGCACAAGGAATTAATGACCTCGGTCAAGTCGTAGGGGATTCGAATCTGCGAGCATTTTTTTGGGAAAATGGTTCAATGAGAGACATCGGTACTCTTGGCGGTGCATTTGGTTTCGCAAGTGATATTAATAACCTTGGCCAGATTGTTGGGAATTCAACACTGGCTACTGGAGAAGCAAGAGCAACCCTTTGGGATGGAAATAAAACTATTAACCTGGGTATTCTCCAAGGGAATACTTCTAGTCAAGCAACAGCAATTAATGACCTTGGGCAGGTTGTAGGGTTCTCAGAGGGGAATGGGCCCACTCATGCCTTTCTTTTTAACAGTGCATTTTAGCTGCTATTTTCAAATATTATATAAGTCTTTCATGATTGTGGACGTTGTAAACGGTTGTTTGTTCCACAGGGTGTTTAAGTAAAGGTGGACAAACAACCGTTTTATTTTTTTGTTAATTATTCAACTCCAACGTTTCATTAATGTCTATCGTTTCAGAACTTTGTCCTGTCATGCGTTTGTAGTAATAGACCATCTTCTTTATGTAATTTCCGCCCTCCCAATATTCGGCTGCTTCCACATTTACCTTTATCAAGATAACATTGGGATCGTCATATGAAGTTTGCATAATTTTCTCGTACATTTTACTCCATAATTCCTTTTTCTTGTTTAAATCTTCAACTATTTCCGCTCTTCCACGGACGGAAACATAGGACTTACCTGCGTACGCTACATTAACATCTTGATTATGTAATATTTCATCATATTTATTCGTCTCTTTTTTAGTAAAAAACCATAAGTCGCCATCAAACTCTACTTCTTGTGTTTTCATGGGACGAGAAACAAGCCCTTCTTCAGTCGCCGTAGTCAACATGGCAGTGTCAATATCTTTAATTAAGTCTCTTAAAGTTTCAATTTTATCTTGTTTCATCATGTTTGACATTTCTTTCACCTCTTTTTAGGTTATATACTACCCCCTATACCATCTTTTATTCAGATATAGTGGATCACTAAATTTGCTCTAATAAAATGAAAATAAAATGGAAACCTTATTTAATGGAGGTGTATTAAAAATGGGTAATGTGTTTGAATCTGCCACAAGTGTTTTAAAATCGTTTATAGACAATGAGCCTAAAACACCATTGCATGTTGGAGAAGTAATGGCATGTTGGACGTATCTCGCTTCCTTAGAGAGTTCTATTTCTTTTGAACAACAGGGATTAAATATGACAACTGATAGTGACGTAATCACTATGCTAAATGATGCTATTAAGATGTGTAATGGTCAGGTGAAACGTTTAAAAGAATTTTTGTTACATGAGGGCGTTCCATTACCTCCTGCACCTGAACCAAAACCAGACTCAAATCCAAATGATGTTCCCCTTGGTGTAAAATTAACAGATAATGAAATTGTAAATAGTGTTTCCATAAAAGTTGCCGGTGCATCTGTAAAGTGTGCAACAAGTCAAGCGGAATCGATTCGAAATGATGTTAGCTTAATGTTCCTCGAATTTCAAGCGGAACATGTTGCGTTTGGTGCTACCTTAAAAATGTTAATGCGGAATAAAGGTTGGATAAAGAATCCGCCTTTCTACCTCCCACCTGGACTACCAGAGAATGAATAAGTCAAGCAAAAAAGTCGTTCTACTTAATCAAGAATGGCTTTTTTTTATTTTTACGCATAAGAATTCTTTTTTTAACGTGAGTTTACCCCCCCTATTCGCTTATCTGATTCATACGTTTCCTATGTCTTTAATTATAAAATAATAATCTCTCCCTTTAAAAATCTTATATTAATAGGGATTATTGACTCAATTCTCGAAATTGAAACGGAAAATACTATTTAACTATTGGGCAGTTTAGTTCAAGAAAAGATGGTATAATTTTCAGAAAAGCATAGGACAAAGGGGAAGAGAAAAGTGATAAATTATAATGGTCGTAGCTTTGTTGCAATTGAAAATACAGATAACGGTGAAGTTTCTTCAAAAACTATTTTTTATTACAAACAAGAGGGGCATATCATCTCAGCAACATATAGTGGAGGGGAAATTGTAAAAGGTACATTGGTTGGAGTAATAAAGGAAGACGGTTGCTTAGAGTTTAGATATAACCACGTTAACAACAAAAATGAAATTAGAGGTGGACAATGTATTTCTACTCCTAAAATCTTACCAGATGGGCGAATTAGGTTATATGAAAGTTGGAAATGGCTTGACTCTGAAGCTACCGAGGGAAATTCAATTATTGAGGAAATCAGTATATAACTATTGGACCAGGTTAGTGAAGGAAAATTTTATGAAATAACGAATATATATTATAAAGGAGAAATTGAGGATGGATGAGGATAAAAAGCCTTTCAATGATGCAATAGACCATATGAACAAGATTGAAGGAAATGTTTCAAACCTTGCTAATGCAGACTTGAAGAAGCTACCAAAAGCCTTAAAATATTTTGGTTACTTTATGGTTGGTTTCTTTTCAATCTCTATTCTTCTGATACTGATTTTAAATTTATTAAAATGAATTTGTGAAACATTCCCCTTAAACATGATCAAGAATATATAGAATAGATTTCTAAAATGGGGAGGGCTTAATGATTCTAAGAAAATTTTTGGGTTTTGTTTTAACTACCCTCTTAACTGGATTATTTCTTAACCTTGTTTTTGCAATAATGGAGGGCTTTGATAATTATAATTTCTTTGCTGCCCTTGGTGTTCTTCTTGTTGGTGCATCTCCATTTATACTTCTTATTGGATTACCAGTATCCGCCATATCTGATTATCTAACTAAGAATTTAAACGGCAAGCAAAGATATAAAAAGGCATTCTTTATTCATATTATCTTTGGTCTAATTTTTGGATTAATTCTATCTTTCTTTTTTGAGCATTTAATTCTTGTTGCAGTAACAATAATAGCCGCATTAATATTTTTGTTAGTTGATGAATTTTTGAGGAAGAAAATTTAAGAGTAGTAAATATTAATTATTCAACTTACGGGTGCGTTAAACTAAGATTCAGCTGCCCTTTCCTGCAAGGGAGGAGCGATTTATGAAGACATTTAGAAAACAATCGAATTCCTTAATAAAATGAAGGACATAGAGATATGGGGAGATAAAAAAGTGGACTTATTAATGAGTGCTTTTTGAGAAATTGTGCTATATTGAAAGTGTCAGGAGTGAGTTGATGAAAAAGTTTTTAACAATTACCGCAATAATTCTTGTTTTACTAGGAGCTGCTGGCTATGCTGTGTGGCATTTTGGGACAAATATCGCTTCCGAAAAAATAATCGAAAAAGTGGAATCTACTTTAGATGACGAAAATCTAGAAGAAGTAAAATCCTATATCGAGAACGATTCGAAGGTTCAAGAAATTGTAAGCGAGGCAGCAACTACAAATCCGGATACTCTTCCCTTCCAAACTAAAGAAGAAGCGACACGTGTGTTAATAAAGAAAGTGGGCGTTAATCGTTTACTTGAAATTCAGGAACAAGTACAAAACGGTTCAATTAGTAAGGATGAAGTATTATCCGAAATTGAAGGTAAACTGTCTGAAGATGAAATTTCTGCTTTAAAATATGTTTTATATAAGGAATTAAATAAATAAATCTAGCAATTTAAAAGTTTATATTAAAAAAGCAGAAAGGCAATGATTCACATAAGGATTTTCAAACAGCTATTTTTTATTTACTTAGACTAACTCCAACCACGCGACAGCCCCACAATGTGTCGAGTATGCTACAACTGGAATCCGGTATGATTGAAAAATAGCAGTATCTATCCACATATAAAATAAAAGCTCTACTTCTTCCTCAGAAGAAGGGCTTTGCCCAATTACATGTACAGCCTCCGAACGACCAGTTACCCCAAATGTTCTACCATCGTTTTCAAATCCAAGTTCCTTTTCCAATGTCTTTAAATTGGTTGCATGACTTGGGCTCCAAGAAGATTTCAACACTGGTGCACCCCCCACCCCCATCCGGGTATGTACTTCCTTCTTTTTGAGAGAGTTCCTGTATTTTTAATAATAATGTACATCCCCTATCTATTTTCATCTTTTTATATCGTCCAAATTTTCCATCACTTAATATAAAAATCTATCCCAAAATGGACAAAACTCATAACCGTTTTAATTTTCATTTATTAAACTTATTATTTGTTAGATTAAGTGTATCTTTTCACATCTATTCGGTATACAATCTAACCTGTTTATTTAAGAATATGGCCCTTAAATAAAAATGAGCGCTTATTCTTATTTAAGGAAGCGCCCGATTGTTTAAGTTCAATTTTTCAAAAACTCAGATCAATTAATGATTCAAAATTAATATCACAGACAAAAAGCCAAAGAGATAATATTCTCCTTGACTTTAATTGTATTTTATATAAGAAAGTATCCTTGAAATTGGATGCTTCTTCATATCATTTACTTGCAGCTCGTCCAAAACTAGCTCTTCTTTATGATCAGCTAGCCATTGCTTTAGTTCATATTTATTCTGACATTGGGTTAAGTATATCTGTCCACCTTTACCGACAGCATTAACTACATATCTATGAGTAGTTTTCCCCATATTCGTCACCCTTTTCTAAATTAATTTGTTATTGTACTAAGGGGTTATTTGCTTCTTAGTATGCAATCTATTAATCAAAAAATAGATGGATATTTGAATGTCAATAACCGATAAAATTCGATTCACCAAGTTTCTTTTACTTACTGGGGATTTATGAACGTTATTCTAATCTCCCACGTACACTCTGTCAATACATAATTAAAAAATTTCATAAGAGCTTAATATCCTTAGAAAAATAAAGAATTATAGCTTCTGGAAGAACTTTCTCCATCTAAATTCACCATTACGAAGTTAAATGGTTTATTTTGAACTAATTTGGATTTTATCAGGATTTTACAAAGAAAGCAGCACAGGCGTAAAATAAACTCCATAAATTACAAATTTAATAACGGCCTAATCTCTATATTGAGAACGGAGGACCCATTATTTTGGGGTTAATTCTGCAGATGCAGAAGGGATGAGACTCTTTCGCCATCCTACCCGTCAGCTAACTTCGTCGGCTAAAGCGAAGGAGGTCAAAAGACCACCTTATTCAGGGGGCTTTTTTGTTGTCTCAGACTCAAAATTGCAACCTGTTCTATAATGGTCTTTTTAATATGCTCTAAAATAAAAAAGCTTAAAGGGAATACAATACCGTGATAAATATTAAACTGCACCACAGGAAAAAATAGCGTGTGAACCTATTTTTGACCTGTCAGCAAGGAGAAAACGATGATGAAAAAGCTAAGAGAAAGTCTTGATCCTCCAAAAATACTTGTGTTAGGCTTTGCCATTATCATTTTTATTGGGACATTCTTATTGACACTTCCAATCGCCACAGAAGACGGAAAAGGACTTTTGTTGTTAGATGCTTTATTTACTGCTACATCTGCTACATGTGTGACAGGTCTGGTTGTTGTTGATACTGGCGATACCTTCTCCATGTTTGGCGAGCTTGTGATTTTATCGCTTATCCAAATTGGTGGATTGGGTTTTATGACATTTGGGACCTTTTTATTTATGCTGTTAGGTAAAAAAATCTCTTTAAAAGAACGACTGCTGCTGAAAGAGGCATTTAACCAAATCTCTCTTGCTGGGATGGTAAAATTGGTTAAACGAATTTTACTATTCACTGCCGTAATTGAGATTGTTGGCGGAACCATATTATCTATTCGGTTTGCTTATGATATGCCCATCGGAACAGCTCTCTATTTTGGTTTCTTTCATGCCATTTCCAATTTCAACAATGCTGGGTTTGATTTAATGGGAGAATTTCGGAGCCTTACTCCCTATGTTGATGATCCTACTGTTGTATTAACGGTTTCCACGCTAATTATATTGGGAGGACTAGGTTTTATTGTGCTGAATGAGCTTTATGAATACCGTAAAACTAAGAGGCTTTCTGTTCATACAAAAGTTGTATTGATAACCACTCTTTTTTTAACAGCTAGTGCAACGATTTTAATTTTTCTATTTGAATTTGGAAATGACAAAACATTAGGCTCATTATCGCTTACTGGCAAAGGTTTAGGAGCCTGGTTTCATGGGGTTACCCCTAGGACGGCTGGCTCCAACACATTATCGATTGCCGATTTAACTCATTCTACACTATTCCTGACTATTTTTCTTATGTTTATTGGGGGCGGCTCTGGCTCGACAGCAGGAGGAATAAAAATTTCTACCTTTTCTGTTTTAATTACAACTGTTTGGTGCCAATTTAAAGGAAAAGAAGATGTGGTTCTATACAAACGCAGAATAGAAATGGAAACGATTTTAAAAGCACTCACGGTTGCCACAAGCGGTGTTCTGATTGTTACCACCGTAACCTTTTTGCTGAGCATCACAGAAAAGGGATTCCCTTTTATCATGTATCTGTTTGAATCAGCTTCAGCATTTGGTACAGCAGGCCTATCAATGGGATTAACCCCAGAGCTTTCTCCGTTCGGCCGTTTATTAATTATTTTTGCCATGTTTATCGGCAGGTTAGGTCCGGTAACCCTAGGATTTGCCCTTGCGAAAAGACGCAAAAAAGAATCTTTCCGCCACCCAAAAGGAAATATCATGATTGGTTAATACAATAGCTAGGAGGAATATAAATGGCTATTCAACAGTATGCAGTAATTGGTTTAGGAAGATTTGGCTCTAGTATTGCCCGAAGATTACATGAAGCAGGGCAGGAAGTCCTAGGAATTGATGTGAGCGAAGAACGAGTAGAGGACGCAGAATTATTTGTTACCCATGCAGTCGTAGCCGACAGCACAGAAGAAAGGGCACTCACTTCAATTGGAATTGGCAATTTTGATTGTGTCATCGTAGCAATTGGAAATGATATGCAAGCAAGCATCTTAACTGTCATGCTTTTGAAAAACCTAGGCATAAACAAAATTATCGCAAAAGCTTTAGATAAGCGTCATGGACAGGTTTTAGAGCACATTGGCGCAGATTGGATTATCTATCCTGAAAGAGATATGGGGGAAAGAGTTGCCAATCAGCTTCTGTCACCCAATATGCTGAATTATATTGAACTATCAAAGGAATATAACATAGAGGAAAGTGTCATACCATCGAGAATGGCAGGAAAGTCCTTGCGAGATCTAGACATTCGTGCTAAATATAATGTGAGTGTCATTGCAATCGTTAGAGGTGGTGAAATTATCATTTCTCCTTCTCCTGACCAAATTATTCATAAAGGAGACTTGCTAGTAATGATAGGACACAGGGAAGATCTTTACAAATTCTCAAAGCTAGGAAAGCAAGGAGAAGCTTAAGATAAACTCACTCAATAACTATTGAACTTATTTGGAGGGTTCATTTATTAGCACTGAAAAATAAGTAATTTAATATGATCTCCCGACTATTCAATAGGGAAGGGAGATCAGGGTCCTATAAATATTGACAGTGCGATTTTCCGAAAGACTTGCTGCGTACATTAGATTCTCTATATTTGGAAACTTCAAAAGAGTGGGAGCCAAATGAATAAAAAATCTGGATCCTAATAGTTGCATTTTCCGAATAAGATATAGCTTTATTATATTGAAAAAATTTTCATATGAACCAGAACTTACGGCAAATCCAAAGGATCCATTTTGAAAAAAGTTTGATCCAAATGGATTTCTTCTTTATCATTTCGATTATTGTTATTCTTATTCCTCTTGGACAGTTCCTTCCAAAACTTTCAATTTAAACATTATGAACCCTAAGCATTCAATTTTTCTTAATATTCTTCCCCCATTAAATGGCCCTAAAATACAAAAAGAGCATCAATCCCTCAAGAATTGCGCCCTTTTATTGAATAAGTAAAAACCTACTTTTGAGGCATAGTGAATCCCATAACAAATCTGGCCCGATAACAAAAAGATAAGCTTCATATGCGCATCTCGATTCAGATTAAGTGGTGTACGGCAAGCTTCTCTAAGATGTACAATCTCTAGTTTACTTAGGAATTTTGGGATTCTTTTACCTAATCTTAGCCCTTTTAGCGTCACAGTCAGACTGTTCTGAATATAGCTTCTTCATGTGTCCATTTAAATAGTGATTTAATGAAGCAAACTCTGTGTCCTATTTTCCATCTTGAAATAGCAAAACCGCTGAGTTTAACTAGACGTTATCCCCTGCCTTGAGACTTTTTCTTCGTACATAGTTTGATCTGCCTCATCTAGGATTTCCTCCACAGTGGTATGTGTACCTGGCTTATAATAGGAAAATCCGTGGCTAGCTGAAAGGTTATAAGGCTTTTGCCCTGACAAATTGAACATACGAAAATCTCGTTTAATATTCTCCCATATCTCTTCCACTTTTTCTTTGGTTTTTCCGAAGAATATGATGATAAATTCGTCACCACCCAATCGGAATAGCACATCAGCGGGTTCGATATTACGGTTGATGACATCGCAGCTTGTCTTGATGAGATCATCTCCAACCGAGTGACCAAAGTTGTCATTGACGGTTTTTAACCCGTTTATATCAATATAACAAACAATGAATTCTTGTTGATATGGCCCGTGAATTTTCTTTTCCATCAAGTCCATTCCACTCCGTCTGTTCATCACACTTGTTAGCTCATCGAAAGAGGCATGTTTCAGCAGTTCTTCTTCCTTTATCTTTAGGTTAGTAATATCCGTAACCCCAATTAGAATGCATGGCTGATCCAAATACTCGACCAATTCCAGGCTTAACATGGCCCATTTTTTTAGATCGGTGCTTACTTGATACTCCAGTTCAAAATTTTTGATACTTTGATGCTCGTCCAGCATTTTTAAAATAGTCTGCTTTTCATTAGGATTTGCGAATAAAAATTTCCCATCGATTTCCGTCATGTCCTGATTGTGCAAATGATAATAGTCAATTGCCTGATGATTGATAAGCAAAATTTCATCATTTTGCAGGTTTGTAAGAATCAATGGGTATGGGTTCATATGAAATAATCTTCGAAAACTTTCAGCATTTTTTCTTAACTTGCATCTATTATCAAAGTCCCTTTTACGCAGCCTATAGAACATAAATGCAATTGTGTAAGAAATTACGGCAGCCCCGGTTGAATTGATCATTTTTGTAATCAGCGAGAAATTGTCAGGGTGCATAAAGAATAATCCAATTAAAAAATAAATGTGATTACTGCAGAAATAGATCAAAAGCTTACCAGGCTGAATAGGGAAAATAACAGAAACCCCAAGTAAAATAATGATATACGCATAAATATTGCCATTTAATAACTGGCTGTTAATAGAAGCCGTCGCACCAATAAATAGAAATAAAACGGTATAGTTATGGATGATGAAGCCTTTTGGCGCACTCTTGTTAAAATAATAAATGAGAAGAAAAATAATTGACAGCAAAAATCCTGTAAGGTGAATAGAGGCAAGAACCCATCTATATTCCTGGACTGTAACTTTATTTAATAGGATTAAGTCAGCAAAAAGGAACCCGGGATATGTAAAAATGAGCATAAAAGAAACCAATTTAAGTCGCTCAAAAAATAACCCATTTGAGTACGCAATAAAATCTTTTTGGTCATCGATATTTTTAATTGAAAATAATTCCATTTTTTTAATTCCTCTATTAAATTTAAAATAGTTTGATATAGCCAAAAATATTATACACTGTGAGTTAATAAAATAGGTCCTTTTATTTAATAAATTTAAGTGCAAGTCCTTTTTAGCTCTTATTCGCTTAAAGATTCTTATCATTCTTCTACCGTTGCTTATTGAACTAATGCCTCACGCACCCGTACGTCCTACCCTGGCCACTGATATAATAGGACCTATATAAAAAAGGCCAACAGCAAAAACTGGTTAACCTTATATAACACGAAAGCCCCGTTAATTTTGGTACATTCTTTCACAAAGTTAGATCAAATAGATGTTATTTGAAATGCGCAGTATATTTGCACTGTAAATTTTATAAAGTAATTAATGACATTTTTTGAAAGTAAATTCTAATATTCATTTGTACTTTCCTGATACTTGAGCATGCTAAAGATAGTCATATTGAAAGGAGATGAAATACATAGTGACACATCAAGGAAGGCAAAACAAAAATCAAACAAGAGCACAAATAGAGAAACAGGATAAAAAAAATGATATTGAATTGGGGAGTGAGTTTCAAATTGGGAACTCATCTTCACAAAGCCAAAAAAAGAGCGGGCGCCAAATGAATAAAAAACCTGGATCTTAATAGTAGCATCTTCCAAACAAGGTATAGCTTTACTTTGAACAAAAGTTTCATATGAACCTGCACTTACGGCACATCAAAGAAATCCATTTTGAAACTTAATCAAAATGGATTTCTTCTTTATCAGATATATCCTTTACACTTTTTTGGAAATTATCATATATATTATAGAATTGATTTACTAGCTGCCAACAGTCCTATAATAAAAGGCATTTCCACATTGTAGAAACGCCCCTGTTAGTTCGAGAAGTTCGCCAATAATAAGAATCTCTTTCTTTAAACAGTGTAGTAAAATCTATTCAACAAATTTAGCATTTACATAAACAACAAGACCTACCATTACCGCTAATGCAAAATACATTAAATATTCGGCTGGAAATATAGAGAAAATGCCTCCAAGAATTAAACCCCCTCCAAGCAAAGCCCCCGTTCCACCGACTAAATTTGCCAACTTCTTTTTATCTTTAACTCTTTTCTCATTAAAGCCTGAAAGCAGCCAAGTTTGTTTTTTTACACCAACAAGGAAGCCTAATGCAAGAAACACAACTCCAAAAAATATCAAGTTAACATCCATAATTATTCCTCCTTAGAATTTTTTCAGGATAGACGGTGTTACATAAAATGGGATGAAAAGAGATAGGACAAGATAGATTAAAATGAAATGATTACTTATATCTAAGATTCCTTTAGTCTCAAAAACTAATAATAGGAAAAGTACCGAATTCATAATGTAAACTATACGCAATGACCATTTTGTAATATTGGCATTTACTCGGTCATCAAATTCTATATCCTCAACTTTCCTTTTACTTCTAACATACTTTGCGAGAGCAATCAAAATCGTAGCAATGGCTATTAAAAACAACTTTGTACCCGAACCTTCCATACCAAAAAGTATTATTAAAAGACAGACTATTGGCAAATAGGTGAATAAACTTTTCATGTTTCATCCTCCATCCAAAATAACTTTTCGATAGATATATTTAATGCTGATGCAATCAGTAGACATACTTTAATGGTCGGATTATATTTTTGGGCTTCAATTAGATTCATGGTCTGTCTTGTGACACCGACCTTTTTCGCTAATTCCCCTTGGGTAAGTTTCCCTTGTCCTACACGATTCAACTTAACAGAATTTTTAACGATAATATCCTTCATGAAGATTCCCCCAATGCTCTAAACCTAGTATATTTTCTTGATTAGGAAAAACTTCCTCTCTCTATTAAGAGTAACATATAAGTTACAATAGTCAAATATATATTACATTTCAAGTAAAGACAGCACCTATTTTTTACCTTTTCGTTCTAAAAGTACAGGCGCTATATTTAGTAAGATAGAAACAATGGTCAAAAACCATAATGCCCTTTCCATACCAGGTACTACATCCATTAAAGCTGCCCAATCTTCCACTTCTACCCACACCGATACAAGACTGTATTCTGCACAAAGTGTTAATGCTGTAAATGATAATCCCATCGCCATAGCAGGCTTATAATCCTTTCCTGCTTTATACATATAAAGATTTATAAAAGTCGCTACTATTGCAATAACCCCAAATATCATAAATAACATTACTAACCTCCATATATTTTTATTTTTGTCTTTAATGGCATGGCACAGCTTTGCCAATTTTTATATTATTTCAACTGGTTCAACCAAAAATTAAAGTGAAAATACGTTCATACGCATCATAAATTTTGTTTGCCTCCTCATGCTGTTTGAACTCATCTTGATATTGACCGACAAACAAATCTAATTCACGAAGATCAATTAAAATATTTACTAAAACTTTTGGTACTTCCTCCCACGAGTAAATCTCACCGATAATCTCGTCTAATTCATGATAGATTTTTTCAAATTGCTGTTCATCCATTCCTTTGCCATTTTGAAGTTTTTCAAAAAAATTTCCGTTTTCGTTGATTTTCTCAATTAAACTGTCTATCACTCTAGATTTTTCGGGTTCTATTTCACCCTTATCTTTCGTACATTTTTGAATCAGCTTTTTGGTATTTTCGGCAGCTTTCTTAATACGGACAGACGGTGAGTGCCTTAACTAACTTTTCATACTCCTTTTCATGGAAACCATTTCCCATTCGCAGCTCTACAAGTAAATTTATTTCTGACCGTTCAAAAACGTCTATTATCTCTTTGTCTTTCACAATCTCACTCTCCTCTGAAAAAGTCTGGCACTTTCATTGGGGTAATGTGCTATTTATTTTCTTTATAATAGAGTAAAATAACTACAACTAACCAGATAGGTAATCAACCTAGAATAATAATGGGGTGACTTTATGAGTAAAGCTAAAGGAAAAGGTGGAACAGGAAGAGGAACAGACAAGAAGGGTTGGAATCGGTGGCAAGCTAGTGCAAACAGAAAAAAGAGTGCAAAACCTTATATAAGTAAAGGGACAAAAAAAGCGGATGTTGAAAATGACCCCACGAGCAAAAGCTAATGTTACTACTATAGCAATTGCTGAACAAATACAATTTATTTAATTACACAACCTGTGCGAGCTCCCCTTTTAAGGAGTTCGCTTTTTTCTTTTGCTGCAGCAGATTAGCCTAATAAATTTTCGGTTTTTCTTAAAAACGAACGGTTCATTTTTAATGTGAAATCACTCTTTTAAAATGCTCCTTAAATTTCTCCCTATCTTCTGATGTAAATGGTTTTGGCCCCTTTGTTCGCTTTCCGCTTTTTCAAGCCATCGCACTCAAATAACGTGATTGTAATAATTGATCAATGTCTTCATTTGTGTAGCTATACCCATTATGGTGAAGGACCACACACCCTTTTGCTAAACCTAGCGAAGCAAGACCATAATCTTGCGTAACGATGATATCCCCTTTTTCTGCTAACTTCATAATCCGATAATCAGCAGCATCTGCATCAACATAAATTTTCATGTTTAACTCTCCTCATAAGAAAGTTTGAGTTATTATTAAAAGTGTTAAAATTAATTATAACAAATTTTGGGAGGGTTTAATTTGAAAAGTGCAAATCCCTATGTGTTTATAGAAAACTGCCTCCAAGTAATGGAGTATTACAAAAATTTATTGGGAGGAGAAATTACTAATATTCAAAAAAACGATAATGATAAGTGTTTACACGCTGAACTTCATCTTGGAGAAAGTATCATACACTTTTCAGATATATTCAGCAAAGTAAATCAAGGCGACAACGTTCGAATCACTTTACAATGTGAAAGTGAGGAAGAAATTAGAAGGGTTTACGACTCGCTTAGACAAGATGGCAATATTACTTTTGAATTGCAACAGACATTTTGGGGAGCGATTCATGCGAACCTAATTGATAAATTTGGTATCGGCTGGTTACTTAATTATCAGAAATAAGGAATTCAATATATATACAAGTGGTTTATGAAACGAACAGGAGCAATTTTTCAATAGATAACTTAGAATAGGAGGATTATGATTTTAATTTTATTTGGGATCTTACTATCTTTTGTTACCGTTATATTATTTTTTATTTTATGGTGCAAGAATAATAATTTCTTTCATTAAAAAGAAACCTTTTCCTAGAGGATTACTGATGGCAGCTTAGTACTAAAGAGTGTGAGAGCGGAACAAGGAGGTGTCGATTCGGCAACTTCTATTGTGCTAAAGGGCGGATTGATAAGAAGAAATAATAATGGGCAATTTTGGTATGAAGGAACTATAAAAGATAAAAATGTATTAAGTTCACAAAGAAATGAAAATAAAAAAATGGAAGTTATTATTCAATATAGATCGGAATTTAATTATCCTTTTTTCATTGACTTTTATTGAACTATTAGATGCGTTGATCAAATAAGTACTAACGCTTTTCTTGCGGAGCTATTCGCACCAAATGAAGCAGGTTTGTGAAGCAAAGACTTATGACAGTCACGCTTAAATTGTCTTAATTACAAAAAATCGATGCCTTAGATTAAGGAATCGACTAAACACTGTTAAGATAGCTGCACCATCAACACCTATAGCAGTTCATTAACAACATGATTTAAAAATTGCTCTACTTTTTCTTTTGAAGTATCTGGTGTATGATATCCAATGGTCAATGTGAGTCTTCCATTATAAGAACTAGCCCCCATTGTAAAGAATGGTGCATACATAATGGGTGATGTCATATACCCTTCTTCTGCTTCAATTTCACCAAACCGAATTGGTTCCTCTGCGATCACACCGAAATTTGTCAGTAACGGCAACGCCATACCCATCTGTAAAGCCTGTTCGTATTGCTGCTTGTACATTTCCTTCACTGCAGATAGATTCATTCCTGCCAGAAGCTCCATTCCTGCAGCCGAAGAAAGACCCGGATTTTGAGACTTTATTTTATCCATTGATTGTTTGACTCGAACCAGAGTCTGATTAAATGTTTCCTCATCATCCACTTTAATCACGGGCATTTCCATAGCTGATAAGTTACAAATAGCCCCTGTTGCAGATTTTGGAAGATATCGACGTAAATCAATTGTTATACCAATCATTTTTTCTTCAGTGCGAGGTTCCGCATACACAGCGAAACGTGATAAAGCTCGGAAATAAGCAGCCATGATTACATCATTCAAGGTAGCCTGTTGTGCTTTTGTCCATTGGATTAGACGTTGAGTCTGCTCATGGCTTATCCGCCGTACGGACATTTGTGGGTATGCATTTTTGTTCGGCTGTGATGGAAAAGACCATAATGATGCCTGTTGTTCTTGGCTAGGGCGATACGCACTTTTTATGTCTGTTATGCCAGTATATTTGAATATAAGTGATTGATCACGAAAACTCTCTTTGCCCTCACTATATTCCTTGATAATTTGTTCTTTAGATTGGCCCAATGATAGTTGAGTATAAATAGTTCCCAGCAATTGGATATATTCCTTGACTCCCGCACCATCTGAACATAGATGGGACAATTTCACAACTAAGATATCTATTGTAGTGCCTCGTAATAATTTTGTTTGAACCATTGGCCCCTGAATACGATCTCCAGATTCTTGAATAAAATCTTTTGCCATCATTTCAATTTCTTGATCATTTCCTTCTGCAAAAAGGCAAATAGGATAGTTAGTACTAGGTGAATATTCCTCCCAGTAAGGTATATCATTTTCAACAAAACGGCTGTTCAAAACTGGCTGCAATTGTAACGTTATCCTAACTGATTGTTCAAGGATTTCCTCTGATATACCTACAGGAAAATAAAGAACTGCATTAATTTGTTGATCTGCAGAAAAAAGACCCAATAAATAATTCATTCTATCTTGAGGTGTTACTGAATACTTTCTTTGTTCCACAAATTTGTCTCCTTTTTAAGACTATTCTTCGTTATAACCACGTTCTCCAAATGGTTGTAACTTTTCTAGCCATTTTTCTTCAAGAGCAAGCAGTGCCTCTTTTTCGTTAAAATAAGGGTCATCCTTCTTTTCCATTTTTTCTAGTATGTCAATCATGAAAGCATCTTTTCCGTACTGGTCCCATTCCTTTTGCAGTTCTTTGTTAGTTGTATATCCATTCGTTTCGAGCATGAACTTTATTCCGTTTAGAGTTTTAAAGTTTTTCGTGCTTCCAACCAGTATTTTATTGTTAATCGTATTCTTAATCTGATAAACGCCTGCTTCAACAGATGTTTCCTTAAATTGTTGTTTCAGTTCTTTTTTGCGATCCATGTTTTTTCACCTACTGTTATCCATTTATTTTTTTAACCTATAACTGCTTCCATCAGATTTACGGTTTAAAAATCCGTAATCCACTAAATATCTTCTTATTAATGCATAATCCTCATAGAAGCCTTTTAAAATCTGATTTAATTCTTTTTCATCGTAATGATAATCCGCTTTTAAATGTTTCGAAATTTCTCTCAGAATCACGAGTCTTTGTTTTTCTTTATTGGGAAACTTAGTCAATACTCCTTTTGAGAAGTATTTATTAACCAATTGCTCTTGTTCCTCTTGTGTAATGTTATATCTTTCATCTACCATTGTGGCTGTTTTATGGACGGGTACAAAAGCTGGTGCATGATCATCTTTTTCACTCAGTAATTCCATCATTGCTAAAAAAGTCTTTGCCTGACGTTCTTTTTCTTTTAATGCAAAACGATGATGACGAATAGTAGAGGCACTTCCAATGCCTAGTTCTGTTTGAATTTCTTTATCATTTTTCCCCTGATAAAAAAGAGATAATAGTTTCTTTTGATGTTCAGTAAGACCCGTGAGCTTCTTGTCCATGGCAAGTAAATGTTCAAATACGGATAGGTGGGTACTCTCAATATGAATACGCATATACCTTTCGGCTTCGTAAAATCGATTTTCGTAAGGATAAACTATCCCTTTTTCTACTCTTTCCCCACATAAAAGACAAGTAAATGAACCACCGTCTTGAATATACCCACTTTTCAACTCTTCTAAAGAGGCACTCCAAAAAATATTTGATATTTCCATTGATATAAACACGTCCAATCTTTTTTGAAGAAAAGCAAACATAAATTAATTTCGTTTGTACATGTATAAACATATTATATTAAAGTTTATGTATAGTCAATTAAAAAACAAACGGTTTATTTATATATCTGTTAATTTACAAAGGAGGCAGCTGCGGCATCTCCTTACCTTATTGAACAAGGGCAATTTGTTATGAAGGTATTTGTAATCAAAAATTGAATAATTAGTTACATATACAAAAAATGAAAACGGTTTAGATTTGAGTTAATTAATATAAAGGAGGAATTAAATTGAGCGAACTTAAACTAATTAATACTTACAAAAACCAGCTGCAAAATTACTCTATGGAACAGCTAAGATATAAATCTGAAGAAACGGTTTGGTCTATTGGGCAAATGTATGATCATTTAATCCTTGTTGCCCATGAGTATATAGATAATATGGAAACATGTACCACCTTAAATGATGAACAACCCCTTGGAAAAACGGAGTTTGGTGAGCATTTATTTAAGATTGGGGGATTTCCGCCAATTAAAATTAAATTACCGGATGAACTAAATACTCCACCTAATAATTCAGATAGCAAAGACGATCTTATCAGCAGAATGGATCAACTAATTCTGAGGTTAAGCCAATGGGAATCAAAAGTGGATAATATAAACCAAAATTATAAAGTCGAGCATGGAGGGTTCGGATGGCTGAATGCAAGGGAATGGTATGATTTGGTTGGTATGCATTTCCGTCATCACTTGCGACAAAAAGATGAGTTAGAACAAATGCTTGTTAAAATGACGGATGTGTAAGTTGACAATAGGATTGTTTTGGCGAGCCTGTTTTCTTATGCATGATTGAGAAGCGGCTGTAAAACACATTGAATTTCCCAAATCAATGTGTTTTTCTTTATAATAAAGGGTACAACCTTGTTCAGTAAGATGAAAAAGTAAGTATCGGATGTAAGGGTGAACGGAATGAAAATTTTATTGGTCGAGGATGATCGAACCATCGCTTCAGGGTTAGAGTATTCCTTGAAACAAGAGGAATATGAAATTTTGCTATCTCATAATGCAGCCACGGCAGCAGAAATCATTCATAATCAAATTGATGAAATTGATTTATGCCTATTTGACCTCAACCTGCCAGATGGCAGCGGCTATGAGCTATGTGAGCTTGTGAAAAAACAACGGGATATTCCCGTCATCTTTTTAACTGCTTATGATGATGAAGTGAATGTTGTCATGGGGCTGGATATGGGTGCCGATGACTATATTACAAAACCCTTTCGGATCCGCGAGCTTGTATCAAGAATAAACTCGGTATACCGTCGCTACAATCGCCAAAGCCAGCCGAAAAATATGATTGAAATCGAAAATATACAAATCAGCCTATTGGATGGAAAAGTCTATAAAAGTGGAAATGAAATATTGCTGACTGCATTAGAATATCGGCTTTTCCTGATCTTCGCTAATCACATTGGACAGGTGCTCACAAGAACGCAGCTGTTAGATAGAATCTGGGATGTTGGCGGTGATTTTGTCAATGACAATACCTTAACCGTTTATATTAAAAGATTGCGAGAGAAGCTAGAAGACAATCCGCAAAGCCCAACCATTATCAGGACGGTTAGAGGTATGGGCTATAAGGTCGGTGAGTGAGTTGCTACGCAATCGTGAAATCCAACGATTACTGGCCATTCTCCTGCTGATTAGCGGACTAGGATTTATATTAGCCGCCCTTTTCGTTTCCATCCTTGCAGCCTTCTTTGTATTCGTTATTTCCATCCTGCTAATAAGCTGCATGTTGGTTTTCACCAAATGGCGCTACCGAGAAATCGAAAAACTGTCAGGCTACTTACAGGAAATTAGCAGCGGGAACTTTTATTTAGACATTCGTGATAATCATGAAGGAGAGTTAAGCATTTTAAAAAGTCATATTTACAAAGTGACGAAAATGCTATCTGAGCACGGGGCGCTCCTGCAAGAGGATAAAGCCAAGCTGACAAATGCGATATCAGATATCTCACACCAATTAAAAACTCCCCTTACCTCCATGATGGTTATGGCCGATTTGCTGCGTGATGCCCGATTGACGGATGAAAAGCGAGCCGAATTCACCCGAAACCTGCAAATACAGCTGGAACGCTTGGAATGGCTAGTATCTTCCTTATTAAAGCTCTCGAAAATTGATGCAGGAACCATTACCTTTAAAAAAGAAAAGGTCATGGTCGGTGCCCTTATTCAAGCTGCTGTCGAGCCTCTATTGGTTCCAATGGATATTAAAATGCAAAGCCTGTCCGTCCAGGGAGAAGAGCAAGCCGCCTTTATCGGTGATTTTAATTGGACTGCAGAAGCACTCATCAATATTATCAAAAACTGTGTCGAGCATACGGCAGATGGCGGTGAAATCTCCATTCGATATGCTGAAAATGCTTTGTTCACAGAAATCAATATATCTGACAACGGAAAAGGAATTGCTAAGGGAGATCTCCCCTATATATTTAAACGCTTTTACAAAGGGAAAAATGCGAGTGATGACAGTGTTGGAATCGGACTTGCGATGGCACATAGCATCATCACGAGTCAGCAGGGCGATATTGAGGTGCAAAGTCAACCAGATGCTGGGACCCTATTTCAGATAAAATTTTTCAAGCAGGTGATTTGAGCGATCATTTCCCTGCTTATTTTTATGCTGTTAAACGATTGGTCCTCTGCTTTTTAATCTCCTCCCTCCTAAAGTGAATAAATTGTCACTTTAGAGTCACTTTAAAGTCATACTAGCTAGATATACTCACATCATACAGAAAAATGATGGAGGCAATCACATGAATATTTTAGAGGTTAAAAATCTGTCAAAGATATATGGCAAGGGTGAAACGGCTGTTAAAGCACTTGATGATGTTTCTTTTTCCGTGAAAAAAGGGGATTTTGTTTGCATCATCGGTCCTTCCGGTTCAGGAAAGTCAACTCTTCTCCATTTACTAGGCGGAGTCGATCAGCCGACGAGCGGGAAAGTCCTCATTGATCAAACCGATATCTATGACTTGAATGAAACGCAGCTGGCGATTTTTAGACGAAGACAAATTGGCTTAATTTATCAATTTTATAATCTAATTCCCATCTTAACGGTTGAAGAAAATATAACACTGCCCATGCTTTTAGATGAACAAAAGGTGGATCCAGCTCATTTTAACAAAGTGACTGACATTTTAGGCTTGAGCGAACGGCTATCCCACCTGCCTAACCAGCTTTCAGGCGGGCAGCAGCAGCGTGTTTCCATCGGACGTGCGCTAATAAGTAATCCTGCGATTATGCTTGCCGACGAGCCGACAGGGAATCTTGACAGTAAAAACAGTAAGGAAATCATGGAGCTGCTCAAAATGTTTAATAAAACCTATAAACAAACCTTGATTGTCATCACCCATGATGAGCGCATCGCCCTTCAAGCAGACCGCATCATTTCGATTGAAGATGGCAGGATTGCCAAGGATGAGGTGATTCGTCCGTGAATATCATCAAACTAGTGACGATTAGGCATTTAAGAGAGAACAAACGCCGTTCACTCGTAACCATCATTGGAGTCATCATTTCGGTGGCCATGATTACCGCCGTTGCGACGCTCGGTATTTCCTTTTTAGACTTAATCATTCGGCAGGAAATCACCAACAATGGTGAATGGCATGTTCAATATAAGAATGTCACCCCTGACCAGATTGAAGCCATTACAAATGACAGTGAAACAAAATCAGTAATTCTTTCCAGTGACGGCTATGCTCCCCTTGAAGAATCAAATAACGACAATAAACCGTATTTATATTTTAAAAACTATAATAAGATCGGTCTGGAGCACTTCCCGATTGAAGTGATAGAAGGAAGACTTCCTAACAATGAACATGAAATTGCCATTTCTGAAGCGATTTTAAGTAATGCGAAGGTCGAATACAACATCGGTGATCAGCTTACGGTTGACATTGGTGAACGTTGGGACAAAGAAAACCAAAAGATGCTGACGCAGGTTGACTCCCTTCAGCGCGAGGATCATACCATTAAGGAAAAACTGAAAATAAACAAAACCAAAACGGTGAAAATCGTTGGGAAGATCGAACGCCCTGCCTGGGAACCCACATGGTCACCTGGTTATACCGTTATTGGCTATGTTGATGAGAAGTCTTTAAGCGAAAAGGATAACGTTGATGCGTATGTCGTGTTAACAAAAATCAAAGGCTCCCTATATGAACATGCAGAAAATCTCGCCCAAGCCCATGAAATTGATGAGGTATATTATAATTCTGAGCTGCTCCGCTATTATGGAGTGACGAAAAATGATCAGCTTCGAATGACGCTCTTCTCTTTAGCAGGCATTATTATGGGCGTCATTATCATCGGATCGGTAGCTTTAATCTATAATGCGTTTGCGATTAGTGTATCCGAACGGGCTAGACATTTAGGGATGCTTTCAAGTGTTGGTGCGACGAAAAAGCAAAAACGGAATTCTGTCTTTTTTGAAGGTGCGGTCATTGGAGCGATTAGTATTCCCATTGGCATTCTTGCGGGTCTTACAGGGATTTGGATTACCTTTGTTTTTATCAACAAGTTCCTCCAAGATGCGCTCGGGGTTTCAGAAAAGCTGGAGCTAGTTGTTACGCCGGCCTCCCTCTTGATTGCCTGTGGGATATCGATTATAACGATTTTTATTTCTACCTATATTCCTGCCCAAAAGGCTTCCAGAGTTTCAGCCATTGATGCCATCCGCCAAACACATGACATCAAGCTGTCTGGAAAAACGGTGAAAACCTCAAGACTTGTACGAAAAGTGTTTGGAATGGAAGCAGAAATCGGTTTGAAGAATGTCAAAAGAAATAAAAAAAGATATTTGGCCACCGTATTTTCGCTCGTGATTAGCATTGTCCTGTTTTTATCGGTCAGCTATTTTACCGATAGTTTGAAAAAGTCACTGGATATGTCGCAAAATGATCTGCAATTTGATATCCAAATTTCCAGCAGTTCATTAGAGAGAGATAAGCTAGCAGAGTATACGAAGCTAGCACATGTAACTAAATCCTCCCTCATGAAAGAAACACAATTAGACGCACTCATAGAGATGGATCAAATTCCAGCCCAATTGAAAACGCAGATAAAGGAGCATAACTGGCCACTTGAGGATGGAAAATTCCCTTATTTTGTGATGCTGCATGGTCTGGATCAAGAGAGTTTTAAAGCATATGCCAAACAAATTGGTGCAGATGCGGAAGATTTTTATCAACAGGACACTCCAGTGGGGATTGTTATTAACCAAACTTCCTATGAAAATTATGCATTAGGAAAATTTATTGAATCAAAAACAATAGAATCAGAGGTCGGGAATAGAATCGACTTATTTACGATGGCTAACGGGGATATGGAGACGGAGCAGCCACAGCGGGAATTGGTAAGTGAAGTTGAAATCGGCGCTCTTACTGACCAAGTTCCAATAGGCGTTCAAACTGCTTCTCTTGGAGGCATTAATATTATCGTTCCCGAAACCACCATGGACCAAATGGCAATTGATCCAGAGTCAGTAAGCTCTTTTGTCTATCTAAACAGTACCGATCCAATGGCTACTCAAGCAGCAATTGAAGACCGAAAAGACACGAATATTCATGTGTACAATGTCTACCAGCAGAGACAACAGGAGGAACAGATGATTTTGCTAATGTCTGTCTTCACCTATGGGTTTATCACCCTCATTTCTTTAATCTCGATAGCAAATATCTTTAATACGATTTCAACAAGCATTTTACTGCGAAAACGTGAATTTGCGATGCTGCGTTCCGTTGGCATGACCCCGAAAGGCTTTAATAAAATGATTCATTATGAAAGTATTTTTTACGGGGTGAAGGCTCTTGCCTACGGTTTGCCCATCAGTATCCTTGTTATGTTCGGCATTCATCGCTCCACGGGCTACACCTTCGAATATGAATTTAGTCTTCCATGGATGAACATTCTTTTTGTTATTATCGTGATTTTCTTGATTGTTGGTGCTGCGATGCTGTATTCGATATCGAAGATTAAGAATGAAAATATCATTGAGAGCTTAAAGCAGGAGAATATATAAGATAAAGGGAGCGAGAAAGTTTGTTTCGACTAACGTTCTGGCTCCCTTTTATTTTTGTCTGTGCGGGCGTTGATTTCCTCTCTTCCTTCCTCAATCCTGTATGCTTCAAAAATTGGGAGAGCTTTTTTGCACTAACTTGAACCAGTAATTAATTTAAGATTTTTAGACATTATCCTACATCAATGATATTAATTTTGTAATTCTTTTGCTTTAAGTCTTCCAATCCATTGGGGTAATGTGCTATTTATTTTCAATATATTAAAGTAAAATAACTACAACTAACCAGATAGGTAACTCAACCTAGAATAATAATGAGGTGACTTTATGAGTAAAGCTAAAGGAAAAGGTGGAACAGGAAGAGGAACAGACAAGAAGGGTTGGAGTCGGTGGCAAGCTAGTGCAAACAGAAAAAAGAGTGCAAAACCTTATATAAGTAAAGGGACAAAAAAAGCGGATGTTGAAAATACGAGCAAAAATTAATGACACTTATCCGAAATATAACGAATGCTAAAACAAATACAATTTATTTAATTACACAACGTGTGCGAGCTCCCCTTTTAAGGAGTTCGCTTTTTTCATTTGCTGCAGCAGATTAGCCTAATATTTTTCAGTTTTTCTTAAAAATAAACGGTCTTTTTTTAATGTGAAATCGCTCTTTTAAAATGCTCCTTAAATTTCTCCCTATCTTCTGATGTAAATGGTTTTGGCCCCTTTGTTCGCTTTCCGCTTTTTCGAGCCATCGCACTCAAATAACGTGATTGTAATAATTGATCAATGTTTTCATTTGTATAGCTATACCCATTTTGGTGAAGGACCACACACCCTTTTGCTAAACCTAGCGAAGCAAGACCATAATCTTGCGTAACGATGATATCCCCTTTTTCTGCTAACTTCATAATCCGATAATCAGCAGCATCTGCTCCAGAATCAACATAAATGGTTTCCACTCCTGGTGGTTGTTCTGCATTAGAAAAATGAGAAAAGCTAGTAACTAGGATAACAGGAATTTCAGCATTTGTACCTTCAGAGATAATGATATCTTTTACCGGACAAGCATCTGCATCAACATAAATTTTCATCTTTACCTCTCCCCAAAAGAAAGTTTGAGTTGATAATAATGGCAAATTTAGCCTTTGTCAAACGATAAAGATGGTTTATCTAAAATGAGTAACCTTTGTAGCATTATTAACGACAAATTATAAAGAGGTGGTAACTTTGAAAAATATTATTGCGTTGCTTTCTTTAATGCTATTAGTTGCTTGTAACAATGAATCAACTTCTGAAAATCCTGAAGCAATAACTACTTCGGAAGCTTCTTGGGCTTATGAGTTTGTTAAAGTACATAATCAATCTTACCAATTAACAAATGAAGAGGTTGAAAAAGAAATTGTCGGAGAATTTATTGGAGAAGTTAAACGAAATATTGTAGACAGTGATACAAATCCTAATCTGAATGAAGAGAACTTTGATTCAAATTCATTAACACCTGGTACAAAGTTATATAAAAATGTTGCAGATAAAAAGTCGATTATATACGAAATCAACGAACAGTATTTTAAAGCAAATGTACCAACTCAATAATTAAATTGTTCAACTACCGGGCAGTTTACTTTAATAAGATTCACATAACATTTAATATATAAATGAAACTAAATATAAAGGAGAGTTCTTTTTGATAAAAGGATTATACGAAGCACATTTACCTGTAAGTAATCTTGAACGATCTATTGAGTTTTATAATAAATTAGACTTGGAAATTGCATATAAACAAGAAAAGTTAGCATTTTTTTGGATTGAGAAAGGAAGAAGCTGGTTAGGATTGTGGGAGACAGATAAAGTTCATACTCCTTACCATCCTTCATTAAGACATGTAGCGTTACAAATTGATAGCGAAGATATGAAACATATCAAAGAGTGGTTGGAGAAAAGAGGAATTATTGTCTCAACTAATTTCGGATTCCCTCCTGAAAAACAACCATTAGTATTACCTAATAACCCACATGCTCATGCCGCTATCTATTTCAAAGACCCTGATGGCAATAGCATTGAATTAATCGCTCCTTTAAGGATAGATTTTGAAGAAGAATTTAATATGATAACCTTAGAAGAATGGGAACAAAATAATAAAATTGTAAAGTAATGTACTCCGGCTTAGTGGAATTGGGGAAGGTTCTACTCAATAACTAGGCTCTACCAATGACTTTACAATCTTTATTTGGTTGTTTATTTGGGTAATGGTTTATTTTACTATTCAATCTAAAAACCAGAAAATAGGCTCTTTCATTACCCTGATTCCAGCTTCATATTTCCTTTATATATTGCTGCTGTCATGATGTAATACTAATGTTCTAACAAAGGTAACATAATACTTAATAAGTATACATACAATTGCACCTAAGCTAAAGAGGCGTTGATCCATAGGGTTAAGGCCTTTTTTGATGAATACTTTAACTAAAAGGCAGTTTAGTTGAAGTTCGATGTATTACTTTTGTTCAACAATCGAGCCAGATTGTGGAATAAATCATATATTGCGTAGTAGATATCTAGTAAAAATATCCTAATTTTCTCCGATATAAATTCTGTATTAAAAAACAACGGAGGTCATTACATGAAAAGTAAATTCCTAATTTCAGTAATAATTGTCCCTGCTTTACTATTATCGGTATGGTCAGTAGGATCAGTTTCTGCTGCCACTCAAAAGGTAATGTGGGGGAAGACTGAATTAAAAGCAGGTCAAATTGGTAAAATAACAGTTTTAAGCGCGACACCAATATATCAAGCTAAAGACAACACTTTTGAAAGGGCAGACAGAACATTAAAAAAAGGCGATGAATATCGAGTTTATAGCTATAAAGGACAGGACGGTGGCTATTACGGTCTTGGCGGCGGTCTTTTTGTAAAAAAGTCCAATGCAGTGAAATATGAAACTCCTTCAAAAGCGAAGTTAGCACTTTTGGAAGGACAATCACAAACGGAATCAGTTGGAAAAGTATATCCTGATGGTTGGGTTGCACCGGTGCTAAAATCATCTTGGAGTCCTAATCACTTAACAAATTTAACAACACTTCAAAATGAGCTTGGATTTACGAATGGCGGTACTCGTTATTCTATTCCATCTTACCCAGGTGCGATTAATGTATCTGATAGTGGTTCATACGAAGTCATTCTTAAATTCTATTTCTGGACTGCCCCTGATCTTCAATATTCAGAACGTATTCCAGTCGTAGCCAAAGAATTATTCAAACTCTACTTTGGTGCGGATGCTAACCGAGTATGGAATTACTTCAATAGTGATGACATTCCAGACCAATTTACTGCTAACGGAAGAAACGTAACTGCAACTTATAGCCCTGCTGATGGTTCGATTGCTCTTTCAATTGGTAGAAAATAACACACACTGTAAAAGCTAAGAGGACTTTCTCTTGGCTTTTTTATTATTTAAACAGAGGATTAATATTGATGTTATTGGAGTTTTCTGCGCAGCAAAGCTTTTCATTTAAAAAATACTTTGTGAAAGAATGTACTTAAGCTAACGGGTGCTAGAGTAAAACAACTGTTGCTTCTTCGGCAGCTTTTTTTGCTTGTTCCACTAACGTGCAGGATAGTTAACAAGAAATCGACATTTGTGTTAATGTTTTAAGTATTCGCAACAACAATATATAATAAGAGCAAAAATAAACCTTAAGGAGTGACAAAATGAAATTAACACATACAAGAATTTTGGTAAATAATTATAAAGAATGTTACCATTTTTATAAAGATAATCTTTCTTTTGAGTGTACTTGGGGAGATGAAAATTCTAATTATGCCCAATTCCAAGTAGGAAACACACAACTTGCTATATTTGATAAAAAACAGATGCTTGAACATATAAATGAATCGAATGATGCCAATATAAATACACCATTAAACGAAGTGGTTTTAATTTTCGCAGTTGATGATGTAGATGAAATCTTTCATTCTTTGAAATCGAAGGTACAATTTATTTCCGAACCCCATAACAGAAGAGACTGGGGAATACGTGTAGCCCATTTTAGAGACCCCAATGGTACATTAATTGAAATAAACACAAACGTTTAAAGGTTCAATTTATCCTTTGATATACAAAAAGAAGCAAAAATAGAGTGGGTTCTAACTTCTAGTTGAGCCAGCTCTTTTTTAACTAACGGGTGCAAGAGCTATAGAAGTGATCGCTACGGCGGTCTTTTTTCTTGTTATACTAACGAAGCAGGTTAGTGAAGGAACGAGAATTCATCAAAAGGTTGTATTATACTGAAAATAGTAAAGTGAAATTATATTATAGGCGGTGCAGTTTTATGGACAACATTCCCATTGTAAAAGAATACTCTAGTGAGTACCAAGATCAAGTCGTAGATTTAATTCTTCATATTCAACAACAAGAATACAATATTCAGATAACCAAGGAGGACCAGCCTGATTTGTTTACCATAGAAGAGTTTTATCAAACTGGTAATGGTAACTTTTGGGTGGCTATTTACAACAATAAAGTAGTTGGTACAATCAGTCTTTTAGACATAGGTAACCGTCAAATTGCATTAAGAAAGATGTTTGTAGAAAAAGAATACAGGGGAGTGAAATTTAAAACTGCAAGTCTATAGAGAATGATGGAAACACTTTTAGCGATTTTTAAAGAAACTTATTGCACTAACGGGTACTTTATTTGAAGAACAAACTTCCACAATCGGGCGCTTACCTATAGCAAGGTCAGCGCTGATTTCCATTTTAGAGCCATTATAGTGTACTAACTTCGCAGCTGACATTAATAGACGATTAAAAAATAAAACCTGACTACTTTAGGATAAATATCAGTTTGCATGATGTTCTGTTCCTTCTAAAATATTTAGCAGCAAAAACAAAAACCCACGTAATTTTACGTGGGTTTCCTTAATTGCTTGGCAACGTCCTACTCTCACAAGGGGACAGCCCCTAACTACCATCGGCGCTGAGAAGCTTAACTGCCGTGTTCGGGATGGGAA